>NZ_JACJKY010000047.1 GCF_016901855.1 Merdimmobilis hominis | reverse complement strand
AGGGCGAAATTAGTTGCATGACATAGACCCGAAACCGGGTGACCTATCCATGTCCAGGCTGAAGTGGAAGTAAAATTCCATGGAGGGCCGAACCGACCCCCGTTGAAAAGGTGGCGGATGAGGTGTGGATAGCGGAGAAATTCCAATCGAACCCGGATATAGCTGGTTCTCCTCGAAATAGCTTTAGGGCTAGCCTCATAAAAGATTACCGGAGGTAAAGCACTGAATGGTCTAGGGGCCGAGAGGTTACCGAAACCTATCAAACTCTGAATGCCGGATAATTGATTTATGGGAGTCAGACCGTGTGAGATAAGTTTCACGGTCAAAAGGGAAAGAGCCCAGATCCACAGCTAAGGTCCCAAAGTGCATTTAAGTGGGAAAGGATGTGGAACCGCTAAAACAACCAGGATGTTGGCTTAGAAGCAGCCACACATTCAAAGAGTGCGTAATAGCTCACTGGTCGAGTGGTTCTGCGCCGAAAATTTAACGGGGCTAAAATGTACACCGAAGCTTGGGATGCAGTTTAACTGCGTGGTAGAGGAGCGTCGTATACGGGGTGAAGCATGAGCGGAAGCGCGTGTGGACTGTATAGGAGTGAGAATGCCGGAATGAGTAGCGAGAATTATGTGAGAATCATAATGGCCGAAAGCCTAAGGTTTTAGGAGGAAGGTTCGTCCGCTCCTAGTAAGCCGGGAGCTAAGGTGAGGCCTAGCGGCGTAGCCGATGCACATACGGTGGATATTCCGTAGCCTCTCAAAGATTTAAGCAAAGGGACACTCTGAAAGCGTCTGAGCCGGGCGATGGTAGACCCGGTCGTAAGGGACTGAAACTAGTAGGGAAGCAGATGTAGACGGAGGCGAGAAAAGCTTTGTGGATATCGAGAGAGCCCGTACCGCAAACCGACACAGGTAGGTAGGAAGAGAATTCTAAGGCCAACGGGAGAAGGGTTGTTAAGGAACTCGGCAAGTTGACCCCGTAACTTCGGGAGAAGGGGTGCTCATGCGAATGAGCCGCAGAGAATAGGCCCAGGCGACTGTTTAGCAAAAACACAGGTCTCTGCTAAATCGAAAGATGACGTATAGGGGCTGACACCTGCCCGGTGCCGGAAGGTTAAGAGGAGATGTGAGAGCATTGAATTGAAGCCCCGGTAAACGGCGGCCGTAACTATAACGGTCCTAAGGTAGCGAAATTCCTTGTCAGGTAAGTTCTGACCCGCACGAATGGTGTAACGATCTGGGCACTGTCTCAACAACCCGCCCGGCGAAATTGTAGTACCGGTGAAGATGCCGGTTACCCGCGACTAGACGGAAAGACCCCATGGAGCTTTACTGTAGCTTAATATTGGATTTCGGTAAATGATGTACAGGATAGGTGGGAGACTAGGAAACCAGGGCGTCAGCTTTGGTGGAGTCGATGTTGGGATACCACTCTTTGTTTGCTGAAATTCTAACCTGCGGCCGTGAATCCGGTCGGGGGACAATGTTAGGTGGGCAGTTTGACTGGGGCGGTCGCCTCCAAAAGAGTAACGGAGGCGCTCAAAGGTTCGCTCAGCATGGACGGAAACCATGCTCTTGAGTGTAAACGCAAAAGCGAGCCTGACTGCGAGGATGACGGTCCGAGCAGAAACGAAAGTTGGAGTTAGTGATCCGGCGGTATGTGAGTGGAAATGCCGTCGCTCAACGGATAAAAGCTACCCTGGGGATAACAGGCTGATCTCCCCCAAGAGTCCACATCGACGGGGAGGTTTGGCACCTCGATGTCGGCTCATCGCATCCTGGGGCTGAATTCGGTCCCAAGGGTTTGGCTGTTCGCCAATTAAAGCGGTACGCGAGCTGGGTTCAGAACGTCGTGAGACAGTTCGGTCCCTATCTGTCGTGGGCGCAGGATATTTGAGAGGCGCTGTCCCTAGTACGAGAGGACCGGGATGGACGCACCTCTGGTGCACCAGTTGTCAGGCCTACTGGCACAGCTGGGCAGCTAAGTGCGGAACGGATAAACGCTGAAGGCATCTAAGCGTGAAGCCGCCCTCAAGATAAGATATCCCACTGAGTTAATCAGGTAAGACCCCTTGAAGACTACGAGGTTGATAGGCTCAAGGTGTAAGCACAGTGATGTGTTAAGCCAGCGAGTACTAATCGGTCGAGGGCTTGACCTCGAATTGAATCGAGATGTTGAGTCAAAGATAAGTTCACTTTCG
>NZ_JACJKY010000046.1 GCF_016901855.1 Merdimmobilis hominis | reverse complement strand
GGCCGCCGCCTTTTTCCGCCTGTAAAGCAGCATTCCCAGCACGCCGCCGCAGGAGGCCAGCATCAGGCTGATCCACAGCATCATGTTGCTGCTGTCCCCGGTCTGGGGGATGCCGGTGTCGCCGGAAGGATCCTGCTGACCCTGCGAATCGGATGAATCGGTCGGATCAGTCGAATCGGTTGGCTCTCCGGTTCCCGCTGCAGGGATGGCTTCAGTCTGCACATATGCACAGACCGTACAGGTGCGTTCCTTGGATCCTGTTTCCGTTTCAGTGGCTTCTTTGGTGACGCTCCACTCGCCATAGGTATGAGCGGCCGTATCCGCCTTTGCTCCACACTCGCAAGCATGCCAGTGATTGTTTTCGTCCGAGCTCCACTCTTCGCTGTAGCTGTGCTCATGCTCGATTACCGGGATCGTCTCTGTCTGCATATAATCGCAGACCGTGCAGGTGCGCTCCCTGGAGCCCGTTTCCGTTTCAGTAGCTTCTTTGGTGACGCTCCACTCGCCATAGGTATGAGCGGCCGTATCCGCCTTTGCTCCACACTCGCAAGCATGCCAGTGATTGTTTTCATCCGAGCTCCACTCTTCGCTGTATATGTGGGTGTGCGGCTCAGCGTCGGATGGGAAAATGTACACGACGAAGTCGTCAAATTCGTTGCTATCAGAATAATAGGTGATGTTACTGGAATCGCCGTTGTAAGAAAGCGCCTGCCGCTGTGGGAGCTTAAACCGATACCCGCTGTTTACCCGCAAGTCCAGTCGCAAAAAATTGGAACTGGAACCGGAGGAATAGAACCAGACGCCGTTGTCGATCACAAATGCATCTGAAGAGAGCTTAAAATTGCTTAGCTGTTCTGAACTTAACCAAGTAGTCTCTTGCCCCAAAACCCCGACAAGATCCTCAGGCCCGGTAATGTCGATCTGCTCTACCACTTCCGGCTCCCCAACCTCGCCGACCGTAAACCAGAAAAAGAGATCTCTATCGTGCTCATCGATCGTAATGGAATCCTTACGCGCATAGTTGAGTATATTTCCGTCCTGATCCACAACATACTCAATGTCAAAATCAGGCGGAACATAATAGGAGCGTAACCAGGAGCTTACAAAAGATATTTTCAGCATATAGGTTTTGCCCGCTTCAAATGTTTCAGGGCTGTAATTGATAGACTTTTGAGAGCCGACATAGGGAACTTCGTACCAATAGAAGTATTCGCTCATCCCTTCTATAACTTCCTTGCCGTCCGGGGTTCCGAATGTGGGATCTTCGATTGTTACGCCCGGCTCCGGCGCATTCATCGTCAAAGGCACGCTTTTGTGATCCTTTGTTTCCCAATCTGTCATGTCAATACCTTCGAACATGGGGTCGTTGTCGTACATGGTCGTCCGCGCATAGGCTTTCCTGTAAACCCTGAGAACGATCTCGTGGAACAGAGTTGCGCTCTTCCCGTCGGGTGATACGGTAACCGTCGCATCTTTGTCTGCGCGGATGGTTCCTCCGGCGTCCTGCGCGAACACCACACCGTCCGCCGCCTCTACTTCGGCATAAAAAGTATAGTCGTTTTCTGTACTGAAATGCGTATCCTCCGCCGTCAGATCCCGCCAGTCCCCCTTTCCTTCCGGCTTAATTAACATCCGGGCGTCCTTGATTGTGAACAGCGATTTGGCGGGCGCGCCAAGCGTGTCGACACCCACTGTAAAGTTATCCGGCTCCATGCGGATTTCCTGCCCTTCAAGCGGCCATATTTCACTGTCTATGTAGATATAATCCACAACTATGTCTCCAAACTGCATGAACACCTCGATTCTGTAAGGGTCGAGGGATATGACCTTCGCTTTTTCGCCGTTTACCGTAACCTCCGGCGGCGTATCCCCGAAATACCAGCCGGTCTGGGCGTACAGGAGCATGCGGACGCCATACGCGAGGGACCCATCGTATTCATCTCCGGAATATACTGTATTCCAAACATGATAGTCGTCATAAGAATCCAGGCTCCATTCGTAATAGTCGGCGCTGTAAATCTTCACCTGCTCATCATGGGCCTGCGCCACCTGCTTTTCAATGGTATCTTCCGCCTGGCCAAAATCGATGCCTGCCGCCGGCACGGGAATCTCGTCAAAAGCAAGACGGGTGATTTCCTGTTTCTCAGGCGGGTCGATGGCGAACCATGCGTCAACAACCACCGTTGATTCGAGTTCTCTATCAACGACCAGCCTTTCCGGCTGTGCGCCGACCAGGGAAACCGCAATATCCTCTGTCGCGGCGTAGTTGAAATCCATATATACGTACAGCACCAGCCTGTACCAGCCTTTTTCAAAGGAATCGTCTGCGCTCATGGAAACCAGCGTGTTTTCATCGCCCTCGTCGGCGCACTTAGACCAGTACACATCATTTACGGTATACGGGTCGCTTTCCTGACTCTGAATACTGAAATCTGCAGGCTTGCCTTCTGCCGGCGCGTCTACCTCCAACTCGATTTTGTCAATCATCTGCGGCTCATAGGGGTCGGTTTCTTGGCTCCCCCCAACGAGCGGATCGTCTGCTGCGAACACCGCCGTCGGCAGTACGCTCAATACCATGCACAGGGAAAGCAGCAACGACGTCAGTTTCTTTTTTGCTTGCATTTGGTTTCTCCTCCTTGTCAAATAAGATTGCTTATCCTTTGGTGCATACCAAAGGATAGAAGGGATATCCCTTCTTGAAAAGGATACCGGCTGCGCCGGGGCGGGCTGTGGGTTTTGCACGAAGCCCGCCCGCAGGCGCTTTTGCCGGTTTTGTTTTATCTCTCAGCCTTATTTCTCGGCCGCCGCCTTTTTCCGCCTGTAAAGCAGCATTCCCAGCACGCCGCCGCAGGAGGCCAGCATCAGGCTGATCCACAGCATCATGTTGCTGCTGTCCCCGGTCTGGGG
>NZ_JACJKY010000045.1 GCF_016901855.1 Merdimmobilis hominis | reverse complement strand
TCCAAAAATATATAAACGAAAGTGAGACGATCCCTGTGAATTTCAGAAATTCAAAACACAGCACCACCTTTACAGACGCAATCAAAAAAAAGAACAAAAGAGATTATATGCCGACCGAATCAGAAGCAAGGCTCATAAAAGATATGATCACAGAAAAAATCAACGAAGTGTTCGGTCAAACGCCGAAGGAATTCTGTCTGACCTTTTATGAGACAGATGGCCTGTACGGCGAACATTCTAACGAGAAACCAACGATGGGAGGAATTATATGACGCAATACCTGTATCCGCAAAACCTTAAAGCGACGGCAAATCTGTGGCTTTGGGGACTGCGGGATTTTACAATTCTTTGTATTGCTGCGCTATTGTCGGTAGTGGCATTGGTACAGCTTCACTTTTTCATTCCGGCGGCGGTGACACTCTGCTACGGATTTTTAACAATTCGCATGGAGGATACCACCGTTTTGGATTTTATCAAATATGCTGTTCGGTATTTTATATCAACCCAGCAATACTTTGAATGGAGGTGAGCAGCTTGGCAGCAAAAGAAAAACAGCAGAAAAAGAAAAAAGGACGCTCCACACAGGAGCTGGTGGGTATCAAAACTTTTACAAAATACGGTCTCGAAACAAATAAGAACGAGCTTCTTTTTTATCTCGTCGCGCCTACCAATATATCGGTGTTGTCCCATATGAGCGTAGAAATCAAAATCCGCCACTTGCTGATGGTACTGTCTGCGCTTCCAAACATTGAAATCACCTGTACAGACTCCTGCGAATGCTTTGATGACAACAAAAGTTATCTGCAGCAGAGACTTTCAGAGGAACAGAATCCGAAGGTGCGGAAAATTCTGAAAAAGGATGTAGATATGCTTGATCATGTGCAGGCTGAAATGGCAACCGCGAGACAATTCCTGTTCATCATGCGGTGCAAAGGCATGAAGCCGGAACAGGTCTTCCAAACTGCCAACCGCACGGAAAAGATCATTTCCGAACAGGGCTTCGAGGTACAGCGAATGAAAAAGGCTGACATCAAACGGTTTCTTGCCATATACTTTGAGGCCAGTATGAACGGAGATCAGATGCAGGACATTGACGGAGAGTCATTCTGTTACGATGAAGAAGAAACAGAACTGTCCGAATAATCTTTAAAAAACAGATCAGTCGTTTTGCAGACAGCAGAACGGCTGTTTTTATATGCTTCCTTCTGTCTGCAAAGCGGCAGTCAGGAGGTAATCTATGTTCAAAAGAAAACCGAAGGTGCTGACACCGGAGCAGATGGAGGAAATCCGCACAAAGGACTTTTTTGACTGCATCCTGCCCGGCACCATCAAGTTCCTCTCCGATCATTATATCGTCGGAGACAGTTACCGCTGTGTGTGGGCAATCAGAGAGTATCCGCCGTCTACCGAGGAACAAGCAATTCTAAGTCAGCTTGCCGACCGCAACGGTGTCACGCTCCGTATTTATCATAGGCTTGTGGAATCTATGGAGCAGAGAAAAATCATTCAGAACGCCACAAGGAAAAACAAGCTGATGTCGGGAGGAAACGATGTAAACGAAACCATTGAAGCAGAGGGAAACCTGCAGGATGTCATTGAATTGCTTGCCAATCTCAGAAAAAACAGAGAACCCCTTCTCCACTGCTCTGTGTTCATCGAGCTGAAAGCAAAAAGCATGGATGAGCTGAAGGAGTTGCAAAGCGAAATTGCGATGGAGCTGACGCGCTCCAAAATCTCAGTTGACAGACTGACGCTCAGACAGAAAGAAGGATTTCTCTCTGTTCTGCCGGTGGGCGCAAATCAGTTTGGCGCACAGTATGAGCGTGTTCTGCCTGCCAGTTCGGTGGCAAATCTATATCCGTTTAACTTTTCCGGCAAGACTGATCCACGTGGTATCTATATCGGCAGGGACAAGTTCGGTACGAACATCCTCGTAGATTTTGACCGCAGGAGTGAGGATAAGACCACAAGCAATATCCTGATTCTCGGAAACTCCGGTCAGGGCAAAAGTTATCTGTTAAAACTCATTCTGACCAATCTGCGCGAATCCGGTAAATCGGTCATTGTACTGGACGCCGAGGCGGAATACCAAGATTTGACTGAATCGCTCGGCGGTTGTTATATCGATTTCATGTCCGGTGAGTATATCGTAAACCCGTTAGAGCCGAAAGCGTGGAGTGATGGAAGTGACAGCAGCAATGATCCCGAAGCACCTGCCGCATTCCGCAAGGTGACAAAGCTTAGTCAGCACATCGCATACCTGAAAGACTTTTTCCGCAGTTACAAGGATTTTACCGATAGTCAGATTGACACGATTGAAATCTTGCTGGCTAAACTGTACGCCCGGTTCGGCATAACCGACTCGACAGACTACAGCAAAATGAAACCGACCGATTATCCGATCATGGAGGATTTGTATAAGCTGTGCGAAGAAGAATTTATGACCTACGACAAGCAGAGAAAATATCTCTATACCGAAGAAACACTGCAGGAAGTCTGCCTCGGCATTCATTCTATGTGTGTAGGGACAGAATCTAAGTATTTCAATGGGCACAGCAACATTACGGATGATGAATTTCTCTGTTTTGGCGTCAAAGGCTTAATGGATACCAACCGCAGACTGAAGGATGCTATGCTGTTCAACATTCTTTCTCATATGAGCAACCAGCTTCTCGGCAAAGGAAATACAGCTGCTGCGATTGACGAATTATATCTCTATCTGACCAACCGTACCGCTATCGAATATATCCGAAACGCAATGAAGCGTGTGCGAAAAAAAGACTCTGCCATTCTCATTGCCAGTCAGAATATCAACGATTTTCTGATGCCGGAGGTCTGTGAGCTGACAAAGCCGCTGTTTGCAATCCCCACTCATCAGTTTATGTTCAACCCCGGTTCCATTGACGCAAAGGCATTTATAGACACATTGCAGTTAGAGCCGAGCGAATATGAACTGATCAAATATCCTGAACGCGGAACCTGTCTGTAGCCAGCTTGAAAAGAACTACGGCAAGGAAGGCGCAGAAATTATCGTAGACAATACCCAGCTAACTATCTTCGGTGGATTTGCACCGCAAAGTACTTCTGCAGAAACC
>NZ_JACJKY010000044.1 GCF_016901855.1 Merdimmobilis hominis | reverse complement strand
AATCGTTGTTTTCGGGAAAAAGACGGAAACGCAGACTGCTGCGATCAATGCGACCGACAAAACAACGGCGACAATGATAAGATTTCGTTTGTTTGTTTTTGTCATGGGAAGCACCTTCTTTCGGATCTTATTGAAGATAAAAATTAAAGGGGAACGACACATGCACAGGTTTGCTCATGTAAAGACCAACTATGTCCTAATGAAGACCATGTTTTATATACACAAGTTGCATGATATGCATCTGCTATAATAATTGTATTTTCCACCTCAATATATTGGTAGCCAAAGGCGGCGACTGCATGGTCTCCTGGCCAGTCAGCATGATATAAAAATGGACGATTCCAATCGATAAATTCTCTGTAAGTTGTAAAAGAGATTTCCCGTTGTCCCTCTTTATCAAAAGTATAAACAGAAGGTGTATAGCCTTTAGAAGAAACATAGTTTTTCCATGCCGGTTCTACTTTAGATGGGTCACATCCTCCGATAGAGTATGGTCCCATTGCGTTTTTTAAAGCAGTATATGTGGAACCAGCGGTGTATAAGGCACTTTTGCCTTTACATAAATCCCAGTATTTGCAAATATTTGTGACGGCAATCGGTGCACAAGTGTTTTTATTGACCGTATCGCCTACAGAGGTATATGTTTCAAAAGCAATCGCTGTAGTATATCCGGAAACAAACTTTGTTACAGTGTTTGTTCCTAAAGGTTGAATGGGTGCGGAAGCCCGATTCATACTCACTTTATTTGCAACATACTGATCATAAGATTCACGGATTTCTGCTTTTACCTGTGTGTCAAGTGACAATGTTTCGCCTGTGTAAAGATCCATATAAGATTTTGTCAACGAAAATGGTGTACTTGGTTGTTCTGTCAAATATGAATATCCGCCTAAATAGATGGTTTTTGTGTTTGAAGAGAGATTCTTTTTTCCTTGTTTCATAATATTCGACGTATGGACACCGCTGAAACAATAACTATCTAATCTTGCTTCTCCTGTGGAAAGATCAATTTGAATAAATCCTGATGGAGAGCCGTTGGTTTCAAACTCAAACACATATCCATTTACATTTAAGTCTATGTCATATAACGGAAATGTGTTTGCACATACAGTATTTTCTGTCCATGTGCAGTCTGGAACGTCAGATATAATAATTTGTTTCAGGGAATTTGCTTTTTGAAGAGCATCTGTATATGGAGAAGAAGAGGCGAGTGCGGGTGAAGGGATCATACAACAAAGTACGGTAAAAACCAAAAGAATACTAATAAAAGAATATAATCGTTTCTTTGGATAAAATTGTTGTTTCATTTTTATTCCTCGCTTTCTTAAATAAGTTCAAAATTATTTTTGATAATTGAATGTTAAAAAGCTATGCACATTGGTATCATCTTCTTTCAAGTGTTTTAATGAAGATACAATATCTTCCTAATTTCAGTATATCATTTTGATAAATAAATATCAATGAAAAGAAACTGTCGGTTGTGTAGAAAAATCACAGTACCGTTTGCGCAGGATGTATAGTTTTGTACGGACTTTTGCAAAAGATAGCGCGCCGGCTGGCTTTTCCTTGACATTATTCTTAGTTTTTAGTACGATACACTTGTATTGGTATGAGATTCCCGTTGTGAAACGGCAGGAGGTTTTTTATTATGGAGAAAATTCGCATTCAGAAAATGATGGCAGATAACGGCGTTTGTTCCCGCCGAAAGGCAGAGGTGCTGATTGAAGAGGGACGTGTCAAAGTCAACGGTCATCCGGCGCTGATCGGTCAAAAAATTGATCCGATGAAGGATCTTGTGACGGTGGACGGCGAGCGGGTGTTCGTCGCACGCAAAAAAACACATCTCTATCTGATGATGCACAAGCCGCGCGGCTATCTGACGTCGATGTCGGACGATCGCGGCCGCCGCTGTGTGACAGAACTGTTGCCGCATGATCTTCCGGTGCGTGTGTTTCCGGTTGGACGGCTCGACCTAAACTCTGAGGGACTTTTGCTCTTTACAAGCGACGGCAAATTCGCAAACGATCTGATGCATCCGTCGCGCAATGTGACCAAAACGTATCGTGTGACAGTACGCCCGGATATCACAGATGAACAGGCGGCAAAACTCTCCGCAGGCGTGTATCTGGACGGCCGCATTACGGCGCCGGCAGATGTGCGCGTGCTGACAAAAGAGCCGAACCGTGTGGTTTGTGAGATTGCAATTCACGAGGGCAGAAACCGTCAGATTCGTCGGATGTGCGAATCGGTCGGACTGGAAGTGGCGCGTTTAAAACGGACATCGATCGGTCCGCTGCGCCTGGGTATGCTCAAACCCGGCGATGTACGCGAACTTTCCAAAGAGGAACTGCGTGCAATCCGCACCGCAATTTCTAAGCCGCAGGCGGGAGGCAGAAAATGATTGCGTTTTTGCCGATTCGTGAAAAACAGCTCGTACAGTCGCTGGCGCAAAAAGAAGGTGTATCGGCTTCGTTTGGCTATGCTGTGTTTGAAAACGATGCACCTGCCGCATATATATTATATGAGATTTGCGGTGAGGAAGGCGTTTTGGTATGCATTGGCGGTGAATATGACCGTTTGATTGCAGAGGGACTCATTCGTGCGGTGTTTTCAAGCTTATATGATGCAAACATTTCGCGTGCGCGTTTTTTGGACGGAATTCCGGGTGAATTGACGCGTTCTTTGGGCATTACCAAAGATGATTCGCGTGTGGTTGAATCGATTGCAGATGTTTTGTTTCACTGCGGATGCGAAAAATGTCATTAAAATCTTTGCTGCGTTCTTGCAGGTCTTGTGTTGATGTGCTATAATCGAGATAATAAATTATAGTTTGGGGGTCTTTTTTATGAAAAAAGGCAAATTTGGCGTTTGCTTGTGGTTCTATGCTGTGCTGGCATTTGTTCTGGCATTTTTGGGTCAAGTGCTGCTTGGCGCTTTGCTGTTAGGCTTTGTCATTGCAACAGAAAAAGATGAATGGCTCACAAGACAAACCATCGAGGCACTTTGCCTTTCGATTTTTGCATCGGTAGTCAGCAGTGTCCTCTCGATCATTAACCGCGTATTCTCTTACATTCCGCTCGTGGGCAGCGCCGTAAGCGATGTGTTCTCCTGGCTGAACTGGCTCGTTTCCATTGCTGTTTTGGTGTTCGTTATCATCGGAATTGTACAGACGGCAAAAGGCAAGGACGCTTCCATTCCGGTGTTCTCGTCGATCGCTTGCAAAGCAGTGGGTCTGATCAAACAAAAACCGGTATATCAGCAGCCGCAGTATCAGCAGCCGATGAACGGCCAATATCCGCAGCAGCCGGCAAACGGACAGTATCCGCAGTACCAGCCGCCGATGAATCAGCCGCCGCAGAATCCGCAGCAGTAATTCATGTATTTCGCAAAAAAGACATCGTGCATCTGTGTACGATGTCTTTTTTGAATCTTTTTTTAAATCCCGAAAAAACCGCTTGTTATTTAGAGATTGATTGTGTATAATTAAATTTGATAT
>NZ_JACJKY010000043.1 GCF_016901855.1 Merdimmobilis hominis | reverse complement strand
ATCTTTATACTTTTGTAATTCCATTGCAATACTGTTTAACAATTCTTTTGATACTGTTTTCTTTGTAAGTGGGTTGAACAAATGAAAACCACCAATACAAAAATGTGGTTGATACTTCTCTGCTTCTTCCATGATATTTACAACACCAGAATGCCCACACCCCATAATAACTACTACTTTATTTTCTGAAATAATCAAGTTTTGTTCGTGTACAAAAGTATCTTTGCCCTTTTTATCATAAAGAGCATTATTGGCAGGAGAATAAAATTTATTTGTTTTACTTACTGTAAATAGCGATAATTCTTCATCAATTTTATAATTACCATTCAATAGTTTGATTTGCCTATTAGATTTAAGCTTACTATCAATTCCAACTGGTATTTTAAGAAATAAGGTTTTACTGTAATGTGGTTCAAAGGCTTCCTTTTGCACATAGATATTTGCCACAGAATTAATATCTAAAAATTTTTTCAATGCTCCTCCATGGTCAAAATGCCCATGAGAAATAATAACAGTATCCACTTTTGAAATATCTATATTTCTTTTCATAGCATTTTCAAATAATGTGCTATCTGAACCTAAATCAAATAGAATTTTATGTGATTTCGTTTCAATATATAAGGAAAGTCCGTGTTTTGTTTTAAGTTCTGACTTAGTCGTATTTTCAACTAATGAAGTTATTCTCATAAAATCTCCTTTACAATTCTAATTTGTCAAGTTCTCTTAACCTCGAAACAACTTGCTAAACCAGCCCCGTTTTTGCTCCGGCGCCTGGTCCTGCTGATCCGCTCCGGCCTCCCCGGTAAGAAGCTGCTGCTGGATCGTCCCCGCGTGAAGAGCCTGGGCCGCTGCCGCCGTCTGCTGGGCAGCGGCCAGCGCATCAGTGAGCCGAGTAATGGTCTGAGCCTGCTGCTCGATCTGCCGGTCTTTCACTTCAAGCTGCCCTTGCAGTGTGTCGATGGTGGCCTGTAAAACGCAAACCAAATCGCCAACTTCACGGTTTTCGGTTTGCGTTTTAGTTTGCGATTGGTTTTCGATTTCAGTTTGCGTTTTTTCAAAAAAAGCCTGTTTTATCAAAGCTTCCTGGTGTTCATCAATCGCAAACTGGTTTCCGTTTTTTCGCAAACTTGATCGCAAACCCAGGTTTTCGATTTGTTTACTTACCGCTGTCTTTGATACCCCTATCTCGTCGGCTATCTGCCGGATCGTTTTCATACTTTCACGAACAGGCCCACAGGACACACACCCTTAAACCCAGGCGTAGATATGTACCAGCAAGCAGGGCCTGTCGGCTCCCAGGCTACTTCAAGGGTAATCTCGTGCCAGCCATCTGGAAACAAAGCTGTAAATCCCTCTCCTGCGTGTATGCCGCGCCCTTCCAGGAGCAGACGAGGGTGCGGATCATCGTCTGCCGGATCGGGAAGCTGTATCTGCGCGATCCTCTCTTTATCCCAGCTCATAGACCTTTCCTCCTTCCCCTAAAATAAGTCGCTATGCGATCCCGTCCGGGTAAGATATAAAATCAGCTCGTCCCCGTCCACTTCGTAGATCAGCAACCAATCCGGCGTAATGTGGCACTCACGACACCCCGCATAGTCCCCGGAAAGCTGGTGATCCCTGTTCTTCTCCGGCAACGGCTCCCCCGCAGCCAGCTTTTTAATAATATCGGTCAGCAAAGAAATATCAAAGCCGCGCTTTTTCACACGCTTCAAATCCTTCTGAAACTTTGTGGTTGGTCTTATGTTATACATCGGCAAGCAGCTCCTCCATCATCTGATCGACATTGGAATAGGTCTTGCCGAGGCTCGGATCGGCCTTCATTCTCTTTACTTCCTGGATTGCTTCGACGGTTTCTGCGTTCGGCACATCGCCGCTGATTTCAAAGGGTATTCTATACTCTCTCACCGCCTTACGAGCAAAAACATTGAACGCCGTTGTCATCGTCATTCCCATATCAGCACAGAACGCCTCAAACTGCCGCTTCAAATCTGCGTCCATACGGATGTTAATATTTGTATTCGCCATAGATAGCAACTCCTTTCGCTCTTATTATATACATTGTATCATTTTTTATTCACAATGTCAATATGCATTCCTGGTCGTTTACCCAAGCACTGGCCCTTAAACTTCCACCCTGGTATGTACGCATTTAGGGGGCAAAAAGCCTTGATTTATGCGGCTTTTCGGGCGCGGTAGCGAGGGGGCCGGTATATTTACCCTCGGAGGGCTGAAAACGGCTTCTAAAGCGTAACAGGGGCCTTTCTGGGCCTTATTCCTGGCCCCCATCGTGCAGCGCGTCCAGGAGCCAATCGCTCAACTCCTGGGAAGGGGACACCCGCACCGTTACATGCCCATTTTCAAAGCGTACCGCTGGCGGCGGGCAATCCCACCACTTACGGACGGTTTTCGGATCAAGGCCAGTTTCCCGGTGACAGTCAGCCTTGCGCCCCTCCGGGTGCTGCTGCCGCCATTCATAAACCCGCGCCTGGGCCGTCCCGCTGTCTTTAGGCCGCCCATTTCCTTCCCTCCAATCCTTTTTCCCTTGCTGTTTCGCTTTAATATCCCGAATGGCTCTTGCAATTTCAAGATGATCTGCTTGTTTTTGAAAATTACGCTTATTGACAGGCATAGTCAGGCCGGAGAGCTTCGCTATATCGTCCCTGGGGAATGTCACATAGTCCTCGTTGAACATCTCCAGGGCGCACACCACATCATCTTTTGTAAAGCGGTTTATATCCTCCACACTCATATCATCGTAGGGCCGGAGCAGTGCGAAAGCGTCCCGACGCAGCTCGTCCTCGTCTATCCCGCATTTTTTCGCATAAATCGCCAGCGTCATAATGCCATAGAAACGATGTCCCACCCGGATTTCATCGGCGATCCGGTGCAGCCACCAGTCGTAAAGGTCACGCTTGACTGTCCAGCGGCCCCGCCGCTCCTTCTTGACAATCCGCCGCTCATACCAATCCGGATACTTCTCCTTCGCCTCGGCCAGCGACAGGCGGCTCTTTCTCATAAGCCCCTCAAGCCGCTGCTGCTCCCCGTTACTGTCCGGGATATAATCAAGCAGCCGCGCCAGCTCCACCGGCCCGCCGAGCCGGAACGCCCTCACAGGGTACTCACGCCCCAACTTCGAGCCGGAGCCGACCACCCGAAAACCCTGCAAAATCCCCTGCATTTGCGGCTCCTTGATGGTGGAGGTAAACTTATTCCAAATCTGCCGGGTAAGGGCATATTTCAGCTCTTTCAAGCATTTTTGGTTGTGCGGGTACATAGGCACCGGCTCTTTCAGCACATAATACAGGTGAAGCCCCGTCCCGCTGTTTACAACAAAGGTTGCCTGGGGCAGAATATCCTTGTTCATCTGGTGCAGCGTGTCCCGAAGCTGTGGCATACCCACCCCGTCCAGGTCAAAGACCAGGGCATAGAGATACCGGGCATTTTTGCCGCACCGCCGCCGTCCAAAATAGGAGATAGGGGACATAATCGTGAAATCGGTGTCTTGCAGCTCCCGCAGCTCGTCCAGCTCGTCAGTAATGGTACAGCGTTTCGCTTTACCGTCCCCCTCAATCTGCAGGGCAATACCAGTAGCCTTGTCAACCTCACCTTTCGGCACCGTCACCGCGATCCCGTTTCCCTTCCTGTCCTCAAAATGACCCTTCCTCTCGAAAGATCCTTTCGGGAAGATCTCACGATAAAACTCATACGGCTCCACCGGCTCCAAAAACTTCCCTAAATGCTCGTTCTTTTCCCTATAAAGTTCCCGCAGCCGTTCCAGTGCTGCTTGCTGATCCGCCATTCCTTACACCTCTTTTCGTACATTCTGCAAACCCACAGGGGGAAAAGGGGGAGCCAAAGAGCGGCCCCTTCGGGGCCTTAAAGAGAAAGTCACCTCCCCCTTTTCCCCCTCGCTCTGGGGCATGGAAATGATGGAAAACCTTTCAGGTTTACCACATTCCCACACCCCGCCGCTCACCCCCATAACCCCCTCCGACTTTCTCCCTGTCCGAGAGAGAATATTTTATTATTTTTTCCCTGGCCTAAAGGCCATAGGGGGGCATATATTATCAATATATTTTATTCCCTATTTTACGACACGCTAACTTCCTGCTATCCCCTGTACCCCCATAGGGGGGCATATATTATCAATATATTTTATTCCCTATTTTTACTGTTATTATAGCCTGTCCGGGCGGCTCTTGCCAGGCCCCCTGACAGGCTTCTTTTACAGCTCCATACCACCCCAGGTGTGGCTCCGTTCCTGCTCTCTTTCCGGCTGCTGCACTTCTGGCACAGGTAGCAGCTCACGCGCCTTTTCGACCAGGGGCCGGAACTGCTCTGGCAAGTGCCGATCCAGGAAATCCAGCACCGCCCCGATCCCTTCCTGGAGCCGCGCCGAAAACCCGCGCGCCCGGCTCAAATCTTCTTCCAGGTATTCCACCTGCACTTTGAGCTGCCGGTTTTCATTTTCAAGCCGCTGCCGCTCCTGGGCCTCCTTCAGCTTTTCTTTCGTCGAGGGGATTTTCTGCTGAAGCTGTTGGTTTTCTACCTTCAGCTCCCGCACCTTCTGCTCTGCCGCCGCGCCCCGGATCACCGCCGCCTTCAGCTCCTTCACCTGCTCCACCGTCACGCCCTTGACGGCCCCTGTCAGCGTCTTTTCCGGCTGTATTGCGTCCAAATCGGGCTTGACCTTCTCCACCGCTTTCAGCAGCTTCACATTCCCTTGCAGGGCCTTTCTCTGCTTTTCCAGGGCCGCGATCTCCTGCTCTGCCGCTGTCACCTGTTCCTGGATAGCTTCAAGCCGCTGGGCCGCTGCTCTGTACTCTGGCAGCTCCATATGAGGCCGACCACCGCCCAAGCTGATAATCTCAAACTCGTGCGCCTGGGCGATTTCCGTTAGGGATTCTTTCTCCCGTTCCATCCAGGCTTTCCATTCCGTCTGCTTCCGGCCCAGCCCTTCAAATCCCTGCTGCTTTAACGCTTGTTTCATTGATACCCGCGTCGAAAGGCCCCGGCTCTGCTCCGTTGCCACCGGCACGAAGTCCACATGGAGGTGGGGCGTGGCCTCGTCCATGTGCAGCACCATATTAAACACCCGCAGATGAGGGTTGCGCTCCTGGAAGGACTCTGCAAACTCTTTGAGAGCTGCCGCCGCCCGTTCCCCTCCAGGGGAGCCGCACCCGCAGTCTGTCAAGTTGCCGATCTGGAAGATAGCCTCGTGAAATAGCTTTTCCTGCTTGCTCTGCCGGATATGCTCATAGTAGTCTGGTATCTTGTCCCTGGTCTTTTTCTTTTTGGCATTGTAGGCAGCCAGGGCTTCATCGAAAAGTTCGTGGTACACCTTTTTCAAATCCTCGTTGCAAAAGGTGACATTCTGCTCCGACCTGCTCCGGTCTACATTCGCCGCTGAAAAGCTCCTGTTGTTGTGCCGGATACTTCCCCGGCCCGTCATTCCCGAAATGGTTGTACCTATAAAATCACCCGTCCCTTTCCTGCAAAAAGCCCATATCCTACTATTCCTATTTTACCATAACTGGCCGCAGGCCACAACCTCTTTGTTACTTTCTTGTGAGAAAGTAACGCAAAAGCACTTTCACACCACCGCCCCTTTGGGGCTGGCAGTATGAAAGTGCCTTTGCGCCCTGCCGGGGGCTACAAGAGTCGGTAGCTCGCTGCTGCTTTTATACTAAGTTAGAATTTATCATCCAAAAATTTGTTTTTTATTCCTGTTTCAGTTTTGTAAAACCCAAAAAACAGAAATATAATTCCAACGGCTACTCCTGCAAATACGGTAGACTGTGCGGAAATATTAAGAAAAAGTAAGGATATACACAAAACGATTTCTACCAAACCTAATGTTTTGCCAATACCAATAAAAATATTAGGCGCTATGCTTTGTGCATAATCCCAATGCTCTTGTGACTTTCGTGAGGAAGGTGTGTTGTACCCGTTGCCAGAGTTCATATCTTTTACAGGGTGCTTCTTTAAGATATATCCCACAAAAATCATCACGAACGGTATTACGAAATTCAATATAAGTAATCCATACATAAGAACATCTCCTCAAATTAGGATTTGACTATCTCTTAACTCGTTTTGATAAATGAAGTTCATTATCATCTACATATCCAAGTTTATTATATACAGTTTGTGCAACAAGATTTTCTTGTCCTGTTAGAAGTTCATATTGGTGAAGTGGATAATTCTTACTACAATAAGCCTCTGCAAAAGTAATCATCTCACTCGCTAAGCCTCTTTTTCTGTATGCTGGTTTAACATACACTTCTGTAATTTCAGGCATATATTCATCATAGCAGAACGATTTTTTAAGCTGAACACAAACAAATCCAACTAACATATCATCTTCATCAGCAACGATAACAACTTCCTGTTTATTATTCATAAGGGAATTTCTAATATTGTCTATGCTTGTTTCGCTCTCACCATTAAATTCATCATTTAAGATGTTTAATTGCTCTGCATCATTTACTGTTGCAATTCTTACCATAATTACACCTCATCAAATTCCGATTTAGATTTCAATAACATCACCGCAAGACATATAATTCATATTATCCATTTGTTGAGATAGATAATGATATGCCTTTTCACCAGTGCAATGACAAGTATAAAATTCAATATCTTTATACTTTTGTAATTCCATTGCAATACTGTTTAACAATTCTTTTGATACTGTTTTCTTTGTAAGTGGGTTGAACAAATGAAAACCACCAATACAAAAATGTGGT
>NZ_JACJKY010000042.1 GCF_016901855.1 Merdimmobilis hominis | reverse complement strand
GTAAAAATCGTATACTGATAGCGAAAGGAGGATACCAATATGACCTTCGGGGAAAAAATACAAAAGCTGCGGAAAGAAGCCGGGCTGTCACAGGAGGAACTATCCTATCAGTTGGGCGTATCCAGACAGGCTATCAGCAAATGGGAGCGCGACAATGGTTATCCAGAAACAGAAAAGATTGTTCGCATGAGCAAAATTTTTAATGTGACACTCGACTATTTATTGAATGAGGAAGGTACACAGACACCGGAATCCGCTGCGGAGCAAGGAATATATGTAAGCCGGGAAATGGCAGATGGTTTCCTTTTGTATCAAAAGAGGAAGTATCTTAAAATTGCGATTGCCGTAGGCATCATGGTCGGTAGTCTTGCAATCTCGTTTATGTTTTCGGATATTTCCATGCTTCTGTTTATGCTGATATTGATTGTGGGGATTGTTCTCCTATTCTCTGTCAAATTAACAGATAATCCATATAGAAAACTCTGGAAGGAACCTCTGCTATTTGATAAGACCGTAAAGGCGGAATTAAATACGGCATACGCAGAAAAAAAGAAATTCCTTCAACTATTTAACTTAATCGGAATTGCTTTAATTGCGTTAGGATTTCTGTTTTTTCCCTTAATTATTCCGGCAGAATTACTCTTTGCAGATACGATTGCTTTAGCTGCGGGAATGGTTGTTGCAGGAATTGGAACATTTTTATGTATTTATATGTCTGGCCTTGTTCGTGCCTATCGGCTCTTGATTATGAATGAAGCCTATCAGCAGAAAGGAAAGTGAGGATATTATGAAAAAAATATTGATTACATTAGTGGCAATACTGGCACTCCTTTGCGGTTGTCAAGCCAACGAAAATACAAATACTTCCGATTATGGAGATGATATTTCAAAGGCACAGGAAATAGCTGTTATCTCTCCTGATACAGCGGAAGTTATTGATACGATTACTGATACAGAGGAAATCAAGAATTTTGTTTCGGCGCTGAATTTAGATCAATGGGAATTAAAAACGCTGCCAGATGAAGCGGCTATAATTGGTTCTTTTGGATTAGCACAAGAGAAAACAATCAAACTGGGGCAGACGGATACCGATGGAACACTATATGATATTGCTACCATCACCCTATACAATGGGGATTATATCAGTTTTGAAATTGGCGGGTTGGATATGACTTTTGAAGTGAGTGAGGATACGGCTGATTATTTGAATGGATATTTTGAATAACATTGGTTGGAATGGCAGTAGGTACTACGATGAATTCCGTTAGTTAGAGAAGGAGGATTCGTGGTGGCCATCATCTGGCCACCTTAACTCGAACTTTCAAAGCTGAATACCCGCTGCCTATCGGCGGCACCACCGAGCAGGAAATCTTGAAGCAGGTTTCCTGCTTTTCTTATGCCGTTTTTCAGAAGGAGGGCTGCTGATGGTATCAGAATACCAAGATGACTTGTGAAATGGCAATATATGGCTGGTGTTCTGGCGTGTACCGCAATGCTGTTCACGTTCGGAAAATGAAGGTCCTTAAAAAGTTGAAGCTCTTATTGGAGGGCTAAATTAAACCAAATAAGGAACCTCTTGCTTTGATAACGCAAGAGGTTCCTTTTATATCGTTTATACTTATTTTTCATATTCTTATTTAGGCGTTCATGTTTCTTGGCTTGTATTCTTCGAAAGAGCGAAGTATAATAGGTGCTGGAGGTATGTGCAATGGATTATATGACTTTAAGAGAAGCCGGCGAGAAATGGGGAATTTCTCCACGGCAGATCAATTATTATTGCTCCGAGGGACGCATTCCGGGAGCTGAAAAAATGGGAACGGTTTGGCTAATACCCAAAGACGCCCAAAAGCCGGTGGACGGCAGGACAAAGCAAGGGAGGGCCTTGAAACATGAATAGTGTTTTGATTATAGATGACGACAAGGAACTTTGTGCCTTGATGAAAAAATGTGTGGAACAGGAAAATTTGTCTGCGGTGGTGGCGCATGGCGGTTTAGAAGGCTTGCGGCTGCTGAAAGAAAACAAAGATGCCTGTTGCCTGATTATTCTGGATGTGATGATGCCGGGTATGGACGGCTTTCAGGTATTGCAGAAAATCCGGGAGAAAAATAATGTGCCGGTGCTGATGCTGACTGCCAAAAGCGATGAGGAAGATAAGGTTTCCGGCCTGCGGCTGGGGGCAGACGATTACCTGACAAAGCCTTTCAGCATTAACGAGCTGATGGCCCGCGTCAATTCGCTTATCCGGCGCTATACTACCTTAAATCCCGTGACCGGGAACGAGGCCGCCACCATGCTTCTGAAAGATATGGTGATTGATAAAGTCAATCGGACGGTGATTGTCCAAAATATCCCGGTAGAGCTAACCGGCAAAGAATTTGATTTGCTTCTGCTTTTGGCATCCAATAAAGGCCGGGTGTTTACAAAAAAGCAGCTTTACACACAGGTATGGACGGAAGAATACGACTTTGACGATAACAATATCATGGCCTTTATCAGCAAACTACGGAAGAAGATTGAGCCAAATCCAGAACAGCCGTTTTATATTCAAACCGTCCGGGGTGTGGGGTATCGGTTTAATAAGGAGGCATGAGTATGGAGTTAAATCTTTATCTGCTGCTGGCCCTATTGATTGCCCTGCTGGTAATTGGCTGGCTTTTAGCAAAACTTCACCGTGTCCGGGGTCAGCTTTCCCTTATTAAAGATGCCTTGACGGATATAAAGAACGGGAACCTAAACCGCCGTGTGCTGGCGCGGGAAAGTGACCTAACAAAGCAAATCTGTTATGACATCAACGAAATTGCTATGAGCAGCCAATCCCGGCTGATCCAGCAAAAGCAATCCGAGCAGGCTTATAAACGGCTTATGACGAGCCTTTCCCATGATGTAAAAACCCCTCTTGCTTCTCTGGTGGGCTATTTGGAGGCCGTAGAAAGCAAGATGGTGACAGGGGCCGAGCAGGAAGAATATATCCGGGTGGCTATGGAAAAAGCCCACTACCTGAAAGACTTTGTGACCGCCCTGTTTGAATGGGTGAAGCTGGACGCCGGGGAACAGATTTTTCATTTTGAAGTCTGCGACCTGAACGAACTTTCCCGCGACATCATGGCCGACTGGGTGCCGCTGCTGGAAAGCCACGATCTCACCTATGAAATTGAGATACCCGAAACAGAATACATGACGAGGGTTGACCCTACCGCCTATACCCGTATTCTCAATAACCTGCTGCAAAATATCCTGACGCACAGCGGCGCAAGACAAGTGACCCTGACCGTGACCGAAACGGAGCAGCAGGCAAAAATCATGGTGGCGGATAACGGGAAAGGGATTTCTGACGCAGATCTTCCCCATATCTTTGAACGGATGTATCAATGCGACCGTTCCCGGTCTGTCAGAGGGAACGGGCTGGGCCTCTCCATTGCAAAAGAACTGGTGAACGCCCATAAAGGCACCATCACAGCAGACAGTATTCCCGAAGCCGGAACAACATTTACCATTATACTTCCGAAAGCTCTGTGATTTCGCAGAGCTTTTTTTGAAAAATTTTTATCTCGGCAAGGTTATGGCAAGGTTTGTGTTTTATACTGGCCTTGTGGTTGGAGATGCCGGTATTATATCGCGGCATTACAGCCCGGAAAGTGAGGAAATAAGTATGAGCGATTATCTGATCGAAACAAAACAACTAACAAAAACTTACGGGGATCAGGCTGCCGTGAAAGACGTTAATCTTCATGTGAAGAAAGGGCGCATATATGGGTTGCTGGGACGTAATGGAGCTGGAAAAACC
Source organism: Merdimmobilis hominis (assembly GCF_016901855.1). Taxonomy (GTDB): domain Bacteria; phylum Bacillota; class Clostridia; order Oscillospirales; family Ruminococcaceae; genus Paludihabitans. The sequence goes on along the minus strand of NZ_JACJKY010000042.1, from coordinate 3,096 downwards.
ACCATTATGAAGATGATTTTAGGTCTGACATCTATTACTTCCGGCGAGGTAGATGTGTTCGGACAGAACATCAAAGGCCATGAGAAACGTATTTATCCCCGCATTGGCGCAATTATTGAAACGCCGGGGTTCTATCCTAATCTAACCGGAACAGAGAACCTTGAAATTTTCGCAAGGCTGCGTGGTACTGCTGCCCCCAACGCCGTTAAAAACGCTTTGAAAGTGGTGGGACTACCATACAAAGATAAAAAGCTGTTCAGCAAGTATTCGCTGGGAATGAAGCAGCGGCTCGGCATTGCCAATGCAATTCTGCATGACCCGGAACTTTTAATCCTCGATGAACCGACCAACGGACTTGACCCCATTGGCATTGCGGAAATGCGGGACTTTATCAAACATTTAAGCGCGGAACGTGGAAAAACGATTTTGATTTCCAGTCATATCCTTTCTGAGATTTCGCTTCTGGCGGATGATATTGGTATTATCGACCACGGAACCTTGCTGGTAGAAAATACCATGAAAGTGTTAGAAAAGAAAAATCGGAAGTATATTCTGCTTCGGATAAGTGATATGCCAAAGGCCATGCTGATTTTGGAGCAGGAATTTCATGTGACAAATTTTGATATGTACGATGGGCACACATTATGTATCTATGACACTTCTCTGGATATGGGAGCAGTCAACAAAGCTCTTGTTATGCACGATGTGTCCGTTATCAGTTCCCAGCTCTGTAATGATACTTTGGAGGACTATTTCAAAAGAATTACGGGGGGTGAGGGAATTGCTTAATTTGGTTCAGACAGAATTTTTGAAACTGCGGCGCAAGAAAATGATTTGGTTTATGCTGCTGGCTGCGTTTATCATGCCGTTTTTCTCTTTTGTCTATTACAACTATTTTGAGGCGAGCGGTATTGACCCGGTAGCGTTTTACAAGCTGGCCGCCTTTGGATATACCCCCTTTATCATCCTTCCCTTTGTGCTGGGCGTATTTTGTGTTGTGCTGATGCACGATGAAAACCGCTATGATATGCTCAAACAGCTTTGGATTGTCCCTGTCAGTAAAATGGGATATTTTTTCAGCAAGTTTATTGTTGTGTTGATCTATTCCATTGTTTTCATGCTGATTTCGGCGGTGGCTACGGTTCTATTCAGTGTTTTGCCCGGATTTGTCGCTTTTGAGTGGCAGAGTGTTGGATTTTTGGCAGAAAGGTGTTTGGAGATTGGCGTATTGACCGCTTTTGCTGTTATGCCGATTTTAGCCCTTGCCGCTTCAAAAAAGGGCTATATTTTTCCCGTTTGCATGACGCTGCTTTATGTATTTCTCGGCTTTTTTATCACGTCAATCAGTATGTACCTGCATCCTGTGTCCAGCATTTCCGTTATCATTGCAAGAAGCGGAAATATTCAGGGACTTGCTTTCGCACAGAATATCAATGTCCCGCTGGCGTTGTTCTGTATCTTTATTTGGGATGCGCTGTCTGTGCTATTTGCTGCTTTTTCGCTTCGCAAGAGAAAGTGAGGTGATTTGATGCGAAAAATGCTTTGGGCGGAATGGAGAAAACTTCGCCGTTCCAGTATCATCTTGCTTACTGTCTTTGCAACTGTATTGATTGCGGTCATTGTGCTGGTAGCGGGACGGGAAACAACCGTTGATGGGTTTTATTTGAGTGATGCAGGCTGGTACATGACAATGGTGCAACCGTGGGCTACCATGTTTGTTCTGCCTGCCATCGTTGCAATGCTCGGAAGTTATATGATTTGCCGGGAGGAACAAGACGACACCTTGAAATCATTGTTGCTGATCCCCGTGAATGAAACTACATTGACCGCAGCAAAAATGATTGTGACCTTTGTAATTAGCATTTTGATTTATTTATTGCTTTTTGCAATTACCTTTTCCGTAGAATTGGTTTTGCATCATACCGATCTATCTGTGGGAATGGTACTATCCTTTTTTAAGAGTTATCTGTTAGAGGGCATTGGTGTCTTTTTAGCGGTATCTCCAATTATTGCGTTAGTGTCCTATACCAAAAAGAGCTATTGGCTGGCTTTGCTGCTGGCAGAAATTTATTCTTTCGCTGGGCTGTTTATGAGTATGTCTAACCTGACAAGAACTTTTTATCCTATTACAGCCCTGTTAGGTGTCGCTGGCTATTATGAAATGACGACTGCTAATCTAATCGGAAGTATCTTTATCCTATTGGTGTGTGGTTGCCTTGCTGTGTTCATATTACTGTTGCATAGACACGGCGGAAAGGAGAAAAGACATCATGGCAAATAAACTTCGTAGATCAAGAGATAATCGGTGGATTGCCGGTGTCTGTGGGGGTATTGCTGAATATTTCGGCCTTTCTCCGAAGATTGTGCGTATTATCTGCGCCTTATTGATTATGGTGTATGGAAGTGGGCTAATGCTTTACATTATACTGGCAATCTTTATACCAAAAGAGGCGGCGCGTTAAGTGAAATTTGGCGGCCTAACATGAGAGGTATTGAATGAAAAAACGCATAGTCATTGTACTTTTAGTTGTTGCTTTACTGGCTGTTTCAATGCAGCATTACAGAGAAAACCATCCACGTTCTGATGATTCAAAAGGCATGGTGGAACGACTGACAGAATGGGCCGACAAACTCGGCTTGTACTAAAAATAGGTTTATAACTTCAATCTGCCGGACGACGGCAAAAGAAAAAAAGCCGTCGTGCAGCAGCCCATTTCCCATGCCTGATTACATTACGGCGGCTTTGACAAAATCAAGGCCGCCATTCTTTATGCCCTCATACGGAATGACGCCCTGACGCTGGCGGGATCGGCGGCCCACGGAGGGAGCCGCCATGAAGCAAAAAGCGTTTCGACATAATGCGACAGAGCGCAGGCTGTCAAAAAAGTCGCTTGCTGTTCACCGTGGCTTTACGCCTTTCATACTGAACCGTCATGCCATGATTTACACGAACTAAAAAGAAACGCACTTGCTGTTGGGGCTGTTGCCCCATTCTGCAGGTGCGTTTTTCTATATAGAGGAACCCCATCATTCCCACGTTGTAGGGGGCCGCCCGACCAGTCTGAATTTCTCGCAATTCAGACTGATCGGAGGTAA
>NZ_JACJKY010000041.1 GCF_016901855.1 Merdimmobilis hominis | reverse complement strand
GATCTCGGTGCGCGGCTGAAGCATTGCGCAAAGTGTCGGCAGATCGACCGATTCGCTCTTGCAGGTCTGACGGATGTACGGCAGTGCCTGCTCCAAGAATGCTTCCGGCGACAGTTTGCGGATGTATGCACCGTTGATGGCACGCAGTTTCTGTGTGTCAAAGATTGCCGGCGATTTGGAAATACCGGATACATCAAATTCCTCAACCAGCTCCGGCAGGGTGAAGATCTCGTTTTCGCCTTTCGGGCTCCAGCCGAGCAGTGCGATATAGTTGATGATCGCTTCGGTCAGATAGCCTTTGGCGAGCAGGTCTTCAAACGATGCGTCGCCGTTTCGTTTCGAGAGTTTCTCAGTGTGGTTTTTCATAACCGGTGCGCAGTGTACGTAGACCGGTTTTTCCCATCCGAATGCCTCATACAGCAGATTGTATTTCGGCGTGGAGGAGAGGTATTCATTGCCGCGGATCACGTGGGTGATGCCCATGGTGTGGTCGTCGACAACGTTTGCGAAGTTATAGGTCGGCATGCCGTCCGTTTTGATGAGAATCTGATCGTCGAGTGTTTCGTTCTCGACAGTTACTGTGCCGTATACTTCGTCCTCAAACGAAGTGGTGCCGGTGGTCGGCATTTTCTGACGGATGACGTAAGGAACGCCGGCGTCAAGTTTTGCCTGGATTTCTTCCGGAGAAAGGTTGCGGCAGTGACCGTCATAACGCGGTGCAATGCCGGAAGCCTGCTGAATGGTGCGGACTTCATCCAAACGCTCTTTGTCGCAGAAGCAGTAGTATGCGTGACCGCTCTCGACAAGTTTTAAAGCATATTCTTTGAACATGCCCATGCGCTCGCTCTGTACATACGGGCCGACCGGACCGCCGACATCCGGACCCTCGTCCCAGATGAGGCCGGTTTTACGCAGGGTGTTGTAGATGATATCAACAGCGCCTTCGACATAACGCTCACGGTCGGTATCTTCGATTCGGAGAATGAAGGTACCGTCGTTTTTCTTAGCAAGAAGATATGCATAAAGCGCAGTGCGCAGGTTGCCGACGTGCATATAGCCGGTCGGACTCGGCGCAAAACGGGTTCTGACTTTATTGGTTGACATGGTAAAACGCTCCGTTTCCATTCGATAGAATTGATAATAATCCCTTTTATCATACCCTGAACCATACAATTTGTCAATATTTGCACGATAGGTTTCAATGAGGGAGCGCTTTTTTGCACGGGATAATCGCTTGATCTGCGCTTCTCTGCGCAGTGCGGTTTGCTTGTCCGGAAGGATTTCCACATATACGAGTGATTTCGGCGGATGCGACCGGGTGTATTTGGCGCCGCGTTTTGTAAAATGTGCCTGCATCCGTGCATCAAGATCGTTTGTCCATCCGGTGTACAGCGTCCCGTCAATGCATTCTAAAATATAAACAACATCCTGCTTCATTTTTGCGCGGACTGTGCGTGACGTGTAACGATTCGCTCCAAAATATCAGTCATTTTCTGAAGCGACTGCACTGTGATAAATTCATATCTGCCGTGACAGTTATGACCGCCGGTCGAAAGGTTCGGACACGGGATTCCGCGGAATGAGAGGACAGAACCGTCCGTGCCGCCGCGTACAACCGATTCAAACGGCTCTACACCGCATTCTTTCATGGCTTCTTCGGCCTGTTCCACCAAATAGAAATGCTGTTCGATGACTTCGCGCATGTTGCGGTAAGCATCGGAGATGGTGACTTCAAACGAACCTTCCCCGTATTTTTCATTTAAATATCCGCAGATTCTGCGCACACACTGTTTCTTTTCTTCGAGTTTTTCTGCATCGTGATCGCGGAGAATATAGTGTAAAACAGCGGTGTCAACGTCACCCTGCATATCGGTCAGATGATAAAATCCTTCGCGCTGTTCGGTGTATTCCGGTTTTTCGAAGGTGGGGAGCATCGACTCAAATTCCATGCCGAGCAGCAGTGCATTCTGCATTTTTCCCTTGGCCGAGCCGGGATGTGTGCTCACACCGTGAACCGTTAGTGTCAGTGAAGCCGCATTGAATGTTTCATAGCCGATTTCGCCGACTTTTCCACCGTCTACTGTATAAGCAACCGGTGCGCCGAACACATCGTTGTCAAATGCGGCAACGCCGTTTCCGACTTCTTCGTCCGGCGTGAATGCAATGCGGATTTCACCGTGCGGAATGGATGGATCGGCAAGCAGGCGCTCAGCAAGTGCCATAATTTCAGCAACACCGGCTTTGTCGTCCGCGCCGAGCAGTGTGGTGCCGTCGGTTACAATGACGTCCTGTCCGATATAGTCAGATACTTCCGGAAATACGGTTGGAGAGAGTACAATATGCTCGGCTTCATTTAATACAATATCGCCGCCCGGATAAGCGGAAACGATGCGCGGTTTTACATCTTTTCCGGACACGGCATCAGAGGTATCCATATGCGCAATCAGTCCGAGCGGGGATGCGCTGGTTTGGATGGTTGCAGGGATGGATGCATAGACATAGCAGTGATCTGTGTCATAGGTCACCTGTGCGCCCATAGCCTGCAGTTCTTCTGCAAGAAGTTTTGCCAGATCATGCTGCTTGCGTGTGCTCGGCACAACGTCCATATCAGGTTTTGACTGTGTATCAATTTGTACATAACGAAGAAAACGTTCGGTAACGGTCATAAAAAAACGATCCTTTCTGAGTTCTTTTTTCTTATTGTACGGCGAAACGGCACAGTGTGTCAAGCGGTTGACCGTGTGCAGGCGCGTTTGGCACATTGATGATGTCCGCAATCGGATGTTAGAGCAGTGGTTTCTGAATTTTGTTTAAAATAGTAAAATCTGTGATTGTAAAACCACAATAATTACTATATAATAACCATATATATTGTTTTCATACTGCAAGCAGTATATAAAAATAACGCATCAGCGTTTTCATCATATGACAGGAGGAAGTTTATGGTCACTTATCATCCGATGGATACAAATGAATTGGAACACCTTCAGGATTTTGCTGCACCGATCTGGAGAGAGTGCTATCACGGCGTATTGCCGGAGGGCCAGATCGAACTGCTGATCCATAAGTACTTTGATTTCGAACATATAAAAGCGTTCCAAGCACAGGGCATGTGTTACGATTATGTGCTGTTCGATGGGGAACCGGCGGGTTTCATTGCTTATGAACTGTATGATGGCTATGTTTATCTTGATAAGCTTTATCTCAAAAGTACGTATCGCGGCAAGCATATTTCTTCCGCGGTATTCAATGATCTGATTACCCGATATCAAAAGCCGATTCGGTTGAATGTCAATCAGGACAACCGTTTAGGAATGCGTGCTTATCAGGGCAATGGGTTTGAGATCATCGAAACCAAAGAGTATCCGCTTCCCGGCGGGTTTGTGAATCGTGATTATATCATGGAAAAGCCGCTGCCTTCGATGATATAAGGGATCCGCTATAGAATTTAAAAGAATCAACATTTTTCGATTGTAAAACCGGAAAAATTCCTGTATAATAACCACGGATATTTTTTATCTTGAAATGAGGTGCTTATATGGCATATTACAAGCAACATATGAAAATGGCAGTCCGCCAGGCGATTGATGCGCTGAAAGAAACAGTGTATACGCCGGTGGCAGAGCTCCATGCAGAGGCTTATGTGACGAAAGAGCCGGTACCGTTTGCACAAAAAACAACGGGTACCTATCTGCCGAACTTGAAAAAAGGTGATACATGGGGAACGCTTTGGGACTGCGCATGGTTTCATTTAAAAGGAACCGTTCCGAATGAGTGCAAAGACAAAAGCGTTGTATTGATGCTTGACATCTGCGGCGAAGCGTGTGTGTTTGACGATACCGGCTGCCCGGTACGCGGTCTGACCTCTGTTCGCTCGGATTTTGATCCGTCGCTCGGCACACCGGCAAAACGTATCTACCGCTTTTTAGAAAAAGCAAACGGCGGCGAGGCAGTCGATCTCTGGATGGATGCCGGCTGCAACGACTTGTTCGGTGCATATAAAGGCGGCCATGTCGAACAGCTGTCGATTGCTGTGTGCAATGAAAAAGCACGCACGCTTTACTATGACATGCTGGTGCTGTTTGAACTGATGGAAGCGCTTGACGAAAAAACACCGCGTCATCAGCGCGTTTTGCAGAAACTGTATGACGCTGCATGCGTTTTGGGAGATTTTTCCGATCGTGAAATTGATGCGGTTAACGAAATTCTTCGTCCGGAACTCGAGAAAAAAGGCGGCGATCCGGATCTGACGATTTCGGCAATCGGACATGCTCACATCGACCTTGCATGGCTTTGGCCGATCCGTGAAACGATCCGCAAAGGTGCGCGTACGTTCTCGACGGCTGTTGAGAACATGGAACGGTATGAGGACTATCGTTTCGGTGCAAGCCAGCCGCAGCTCTTTGCATGGGTAAAAGAACATTATCCTGCACTTTATGAAAAGGTCAAGCAGAAAGTCAAAGAAGGCAAGTTTGAGCCGCAGGGTGCAATGTGGGTTGAGGCAGACGCCAACATTTCCTCCGGTGAAGCGCTCGTGCGCCAGATTTTGTACGGAACGAAATTCTATAAAGATGAATTTGATTTCGATGTCAAAAACCTCTGGCTGCCGGACGTATTCGGTTATAATGCCGCACTGCCGCAGATCCTCAAAAAATCGGGCATTGATTACTTCATGACCCAGAAATTAAGCTGGAGCGAGCACAACAAGTTCCCGCACCACACATTCATGTGGAAAGGCATCGACGGCACCGAAGTGCTCACACATATGCTTGCTGAGGAAACATACAACGGCCCGGCAACACCGAAAGCGATCAAAAAGGTCGAGCGTGATTTTGCACAAAGCGACGTCAGCGAAAATGCACTCATGCTGTTCGGCATCGGTGACGGCGGCGGCGGACCGTCTCCGGCACATATCGAGCGTTTGAATCGTGAGAAAAACCTCTCGGGACTCATTCCGGTTCGTCAGGAATGGGCACGCGACTTCTTTGAGCGCATTGACCATGATACAGACCGGTATCCGGTCTGGTCGGGTGAGCTTTACTTAGAGAAACATCAGGGTACGCTCACCACACAGGCACGCAATAAATGGTATAACCGCAAAATGGAACTGTCACTGCGTGAACTTGAATTTGCGCTGACACTTTCCGGAATGCCGTATGACAAAGAATGGCTCGATAACGTCTGGAAAGAAGTACTCCTGTATCAGTTCCATGACATCATTCCGGGTTCGTCGATTGACCGCGTCTATGACGAATCGCTCGCGCGCTACAAAGTGCTTTATGAGCAGGTCAACGAAAAAATCAAGGAAGCATATGAAATGGTGGCAAATAAAGCCGGCGGCGATGTGCTCATTAACGCGCTTTCCTGGGAAGTCAGCCGCGTAGTCCAGACAGAAGACGGCTTAAAACTCGTGACTGTCCCGCCGATGGGTTATGCGCGCGTGGACGAAGGCGAGGAGATTTCGGCAGATGAATTTGAGCTGAATGCAGACGGTCAGATGATCGAAAACACCTTCCTGCGTGTAACATTTGACGAGGACGGCACAATCTCCTCCATCTTTGATAAGACAAACGAGGTCGAAGTGCTCAAAGCAGGTACAAAAGGAAACCGCCTGAGCGTATACAGCGATAAAGGCGACTGCTGGGATATCCCGATCACCTATCGTGACAAAGCGCCGGAAGCATTTACTCTCGTGGAAGCAAACGCATATCTGGATGGCACGAGCGCAGTGATGGAGCAGAAATATACCTATCATAACTCGACGCTCACCCAGAAAATCCGGCTGTCGGCAACATCTGCCCGCGTCGATTTTGAAACAAATGTGGACTGGAATGAATCGTTCAAGATGCTTCGCACTTCGTTTGACGTAGACGTCATGGCAGAGAATGCGTCGTATGAGATTCAGTTCGGCAACATCAAACGCTCCACTACGGATAACACCACATGGGATATGGCGAAATTCGAAGTGTGCGGCAACAAGTGGGCGGATCTCTCCGATCATAACTACGGCGTTGCACTGTTGAACGACTGCAAATACGGCTATCGCATCAAAGGTTCGGAAATGGATCTAAACCTGCTTCGCAGTCCGAAATATCCGGGCAAGCATGCAGATATTGCACAGCATTCGTTTACGTATTCGATCTATCCGCATGCAGGTGATGAAGCAGAGGGACAGGTCGCACTCGAAGCATATGAATTGAATATTCCGGTTCACTATGCGAAAGCATCTAAGACGGTAGAAACCGAAGCTTGCTGTGGTTCGTTTGCAAGTGTGGAAGGCAGCGCGATCATCGAAACGGTTAAACCTGCGGAAGCAGGCGACGGCGTGATTGTACGTCTGTATGAGCATACCGGCGCACCGGATCGTATTCTTGTTTCGTTTGATAAAAATTATCGTGAAATCGTACGGTGTGATCTCATGGAACGTGAGCAGGAGGTTCTTGCTTCCGATGCGGCGGAAGTGGAGCTTTCTGTGGGCGGATTCGAGATCGTAACACTCAAGCTGAAAGCATAAAAAGCGTTGAAAGGATACTGTGCGGTGCAGGAAGAAAGTGTTCGGTTTTTCTCGTGTACTGCGTAAAACAATCCTTTTTCAAAAACATTGTCTGCATAACAGAAACGGCCTAAACATCGGGCACCGGTGAAATCATAATGGTGGGGGTGGCGTGAAAATGGAAGTTCATGCGCCTCGGTTTCATCGGAGTCAAACAGTTCTGGCACGTTCTGTGCGGATTTAAAACGGAAAACCAGTTCTGCGTACTGCGCAGATCATTCATTCAAAAAATAAAACATTGTCTGCATAACAGAAACGGCCAGACATCGGACACCGGTGAAATCATAATGGTGGGGGTGGCGTGAAAACGGAAATTCATGCGTCTCGGTTTCATTGAAGTCAGATGGTTCTGGCACGTTCTGTGCGGATTTAAAACGGAAAACCTGAATGAAAAAGCTCCTGTTCCTTTTGCTATGTGTTCTTAGCGAAGTTTTTAGGGTGGTATGTAACCGGAAGGCAATTTTGCCTTCCGGTTATTACTTTTATGCAGAGATATCTTCCTCTGCATCTTCGTCA
>NZ_JACJKY010000005.1 GCF_016901855.1 Merdimmobilis hominis | reverse complement strand
GATCTACACACTGCCCACCTGCACGCTGTTTTACCCGTCCGACCCGCAGCACATTGATCATGTGCTCGCTCAGATTCAGGCGGAATGTTTGACGAAAGACATGTGGTTTGACGAAATGTCCGACACACTGCTGCGCGGCCTATTCCTCTCGCTCTCTCGCGAGCAAACAACCGCCAAAGCGCCTGTCCCCCCGCTGTTTGAGCCGTTTCGGCAGGTGCGTCTTTCCATTCTCTCCCGCTGCGAGGAACCGTGGGACGCAGAGCAGATGTGCGCGCTTGTCAATCTTTCAAAAAGCCAGTTTTACGCGTACTACCGTGCCTTCTTCGGCGTATCGCCCAAGGAGGATTTGATTTCGGCACGCTTAAACCGTGCGTGCAACCTGCTCACTAACCAGCTTTTATCCGTGAGCGAAGCTGCCGCGCAGTGCGGTTTTATGAATCTCTGTCACTTCACCCGTCTGTTCAAGCGCCGTTTCGGCTGTTCGCCCGGTGCTTATCAAAAAATGCACCACCATCCATAAAAATACCCGTCTGCTCAAACGAACAGACGGGTGTTTTTATTTTTTCTTATTTCTGTACTTCGTGTGCGTAGTCAAAGTCGCACTGCGCCAAAAAGGCACGCGCCATCAAGGTTGCACCCACCTGATTCGGGTGAACGCGGTCCCACGCAATATACGAGGAATGACGGATTTTGCAGTAATCCTCATAGAGTGCCTGGAAATCGACAAACCGGAAGCCGTATTTGTCGGCGAGCTTTTTGCAGATTGCCACATACTCGTCCATCCGTGCACGCATGACATCCTCGCGGTTCGGCTCCATATAATACGGTGACAGGATAAACACACCTTTCACCGACTGAGGAATCATCGCGATCATCTTTTCAAGATTCTGCTCGTATTCCTCGGGAAATACGGCATAATCCGGCATCGCAGGTGTGTCGAACTGGCGCCATACATCGTTGATGCCGATGCAGATCGACACCCAATCAGGATTTAATTGCACGACGTCACGGTCAAAACGTGCCAGCAAATCACGGCTTGTATTGCCGCCGATGCCTGCGTTTGTCACACGGACGTGCACCTCCGGATAGACCGCCGACAGCATGTTCTCGATGATACGGACATAGCTTCTGCCGACATTGTCAAAGAGTCCTTCACCGACCGGCTGTGCGCTTTCCATATCGGTTACAGAATCTCCCGCAAATACGATCCGGTCATAATCATTAAAAATCATTGTGCTTCCTCCTTTATTGTAAAACGGCATTCCCGCCGATTTTCAACATTCTTCTTCGAACAAAACGCTCATTCCCTCAGGTACAGAAAGCTTTGCGGGTTCACCCTGTTTTAATGTACAGGTAATCATTCCATACGGCGTCGGCATTAAAACATGCGCCCATTCAAGGCCAAACAGCTGCGGATGCAGGCGGATTGTTTTAAATCCCGGCTCGACCATCTCAAACCCTAAGATCATCGAAGGAATCTGATACGCCGGTGTGCCGCCCCACGCATGGCTGTAGTCAAACGCATATCCCTCTTCCGAACGATACCACCCCTCCTGAAGTCCTTTATCACAGGTGCGCACCACGTCTTTCCACTTATCAAGCAGAGAAAAACCGTATTTCTCAAAGAGTCCGACTGTTTTGAGCGCTTCCAATACAAAATGCATGAAATACGGCTGCACGCCGGTCAGGCTGTCGTCGTTTATCACCTGCTCCATAATCGAAACGCCCGTTTCGCGGTCGCACAATCCATACAGCACCGACAGCGTATTGCTGTGCTTGGAATAATACCGCTTATCCGGGTTTTCGGGCAGCCACTCACTCGTATGCGTCGGTGTATTGAGCCCATCAAAATACAGCTGCCGCTGTGTATCATAAAAGCAGCGGTTGTGCGCCTGCTTTAACTGCTGTGCCCGCGAAATACAGGTATTCGCCCATTCTGTGTCGTCAATCACCGCAAACAGCTCGGCAGCCGTTTGCAGCGCGCCATAATAAAACGCATTCAAGCACGTCTGTCCCAGCGCTTTCGGCGGATGATGCAAGGAAAATCCGTCCACCACCATCCAGTCAACGAACATATAATCGGACGCATGTTCCAGCACACCGGTGTCGCCAAGATACCCGTCAAACCGTGCAAGCAAACGGCACAAGGCGTCTTTGCAATAAAAAACGAGCCCAGCATCACCGGTAAACTGATAGACCTCTTTGAGCATCTGCACCCACAGCAAGCTGTATGTCGTGTGGAACATGCGTCCCTTCTGCTGAACGAGCAGATCGGCTGTACGCATCACATCAAACGCAGACAGCCGCAGATCTCCAAAGCAAAACGCCGTCATCAGCGTTTCAATATAATAATCTCCCGTACATGCGAGCGGTTCCTGATGCCGCGGGCTGTCCAAGTGAATCGTCTGACGGCAGTTTTTAAGCGTCCACTTGCATACGTCGTACACTTTTTTAAGTTCTGCATCATTGCAGTCAAACGCACCTTCCATCGTCACCGGATAGTGCGTAAAAATCAGCGACGGCTCTATGATGCACACATCGTCACTCTCATTTGTGACTTCAATCGTATACTGCCCGATGCTGTGGAACTGAAAACTCCGATAAGAAAGATCACTTGCCGTCGTAATCGTTTCTGTCGTATAAGCGCCGTCTTTGATCTCGCGGCACTTCACGATAATCTTACAGGTTCCCTGACAGGTGACAGTGAAACTTACATAGCCTGCATAGATCTTGTCAAACAGCACCTCTGCCGCACACGTTTCATGCGCGGGCACACGGATTGCTCCATGATTCTGCGGCAAAATCTTCTCCTCACACATCATTGGAATCGGCGGTTTGACTGCATGCCAAATATCATCCACCCGCTTTGCCGGCGTCCAGTCTGTTTCGCTGATCGTATTGTCAAACGTGTACGGCTGTTTATACTTTCTGTTGATTCTGCTGCTCCAATTATTATCTGTACAAATTCTTTCTGTACTTCCGTCCGCAAAACAGACCACACCCGCAAGGCAAAATCCGCCGTGTCCGCGCGAATAATCAGAAAGCACGACCGGCGAAAGCTGTACTTGCGCAAAAAAGCGAAGTGCGTTCCCGCAAACCGAAACGTCATAGGTGTTATGATACACCTTCGGCAGCGGACGGTCCTCCAAAAAATCACCGCCGCCGCAGACAGGACCCGCTCCGACAAACTGCTCATTGAGCCACAGCCGGAATGACGTATCGCCACACACGGTAAGCCGCACCGAGTCGACCGGTTTGTCGTACGCAAATGTGTGCGTAAATTCGGCGACCGCATAGTTGTGGTTCGTCCGGTCAGACGCATGACAAAGAAACGTTGTCTGTTCGTTCGGATAGACTGCATCATCCACCCAGATCCACGATTGCAGCTGTTCGTTCATGACACTCTCCTCCTAAGCCGGCTCTTTTTCTTTAAAAAACACGGAGAGTTTCTTTTGGAACCACGCGATTGCCGGCCCTAAGAAAAATGCAATCAGGATCGTAATGACACCGATCGGACCGCCGAGTAAAAAGCCGAGTACCAAAAAGCTTACGTCCCATCCCATGCGCACAAATTTAAACGGGATGCGCTTTAGATGTGCAGACAGAATAAACGGTACCGCGTCATAGGGAGAGCCGCCCAAATCCGCACTCAGATACGCCGATGCACCTGCCAAAAAGACAGCGAGTGCCGGAAGGAGCAAAAGCCCGCTCCAAAGAATCTGGTCAAAAAACGCTTCACCGATTACACGCGTCCAAAGTCCGCTGAAAAAGTCCGCCACATAACCGACGATCACCATGTTGCCGATTGTACCGAATCCGATTTTGCTCATATCAAACGCGATAATCACCAAAAACAACACCGCCGCACAAATAAGCTGGCAGTTTCCGTAGGAAATCGGAAAATGCTTTGTCAGTCCGATGACAAATCCTGTCCACGGGTCGGTGCCCCAGTCGATCATAATCAAAAACGAAAGTCCGAACCCCTGCACAAAGACACCCAAAAGCATCATGACAAGCCGTCTTAAAAAGAATGGCGGACGTGCAAAACAAGTTAATTTCATCTCTTTTCCCCTCTGATATTGAAAAAGCTTTGTTATTCGCCGTTTATTATACGAGTCAAAAGATAAAAACGCAAGGGGAAAAACAAAAATGGATACAAAACGCAGAAAACAGTCTTGGCATAATCCAAGGCTGTTTTCATGATGCAACATATGGGAAGGAAAAACTGCTTACTTTTCGTCCGGTACCATTTATTCCGGCATCACGGAAAGATGCACATTACCGCTCATTGTCGTCACTGTACAAATACCGCCCGATTGCGACAGCGGCACATTCGTATCTCCGCTGGTAGTCTGCACCTGAAACATCTTTTGCGAAAGGAGTGTACCGGATACATCACCGCTCACGGTTTCCACACGCAAAGAACCGGCATCGCTCTGTTCAAACGTCACATTGCCGCTCGTAGACGAACAGGACAGCTCGTTTTCCACACGGGTCTGCTTGAGATTTACATCACCGCTTACAGTTTTCATTGTCGCCTCGCCACGAACTGTCATTGACGAAAGGGACAGATTGCCGCTGGTCGTGATCGCTGTAAGTGTCTGCGGTGATGCCTGCTCAATCGAGATATTGCCGCTCACTGTACGCGCAAACAGCTCTGTTTCCATCGACGCCGCTGACTGAATGTTTCCGCTTGTATTTTCGATCGTTGCCAGTGTAAATGAAAACGATGAGGGAATGAAAATATTACCGCTTACCGAGCGTACATAAAGCGATTCATACGCGTTTTTCGGAAGATAAACGGTCGTTTTCATCTTCTGTGTATAGATCCCAATGCGCATAAACCACTTTTGATCGTCTTCGCGTCTGACAATCAGGGTGCCGTCCTGCACATAAACCGTACGAGAAACGCCTTCACCTTCCATATAAGAAACCTTGCAGGTATTGTCGTTCGATAATACAAATTCTACATCGCTTTCCGTTTCTTCAATGCGGATATTCTGAAACGGTTCATCGATCACGGTGATCTTCTCCTGAAGCAAAACGGTCGAAAGATTTTGTACATCAAAGCCCGTATACGCAAGTGCACAAACAAAAAGGATGAGCCCAAGGAGCACCAGACCGCCTGCCACAATCAACCATACTTTTTTTGCTGTTTTCATTCTGCATCTCCCCTCCGCCAAAAACAACGTCCAAGCCACAGCCACATGGTTCTGCTCAGCCAAACAACACCTTTTGCAACCTGGTTACAGCCAAAAAACGAGAAAATTGCAAGTCCGGCGCACACAAGTCCGCCGCCCAGAAAGAGCACCGCCTGAATGGCATCCGCACGAAAACCAAATGCAACACATCCGAGAATTCCGCCCAATGCACCGGCTGCAAATGAAGCAACCACAGTATAAAGCGATATCACCACTGCCCAAATTGTAACATAAACAGACACCAAAACAGATGCCGCAGTGATCAGCAGCGGAAACCAAAGCGGCGAACCCAAAATCAGCAGGACAATTTTCCATACTTCCATCGATTTTCTCGGCGCAGGTTCGTCTTCGGTCCGGTCTTGTACCGGCACATCCGCAAGAATCTGTGCACTCACCTCTTCCACCGAGCCAAGTGTTTCCACCGCTTCCTCTTCCGTCATGCCGTTTTCCATATAATCGTCGATCATCTCACTGTAATATGCAAGCGACTGCGCAACATCCTGCTCCGGCAGTTCGGCAAGCGTTTGAGAAAGTGATGACAGAAATTCATTCTTCGTCATTTCTCTGTTCCTCCCTGACAACAAATTGATAGATGGAAACAATCTCTTTCCATTCCTGTTTAAAATCATCGATGCGTTTTAACCCAAGCGGTGTAATATGATAGTATTTCCGAAGCCGTCCGCCGTGTTCTGCCGTCCAAACTGTCAAATAAGATGCCGCTTCGAGCCGGCGCAGAATCGGATAGAGTGTTGATTCCGAAATCTGCACATACGGCTTCATATCCTTGATGATCTGATATCCGTAGGAATCCTCATTTTTGATTGCGGCAAGGACGCAAACATCCAACAGACCGCGTTTTAATTGAATATCCATCCTATACCTCCCTTTGCGTTATACTATATACCGCATAGTATTGTTTGTCAAGCATTTTATTAAAAAAACGCATAAAAAAACAGCAGGGAACTTCCCTGCTGTTTTCACTCGATTTATTTATTCGCCGAACTTTTCGTGCAGTCCTTTGACGATCTTTTTCGCGGCTTTATAGATATCGCCGCAGCCGAGTGTAATGATTAAATCTCCTGGCTTTGCTTCTTTTACGACGTAATCGGCAATTTCATCGAATGTGTCAAACCAGACGCATCCCGGGATTTTCTCGCCGAGATCGCGGCTGTAGATACCGATCGTATTTTTCTCGCGGCTGCCCATGATCTCCGACAGCACGACATGATCGGCAATCGACAGCACTTCTGCAAACTCATTGAGAAGCGCTTTGGTACGCGAATACGTAAACGGCTGATGCACGGCAATTACACGCGAAAAATGCATCGATTTTGCCGCTTCGAGCGTTGCACGCACCTCGGTCGGATGATGGGCATAGTCGTCTGCCACCGTCACGCCGCCAACATGACCGAGCACCTCAAACCGGCGGCCTGCACCGCGGAACACAGCGAGTCCCTGTTTTGCCTGTTCAAAGGTTGCACCGGCTTTCATTGCCGCAATGACTGCCGCGGTTGCATTCAGCACGTTATGCTTGCCCGGTACATGCAAGTCAAGCACGCCGAGTGCTTCGCCTTTGTGCATGAGCGTAAAGGTCGTATGAATGCCCTCATGCAGTTCGATATTTTGCGGGTAATACTCGTTTTCTTCCGAATAACCGTAGAACGTAATCGGCTTTTCGATCCCTTCTAACGCACGGCGGACTTTTTCGTCGTCGCCGAACGCGATGATCTCTTTGCTCGTCATGGCACAGAACGTGTGGAACGAGTGAATCAGATTGTCGATCGTTTTAAAATAGTCCAAGTGGTCGTTGTCGATGTTCAAAAGGATCGTCGTATCCGGCGAAAGCTTTAAAAACGTATCGACAAATTCGCACGACTCGCACACCATGCGCTCGCTTTTTCCCACACGGCCGTTGCCGCCGATGCTCGGGAGCTTTCCGCCGATGACTGCCGTCGGGTCAAGTCCCGCGTCAATGAGAATTTCGGTGAGCATTGCGGATGTCGTCGTTTTGCCGTGCGTACCGCAGACGCACAGTGCGTTGTCATAGCACTGGGTGAGAATGCCGAGCATGACGCTTCGTTCAATGCACGGCACACCGCTTGCCTTTGCGGCAATCAGCTCTTCGTTGTCGCTCATGATTGCTGCGGTGTATACGATCAGATCCGCGCCCTCGATATTTTCGGCGCGCTGTCCCATCATCACCGGAATGCCAAGCGCACGCACAAGCGCCAGCGTATCGGTTTCGTTGTTGTCCGATCCGGTCAGGTAATAGCCTTTGTCGTGCAGAATCTGCGCAATCGGGAACATCCCCGATCCGCCGATACCGATAAAGTGGATGTGTTTTTTATCGTTTAAGAGCGCTGGGCTCATGACAGGCTCATTCATGATTTCATTCTTCTTTCTGCCGTTTTTCTTTTATTATAGTGCATCTTTTGAAAAAAAGAAACCGTTTTTTGTCATTCGAATGGATGCTCGTATAAAAGTTTTCAAATTGTCCAACACTGTGGTTATCACCGGGCGGCTGCCGACATCCATCCGGAACAACATCTTTTGTCGGAGAAACGGAGCAACAACCATGTTAAACATCACAGACGTGAGAATCCGCAAGTTACTGCACGACGGACGGCTGCGCGCCATCGTTTCCGTCACATTTGACAACGCGATCGCACTCCATGATTTGAAAGTCATCGAAGGGCCGAACCGGCTGTTTGTCGCCATGCCGAGCCGAAAGGACGAATCCGGCACCTACCGCGATATCGTGCACCCGATTTCCAAGGAAAACCGTGCCCAGATCGAGCACGCCGTTTTAGCGCAGTACGAAACCGCCGTTTCGTGCTGAACAACTGCCGGAGCTTCCGGCATTACATCGAAAGCTTTGCAAACACCGACGAAAGAATCGCATTCGACACAAGAAAACCTTCCGGTGTAAAGCGAAGCCTGCTTCCGTTTCGCACCACATAACCCGCCTGCTCATACGGACTAAACGCGCGCAGAAACGATGTTTCCGGCATCGAAAAGCGTTTGCAATAATCAGAAACATCGACGCCTTCTGTCAAACGCATGGCAAGCATCAGCACTTCCTCGGCGTCGCAGGCGGTTCCTTCTTCCATGACGACGTCGCCGTTTGTTCCGGCAAGTGCGTGCGCACAAAACAGCGCGCGATCGGGCTTTGACGCAAACCGCCGCCCGTTTACGCACGAATGCGCCGCCGGTCCGATGCCGATATACGGCTCACACCGCCAGTATTTTAAATTGTGCACGCTTAAAAATCCCGGACGTGCAAAATTCGAGATTTCATACTGAGAAAAGCCGTGTGATTCGAGCGTTTCGACCGTTTTTAAGTACATCTGCGCCGCCGTATCCTCATCGGGACAGCGCGCGCAAAGCGTTTCATCTGCCGCATATGGCGTACCCGGTTCGATTTTTAACAGATACGATGACAAATGCGAAATCGGAAGCGACACGGCCGTTTGCAGTGACGCAGAAAGTGAATCGATCGTCTGCCCGGGTGTGCCGAGCATCAGATCAATCGAGAGATTCGCGATTCCCGCGTCATACGCATCGTTCACTGCCCGGACTGCGCGCGCGGATGTATGCGCCCGCCCGAGTGACAAAAGCTCCCCATCGTCAAACGACTGCACGCCGATCGACAAGCGGTTTATCCCTGCCGCACGGTATTCCTGCACCCGCTCTTTTCGCACGACATTCGGGTTTGTTTCCATCGTAATTTCACCGCGCACCTCTGCCCGGGAGGAAAGCGCGTCGAGCATTCTTCTGATCTGTGCGGGCGAGAGCAGTCCCGGCGTGCCGCCGCCGAAATAGACGCTGTCCACCTGCTCGCCCGGAACCATCCAGTCCCGAATCCGTGCGCAAACCGCTTCGATATATTCCTCTGCCGTCTGCGACGAATACGCGCCCGAATAAAAATCGCAGTACGGACACTTTTTCGCACAAAACGGCACATGGATATAGACCCCGAGGCTCATCCCCTTGCCTCCAGCAGTTTGTCCGCAAGAGATGCAAACTCATGAAGACTTAACTCCTCCGCGCGGGCGGTTGCGGTTAAGCCGCAGGATAAAAGCGCGTCAATCACCAACTGTTTTTTGATACCGAGCGACGCGGACAGCGGATTCGGCAGTGTTTTCCGCCGCTGAGAAAACGCCGCGTGCACCACTTTGAAAAACCATGCTTCGTCCGCTGTTTCGACCGGCGGTGTTTTCCGGATGGAGAGCCGGATGACCGCCGAATCGACGTTCGGTGCCGGGAAAAAGCTCCCGCGGGACACCTGAAACAGCACTTCCGGTTCGCTATAGTACTGCACCGCCGCCGTGACCGCGCCGCACTGTCTTGATCCCATCGGCGCACACAGGCGCTGTGCCGCTTCCTTCTGTACCATGACAGTCACCGATTCCACCGGCAGACGCTCCTCGAGCAGGCGCATCACAATCGGCGAAGTGACATAATAAGGCAGGTTTGCGCAGACGCACACCTCCATGCCTGCAAACTCCTCGCGGATGAGCGCGTGCAGGTCGACGTCCATGACATCGGAATGCACAAGCTTGATATTGTCATAGCCCGCAAGTGTTTCATTCAAAACAGGAAACAGGCTGTCGTCGATTTCGATCACAACGACCTTGTCTGCCCGTTTGGCAAGCTCGACGGTGAGCACGCCGAAGCCTGCGCCGATTTCAATGACGCCGACACCCGGTTTTGCACCGCCCAGTTCTGCCATACGCGGACACACGCTCGGGTTAATGAGAAAATTCTGCCCGAGCGATTTTGAAAATGAAAAGCCGTGCCGTTCGCAGAGCGATTTAATGACACCGATATTTGAAAGGTTTTCCATAGCAATGATCCTCATTCCGTTTGATTCTCTATTTATTGTACCACACGCACAGAAAAGAAGCAAAGAACCGCTTTTATTTTGGGGTCTTAAAATTTGACTTTTTTCGCCGGGCATTGTATGATAAAAATATCACAACTATACCAAAGCAATATACTTGAATCACAGGAGGATTTTCATGGTTTTTGTTGCTTCCAAATGGTGCGATGACATCAATGTCCGCGATTTTATTATGAAAAACTATTCGCCGTACACCGGTGACGGTTCGTTCCTGGCACCGCCGACCGAGCGCACGCTTGCGCTTTGGAACAAGGTGAGCGAACTGATGGCAGAGGAGCGCCGCCGCGGCGGTGTCTATGACATCGACGAGAAAACAATCTCGACCGTTTCGTCCCATGCACCGGGCTATATCGACAAAGAGCTCGAAACAATCGTCGGTTTGCAGACAGATGCACCGCTCAAACGCGCTGTCATGCCGTTCGGCGGATACCGCATGGTGAAAAACTCGCTCAAAGCATACGGCCGTCAGACCACACCGGAGATGGACCGTGTATTCAAACACCGCAAAACACACAACGACGGTGTGTTCGACGCATACACCGACGAGATGAAAAAAGCACGCCACGCCGGCATCATCACCGGTCTGCCGGATGCATACGGCCGCGGCCGCATCATCGGCGACTACCGCCGCGTTCCGCTGTACGGTGTTGACCGCCTGATCGAAGCAAAGAAAAAAGCGCTTCAGGCAGAGCTCGTGTTCGACATCATGGACTCCCCGACCATTCGTCTGCGCGAAGAAGTGTCCGAGCAGATCCGTGCACTCGAAGCACTCAAAACAATGGCGGCAAGCTATGGCTTTGACATCTCCCGCCCGGCTACCAACACAAAAGAGGCAATCCAGTGGCTCTATTTTGCATATTTAGGCGCTGTCAAAGAGCAAAACGGCGCGGCAATGTCGCTTGGCCGTGTGTCCACCTTCCTTGATTGCTACGCACAGCGCGACTTGATGGACGGCGTGTTCACAGAGTCCGAAATTCAGGAATTTGTCGATCACTTTGTCATGAAACTGCGTATGGTTCGCTTCCTGCGCACACCGTCGTATGACGAGCTGTTCTCCGGCGACCCGACCTGGATCACCGAATCACTCGGCGGCATGGCAGGCGACGGCCGCACTTTGGTCACCAAGATGACATTCCGCTTCCTGCACACGCTCACAAACTTAGGCCCTGCACCGGAGCCGAACATGACCGTTCTGTGGAGCGACCGCCTGCCGGAAAACTTCAAAAAATTCGTCGCAAAACTGTCAATCGAAACCTCCTCGATTCAGTATGAAAACGACGAATTGATGCGCGCAAAATTCGGCGATGACTATGGCATTGCATGCTGTGTTTCGGCAATGCGCATCGGCAAACAGATGCAGTTCTTCGGCGCACGTGCAAACCTTGCAAAAGCACTGCTCTATTCGTTAAACGGCGGCAAGGACGAAGTCCACGGCGATCAGGTCGGTCCGCTCGTTGCACCGATCGGCGACGGTCCGCTCGATTTTGACGAGGTCATGAAACGGTTCGACTTTGTGTGCGACTGGCTCTCGAGACTTTATATCAACACACTCAACATCATCCACTACATGCACGACAAATACTGCTACGAAAAACTGCAGATGGCACTCCATGACGAGGACATCATCCGCACCTCTGCATGCGGCCTTGCAGGTCTTTCCGTTGTGGCGGACAGCCTTTCCGCAATCAAATATGCGCGTGTCACGCCGATCCGCAACGAAGAGGGACTGATCACCGACTTCTCCATCGAAGGCGATTTCCCGAAATTCGGCAACAACGATCCGCGTGTTGACGACCTGGCAACCTTTGTGGTCGAGATGTTCATGAAAAAACTGCGCAAAAACCGCACCTATCGTGAGAGCATTCCGACCATGTCGATTCTCACAATCACTTCAAACGTCGTATACGGCAAAAAGACCGGTTCGACACCGGACGGCCGCAAAGCCGGCGAACCGTTCGCACCGGGTGCAAACCCGATGCACGGCCGCGATGCAAACGGCTGTGTCGCTTCGATGAAATCGGTGGCAAAACTGCCGTATGAGCTCTCCGAGGACGGCATTTCCTACACCTTCTCGATCGTGCCGGGCGCTTTGGGCAAAGAAACAGACGAGCAGGTACAAAACCTTGTGACCCTGATGGACGGCTACTTCTTGGAGGAAGGCCACCACATCAACGTCAACGTCTTAAACCGTGAGGTCCTGCTTGATGCAATGGATCATCCGGAGCTTTACCCGCAGCTGACAATCCGTGTTTCGGGCTATGCAGTAAACTTCATCAAGCTGACCCGCGAACAGCAGCTCGATGTCATTCACCGCACCTTCCACACAAGATTCTAATCATTCAAAAAGAGCTGATCTGCGTTTGCAGATCAGCTCTTTTTTTGCCGGAACAGATACGCTTTGCCGCACAAAACCGGAGAGAACATTTACTCCGTAACGCTTATGAGAATATCGTCGCATTCGTAACGATATTGTTTGCCGTTTGTTTCAAAAGCGCAAAACGCCACCAGTACATAATTTCCCGCTTCTGACGCATCAATTTGAAATTCTTCTTCCGCATACTGATGTGCTTTTAGTGTTGTTTGCATCAAACTTGCACCCACGATTCCTGTCTGAGCCGCCTCGCCCTCCGGAACAAGAAACAGCGAAATCAGCGGCGCGCCATGCTCAAGCACAAGATCCCAATTTGTCAAATTATTCAGCCGCACGGTAAACAAAGCGGGTTCTCCTGCTTTCATCGTGGTTTCCGGATCGACGACCTCAAATGTGAAGCTTTCCTCCGTGACATTCGCTGCCGTATAATACCAAGCAACGCCAAAAACAACCAACAGGCATGCAAGCACTGATGCCAATATCATCCGCTTTCTGGTATGCATCCTCTCATCTCCTTTCGAACAGTTTGTGTGTAAAAGCCGTTTTTACAGGTAAGCAGAAGCGCATGAAATTCTATAATTACATCATAACACAGCCAAACAAAATCGTCTACAGAATAAAAGTATTTCCCATCATTCATAGATGGTGGAAGCCAAAAACGCAGATACTCTTTTAATACATTCCGTATAAACAAAAAGAAGGATTCCAAATCGGAATCCTTCTTTTTTATCCTCATTCCTCGGCCGGCAGAACATTCTCGCCCATTGCCGCTTTGAGCATTGCTTCTTTTTTCTGCTGGTGCGTAACTGCAACCGGGAAAATCGCCGAGAACAAAATCACCGCGCCGATCGAAATCGCCGAGCCGACAATCAGCACTGTCTGTGTGCCGAGCTGTGCATCCAGCACACCGACAAGCGGCGCACATACAACGCTCGAAAAAATCGTAACGACAATCGCATTCACCATCATCGCGGTGGTGCGCATCTGTTTCGGCACAACGTCGTTGATGTATTTTAAAATACTGTATCCATTGCCGACAACCGCCATGCCGCCGAGCACCTGCAAACCGAGTACCACATACGGATTTGTCACAAACGACAGAAGCATCATTTTAAGCACTGTTGCCGAAACGGCGATCGTCATGAAGTTCTGCGTGCCGATGCTGCGTTCAATCCGGTTCGCATACCAGAAAAACGGCAGTTCCGAAAGCGCTGCCACCACCGTCATCCACGATAAAAGCTCACTCGGTGCACCGAGTGTATGGCGGAAATAGATCGAATAATACATACCGAACGACGAACCGAGCGAAGAAAGCAGCTGAAATCCAATCAAGCACATGAGCGGTGCATGATGGAATACAACCGAGTACTTAACCTTTTCTTTCTGCTTGCGCTGACCGGCAATCGGTCTTGCAAACAGCTGGAGCACACCCGATACGCCGTACACAATCGCCATGATCCAGAAGATTCTGCCGTAGTCGTCGCCGATCACAATACCGGCAATGAATGCGCCCGCCACATAGCCGAGCGTGCCGCCTAACCGGATATTGCCGTAATCCCAGCGGCTTTTTTCCATCAGTTCAATCGTGTAGCTCTCCTGCATCGTATAGACCGGCTGGAACACAAGCTGATATAACACGACGCACAGCGCAAGCCACAGCGCCGTTGCCGAAATATAAAACGCCAGACAGACCGCCGCGTTTGCAATCAGCAAAAGACCGATCATCTGCGCCTTGTTTTTCGATTTGTCACTGAGCACGCCAGAAAGCGGTTTTAAAAACACCAAAATGGTCGTAAACACTGCATTGACCATACCAATCTGCGCCTGTGTCAGTCCGTTTTCATACAAAAACAGCGTTGTATATGTATTGTAAAACGCATGACCGGAATAAAAGATCACATAAATTAAAAACATATAAAACGGAAATTGTCCCGTATCCGCTGCGGCAGCACGCCGAAGATTCATGATTTCGTTCTCCCCTTCTCTTTTCTTCAATGAATAGATACCACACAAAATACGGTTTGTCAATCGAATTTTCTCATTTTCAAAGAATACGGGCGGCTTTTCAAAAAAGCCGCCCGTATCCCCTCTTCTTCTCTTTTTCTATACGTAATGCAAGGAATATTCTCAGATTTTTTTTAAACACAGCGCATACATATACCATGTTGCGTGCGGAATCCACTGCTCTGCCCAGCGCCAGTTATCGATGACTTCGTCGGTCGGTTTGAAAACAAATTCAATGCCGTGTTCATCATGCAGGCCGCCGGTGATGCCGTTGACGATGCCGCCCGGACACTGGATAAAGTCGCGGCGGTCATATTCAAAGAAATAGTCGATGTTGTTTCTTCCTTCACCTTCAAGCATACAGCTGTCAAACGGATTTAAGCCCAGCACCCAGTTTATCTGGTCATCCGCATATTTTTTAAGCGCTGCGGCGAGTGCTTCGTCTGCTGTTTCCTGAGCAAGCGAACGTGCTGCCGATGCAAGCGATGCAATGCGCGCATTCTCGCCCTGCCACCACGGTGCAGTTTCGACATCATGCGGATAGAAGAACTGTGTCTTTTTCACACCGTCGCCGCCGATAACAAGCTGTCTTGCATAGCCGAACGGGTTTGCCACCTCGTTTGTAACAGCTACTTCATGACGCATCAGCCGCTCGCAGATGTCTAATACTTTCGCCTTCTTCTCCGAATCTCTGCAAATACGATAATAATCAAGCAGGTTCACCACCGGCATACCGGCATCTGCCGCATGGAAGAACGGACGGTCCGTATCATTGACACGCAGATAACCCATTGTGTCGTCAATCGCAACATAACGATCCATGATGCGGTCCGCCATCTGACCGGCACGGCGCAGATAATCAAACTCGCGGGTTGTCTTGTAAATTTCAATGAGTGCTTCGAGTGCGCAGTATTCGTCGAGCAGGTTCCATTTGCCGTCGTTTGCGTATTTCTCGTTGTTTGCTTCCAAGTATTCATACGACTCGATTGCGGCGTTTAAATATTCCTCTTTTGTATAATCGCTCGGGAATGCGGTGCGTGCCGCATATGCAAGTGCTGCAATCGCATAGCCGCCGCCCGAACGGAACGAGGTTTCATAGTCATAATCGGTGACTTCGTTATAATCACCCCATGCACCGCCGCCTTTGCGTTTGGTCGGGTTTCTGAACGAGCAGGAGATCACACGCATTTTCGAAACCGGGCCGTATGCGTCCATGGTGCGGCTTTTGGAACGGAAAAAGCTCTTAGACGGTGCGCGCATCCGCATCATAAAGTCAGCACCGTACATGCCCTCTTCCAAAATGCGGCGTTTGAGCATGGTGTAGTACGGATACTCTGCCTTTTCGAGCAGATCGTTCATTTTAAAGAACGCATATGCGGAAAACGCTGCCTGCTGCGGGTTAAAGTAGTTCGTGTGGCAAAGGTGGGACAGATGTACGCCATAGTCACCCGTTGCATCATACCAGCCGCCGTGCACATCATGTGTACCTGTACGGTTTCCGACAAAGCGAAGACGCTTGTCGATCGCTTCATATTCGCCGGTCGAGCGCTGTGCTTTAAAATAATAGCCCACTGCCGAAAGAGTGCTCACCTCGAGCAGATTTTTGGCAATCTGAAACGGATAGGAACGAGCGGTTTTGCCTGCATCGTCCGTCACAGTGAGATAATAGGTGCCCTCTTCCTGCACGTCATCAAACCGCATCGTATAATAATAGCCTGTTTCCCAGCGATCGACTTCGCCGCATTCCGCAAGCGTTCCGGTAAACACCGGGGTATCTGTTTTGTCGCAGACAACGGAGAACGAAACGGGTGTTTCCTTGTCTTTGCGGCGGTAAACGGCCTGTTTGGTATCACCGCTGTCATAGCCGATATGGTTTGTAAAAATCTGTGTCATGCTGCTTCCTCCCTGAAAAAATTCTCAACCGCATCATGCGGAAATCATGCTCTTCTGCTCTGCGGATTCATGCTGTTTTTGCAGCCGCGCATACGAAACGGCAAACAGAACAACACCCAGTGTAATCAACACGCCGTTTGCAATCAGCACCGGCTGTACACCGAACCGATCCGCCAGCACACCGCCGATCGGTGTGAAAATAATACGTGAAAACAGTATGCCCAAAATGCCGTTTAACGACTGTGTCGTCGCGCGCATTTCCTTGGGGACATTGTCATTGATAAACTTGATTAAGCTATAGCTGAAGCCGACAAAACCGCAGCCGTTTAACATATTGATGGCAAGCACCATCCAGTGCGCTGTGGCGAATGCCAGCGTAAACCAACGAAACGCCGTTGCAATGCCTGCAAACAGCAACAGATTGCGCGTACCGAACCGCTTTTGAAGCTTTGCGGCAAACCAGAAAAACGGAATCTCTGCCAATGCGCTGAACATCGACAGCATGCCGACCATTCCCGAGGATGCACCGAGCTCTTCCTGAAAATAAATCGAATAAAACTGATAATAAAATGCTGTGCCGATATAATAGACGATATTAAACAAAAACATGCTCACAAGCATTTTGTTTTTTAAGATCACAGAATATTTGACTTTCTGGTGTTTTTGGCGGTGACCGGCAATATTCGGCGACGTGAAATAAAGCACCGCAGTGGACAAAAACAAAAGCGCCATCATCCAGAAAATCTGGCCGTAGTTTGTGCCGATGATGAATCCGACGAGCAGCGAGCACACCGCATAGCCGACGGTCCCACCTAACCGAAGCTGTCCGAAGTCCCAGCGGCTGTGTTCCAAAAGTTCAAGCGTGTAGTTGTCCTGCAAGGTGACTGCTGGATTGAAAAACACGTTAAAGAACACGACACAGAACGAAAGCCACAGCGCCGCCTGCATTGCATAAAACGAGAGAAGCGCAATCGCACTGACAATTAAAAGCATCGCAATGATCCGGTTTTTGCTCTTGGACTTGTCACTTAAAACGCCCCAGAGCGGCTGAATCAGCACCAGCACGAGTGTCGAAAACGAACTCAAAAAGCCGATCTGGTCCATCTGCATACCGTGATTGTACAAAAACAGGTTCAAAAACGTGTTGTACATCGCCTGCCCGGCATAAAACAGCACATAGATCATAAACATACGAACGGGAAACATCTCCCAGCTCTGTTCTGACTCTGACACGCATCTCTCTCCTTCCATCACGTATTGTTTTTTCTGACAAAAACAGCGTATCACGATTCCGTTTATTTGTCAATGATTTTTTGTTAGGAAACTTAACTTAATTTATTTTCGTGTGAATTTTTTATAAACAAACGTCTTGTTTGACGCTTTTTTGCCAATCTGTCAAAAGAAATGAAAAATCAATTCAAAAAACGATTGCCACCAAAAAACAGATGTGCTATGATACGAGTAAGAACAAAGGCAAGGAGGCGTTTTGAATGGAAATTTGGCATCTGATTCTCTGGGCAGTGTTGACCGTGGTGCTCATCGTCGTGGAGCTGGTCACCGTTGAACTGGTCGCTGTGTGGTTTGCCGCCGGCTCACTGGCCGCATGCATCACCACGCTGGCAGGCGGTTCTTTGTGGGTACAGCTGATCGTATTCTTAGCAGTATCCGTTCTTCTGCTGATTGCCACACGTCCGATCGTGCGTTCGATTCTCAAAAACCGTACCCCGGTTGCAACGAATGCGGACAGCTTGATCGGTACGGTTTGCGTGGTCAAAGAAACGATCAACAACGTCGAGGACACCGGACGCGTGTTTGCAGACGGGCTGATGTGGACAGCCAGAAGCGCTGACGGCACGGTGATCCCTGCCGAAACGCACTGTATCGTAGAATCAATCGCCGGGGTGAAACTGATTGTGCGCCCCGCCGCCCATTCCTCTGAACCGTCAGAGCAAGCTTGAAAGGAGTGTTTTTTATGCCAATCGGACTGTACATTTTCTTAGGTCTTATCATTCTTTTGCTCATCATCCTTGTTTCCCGCATCAAAGTCGTTCCGCAGTCGCAGGTGTATGTCATCGAGCGCATCGGCAGTTATCATCAGACCTGGAACACCGGTCTTCACTTCCTTGTGCCGTTTATTGACCGGATTGCAAAACGCGTTTCCTTAAAAGAGCACGTTGTCGACTTTAAACCGCAGCCGGTGATTACAAAGGATAACGTCACCATGCAGATTGACACCGTCGTGTTCTATCAGATCACGGACGCAAAGCTGTTTACATACGGTGTCAATAACCCATTGATGGCTATCGAGAACCTGACAGCAACCACGCTTCGTAACATCGTCGGCGAACTGGAGCTTGACGCAACACTCACCTCGCGCGACACAGTAAACACCAAAATCACCTCGATTCTCGACCTTGCATCCGACAAATGGGGCATCAAAGTAAACCGCGTGGAGCTTAAGAACATTCTGCCGCCGCGTGAGATTCAGGACGCAATGGAGCGCCAGATGAAAGCAGAGCGCGAACGCCGCGAAAGCATTCTGCGTGCAGAGGGCGAAAAACGCTCGCAGATTCTTGTGGCAGAGGGCGAAAAAGCGTCGCAGATTCTGCGTGCAGAGGCTGTCAAGGAAGCAACCATTTTGCAGGCAGACGCTGTTCGTGAAAAGAAAATCCGCGAAGCAGAAGGTGAAGCACAGGCAATCCGTGCCGTGCAGGAAGCATATGCAGACAGCTTAAAGCTGTTGACCCAGGCAGACCCGAGCCAGAAAGTTTTGGCACTCAAGAGCCTCGACGCATTTGCAAAAGCAGCCGACGGAAAAGCGACAAAGATCATCATTCCCTCGGAAATTCAAAGCCTCGCAGGGCTGACTGCAAGCGTAAAAGAGCTGTTTACAGACGCAGCACCAAACGAATAAATCACTGCACCGCACAGGAAAACACCCTGTGCGGTGTCTTTTGTTTTTTGGCAAAATGAACAGTTATCCGCGCATTTAAAAGGTGCAAATTTTATGTTTGCCCTCTTGTTTTCGACGCGCTTTTTCGATAAAATAAGATAGTAGCATATGATTTCGAATGAAAGGAGTCTGCCTGATGCAAAAGAAGCGAAACCCGGGCGGTTTGCCGCATGGTTATTCTTTGGGTATGGTGTACCTGTGTACATGCACAGCGGATTCCTGCAACCATTTTGATGGGATTCGTGCATTCGGTTAACGAAAAAAGGCTGCGGACTTTCCGCGGCCTTTTTTGTTTTTTCTATGCATACCCACTTTTTTAAAGGAGTGTTTTTTCTATGTCCGCTGCAAAAAAAGTAGCTGTCATCATGGGAAGCGACAGCGATCTGCCTGTTGTTTCGCCTGCAATCCGCGAACTCAAACGCTTTGGCATCGAGGTGGAGGCGCACGTCATGTCTGCGCACCGCACACCTGAAGAAGCCGCTGCTTTTTCGCACAATGCAAAAGAAAACGGCTTT
The DNA here is from genome assembly GCF_016901855.1 of Merdimmobilis hominis. Taxonomy (GTDB): domain Bacteria; phylum Bacillota; class Clostridia; order Oscillospirales; family Ruminococcaceae; genus Paludihabitans. Next base: position 140,431 of record NZ_JACJKY010000005.1, on the reverse strand, counting down.
GGTGTGATCATCGCCGCTGCCGGAAAAGCTGCACACTTAGCCGGCGTTTTAGCTGCACACACCACCCTGCCGGTCATCGGCATTCCGGTCAAATCGTCCACACTTGACGGCTTGGATGCTCTGCTTTCGACCGTACAGATGCCTGCCGGTATTCCGGTTGCAACTGTCGCAATCGACGGTGCGAAAAACGCAGCGCTTTTGGCTGTACAGATGCTCGCATTGTCGGACGACCATCTTGCCGACGCACTTGCCGAAATGAAACAGCAGATGGCAGACGAAGTCCGCAAAAAAGACAGCGCACTCGATGTAAGCGAGATTTAATCATTCCGCTCATTTTTTAAACTGGGATTTGTCCCGTTTTGTGATTTTAAAGGAGGAACCATCCAATGGAAAAACGTGAACTGCTCTACGAAGGAAAAGCAAAAAAAGTATTCAAAACCGATGACGAGAACGCATATATCGTCGATTACAAAGACGATGCAACCGCTTTAAACGGCCTCAAAAAAGGTACCATCCATGACAAAGGCATCATCAACAACCGTGTTACCAACCATCTGATGAAACTGCTCGAGAAAAACGGCGTGCCGACCCACCTGATCAAAGAACTTTCCGACCGTGAAACACTCGTAAAAAAAGTAACTATCGTTCCGCTCGAAGTCATTGTCAGAAACGTTGCAGCAGGCTCCCTCGCAAAACGCCTTGGTCTGCCGGAGGGCACTGTGCTGTCGAAAACCGTGCTCGAATACTGCTATAAAGACGACGCTCTGGGCGATCCGATGGTCAACGAATACCACATCATGGCAATGAACTTCTGCACAAAAGAAGAACTCGACCTGATCGCTTCCTATGCTTTAAAAATCAACGAGATCCTGACGGACTATTTAAAAGACGTCAACATCTCCCTCATCGACTTCAAACTCGAATTCGGCAAAACAGCAGACGGCACCATCGTTTTGGCTGACGAGATCTCGCCGGATACCTGCCGTTTCTGGGATACTGTCACTCACGAAAAACTCGACAAAGACCGCTTCCGCAGAGATATGGGCGGCGAAGAGGACGCATACAAAGAAATCCTCGCACGTCTGCTCGGCGAATAATCTCTCTTTTTCCCGCAACCTTTTTGCTGTCCCGTACCTTTCGTGCGGGACAGGTTGATTCTATCGTGATTTTTATTTGAAGGAGTGTACTATGGGCGGTATTTTTGGCGCGGTATCAAAAAAAGACTGTGTGATGGACTTATTCTTCGGCACAGACTATCATTCACATTTGGGCACAAGACGCGGCGGTATGGCGGTCTATTCGGAGGAAACCGGCATTTCCCGTGCCATCCATAACATCGAAAATTCCCCGTTTCGCACAAAGTTTGAGCGTGACGTCAACGAAATGAGCGGCAACATGGGCATTGGCTGCATCAGCGACATGGACCCGCAGCCGCTGATTGTCCGCTCGCACCTGGGCACCTATGCGATCACAACCGTTGGACGCATCAACAACGAACAGACCCTTACAACGCTTTGTTTTGAACGCGGAAAATCGCATTTTCTTGAGATGAGCGGCGGACACATCAACTCCACCGAGCTCACTGCGGCGCTCATCAACCAGAAAAACACGATTGAAGAAGGCATCCGTTATGCGCAGGAGATGATTGACGGCTCGATGACGCTGATGCTTTTGACGAAAACCGGCATCTATGCGGCACGCGACCGCATGGGCCGCACCCCGCTGGTTCTCGGTCAAAAAGAAGACGGTTACTGCCTGTCGTTTGAGTCGTTTGCATATTTAAACCTCGGCTATCACACACTGCGTGAGCTTGGCCCGGGCGAGATTGTGCACGTAACGCCAAACGGTGTCGAGCAGCTGCGTGCGCCGGACAAAAAAATGAAAATCTGTGCGTTTTTATGGACGTACTACGGCTACCCGACTTCGTGCTATGAGGGCGTAAACGTCGAGCGCATGCGCTATGACTGCGGCCGGATTCTGGCAAAGCACGACGGTATGAAACCGGGCGATCTTGACTATGTGGCAGGTGTTCCGGACTCGGGTACAGCACACGCCATCGGCTATGCGAACGAATCGGGTATTCCGTTTGCCCGTCCGTTCATCAAATACACCCCAACATGGCCCAGAAGCTTTATGCCGCAGAATCAATCGATGCGCAACCTTGTCGCACACATGAAACTGATTCCGGTCGACTCTTTAATCCGCGGCAAACGTCTCTTGTTCATCGATGACTCCATCGTGCGCGGTACGCAGATGGGTGAAACCGTTTCGTTCTTATATGAAAGCGGCGCGAAAGAGGTGCACATCCGTCCGGCATGTCCGCCGATTCTGTACGGCTGCAAATATTTAAACTTCTCGCGTTCGACAAGCGAGATGGATCTGATTGCGCGCCGTGCAATCAAAGAACTTGAAGGCACTGCCGACAACTCGGTCATCGCACCGTACACCGACTATACAACCGACAAATATTCGCAGATGGTCGACTGGATCGCGAAAAAATTGAACTTCACCTCGCTTCATTTCCAGACACTCGACGATATGCTCGAGTCTTTGGGTCTTGACAAAGACTGCATCTGCACCTATTGCTGGACAGGCGAAGAATAAACAAAAAAAGACGGGAATTTCCCGCAGAAAGGACGTTTCCTTATGAAAAGCTTCAGCGAAAGCTATAAAGAAGCCGGCGTTGACGTAACCGCCGGTTACAAAGCAGTGGAACTGATGAAAGAACACGTCAAAAAAACAACGATTCCGGGTGTTGTATCCGGCATCGGCGGATTCGGCGGACTGTTCGCGCCCGATCTTTCGGGAATCAAAAACCCGGTGCTCGTTTCGGGCACGGACGGCGTCGGCACCAAACTCGTGGCGGCAATGCTTCTTGACAAGCACGACACCATCGGCATCGACTGCGTTGCAATGTGTGTAAACGATGTCGTCTGCTGCGGCGCAAAACCGCTGTTCTTCTTGGACTATATTGCATGCGGCAAAAATATTCCGGAGAAAATCGCTTCGATCGTCAAAGGCGTTGCAGACGGCTGTGTAGAATCCGGCTGTGCACTGATCGGCGGCGAAACCGCAGAGCATCCGGGCGTCATGCCGGACGAGGAATATGACCTCGCCGGCTTCACCGTCGGCATCGTCGACCGTGACAAAATCATCGACGGTTCCCGTATGGAGCCGGGCGATGTGCTCATTGGCATCGCTTCTTCGGGTGTGCACTCGAACGGTTTCTCGCTCGTTCGCAAGGTGTTCGGTCTGACGAAAGAAAAACTCGAAACCTACTATGAAGAGCTCGGCACCACACTGGGCGAAGCACTGCTCGCACCGACCAGACTGTATGTAAAACCGGTGCTCAACGCCATCGAAAAAGCAGACGTCAAAGCCATCTCCCACATCACCGGCGGCGGTTTTTATGAGAACATTCCGCGTATGATGAAAGAGGGCTGCACTGCAAAAGTGAACCGTGCAGCTGTTCCGGTTCTGCCGATCTTTGAACTCATCGCAAAAACAGGAAATATTCCACAGCGCGATATGTTCAACACCTTCAACATGGGTGTCGGCATGATTATGGCTGTTTCCAAAGAAACCGCAGACGACGCGATCCGCGCACTGACCGAGTCGGGCGAAACCGCATTCGTTTTAGGCGAAGTCATCGAAGGCGACGAAGGCGTCATCATCGAATAAGAGGGCATCCTATGAAAAAGATTGTGGTACTTGTTTCAGGCGGCGGCACCAACTTACAGGCGCTCATTGACGCAGAACGCGCAGGCGAGATCAAAAACGGCAAAATCACCTGTGTCATTGCGTCCCGTCCCGACGCTTACGCGCTGACCCGTGCACAGAACGCAGGCATTCACACACGCGTAATCGAGAGAAAACAGTTTGAAAACGCAAAAACGTTCAGCGAAGCACTGCTTGCGGCATTAAACGAAGAACAGGCGGATCTCGTGGTCTATGCAGGATTTATGACAATCGTTGACCGATTGGTATCCGATGTATACAAAAACCGGATGATCAACGTCCATCCGGCGCTCATTCCGAGCTTCTGCGGCAAAGGCTTTTACGGCCTGCACGTGCATGAAGCCGCACTCAAAAAAGGCGTGAAACTCACCGGTGCGACCGCCCATTTTGTCAACGAAGTCTGCGACGGCGGCCCGATCATCCTGCAAAAAGCGGTCGAGGTCTGTTCAAACGACACGCCGGAAACACTCCAGCGCCGTGTCATGGAGGAAGCCGAATGGAAGATCCTCCCGAAAGCCGTTTCGCTGTTCTGCGAAGACAAAATCACCGTAACCGACGACGGCATCGCCGTCATTCACCAATAAACCGAAGGAGGATGTTTCCCATGTGCTATGATTTGACTGCTCTGCTTTCCGAAAACACCTACCCGGGCCGCGGCATCGTCATCGGCAAAACAGCCGACGGCAAACACGCTGCCATCGCTTACTTCATCATGGGCAGAAGCGAAAACTCGAGAAACCGTATTTTTGAAGAAAACGAGGACTGCGGCATCCGCACCCGTGCATATGATGAGTCGAAACTCGTCGACCCGTCGCTGATTATCTACTCCCCGGTCCGCAAACTGGGCGACGATTTGATCGTCACAAACGGCGACCAGACCGACACCGTTTACGATTTCATCAAAGAAGGCAAAACATTTGAAGATGCACTGCGCACCCGCACCTTTGAGCCGGACGCTCCGAACTTCACCCCGCGTATTTCCGGTATTGCGACCGTTAAAGACGGCGATTTTTCGTACAAGCTCTCGATCTTGAAGAGCGATGACGGAAACGATGCATCGGTACAGCGTTTCTTCTATGAATACGCTCAGCCGGTCGCAGGCAAAGGTCACTTCATCCACACCTACCGCTGCGACGGCAACCCGATTCCGAGCTTTTCGGGCGATCCGGAGCCGGTCGAGATTCCGAATGATCTTGGCGTATTTACCGCAATGATCTGGAAATCACTCAATGAGCAGAACAAAGTGAGCCTGTTCACCCGGTTTATCGATCTCACCACCGGTGAATACGAGACCCGCATCATCAACAAACACGAATAATTGCAATTTCTGCAAGGAGGCGTTTTTTAATATGGCAAACGAACTCGCACTCAAATACGGCTGTAACCCGAATCAGAAACCATCCCGTATTTTCATGAAAGACGGCGCGGAACTGCCGATCACCGTTCTGTCCGGCCGCCCGGGATACATCAACTTCCTCGATGCATTCAACAGCTGGCAGCTTGTCAAAGAATTAAAAGAAGCAACCGGTCTGCCGGCTGCCGCTTCGTTTAAACACGTAAGCCCGGCAGGTGCCGCAGTCGGTCTGCCGCTGTCCGACGTTCTGCGCAAAATCTATTTTGTCGACGATGCAGAGCTCTCCCCGCTCGCTTGCGCATATGCAAGAGCACGCGGCGCTGACCGTATGTCGTCCTACGGCGATTTCATCGCGCTGTCCGACTGCTGCGACGCAGCGACCGCAAAACTGATTGCACGCGAAGTGTCCGACGGTGTCATTGCTCCGGATTACTCCGACGAAGCACTCGAGATCTTAAAATCGAAACGCAAAGGCAATTATAACGTCATCAAAATCGACCCGAATTACAAACCGGCGCCGATCGAGCACAAAGACGTGTTCGGCATCACATTTGAGCAGGGCAGAAACGAGCTCTTGGTCAACGAGGAACTGCTCGCAAATGTCATCACCGAGAACAAAGAAATTCCGGCAGACGCAAAACGCGACCTCATCATCTCGCTCATCGCGTTAAAATACACCCAGTCGAACTCTGTCTGCTATGTCAAAGACGGTCAGGCAATCGGCATCGGTGCCGGCCAGCAGTCGAGAATTCACTGCACCCGTTTGGCAGGAAACAAAGCGGACATCTGGTGGCTGCGTCAGCACGAAAAAGTGCTGAATCTGCCGTTTAAAGAGGGCATCCGCCGCGCTGACCGCGACAACGCAATCGACGTGTACATCAGCGACGATTACGAGGATGTCATCGGCGACGACGTCTGGGCAGAAACCTTCACTGAGCAGCCGGCACCACTCACCCGCGAGGAAAAACGTGCATGGCTCGATAAACTCACCGGTGTTGCACTCGGTTCGGACGCATTCTTCCCGTTCGGCGACAACATCGAGCGCGCACACAGAAGCGGTGTTTCCTACATCGCACAGCCGGGCGGCTCCATCCGTGACGACCATGTCATCGACACCTGCAATAAATACAACATCGCGATGGCATTCACAGGCATTCGTCTGTTCCATCATTGATCGAAAAGGAGGAACTTCTCCATGAACGTATTAGTGGTAGGCGGCGGCGGACGCGAACACGCCATCATTAAAAAACTCAAAGAGAGCAAAAAACAGCCGACCATCTTTGCGGCACCGGGCAACGGCGGCATTGCTGCTGACGCAGTATGCGTGCCGGTCAAAGCAACCGACATCGACGGCATGGTCGCTTATGCAAAGGAAAATGCCATCGATTTCTGCGTGGTTGCACCGGATGATCCGCTGGTACTCGGCATGGTAGACGCCATGGAAGCGGCAGGCATCCGCTGCTTCGGTCCGAACAAAAACGCAGCAATTTTGGAAGGCAGCAAGGTCTTTTCGAAAGATCTGATGAAAAAATACAAGATCCCGACCGCAGAATACGAAGTATTTACCGACCCGAATGAAGCAATCCGCTATATTGAGGAATCGAACACGTTCCCGGCTGTCATCAAAGCGGACGGCTTGGCGCTCGGCAAAGGCGTTATCATCGCGGAAACAAAGGAACAGGCAATCGACGGCATCCGCTCCATCATGGAAGACAAAATCTTCGGCAAAAGCGGCAACCAGATCGTCATTGAAGAATTCCTGACCGGTCCGGAGGTGTCCGTGCTGTCGTTCACCGATTCGCACACCCTTGTGCCGATGGTTTCGTCGATGGATCACAAGCGTGCACTCGACAACAACAAGGGATTAAACACCGGCGGCATGGGTACGATTGCACCGAACCCGTATTACACCAAAGAAGTCGCAGAAGAGTGCATGAACACAATCTTCCTGCCGACCATGAACGCAATGAACGCAGAGGGCCGTCCGTTCAAAGGTGTCATCTACTTCGGTTTGATGCTCACACCGAAAGGCCCGAAAGTGATCGAGTATAACTGCCGGTTCGGCGATCCGGAAACCCAGGTCGTGCTCCCGCTGTTAGAGAGCGATCTGCTCGAAATCTTTGAAGCATGCGCAGACGAGCGTTTAGCTGACGTCGACGTGAAATTCAAAGACGGTGCGGCAGCATGTGTCATGATTGCATCGGGCGGCTATCCGGTCAAATATGAATCGGGCAAAGCAATCTCCGGTCTTGATGAAAACGGCCAGATGGCTGGTGCCGTCGTATACCATTCGGGCACAAAGCTTGAAAACGGTACATTTTACACCGCAGGCGGCCGTGTACTCGGCATTTCTGCCTGCGGCGATACGCTCAAAGAGGCACTGAACACGTCCTACGATGCCGTTTCCCGCATTTCGTTTGAAAAAATGCACTATCGCACCGATATCGGCGCAGCAGCACTTGCAGCAGACAAGCACTGATTCTATTATGCAAATTTTATTTGCATCATTTTCGTCAAACGAACATACAATAGAATAAACGAAATCCTCCCTTCGTCTGCAATCTCCTTGCAGCGGAGGGAGGATTTTTTTGATCGGAGTGAATTTTTTAAAATTACTGAATCACAAGCACGCGGATGACGCCGTCGATTGCCTGGATTGCTTCCACAATGTCATTCGAAACAGCACCGTCCACATCGAGCATTGTGTATGCATAATCGCCTTTTGATTTGTTCAACATATTCTCGATGTTTAATGCACTCAGTGCGGTCGAAATCTGCGAAATGATCGTTTTCACGTTTTTGTGGATGATGCAGACACGGTCGAGATTCGTTTTCGGCATCGACGCATTCGGCAGGTTCACGCTGTTTTTGATGTTGCCGTTTTCCAAGAAATCAATCAGCTCAAGTGCCGCCATACGTGCACAGTTATCTTCGGATTCCGGTGTCGATGCACCCAAATGCGGGAATGCGACAACGCCCGGATGATCGAGCATTTCGTCTGTCGGGAAGTCGGTTAAGTACACCTTCACCTGACGCTCGTCGAGCGCTTCGAGCAGATCGGCTGTTTCAACCAGCTCGCCGCGTGCAAAGTTCAAAATCCGCACACCCGGTTTCATCATTTTAATGGACGATGCATTGATGCATCCCTTTGTTTCTTTTGTTGCCGGGACATGCAGTGTGATGTAATCGCAGTTTTCATAAATTTCTTTTAAAGAATTCGCATGAATAACGCTCTGCGAAAGTCCCCATGCGCCGTCAACGCTGATATACGGGTCATAGCCGTATACGGTCATACCGAGCGCCTGCGCTGCATTTGCAACGAGAATACCGATGGCACCCAAGCCGATGACACCGAGTTTCTTGCCCATGATTTCAGGACCTGCAAACTGGGATTTGCCTTTTTCCACGAGCTTTGTGACCTCGGCGCCGTTTCCTTTTAACGTTTTGACCCAGTCCATGGAAGCCGCAACTTTCCGCGATGCCATCAAAAGCGCCATAATCACCATCTCTTTGACGGCATTTGCATTCGCACCCGGCGTGTTGAACACGACGATGCCCTGCTCGCTGCATTTATCAACCGGAATGTTGTTGACGCCTGCGCCTGCACGTGCAATCGCTTTGAGCGAAGCCGGAAATTCCATCTCGTGCAGTGCTGCCGAACGTACCATAATGGCATCCGGCTCGTTCATTTCGTCGCCCCATGTATACTTGGTGCGGTCAAAATTATCAAGACCCGCAGGCGAGATTTTATTCATTGTCTGAATCTGAAACATCAGTGAACACTCCTTTTCATGCATTTTTGTGCGCTTCTTCAAATTCGCGCATAAATGCCACCAATTTCTCGACGCCCTCGATCGGCATTGCGTTATAGATGGATGCACGCATACCGCCGACACTGCGGTGACCTTTCAGGTTTACAAAGCCGCGTTTCGTTGCCTCAGCGATAAACTCTTTGTCGAGTGCTTCGTCGCCGGTCACAAACGGCACGTTCATCATCGAACGGGAATCCTTTTCGACCGTTCCTTTAAACAACGCGGATTCATCGAGGAAATCATAGAGAATTGCCGCTTTTTTCTCGTTTAATTCTTTCATTTTTTCGAGTCCGCCAACCTCGTTTTCGATCCAGTCGAGCACGAGTTTTGCAATATAGATTGCATACGTCGGCGGTGTATTGAACATCGAATCGTTGTCTGCATGGGTTTTGTAGTTAAACATAGTCGGCGTTTTTTCCATTGCATTGCCAATCAGATCCTCGCGGATGATCACAACGGTCAGACCTGCCGGACCCATGTTTTTCTGTGCGCCGGCATACAGCATGCCGAATTTTTTAACGTCAATCGATTCGGACAGAATGCAGGAACTGATATCCGCAATCAGCGGCACATCGCCGGTATCCGGCAGTTCTTTGAAGGTTGTGCCGTAGATCGTGTTGTTCATGCAGATATGGAAATAGTCCGCGTCTTTGTCAAACGTCGACGGGTCAAGTTTCGGAATATACGAAAACGTGCGGTCTGCCGAAGATGCAACCACATTTGCCGTACCATAACGAGCGGCTTCCGCATATGCTTTTTTTGCCCACTGACCGGTGATGACAAAATCCGCTTTGTTGTTTTTGTTCATGAGATTTAACGGAATCATCGCAAACTGAGACGATGCACCGCCCTGCAAAAAGAGCACTTTATAGTTATCCGGAATATTCATCACGCGGCGCAAAGAGGCTTCACATGACTTGATGATTTCATCATATACTTTTGAGCGGTGCGACATTTCCATAACGGACTGGCCGCTGCCGTTATAATCAAGCATCTCAGCTGCTGCTTTTTTCAAGACCGATTCAGGCAGAACCGACGGGCCTGCGCTGAAGTTAAACACTCTGCTCATGTGATAGTAACCCCTTTTCTGCATCACAGTGCATTCGCTTTTATACTGCACTGCTTTAAATTATGTGTACTTTATATTATAGGATTTTATGACGAAAAGGTCAATAGTTTTTCTGATAATTTATAAATAAATTATAAATTTTCGTTGGCAATATTCCTTGCAAACAGATGCATGGATAAAATGATTGATTCTTCCAAAAGAAAGACGGCATAAAGAGAAGAAATTGCGGCAACACTAACCGTGAAGAACGATGACGGCTGTCTGCCGTTTCTTTTTGATAAAAAAGCAGGAGGAAGTTTCTCATGAAAAAATTGCAGTTTAGTCAGAAAAGCCGCCGAATCGGCTCAAAAGGATTTTATATCGCGCTTGCAGTCAGTCTTTTGGCAATCGGCGGTGCCGCTTGGCTCGGCATCACTGCCGCGATGCAGAAGTTAGAGGTCAAAGAACCGGAAATCTCATCGCCTTTGCAGGTGGAACAGGAAGAGGAAATCACCTTTCCGCCCGAAACCGATGTAAATACCGAACCGTCTGATGTCGAAACCGAGGCACCGGAAGAAAACGAGCCGACCAACACAGCGCCGGAAGAACCGACGCTGTTAAAAGGATATGCGATGCCGCTTTCGGGTACCGTGCTCACCGCATTCAGCGGCGATGAGGTCATCAAATCGAAAACACTCGGCGACTGGATGATGCATACGGGCACCGATCTGGCAGCACCGCTCGACACACCGGTCAAAGCCGTTGCAAGCGGAAAAGTCACCGAAGTAAAAACCGACGATATGTGGGGCAACACCGTCACGATCACACATGAAAACGGTGTCGAAAGCTACTATGCGAACTTAAACGATGCCGTGCGCGTCACAGTCGGCCAGACCGTCAAACTCGGTGATGTAATCGGCACTGTCGGCGAAAGCGCAGAAATTGAGAGCGCAGAGGAAACCCATCTCCATTTCGGCATCAAACAAGACGGCGAATGGGTCGATCCGGTCAGCTTTATTGAGCAGCAGTCTGCCGAAAAATAAGCATCGTTGACTTTTTGTAAAAAACCGATATAATGAAAGATAAGAGGGCGCAGAGCCAGACGGCTTTGCGCCTTTTGTGTCAGAATCCATGAAAAGAGGTATTTGTATGAATCCTGCAGAGCAATCCCTCACAAACTGGCTGTGCCAGAAAACAACCGAAGCCGAAGCGCTGCTTTCGGCCGACTTTTCCCGTATGAAAGGCCAGATCACCAAGCTCGGCGGTGTAAAATATTTAAAGAACCTGCTGTCCCGCGGCATTGCAAGCGACAGCTTTTTGCCGCTTTCGCAGAAAAACCGGCTTGATCTTTCGCCGGAAGCCGCTGTGGTAAATGCACAGTTCGCCGCACTGTTTGAAGACGACGAGGCAAACGAATGCTTTGACCGGCTGTGTGACGCCGGATTTTATAACCACCGTTAAACGGCCAAACATCAAACGAAAGGACGACCACTATGACAGACGAAATTTTGACCCGATTAAAAGAACTCATCGCCATCGACAGCCCGACCGGATTTACAAAAGCTGCCGCTGACTATGTCTTTTCTGCACTCAAAGAAATGGGGCTCTCCCCTGTTTACACAAACAAGGGCGGCGTGTTCTGCACGCTCACACCCGGCGAATCGCCGCTTTTGATCTCCGCACACCTTGACACCTTGGGCGGCATTGTATCGGAAATCAAATCGAACGGCCGCTTAAAAATCGCACCGCTCGGCGGCCTCGGTCTTCCAAACGTCGAGGCAGAAAACTGCCGCATCTATACATATGACGGCAACGTCTACACCGGTACTTTTCAGTTTGTAAACCCGTCGATTCATGTAAACCACGATTACCGTACAACCGAACGCACTTACGACAACATGGAAGTGATACTCGACGAAATCACCGCTTCCAAAGAGGAAACGGCGGCACTCGGCATCGAAAACGGATGTTTTGTCTGCTTTGAACCGCGTTTGACCATCACCGAAAGCGGCTATATCAAATCGCGCTTTCTCGATGATAAACTGAGTGCTGCAATCGTGCTCGCATTTGCAAAACAGGTCACATCCGGCGAAATTACCCCGTCGCGCAGCATTACGCTTCATTTCAGCGTGTTTGAAGAAGTCGGTCACGGCGGCTCTGCATCGGTTCCGGCGGACACATTCGAAACGCTGTGCATCGATATGGGATGTGTGGGCGACGGACTTTCCTGCACCGAACGGGAAGTATCAATCTGCGTCAAAGATGCACGCGGCCCGTATCACTATGAAATGACCCGTGCGCTCGTTTCGCTTGCAAAAGAATTAAACCTTCGCTATGCAACAGACGTCTATCCGTTCTACAGCTCCGACGCAGACATGGCGCTCACTGCCGGCCACGATATCCGTCACGCACTGATTGGCCCGGGTGTCTATGCAAGCCACGGCTATGAGCGCAGCCACATCGACGGCGCGGTTAACACACTCGCACTCATTGGCGCCTATGCGAAACGGCCGGTGAACGCATGATCCTCGATTTATTAAATCATCCGACCGATCTTTGGACAACGCTTAAAGAAACGGACGAACCGATTTTCCTTTACGGTATGGGAGACGGCGCCGAAAAAGTGCTCGACGCGCTTGCCCGCATCGGGAAAACACCCGAAGGCGTTTATGCAAGCGACGAATTTGTCCGCGGACACAGCTTCAAAGGCTATCCGGTGCGCCGGTTTTCCGACGTATGCGCGTCGTATCCGTCGTTTACCGCACTCCTTTGCTTCGCGGTCGACTACGAACCGATGCTCTCCTACCTTACGAACATGAGCGAAGAACACAATCTCTTTGCACCCGATGTACCGGTCATCCGCACAGACGACACGCTGTTTGACACTGCATTTGTGGAAGAACACGAAGCGCAGTTTGACGCAGTGTACAACCGTCTTGCGGACGAGCAGTCAAAGGCTGTCTACCGTGATATCATCGCCGCAAAGCTCACCGGACAGATTGACCTGATGCGCCGGTGCGAATCGAGCCGCGAAGAGGCGCTCGCGCTCCTGCATCTTCACGGCGATGAAACGTATGTGGATTTGGGCGCGTACAACGGCGACACGGTCGAGGAGTTCATCCGCACCGTAAACGGAAACTATCGTGCGATTTATGCATTTGAGCCGGACAAGAAAAACTTTCAAAAGCTGTGCGCGCGTGTGGAACAAAACGGATTTCAAAATGTGCATCCGTTCTGTATCGGTGCATGGAACGAAGCGGACACGCTGTTTTTCAAAGGCGGCAAAGGCGGCAGAAACTCAATGCTATCAAAAACAGGCACAAAACAGGTGTCGGTCGATGCGGTCGATCATGTGTTAAACGGCGCGCCGGTCACGCTGTTAAAGCTCGATGTCGAAGGTGCGGAAACACGCGCGCTCGAAGGTGCAGCCCACACGATCAGCACGCACCGTCCCCGTATCATTGCGGCGGCATATCACAAAAACGGCGATCTCTTTGAAATCCCGGAAGCGGTGCTTTCGATCTGCGACAGCTATGACGTCTATCTGCGGCATCATCCGTATCTGCCCGCATGGGAAACAAATTTTTACTTTGTTCCGAAAATGTCTTGACAACGAAAAAAGCATGGTATCCTATAGTGGAAATCCATGCTTTTTGCTTTTAAAGGAGTGACTTTTCATGACCCAACGTGAAAATATACTGCGCACCATCCGGTTTGAACGTCCCGATCATATCCCGATGATATTCGCAGTCAACCCTGCATGCTATGAGCACTATAAGCCGAGCTACCAGCGGATGATGAAGCTTGCACGCGACAAGGGAAAAATCGTGCATATGCATTCGGACGGCGACATTCGCCTGCTGATTGACGAACTCATCGACGGCGGTGTGGATATCATCAACCTGCAGGATTTAGTCAACGGCGTCGACTGGATTGCAGAGCGCTTTAAAGGCCGCGTGTGCATCGATTTGGACATCGACCGCCAATCGGTCACACCATACGGCACACCTGAAGACATCGACCGTTTAATCCGCACGGAAGTGGAAACGCTTTCGTCAAAGGACGGCGGACTCATGATGATTTACGGACTGTATCCGGGCGTGCCAATCGAGAACGTCAAAGCGCTGATGGACGCAATGGAGCGTTATATGGGACTTTAAACTTTAATAAGCAAAAAGCGGAAGAGAAATTCTCTTCCGCTTTTTATTTCTCAGTATACGCTCACGCTGCGCAGATGGACATCCGAACGGGATGAAGTGATCCGCAGACGAAGCGATGAAACCGGCTTTGTACCATCGCCGATGAGCGGGTTTTGCTTGGAAAACGGATCGGCAAGCACGCAGATTTTCTTGTGACCGATGCACGTTCCTTCATAGAGCGGATATGCCGAATCAATCGAATCCGCTGTGAGCAAAAACGACTCGACACGCTGACCGAAATGCAGATCCTCTTCAATCACGACATAACGAATGCCGGTCTGCGGGGTGTCGAATGTAATCTCATAAATCGGCTGGGTGCGCGGCGTGTCTTCCGCCTTTTTGACCGAGCATGGAATCGGCTTGCCAAACTCCCGCGCAATCAGTTCGCCGAATTCGCGCAGACGAATAACATCCCGCTCGTCAATCAGACCGTCACGGGTCGGCGGTACGTTTAAATGGAAGCACGCGTTTGCACCGACGGAGGTCAGATAGGTATGAAACAGCCGCTCGAGCGAATGTGGTTCTTCCTCTTTGTGCCAGAACCATCCCGGACGGATTGACATATTGATTTCCGACGGCACGAATGACAGTCCTTTGCTATAGAGAATATTGTTCATGGTTCCAAGCGACTGCGTGGTATTGTATAAATACGAGAGATCCGCTTCGTCTGCAAGCGGGCCTTTGCCCGTCTGCACTTCGGCATAACGGCAAAATTCATGCGGTACCACTGCCCATTCGCTTACCCGCGCAATGCCGGCTTCATTGCCGCACCAGCGCACATCGGGGCCAAAGTCGTTGAAAATAACGGCGTTCGGCTGGTATTTGCGGATGAGTGCAAAATAGCGGTTAAAGTCGTATTCCTGCTTTTTGCCGTTTTCGCCCTCGCCGCACGCATTATCGAACCAGACATAGAAAATATCGCCGTATTCCGTTAAAAGCTCCGTGAGCTGATTGCAGAAATAGTCATTATATGCCGGTGTGCCGTAGCTTGACTCCGTGCGATCCCACGGCGACAGATAAAAACCGAATTTGATGCCGCCTTTTCGGCATGCCTCGGCTGCCTCGCGCACAACATCGCGTGGATGCGGACTGTTTTTGACGCTGTGCTCTGTGTATTTTGAAGGCCACAGGCAAAATCCGTCGTGATGCTTTGCGGTGAGCACCATGCCCTTGCAGCCGGCGCGTTTGATTGCTTCCACCCACTGATCGCAGTCAAGCTTCTGCGGGTCAAACAGCGATTCGTCCTCGCCGCCCATTCCCCATTCGCGATCGGTAAACGTATTCACGCCGAAATGGATAAACGCGTAAAGCTCCATGTCAAACCAGTCAAGCTGACGTTTCGACGGCACAACATTCGCCGCTTCTTCTAAAAATGAAATCACAAAAATCCCTCTCTTTGCGCGGTGATTTACTCTACATGATAACCGAAATTCTCTTTTCCGTCATCAGTGTACCAGTCAAATGTGACCTCTTCTCTGTTGATGCGCCAATGTGCAGGTGTGACCGTGTCAAACCAGTCAAGCGGCTCGCAGGTATCTGTCTGCACACTGTTTTGACAGAGCGCCTCAGCAGTCACACGGTATTCTTCCTCACTGAGTGTTCCCGGTTTCACCGACACAAACAGCGGTGTGCCGCTCTTTGCAACGAGATTAAGCCACTGACGGTTTTTCGCAAAATCAACTTTTGCAGTAAGGCCTGCACAGTCCGCGTCAATATCAAAGAACGCGCGGTGCTGCGGCAGACGGAACGCCAGGGTATTGACACCCATCTGGCGCGTGCGCTCCCAGTAAAGGCCGCTTGTATCATCGCCGATACGCTGTGCGTGCATGAGTCCTGCACCTAAATGGCCGATGCAGTTGCAGCCTAAAATATATGCGCCGCTTGCTCCCTCGAGCACGGCTTTATAAAATCCCACTACAATTTCCGCCGATGTTTTGCTGCGGTCTGCAAAGGTAAAGTCGTCCTCGGTCACGCGGTAGTCCATCTCTTTGCCCCAGCGGCCGAACAGATCGAACGTCGAAAAGTCATGTTTGATGAGGGTGAATCCCCAGCCGGCAATGCGGGCAAACGTTTCTTTGATATAATCAAGCACTTCCGGTACGGACGGGTCTAACACCTCATGCCGGTGCGCAAGCCGCCAGTGTGCAGGCAGTGATTCATCCGTTGTATTGAGCGGGCGAAGCCAGATGCCTGCACGGCATCCCTGTGCTTTGATATCGTCTGCCAGCGCTTTCATATGGGGGAATTTTTCATTGCCCTTGTGCCATGGACCGCCGTTGCAGGTGGTCACATCGTGTGCAAACTGCCATCCGTCATCCACCACCATATACGGGCGGACGCCCTCTGCGTTTTCACACAGTGCGCTGATATATGCGGCATCGTTTACGATCTCCTCGTGAGAACTCATGCCGTATGCGTAATACCAGTTGTTTCCGCCGTAGATCGGTTCGTTCGGCAGAATCGGGTCGGTGCACATGATCCGGCAGAACTGTTTTGCCGCTTCGAATGCGGAGCAGTCTGCATACACCTCGCTCACAATTTCGCACACCTTGAGCGTTCTGCCGCCAAGCAGTACGCCGTGGCTTCCGTTTCGTACGTCGGCAATGAACGTCACACCATAGCTGTCCGTCTGTACGCTCACAAACGCATTCGGACGCACGCAAACGCCGTAGCCGGCAGTCTGTCCCTCATGGTGCGAAAGACAATACCACGGCATGATGCGGGAAGCGTTCATTCCCTGCCACGAAAGATCGCCGTAGCTTCTCTCCCATGCGTCACCCAAAAAGCGTGTTCCGGTGGGAAACGGCACGCAGAAGCGCAGGCGCACAAACGACACCGGTGTTTTTTGTGCAGTCAAGTACACCGCACAGCCGTGCGCTGTTTTTTCAAACGATACGGTGATATCATCGAGCTTCACCGCGCCGTTTTCCGGTACCTGCGGTTTGATGTTTGAAAATGCAAGTCTCTCCGGTTCGATCATGACAAAATCGGGGGTGTTTTTTAATACAGAAAGCATATGCCCACCTCAAAACAATAAAATGACAAGCGGAGTATAGCACAACAAATAACGGTATGCAAGCATAAAACAGCGGCGTCTCAATGATTTTTTTCATAGAACCGGCGCAGTGTCACATTGCGCGCAAACATCTGAAGCTCATCGCACAGATCGTCATACCGGCACGCGCACAGTTCCCACTCGGACGCACGGTTTGTCTTGTGCCAGAGGGTGCGGTGCAGTTCTTTTAATGCACGCAGTTCGCCGCAGAGAAGGAGTGCACGTTTTGCATAGATGCTTCCCTCTTCGATCGACTGCGGACGCTTCCACGGCAGAAGCGAAATTTTGTCCGCGGTGAATTTTGCACCGGCGAGCGAGAACAGCAGTGCATCAAATGTATCTTTGTTCCGCGCAGGTGTGAGTGAATAAAAATCCGCCTCCGCTTTGCGCATTGCCGCGCACAGAATGTCGATATTTTCTTTGTCTTTGAATCCGACCGGGTCAAACGGACTGCGCCAGATTTCCTGCTTGAATTCATGCTCGTCTGCACGGCGCACAATCCGGTCGTGATGATACACAGGCTCTAACAGTGCTGACTGCAATTCGTCAAAGCCATAAAGGCTCTTGTGCATCACATTGTAGATTGTTTCGTAATCATAGTTAGACGTCGGGTTCCAGCAGAAGTTCGCACCGATCAAAACACCCGGAACAGTCAGTTCCCGCAGGGTGTCACCGCCGTCTGCCCACGAGGACATAATCATGCCGTCACTGCGGCCGCCGTCTGCTTTTAACAGCCCTTTTGTATTGTCGAAGCACTGGCGGATGTCGCAGGAGAACCGCTTCCATGTCCAGGTGCC
This sequence comes from Merdimmobilis hominis, assembly GCF_016901855.1. Taxonomy (GTDB): domain Bacteria; phylum Bacillota; class Clostridia; order Oscillospirales; family Ruminococcaceae; genus Paludihabitans. Next base: position 122,428 of record NZ_JACJKY010000005.1, on the reverse strand, counting down.
CGGAGAAAGCACCATGCGGATGTTCTGATTGTGAAGCGCATCGACAAACGGATACGCTTCTCTTGCCGCATAGTCCCAGAATACAAACTCGGTGTCGTCCGGCAGTTCTCTTGCACGCGTCACCGGAACGGCATAGTTGCCCCACGGCGGCGCAAAGAAATCGGCATACATCATCATCGTACAGCCAAGCTTTGCAAGCTCCTCGTGGATAAAGCGGTAATGCTCAATGAACAGTCTGCCGCCCTCTTCTTCGCCGAACACTTCGGTGAGTCCGACCGGCTCGTCGCCGCCGCAGTGAATCACACCGACGCCGAAGCAGTCGACGATTTCTTTGAGCATTTTGCAGATCACGTCGCGCACCTGCGGATTTGTCGGGTCCATACAGGAGATAAGCATGCCGTCTTTTCTGCGCAGTGCAAGCGGCTGAAGTTCTTTTACATAAACAAGCTTGTCAAAATGGCCGAGCAGGTTGACAATCGGGCGCACGTCGATCATCCATTCGCGCGCATAGGCGATGATTGCCTTCCATTCGTCTGCACTCATCGGGTCGGAATAACGTCCCCATGCTCTCACGGATTCAAATTTGAACACATCTTCCATATAGGGCATGTATGTATTGTATTTATACCGTGCAAGCCGGCGGATGATTGCACAGAAGTGTGCAAATGAAGAAATCTGTCCGCGGGAGATATCATCGGACAGCGCACGCAGTAAGAGCGTTGGCTCGTCATACACGTCAAATTCATTGAGTTCGCCGTCATTTGCCAAGTCAAGTTCCGAGAGCGTAAACAGACCATACATGAGTCCTTTTTTCGAGGAAGCCATGATGTCAATCCGGTCACTTCTTGCACAAATGCGGTATGCCTCCATCGGCATCGACTGCACAACATAGCGGATTGGTTTTGTACCGTCTAAGCGCCCGTTTTCCACAAAGATCTCGTTCGCATGTGGAAAATTGTCCAAAACGCTGTCGCTTAACGTATAATTGATCAGGCAAAGCGGTGTGGGATATGTTGTAATCTGCTTTAATTCGGGAATGATTGCTGTTTTCATCGAAAAAACCCCGTCCTTTCTGTGCTCTTTGTCCTGTTTCTTTCATTATACCGACCCTGTGTTTTGAATGCAAGCAAAAACAGGTTTTAAAAGATTTTCAACACATTTTGCCGTTCATATGATATAATAAAAAATAACATTTACTTTTTTAGATAGAGGAGGGTCTCGTTCATGCAGCACGAGAAATCCTGCGGTGCAATCGTTTACCGCAAATTTCACGGCAACATTGAATTGCTGCTGATTAAAAATCAAAACGGCGGCCACTGGTCGTTTCCGAAAGGCCATGTGGAAGAAGGTGAAACCGAAGAACAGACGGCTGTGCGCGAAATCATGGAAGAAACCGGCATCGAGGTCATGCTCGACACCTCGTTTCGCCGCGTGATTACGTATGCGCCGAAAAAAGAAACGACAAAAGACGTCATTTACTTTCTTGCAAAAGCCGTCACCTATGACTACACCCCGCAGGAAGAGGAAATCGCGCAGATCAAATGGGTCGAAATCAATCATGCGGCCAGCATTTTAAGCTATGACAACGACCGCCAGCTTGTGGTGCAGGCAAAAGACCGCATCAAAGCAAGCTATTGATTTTCACACCTTCGGAGGCATTTTTCTATGAACATCATCCGTGAAACGGATTCTTTTTTATCCGCCGACCACAAAACCCGCGTGGCAAGCTATTTATACCTGCCGGATGAATGCGAGGTATCGGCTGTTTTGCAGATTTCGCACGGCATGTGCGAATATTTTGAGCGGTACCGGCCGCTCGCCGAATTTTTCTGCGCGCACGGTGTTGCGGTCTGCGGCCACGACCATTTGGGTCACGGCAAGCGTGCCCGTGCAGACGGCTCGCTCGGCTGGTTCCACGAAACGGACGGCGCGCGCATTCTGCCTGAGGATGTGCACCGGCTCACCCAGATTATGAAAAAACGGTTCCCTGATAAACCGTATTTTCTGCTTGGTCACAGTATGGGCTCGTTTATTGCACGCAGTGTGCTTGCGCGGTACGGCAATGATTATGACGGCGCCATTTTAATGGGTACCAGCGGCAAAAACCCGCTCGTGCCGTTCGGCATTCTGGCGGCAAATGTGATCAGCGCATTCCACGGGCCGAAATACAAGAGCAATTTCTTAAAAAATCAGAGTTTTTCAGGCTTTAACAAGCGTTTTCCCGATGATCCTTCGGAAAACGCATGGATTTCCGCCGATCACACGCACACCAAAAAATACGACAACGATCCGCTTTGCACATTTACATTCACCGTAACGGCATACCGCGATCTTTACCGTCTGCTTAAAAGCTGTTCGACAAAAGCATGGGCGCAAAGCGTGCCGAACAATCTGCCGGTTTTGCTTGTAAGCGGTGCGGATGATCCGGTCGGCAAGTACGGCAAAGGCGTGCTCCAGGTATATGAATGGCTAAAAGAAGCGGGCTTGCAGACGGTGTCGTATAAGCTCTATGACGGCGCGCGCCACGAAATTTTAAACGATTTCTGCCGCGACGAGGTGTTAAACGACATTTACGCATTTATCGGACGGTATATCCCTGTTTAAATCCTGCAAGGAGGGCTCCTCATGGGATGGATTTTTTTGATTGCGGCCGTTTTCCTCTTGCTCGCTATTCTGTTTTTGTGGTGGCAGGACAACAGTCTCACAGTCTGGCGGAAAACGCTTTCGTTTTCTGCACTGCCTGCCGCATTTTCAGGCGAACGGATTGTGCATCTCTCCGATTTGCACAACAAATCGTTCGGCATTGACCAGTGGCGGCTGATTGACGCGGTTTCCGCGTGCAAACCCAGTCGCATCGTCATCACCGGCGATCTGATTGACAAGCGGCGCACGACGACCGCGACGTTTTCGCCGGCGCTTAACCTCATCAAAGCGCTCTGTGCGATTGCACCGGTCTATTATTGCCCCGGAAACCACGAGGCGGAGTCGGGGCTTTATCCCTCGCTTCTGCCGCTTCTTTTAAAACGCGGCGTCACTGTCTTAAACGACAGCAGTGCGACAATCGAAAAAGGCGGCGCACAAATTGCGATTTGCGGCATCATGGATGTACGCGTTTCGCCCGACCGGTTCGGTGACGGGCAGGGCACGGAAATTCACGCCCATATTATGCAGTCCGTTGTCGAAATGGCGCACACGCCGTTTTGCATTCTGCTCTCCCATCGCCCGCATCTTATAAAGATGTATGCGCAGTCGGGTGCGTCGCTCGTCTTTTGCGGCCATGCACACGGCGGGCAGGTACGGCTTCCGCTCATCGGCGGGCTGTTTGCGCCCGACCAGGGCGTTTTCCCGCGCTATACTGCCGGGGTCTATCCGGCGGGCAGTGCGACAGTCGTCATAAGCCGCGGCCTTGGCAACAGCAGATTCCCGCTTCGTGTCTTTAACCGGCCGCAGATTGTCTGCGTGACACTCAAAACGGACGGAAGATAAAAGGAGCTGTTTTGCAATGGAACCCACTCATTTGTTTGTCGGCATCATCTTCGGCGCGGCCATTCTTCTGATGCTCGTGCTGTCGTTTTATTTATTAAGCGGGCGAGGCGCGAATTTGATCGCCGGTTATAACACGCTGCCCGAAACCGAAAAGGCAAAATATGATAAGCCACGTCTTTGCCGGTCGGTGGGTGTTTTAATGCTCCAGATTACCGCCGCATTCTGCGTTCTGGCAGTCGGCATTCTCATAGACCTTGTGTGGCTCATCGTCAGCGGTGCGGTGCTGTTTGCCGCAGTCATCATTGTAGGACTTGTGCGTTTAAACACCGACCCGCGGATTAAAAAATAAACCTGAAAAAAAGGCGTTCCGAACGGAACGCCTTTTTATTTGCATCAATTTCTTATTTCATCTTTTTAAGCACGCCGCACACGAGATCATAGACCGGACGAACCGTTGTCATGTCAAGCGACTCCTGCGGGGTATGTGCGCCGCTTTCGTCTACGCCGACAGCGATTGCATCAAGTCCCGGCAGTTTCTCGGTAAACAGTCCGCATTCAAGACCTGCGTGAATTGCCTCACAGCAGAGTTCTTCACCGGTCTGCTCCTTCCATACTTCGCAGAACAGCCGGCGCAGCGGCGAATCCGGATTATACGCCCAGCCCGGATACTCCTCGCCGATTTCCGTCGAAAATCCGAATGTGTCTGCCAGGAAACAAAGCGTTTTTCTTGTTTCCTCCTGCAAAGAAGCGACCGAGCTGCGCGGTGCGAACACCAGCACGACTTTGCCGTCTTCCTCATAGATCACACCCAGATTGAGCGAACGAACGACAAAGCCGCCTGCCTGCTCGTTTCGGTCACAAACGCCGTTCGGCGCCAGATACAGAAGCGACACGAGTGCATCGGACGCATTCTTTTCCATGACACGCTCTGCGGTGCACGGCTCAACTTTTACAAAGAAGCCCGGATCACTCTCGGCAAGCTCTGCCTTAATATCCTGCTCGATTGCGCGGATGATCTCCTCTGCGCGCGAAAGGTCTTCCTGCGATGTAAATGCAGCGACCGCATCGCATTCACGCGGAATTGCATTGTCCTTGCTGCCGCCTGCGATCGACGAAACGGTGAGTTCCGGGAATGCTTCACGCAAGGAGAAGAGCATCCGGCCCATCAGCTTGTTGGCGTTGCCGCGGCCGAGATGAATCTGCACGCCCGAGTGACCGCCCTGCAAACCGCGCACTGCAATATGGAGCGCCGGCTGATTCGCAGAAACATAGTTTGCATCACGGCGCATCCGTACACGCATACCGCCGGCACAGCTGACGGTTGCATGACCGAGTCCGCCGGAATCGAGGTTGATTAACAGCCGTGCGTCAATTTTCGAGCCGTCCAGTTCTTTTGCACCGGTCAGTCCCGTTTCCTCCTGCACAGTGAACACGCAGGTGAGCTTCGGATGGCAGAGTGTTTTATCTTCAAGAATCGTCATCATGAGTGCGACCGCAACGCCGTTGTCTGCGCCGAGTGTCGTGCCGTCCGCACGCAGGATGTCGCCCTCCTGCACCAGTTTGATGCCCTCTTTCAGAAAGTCGTGGACGGTATCCACGTTTTTCTCGCACACCATGTCGGTGTGACCCTGGAGCATGACGGCAGGTGCGTTCTCATAGCCTGCAGACGCCGGCTTCTCGATCACAACATTGAACACCGCGTCACGATACGCACAAAGTCCGTTTTTCTCTGCAAAATCGACCAAAAAGGCACTGATCGCCTCCTCGTTTCCCGAACCGCGCGGAATGGCGCTGATTTCTTCAAAATGGTGAAAAAACGCTACCGGTTCATAGCCTTTGATTTGATAGTCCATTGTTTATTCTCCTTTCAGCTGATCCTCAGAAATAAGTCCGAAATGATGGAGTGCCGCCGCAACACCGCATTCCGTCACCGGCAGTGTGACATAGTCCGCCATCTCCTTGACCGGCTCGAGCGCATTGCCCATCGCCACGGCAATCTGTGCATACGAAAGCATCTGTGTATCGTTTAAGCTGTCGCCCATTGCAATGCTCCGCTCATGCGGCACATTCGTATAAGAAAGCGCCTGCGCCATGCCTTTTGCCTTGTCGCAGCCGAGCAGAATCGCTTCGCAGTAATTTGGATGCGCGATCACGTCAAACCGTTCATTGAGCTTCGACAAAATCTCGCCGGGCAGCTCGTCTTTTCGCACTAAGAACGTGATTTTTGACCAGCTGTCTTTTTTGAGTACCGGCAGAATGTCCGATTCTGCGGCAATTTCGTCAAACACCGCGTCGCCGACCCGTTCATCCGGCAAAATCGCCGCGTTTTGACGTTCGCCCTCAAATACAGTCGGAATCTTTTTTGAAAGCAGCATTCCGCAAAGGCTCGATGCTTCTTCAATCGGAATTTCCTTTTTATAAATCACGGCGCCGTCAATCAAAATCCATGCACCGCCGCCGGCAATGATGCCGTCAATCGGCATTGCAGAAAGCAGTTCTTTTGGAATATTCCCCGGTCCGCGTCCCGTATTCAAAAAGATGAGATGTCCGTTTTCACGCGCGGCTTTGATCGCATCCCGGTCTTTTTTTGCCGGAATTTTGCTTCCCCAAAGCAGTGTGCCGTCGATATCCAAAAACACCTCATATCGGTTTTTGTTCATGTGTGGTTCTTCCTTTCAAACTGTCCAATCCACCGTGTGAAACGGCGGATGCTGTTCGTTTTCAGTATAGCACACCTGTTTTTTGATTGCAACGCACGCAAAAAACATTCTGATTCTTGCTTTTTTCCGATGAAAGCGGCTCTTACACGTCACTTTACAAGGGTTTTGCCTTGTAAATACCCATAAAAACTGTTATAATATTTTTGTTGTGTGCCAATGATTGGATGGTTCACAGCATGTTTTTTGTATCTTATCATGATTATAAAATAAAAGGAGAGGTTACTTATGCGCGAAAGCGGCATTTTGATGCACTTGTCCAGCCTGCCGTCCCCGTATGGCATCGGCACCATGGGCAAAGAAGCATATCGCTTCGCCGATTTTCTTGCACGCGCAAAACAGAAAGTATGGCAAATGCTCCCTGTTTCCCCGACCAGCTACGGTGATTCGCCGTATCAGTCGTTCTCTACGTTTGCAGGAAACCCGTATTTTATTGATCTGGACACACTCTGCAAAGAGGGTCTGCTCAAAAAAAGCGAGATCACTTCACGTTCCTGGGGAGAAGACGAAACACGTGTAGACTACGCTGTGTTGTATGAAAACCGGTATCCGCTTTTGAAAAAGGCGGCAAAACGCTTTTTCGAAAACCCGGACGAGGAATACGAAGCATTCGTCTGCAAGGAGACCAAATGGCTCGAGGACTATGTCCTGTTCATGGCGCTCAAAGAGGAAAACGGCGGCAAACCGTGGTATGAATGGCCGGACGACGTGCGCTACCGCAACTATGACGCCCTGCAGGCAACGTATGCACGGCTGTATGACGAGATTTTGTTCTGGCGCTTTGTCCAGTACGAGTTTTATAAACAGTGGACAGCGCTCAAAACGTATGTAAACGAAAAAGGCATCGAAATCCTCGGCGACCTGCCGATCTATGTTGCACATGACAGCGCAGACGTCTGGGCAAACTCGATTCTGTTCATGGTGGATGAAACCCGCACCCCGGTTGAGGTCGCAGGCTGTCCGCCCGACTATTTCTCTGCAACCGGACAGCTTTGGGGCAACCCGGTTTACAGCTGGGAAGCACATCGTCAGACCGGCTTTGACTGGTGGATTCGCCGCATCGACCACGCAACCCGCGTGTTTGACCGTGTGCGCATCGACCATTTCCGCGGATTCGAAAGCTACTGGGCAATTCCGGCAGGCGATGAAGACGCAACCGGCGGCGAGTGGAAAAAAGGTCCGGGCATGGAGCTGTTTAACCGCGTCAAAGAGGTATTGGGCGAACGCAAAATCATTGCCGAAGACTTAGGCATCATCACCGACGAAGTCCGCGAACTCTTAAAAGAATCGGGCTTCCCGGGCATGAAAGTGATGGAATTTGCATTCACGCCGAATGTGGAAAGCGACTATATGCCGCATAATCACGTGCAAAACGCCGTATGCTATACGGGTACGCACGACAACGAGCCGCTTTGTGCATGGCTTAAATCCCGCACCCGCAGCGAGCTTAACTACATGAAAAAATATCTGCGCATCACCGAAAACGAAGATTGTGCCGATGCGGTACTCGCCGCTGTTTGGGCGAGTCCGGCAAACACTGCCATTGCACAGATGCAGGACTTTTTGGGACTGGGTGCTGAATCGCGCATGAACACCCCGTCTACCGCAAGCGGCAACTGGTGCTGGCGTGTGAAAAAAGACCAGCTCACCCCCGCAGTATCAAATAAAATCAAAGCACTCACCAAGCTTTACTGGAGGTAATTTACGATGACTTACGAAAAAGAAGAATTTCTTTCGGATCTTACCCGTACACTCGCCCTTGACTATGACGTCACACCGGAGGAAGCGGATATTTATCAGATCCATTATGCGGTTGCAAAACTGATTTTGGGAAAACTTTCTCATGACATTCATAAAAGCCGCGACGCGCACAACGAGAACCGCCGTGCATGCTATTTTTCGGCTGAATTTTTGGTTGGACGCGCTGTTTACAACAACCTGCTGTGCTTAGGTTTAACCGACACCGTGGACGAAGTGTTGAAAACCTTCGGCAGATCGATTGCCGATTTTGAAGAAATCGAAGACGCAGCGCTCGGAAACGGTGGTTTGGGCCGTTTGGCAGCATGCTTTTTGGACAGTGCCGCAACACTGAATCTGCCGCTTGACGGCTACGGCATCCGTTATAAATACGGTCTGTTCAAACAAAAATTCGAAAACGGATTCCAGACAGAAATTGCAGACGACTGGAACATCCACGGCGGTGCATGGAGCCGCCGCTGCGAAAAAGACACCGTTCGCGTCGAATTTGCAGATCAGGTGGTCAACGCTGTCCCGTATGATATGCCGATCGTTGGCTATCACACGAAAAACGTCGGCAATCTGCGTCTTTGGCAGGCAGAAAGTCTGACTCCGTTTGACTTTAACCTCTTCAATGCGCAGCAGTATGACAATGCTGTCCGCGACAAAAACCGCGCAGAAGACATTTCCCGCGTACTTTATCCGAACGATGATACCTGGGAAGGCAAAGTCCTCCGCTTAAAACAGCAGTACTTCTTCTGCTGTGCTTCGATCACCGATCTGTTAAAAGATTACAAAAAATATCACGGTGATGATTTTTCGCAGTTCGGCAAATATATCACCATCCAGTTAAACGATACCCATCCGGTTATCGCAATTCCGGAGCTTGTCCGTCAGCTCACCAGATGTCATGGTCTTGACTTCGAACAGGCACTCGGTATCTGCCATCAGGTATTCAACTACACAAACCACACCATCATGGCAGAGGCACTCGAAAAATGGCCGTGCGATCTGATGCGCGCAGTTGTTCCGCAGATTCTCGACATCATCATGCAGATCAATGGTCTTTTGTCTGAAGAGATGCGCTACATGAAGCTGACCGGTGAGGAAATCGGCCGCTTGCAGATCATCAACGACAACATGGTGCACATGGCTCGTCTGGCAATCTATGTTTCGTCCTATACAAACGGCGTTGCCCGCATCCACACCGAAATCCTCAAACGCGATGCGCTCAAAGAATGGTACCTTGTTTATCCGGAACGCTTCCAGAACAAAACAAACGGTGTCACTCAGCGCAGATGGTTTGCACTGTGCAATCCGGAACTATTCTCGTTTGTGTGCGAAACACTCGGTCATGACCGCGTCACCACGCTTTTGAAAGAGATTAAAGCAATGGAGCCGTATGCAGATGACGACGCTGCTCTCACCCGCTTTATGGAAATCAAACGCGCAAACAAAGAGCGTCTTTGCGCATTCATCGAAACAAAAGAAGGCGTTTCGCTCAATCCGGACTCGATGTTCGACATTCAGGTCAAACGTCTGCACGAATATAAACGTCAGCTTTTAAATGCATTCTCGATCCTTTACCTGTACTACGGCATCAAAGAAGGTTCGATTACCGATTTTTACCCGACAACCTTCATCTTCGGCGCAAAATCGGCACCGGGCTACCGCCGTGCAAAAGGCATCATCAAATTCATCAATGAGATTGCAAATCTCGTCAACAACGATCCGCAGACAAAAGATCTGTTGAAAGTTGTGTTTGTCACAAACTACAACGTTTCGTATGCGGAGAAGCTCGTTGCAGCAGCAGACGTTTCGGTTCAGATTTCCACTGCAGGCACAGAGGCTTCCGGTACCGGCAACATGAAATTCATGATCAACGGTGCAGTCACTTTGGGTACACTCGACGGTGCAAACGTTGAGATCGTCGAGGAAGCAGGCGCAGAAAACAACTACATCTTCGGCGCAAAAGTTGAAGAACTGTCTTCGATCATGCAGACCTACAACCCGAAAGGCATCTATGACTGCGACGAGAAGATTCGCCGTGTCGTTGATACGCTTGTAAACGGTACTTTGAACGACGGCGGCAGCGGTTTGTTCCGCGAGATTTATAATTCCCTGCTCTATGGTGCAGGCTGGACCCGTCCGGATAACTACTATGTACTGGGCGACCTGAACAGCTTTATCGAAGCACGTCTGCGCTTAAACCGCGATTACCAGGATCGCAAAGCGTTTGCAAAGAAATGCTTCATCAACATGGCAAACTCGGGCAAATTCTCGTCCGACCGTACAATTCGTCACTATTCGACCGACATTTGGAAGATCGAACCGGTCAAAACCGACTGGTAATAAAAAACGAAAAAAAGCACCCTCATACGAGGGTGCTTTTTTGTTGTTACAATTATTTTTGATTACGGTCTTTTCGGAGAGTTCTTCCGCGGCGAATCATTTTCTCCTCCTGCTTCACTGTCAGCGCGAAATCAATGCGGACTTAGTCCGGCCGCGGGCGAATCATTTTCTCCTCCCGCTTCACCACCGACGCGAAGTCAGTGCGGACTTAGTCCGCCGAACGCGAATTGCGTCCAGACCCAGTCTGGCTGGGGTAGATGGATTCGCTTTTGCTGCGGCAAAAGACCGGTCGCGGGGAAAACAGTCCACTGGACTGTTTTCTAACACCGCTCCTATCGAATCCATCTACAGAAAAAAACAAGCAATCTACAACTGTAGATTGCTTGTTTTTGGCTGGGGTAGATGGATTCGAACCACCGGAATGGCAGATTCAGAATCTGCTGCCTTACCGCTTGGCGATACCCCAATTTGTTCTGTTGTTTTGCAACGAATATTATTATACCACACTTTTTAAAAAAATCAAGAGGAAAATTCATCTTTTTTAAAATTTTTTTCGCGCCCTTTTTCTTTGATTTGACAAAGCACAAAAAGTGTGCTATCGTTAATGCGTACAAATCACAGAGTAGAGCGCTGTGCGTCAAGTGCCGCCTGAACGGGGAGTTGTCAGACGGACGAAAAGCCATCGGCTTGCGGTACAGTGCTCGCATCCCACTGTTGCATAACAAAAATGGAAGGTTCCCTTCTCTTTCTGTGTGACACAATGGTGGTACGTTTGTTGGCTTCGCACATAAAGAGGAGGATTTTTTATGCGAAAAAACAAAGACACATCCATCTACACACTGCCCGTCTCCATCGGCTATTGGAAAGCCGCTGCCGCAGAATTTCGCTGTCTGCGTTCGCTCATGATTGCCGCAGTCTTCACCGCACTGTCCGCCGCACTCGGCATGCTGCGCGTTCCCGTCGGCGAAAACCTGTACATCTTCTTAACCTTCTTCGTCAAGATGACGGGCGCTGCCATTTACGGCCCGCTCGTTGGCCTTGCCGCCGGATTTGCAGGTGACATCGTCGGCTATCTGATGTATCCGCAGGGCGCATATTTCTTTGGATACACACTTTCGAGCATGGCAGGCATATTCATTTACTGCTTGTTTTTATACCGCACAAAAATCAGCGCGGTACGCATTTTTGCCGCAAAGCTCACCGTAAACATTCTTGTCAACATCCTGCTCGGTTCCTTCTGGAGCGCGATGCTCTTTTCAAAAGGATATCTCTATTATCTTTTCAAAAGCATTGTCAAAAACATCGCGCTTTGGCCGCTTGAATCGCTGCTGTTTGTGCTGTTCATCGGCGTCTGCCTGCCGGTTTTGGTGCGCCGCGGCTACCTTTACGGCAATCCGGACGGAAAGCTCTTTTCCGGACGATATCCGTTCCGTCCCGATTCTGCCGCATTTCATATGAAATGGGTATCAAAAGTGCTCTCGGCAGCAGCGGCGGTATTTTTCATTTGGACGGCAGCTTTGCGCATGGTGGATGCACCGACGCTGACCGCCGGACTCCGTGCAAGTGTCGTGTGGCTCATTGCCGCCGCAGCTTCTCCGTTTGTCGGAAACTTTTTGTACGGCTTCGGTGTGATGGCAGAGGATCTCCATACAATCCGCAAATCACTCGAACAGACAGACAACTCGACAAAGTCTGATGCTTGATTCCATGATTTTCGCGTGCTATAATGGGGAAAAATGGATTTTGGGAGATGACTCCAGTGCGCAAAAATGGCATTGTATTAGAGGGCGGCGGCATGCGCGGCGGGTATACTGCCGGTGTGCTTGACGCATTCATTGAAAACGGCATCACATTCGACTACTGCATCGGTGTATCGGCCGGTGCATGCAATGCGCTTTCGTTTATCGGCAGACAAAAAGGCCGCTATATCCGTGCCAACACCGAATATTTAAATGATCCGCGCTATATGGGTGTACGCAGCTTTTTAAAAACCGGCTATTTTTTAGGCAACCGTTTCATTTTTGACGATCTGACCGATACGCTCGTTCCGCTCGACTTTGACGCCTTTCAAACAGGAATCAAAACATGCCCGTTTGTCTGCGTTACAACCGACTGCGAAACGGGATTTGCCCGCTATGACGAAATCACCGATTTGCAGGCACAGCGTGCGCTTGTCGAAGCATCGAGTTCATTGCCGCTCGTTTCCCCAACGATTCCCTATGACGGACACTTTTTGATGGACGGCGGTATTGCCGACTCAATCCCGCTCAAAAAAGCCCAGGCGGACGGCTGCACAAAATGCGTTGTCATTTTAACGCAGGACGCTTCCTATCGCAAAAAGAAAAACAAGCTGATGCTGCCGATTCGGTTAAAATACGGAAAACGCTTCCCGAACATGGTCAAAGCGCTCGAGCGGCGGTATCTTTCGTACAACGAAACGCTTGACTATGTCGAATCGGAAAAGGAAGCCGGGCGCGCATTTGTGATTCAGCCGGGTGCACCTGTGACTGTCGGCCGCATGGAACGTAACCGCGACAATATCATGGCGCTGTATCAGACCGGCTATTTAGACGGCCTTGCGAATATCGCGAAGGTAAAAGCGTTTTTATCATCGGAAGAATCGGCGTAAAAACGGCTTTTTTCGAAAGAACAACTGCTGGTTTCAAAAAAATCAACCAACAAGCGAGCGATCCCACTGCGGGTCGCTTTTCTTTTTGCAGTACACTGCCTATAATAAAAGGCAGACCAAGCACAGAAAGGACTGTTTTTATGCAGCATTCAATCGGACAAAAAATCAACGAACTGCGCAAACGATACAAAATGACACAGGACGAGCTGGCACAGCAGATGGGCGTTTCGCCTCAGGCGGTCAGCAAATGGGAAACGGATGCAAGCATTCCCGATTTGCCGACACTGATTGCGCTGGCGGACTTTTTCCACGTTTCCCTCGACGAGTTGGTGCGCGAAAAAAACGAAACCGTATCGTTGTTGCCGGATGATGCGCGTAAGCCGCTTGAGCAGATGCTTCTGCGCATTCGCGTGCTCTCAAGCGATGGCGACCGGGTCAACATCAATCTGCCGCTTGGGTTTGTACGGATTGCATCGAAGCTCAATTTTGAAAATTTCAAATTTAATGGCAGTGACGCACTGAAAGCAATCGATATTGACGCAATCATTTCGCTGATTGAAAGCGGCGTTGTCGGAAAACTCATGGAAGTTGAAAGCGGTGACGGTGACACCGTCGAAATTTTTGTGGAATCATGAGAATTAAAATCAAAACAGACGACGTTTCGCTGCCGTTTCTGCCGATTCCGAATCACTTGATCGGAAACCGGCTCACGCTGCGGATTCTTGCGAAGATTTTTCCGGATATTCTCCCCGCTTCCAAAGAAGATCAGCGGGAGATCCTCAGGATGTATAGAAAGCTGCGCCGATCATTTGGCGGCATGACGCTTGTGGAGATACACACTGCGCAGGGCGAAACGGTGAAAATCACTTTCTGAACAAACGGCTGGTATCCAAACAGGATACCAGCCGTTTGCTGAGCTTTGATACAAAAAACGGAACGTCTTTTTTTGTTTTCACATAGAATACGCCGCAAGGAGTGTGAGAACATGAAAGCAAAAACCGTTGATTTTTTCTTGTGTGCAACAATGGCAAACGACTTTTTCTCGCTGTGCGCGCCGTTTGACGAACCAAAACCCGGTGTGCGGCGGTATCTTATCAAAGGCAGTGCCGGAAACGGAAAATCAACCGCAATGAAACAGGCGGCTGAAGCTTGTGAACCCTTTGACTCGCTGATCGAACGGATTCACTGCTCGTCCGATCCGGATTCGCTCGACGGCGTAATTTTTAAAGACGCCAAATGCAGTATTGTGGATGCAACACCGCCGCACGAAGTTGAGCCGTCCTTCCCCGGAAGTTTTCAAACAACCGTCAATTTCTTTGATGCGTTAAATGAAGAAATTTTAGCACCCAAACTGCCGGCACTCAAAACACTTTCCGAGGAAATCTCTCTGTGCCACCAAAAAGCCAGACGAATGATGGCAGGTGCGGATGCGCTGCTTTCGGATAATCGGCAGTTTATCGCCTCTATTTTAAAACCGCAGAAAATTGATGCACTCGCCGACCGCTTAGCGCTGCGTGAGCTTCCCCCCAAAAAGGGCGGCGGCACCGGTGAAGTTCACTTGCGGCTGTTAAGTGCAGTGACCATGAACGGCGTCCTGACATACACCGACACAGTCAAAACGATGTGCAGCCGGGTCATTTGTATTGACGATCCGTTCGGTGCGGCGGCAGACCGGCTGTTGCGGCGGCTTTTATTCCATGTCAAACAGCGCGGACTTGAGGTGTATGTCTGCTTCGATCCGACCGCACCCGATAAGCTTGTCTCCCACCTGCTCATTCCGTCATTGTCGCTTGGATTCGTGACACAGTCCGCCGACGTGCGGTTTGATCCGTCGATGTGCACCCGCATGATCCGATACACGCGGTTCCTTGACCGCAGTGCGCTGCGCAAACGGCGCCAGACACTTACATTCCAAAAGAAAGCCGCCAATGTGCTGATTCATGCAGCATCGGCGCATCTGCGACAGGCGAAAGCCATTCACGACACGCTCGAAGCCGAATATCACGAAGGCGTCGATTTCGCCGTCGTCAAGCAGAAAACGGAAGCGCTCTGTGAAGCAGTCAAAGCACGTTATTCCCGATAAAATCACAAAAAAGGCAGACGCCAATGCGTCTGCCTTCTGCTTTTAAAGAAAAGAGCAAATCTATAAGCCGAGTTCTGTTGAATATGACAATCTATCTTGGCGCCAGGTCGCCCTGAAACGCTCATCGCCACCCGTCGGGACCGTCGGACCAACGAATCCATCCCAGTCGGTGTTGCATCGGATAGGGTTTACATGGCCGCATGCTCTCGCATACGCCGGTGAGCTCTTACCTCGCCTTTCCATCCTTACCGCAAAAGCGGCGGTTTCTTTCTGTTGCACTAGCCCTAGAGTCGCCTCCGGCTGCCGTTAGCAGCTATCCTGTCCTGTGATGCTCGGACTTTCCTCACGAAAGGTTCCTTCCGCGCTGCCATACAATTTGCTCCGTTTACTATTATAAAGCAAAGTATTTGTTTCGTCAAGCGGCACTCTTATGCTGCTTTTTTCGAAAACATCGGTACACGGCCGACGATCACTGCAGCGATTGCAGTCAGAATGATCTCCGGCACCATGTAGGTTGCGTTATAGACAAGCGAGTAGAACCATGCGAGCGACGCACCCGAGAAGTTATCGAGCACCCATGCGCCGAACGATGCGATGGACTCCTGGGTGAAGAACCACTCTGCATAAGAGCCGAAGAACAGTGCTCCCGAGATGGTGTGGCACAAAAAGCGCAGTGCCAGTGCAATCACAGCGCCTACGCACATTGCAACGCTTGCCGAAGAAAAGCGGTTGCGGACAACGCCTGCAAAGCCCAAAACGGTAAACGCCAGGATATAGTCAAACAGGCAGACGAGAATTGCCATCCAGAACACCATCTGGCTGTCGCCCGGCATGAAGAATGCCGCAACGGTTTTAAAGCCGGTGAGCATTTGAATCAGTGCAAAAATGAAGCCGGAAAACAGTCCCCATTTGGTTCCGTAACGATATGCAATCATCACGATCGGCAGCATGGAAACGATCGTAATGCTGCCGCCGAACGGAAGCTGGAACGGAATATAGCCGGAAATGATGGTCAATACGGTTGCAACCGCCAACAGCATTGCGGTTTCAACCAAACGTTTTGTGTTTGTGTGTGTCATGCAAAACACCCTCCCAAAATAATCGTTCGGATAATTTCTCGAAGCCGCAAAAAAAGCGGTATCAAAATACTTGATACCGCCGAAAAGCCGAAGAATCAATCGAGCATACTCAAATCACACCCGACGCCTGATCTCCCTCCGATGGCATTATCCATATCAGGTCAAAGGGACACGCAGCATTGCGATCTCAGCCGTGCAAACAACACAGCGCCCCTGATCAGTTTTTTATTATAGAGAAAAAGCGTTCTGCTGTCAATTTGTTTTTTCGACCGCTTTTTCCTCAATGCGGAAATACTCACCCTGTTTTACGAGTTTATGGGGTGTATGCTGATCGAGCACTTCCGAAAGTGTGGAAATCAATAATTTCTGACGTTTTGGCATCATCCGGATGGTGTGCATCTGATTGTTTTTTAAATTGATCAGACAATCGGCACGATCCATCACAAAGCTTGCGATCTCCTGATACGAAAAACTCTGCACACATTTACCGGTATATAAAAACCAGACAAGCAGCGCGCCGCAGACACCGCCTGCGATTGAAAGTACAGTGAGCACCCAAAAGTTTCCGATAAAAATACCCACCGACATCATTGCCATCACGCCAACCCATGCGCACAAAATAAACAGCCAGGTCGGTTTTGTGTGCAGTTCCATTGCCGTATCAGTAAACAGTACACTGCAAAATTTGCCGTAAAGGGAAATCCCGTTTACCCGTGCATATATTGTAGAGGATGCGTCTTGTTTTTTCGGTTGTTTATTCTTTGCCATAAACACTTTGCACTCCTTATCATTAAAACAAAATCATACGTCTTTTTCATATCAGGACGACACGCCGGAATGATATTTCCCTTATGGTTCGGCTGTCCCTGCAGTTATTATATCATATCTGTGCATGATGTCAACGAAACAAAAATCCAAACGAACGAGGTGCTGTCATGGACAATATCAAAAAGCTGGAGCAAACCTGTCCGTGCACGCCTGAGGAACTCTTTTTGACTGCATCTTCCCTCTCGGCACTGTTTGCTTCCTCGCTGTCGAAAGAACAGCTGCAAACCGTTTTAAATCTGCTCACCCTCGTTTCCGCAAATCTCTCCGCCATCATCGAACAGCAGGAAATCTGCGCAGGCACCTTCGTGGAAACCCAGGAGTAGCCGCGTTGCAATCGGGCGCATTCTGTGTTATGATAACACGATGAACACAAAAACAGGAGCGATCTTTCATGAACGATCTCGTAACCATTTACACCGACGGCGCATGCAGCGGCAATCCCGGTCCCGGCGGCTGGGGCGTCATTCTCTCATATAAAGGCCACAAAAAAGAACTCTCCGGCGGCGAACGCCAGACAACGAACAACCGCATGGAATTAACGGCGGTGATTGAAGGCCTTTCGGCGCTCACCCGTCCGTGCCGTGTAAACGTTGTGACCGATTCAAAATACGTGGTCGATGCAATCACACTCGGCTGGGCGAGAAAATGGCGCGCACAGGGCTGGATGCGAAACAAAAAGGAAAAAGCGTTAAACCCCGATCTGTGGGAAACGCTGTTAGACCTGCTTGACCGCCATGAAGTCACCTTCACCTGGGTCAAGGGACATGCCGGTCATCCCGAAAACGAACGCTGCGACGAGCTTGCCGTTTCATTTTATCAAAATCTTCGCTGAAATCCGATTTTTCATAAAAAATCAGCGGCTCGTACTGTTGATTTTTCTACTAAATCGGTATATAATAAACTTGTTCCATATTATTGCGTGAAACAATGCGCGAAAAACCACAATCTGCAAAGGAGCGGCTGCACTTTGCAAAATCGGTTGATTTCTGCGCATAAAGCACAAAGGGAGGCTTTCTTTTGGGACGTTTTGTTTATGCGGACAATGCGGCAACCACAAATGTCAGCAAATCCGTTTTTGATTCCATGGTTCCATATCTGACAACACATTATGGCAACCCGTCAAGCATCTATTCCGTTGGCCGCGATGCCAAAAAGGCAATCGAAGTGGCAAGACAAAAGGTCGCAGCGGCAATCGGTGCACAACCAACCGAAATTTATTTTACCGGCTGCGGCACAGAGAGCGACAACTGGGCGATCAAAAGCACAGCCGAATTATTAAAACAAAAAGGCAAAAACCAGATTATCACCACAAACTTTGAACACCACGCCGTGCTCCACACCTGCGAGCACTTAAAAAAACACGGCTTTGAGATCATTTATCTGCCGGTCGACAGCGAAGGCTATGTGTCCGCAGAGCAGGTCAAAAACGCCATCACCGACAAAACGGCGCTCGTGACGATCATGTATGCAAACAACGAAATCGGCACCATTCAGCCGATTCGTGAAATCGGCGCTGTCTGCCGCGAAGCAGGTGTGCTGTTCCACACCGACGCAGTTCAGGCAGTCGGCCATGTGAACATCGACGTCGCTGCTGACAACATCGACATGCTGTCGCTGTCCGGTCATAAAATCCACGCACCGAAAGGTGTCGGCGCGCTGTATGTGCGCAAAGGCGTGCGCCTTGTAAACTTCATCGACGGCGGCGCACAGGAGCGTAACCGCCGCGGCGGCACCGAAAACGTCGCATCGATCGTCGGACTCGGCACTGCAATCGAGGAAGCAACGAAAGATATCGAAGCGCGTATGGCGAAAATCCGCGAAAAACGCGACCGCATCATCGACACAATTCTTACGACTGTTCCGAAATGCCGCTTAAACGGCGGACGGGGCAAGCGTCTTGCAGGCAACGTGAACATCTCGTTTGAAGCAGTCGAGGGCGAAGCGCTCCTGCTGCGGCTTGACATGATGGGCATCTGCGGTTCGTCGGGTTCTGCGTGCACCTCCGGTTCGCTCGATCCGTCGCACGTTTTGATGGCAATCGGACTGCCGCACGAGATCGCACACGGCTCGCTGCGTCTTTCCATCAACGAAGACACCACCGACGAAGACGTCGATTACATCTTGGAATGCGTTCCGAAGGTCATCACCACCCTGCGTGCGATGAGCCCGATCTGGAACGGCTAAATAATACGAAAGGAAGTTTATTCTCATGTTATACAGTGATAAAGTCATGGATCATTTTGCAAATCCGCGCAATGTCGGCGA
The DNA here is from genome assembly GCF_016901855.1 of Merdimmobilis hominis. GTDB lineage: Bacteria > Bacillota > Clostridia > Oscillospirales > Ruminococcaceae > Paludihabitans. The sequence goes on along the minus strand of NZ_JACJKY010000005.1, from coordinate 103,252 downwards.
GATTCCGGATGCGGACGGTGTCGGCGAAGTCGGCAACGCAAAATGCGGCGACATCATGAAAATGTATTTGAAAATTGAAGACGGCATGATTAAAGACGTCAAATTCAAAACATTCGGCTGCGGTGCGGCAATCGCGACAAGCTCGATTGCAACCGAAATGATCAAAGGCAAACCGATCGAAGAAGCACTCAAACTCACAAACAAAGCTGTCATCGAGGCGCTCGACGGACTGCCGCCGGCAAAAATCCACTGCTCGGTACTGGCAGAACAGGCGATCAAAGCAGCGTTTGCCGATTACTACACCAAAAAAGGCATTGACCCGACCCCGTTTGTCGGCACAGTAGCCTGCAACGGTGACTGCCATGCCTGCGGCGCGCACTAAGGTTTTAGTCGCGCTTTCGGGCGGTGTGGATTCTTCGGTCTGCGCCTATCTCTTAAAAGAGCAGGGATACGACGTGACGGCCGTTGTGATGAAGATGTCGCCGCTCCACGACGACACGGTCGAGGCGGCGAAGCAGGCGGCGGCGGAGCTTAAAATCCCGCTGACTGTGCTTGACCTGCAAGAACAATTCCGCGCGAATGTCATCGACTATTTTGTCCGCTCCTACCGGCTGGGCATCACGCCGAATCCGTGCGTTATATGCAACCCGACCGTCAAATTCAAAGCGCTCATCGACGAAGCTGATCGCCAGGGCTGCCAGTTTGCGGCAACCGGTCACTACGCGCAGATCATCGAGGAAGACGGTGTGTTCCACATTCTCCGCGGCGAATCGAAACAGCGTGACCAGTCGTATATGCTTTACCGGCTCACACAGCGCGAACTTTCGCGGCTGATGTTCCCGCTTTCCCGCCTGCCAAAGGATATTGTGCGGGCGATTGCACACGAAGCAAAGCTGTCTGCGTTTAATAAACCCGACAGTCAGGAAAACTGCTTCATTGCCGGAAAAGACTATGCATCGTTCATCGAACAGGAGCGCGGCAAGCTCCCTGCCGGCGAACTGATTGCGCCTGACGGCTCGGTCTGCGGCATGCACAATGGTATTCTGCACTACACGGTCGGTCAGCGCAAACACCTGGGTGTGGCGCTCGGACGTGCAGTGTTTGTCCGCGAAATCGACCCGGTTACAAACCGAATCTATTTGGCGGACGCCGAAAACGATTCTTACACCGAGGCGATCGTGGAAGGTCAGACGGCAACGGCTGGCGCATTCCCGGCGTTCCCGTTTACCGCACTGGCAAAAATCCGTTCGGCGGCAACGCCTGTACCGGTCACAGTCAATGAACATGGCAGCATGCTCCATGTAACGTTTGACACACCGCAGCGCGCTGTCGCAAAAGGTCAGTCGCTCGTGTTATACGACGGCGATCGGCTGTTAGGCGGCGGATTTATCGCATCAGCAACATAAAAAGACAAAAAAGGCGCGGTTTCGCGCCTTTTTGTGTTCCACACAGAAACGGAGGAAACTTGGATGAAGCTGTTTTTGGACGATATCCGAAACGAGCCGAGCGGCTATGTGCTTGTACGCTCGTTTGAGGACTGTATCTTTGAACTCGGCACAAAGGATTACGACACCGTGTCGCTCGATTATTCGCTCGGCGAACGGTTCACCGGGCTCGACGTACTCAAATGGATGGTGCGCAACAATAAATTCCCGAAATCGCTGAACATTCACTCCACCCACAGCTATGGCCGGTCGGAGATGGCATATTATATCCACACGCATTTCCCGAAAGGCTACCTGTTTACGATGGGGGCGGCAAAATGAGCGAGAAAACCGCAATCGTCACCGGTGCAAGCTCGGGCATCGGCACGCAGATCGCAAAAGAGCTTTCGTCCCGCGGCTATGCACTCGTTTTGGTCGGACGAAACGAACAAAAGCTGTCTGCCGTTGCCAAAATGCTTACCACACCGGCCACAATCATCGCCGCCGATCTTTCGACAAAAGAGGGCTGTCAGGCCGTCATTGACAAGACCGCTTCCCTGCCGGTTGACGTACTCATTAACAACGCGGGATTCGGCTTGTGCGGCGATCTCATCGACACAGACGAAAACGCCGAGCTTGAAATGATCAAAACGAACATCCGCGCGGTCTACCTGCTCACAAAGCACTTTGTCCGCCGATTCCATTCACAGAACAACGGCTATATCTTAAACGTTGCTTCCTCGGCGGGATTTCTGCCTGGCGTGCACATGGCGGTCTACTATGCGACCAAATCGTTCGTCCTGCGTTTAAGTCAGGCAGTATGCAGCGAACTGCGCCGAAAAAAGAGCCGCGTGCATGTCAGCGTGCTGTGTCCCGGTCCGGTTGACACGAATTTTTCAGACCGCGCGCACGTGCACTTTCTTGTACCCGGCATGGACAGCCGCCGTGTCGCACGGATTGCGGTAAACGGGCTGTTTCGCAGGAAAATGGTCATTATCCCCGGGTTTTTGATGAAAGCCGCGCATGTGATTGAACGGCTTCTGCCGGAGCGCATTCTCACCGCTTCATCTGCCATGATGCAGACCCCGACTGCCAAAAAAGGAGACCTACAATGAAACAAGCTGTCATTTTTGACTTGGATGGCACCCTTGCCGACACACTTTCGAGCATTGCATTTTTTGCAAACCGTGCACTCACGCAGTGCGGCTATGAGCAAATTCCCCTCGAGGAATACCGCTATCTCGTCGGAAACGGTGCGAAACGACTGGTGCACGGAATGCTTGCCCGCGTAGGCGACGATACACCTGAAGCGTTCGACAAGGTAAGCCCGTTATATAACGACGGATACGACGCAGACAGCCTCTACCTCACAAAGCCGTATGACGGGATTTTGACGCTGCTTCATGCACTCAAACAGCGCGGCGTGAAAATCGGTGTGCTTTCAAACAAGCCGGACCGCACGACACAGAAAATCGTCAAAGCTCTGTTCGGCGATGTTGTCGATGCCTGCCGCGGTCAGCAGGACGGCACACCGAGAAAACCCGATCCTGCCGGGGTGTTTCTGCTGCTTGATGAACTGTCTGTTTCGCCGGACGACTGCTTGTATGTCGGTGATACGAAAACGGACATGCAGACCGGAAAAGCCGCCGGTATTTTCACGGTCGGTGTGACATGGGGATTCCGTGACCGCGAAGAACTCGAAGAACACCACGCGAACGCGATCATTTCTTCACCGGAAGAACTCATTGCCTATTTATAAAATACAACCAACAAAAAAAGAACCCATGCACGCATGGGTTCTTTTTTTCTCTGATTATTCCTGTACAGGCGGTTCATTTTCTCCGCTGTTTTGTGCGGGCTGTTCACGAAGGAGCATACATCCGCACCCAATGCAGTAAGGAGCGTTTACCCCATTGACTGTACCGCACGACGGGCAGACTGTGCCTTCATTTGCCTGCAGTTCTTCTGCCGGCTGCATGCCTTCCGGTGCAGCATACGGCGGCATTCCGCCTATCATAACCGGACGCATTTTCGGTTTGCGGTCGGCTTTTTTGACGTAGCCTTTGACCATGCAGACACATCCTGCAATCGCCAGCACAACAGTTGTAAGCAGTCCCCACGGATACAGCCGCCAAATCTGTCCGAGCGTCGAATTTTCATACAACAGCCGTGTACCGCCTGTCATAAACCATGCATACAGCGATATAAACAACGCAATCAGCGCCAGTGAACACACGCCGATTCCGACAAAAAACGATTTTTTCACGGGTTACTCTCCTCCTTTCCGGAACCGCCGATCTGTTCAAAGAAGTTTGCCTGCGGCGGCTGATTGGCTTCCTGTTCGATCTTATCCGGATCAACGCCGACAAAATATTCTCTTTCGTCAAACACGCCGTTTTCAAGTGAAATGCGAATCTCACGTTCGTAATCTTGTTCGTCTTCTTTGACTGTAAAACGAATCACATAATCCTGTGTCAGGAATTTTTCGATCGTCTGATAGACGCTTGCAAGCTCTTCGGATGTCTGCGCACGCAGGAATTTTCCGCCCGTCGATTCGCAGATGCCGCTTAAATACGACGAATCTGCAAAATCAAAGCCGACCGCATACACGACGATGCCCTGCGCGTTAAGCTGACTGATAACCGAACGCATTTGTGCCGCAGATTCGCTGCTGTCTGCGCCGTCCGAAAGCAATACGATAATCCGGTTGCCGTCTTTGCCCTGCAATGCGCTCATGCCTGCCAGAAGTCCTTCGGAAATATTCGTGCCGCCGTCTGCTGTGACGGTATCCATTGCATGCTGGACCGTACCTTTGGAATCGGTAATCGGACACAGCACCTGTGCTGCATGGTCAAACACCGCAAGACCCAGATTCATGCTGTTGCCCGCAGTCTGCACAAAGCTTGACACCGCGCGTTTTGCCTGGAAAAGACCGTCACCCGACATACTGCCGCTGTGGTCAACAACGAGGCAGACATTTGTCTGTTCGTTTTCTTCACTCTGTACCAGCTCAAAATCGGTGATTTCCTTGCCCTGATCGAATACTTTAAAATCACCGGCAGTGTAATCTGTACCATCGTCTTTGCGTTTGGACACGTTGATGCTCACGGAAATTTCCGGATAATTGGTGGTATCTACTTTTCCGATATGCAGTCCTGTGCGCAGATCCTGCAGTGTTTCCAATAAAAACGCACTGAACTGTGTGGTCTGGACACTGTCCTCTTCGTCTTCAATGCCTTCAATCGTTTCGGTGTATGCGACATCTCCGTAAGAAGTGTACTGTGTCATTGACCAAAGAAGCGTCTGAATCGAAGCCACCGGATCATTGCTGATGACTGCATCGCTTTCCTGATCGGTTTCCGGGGTGCCCGCACTGTCATAATCCGGTACTTCAAAATCATCAAATGAGGTTGCTTTTGTGCTGTTGTCATATGCATCGAGCACATCCGCCATTTCAACCGACAGATAGCCCGTATTGTCGCCTGTGAACGACAGCGAAAGCGCTTTTTCCAGATAGGTGCGGGATGTTTCCATATCGCCCATTCGGAAATATAACTGTGCAAGCACCAAGTTATATGCCATCTCGTCGTCGCTCGACGGATTCTGTGCAAGAATATAGTTCACCGCACGTTTGACATAGATCGAATTCGATTCATCATACAGCGTTTGAACTTCTTCCTCAAGCTCTGCAATCTGCTTTTGCAGGCGCTGTCTTTCCACTTCGTTGACTTCCGCCTGATTGTTCACCTTTTGATACAGCTGGTCAATTTCCTGATTTTTTTGCGCAATTTTCTGTTCAAGATCTGCCCGCTCGGTGTCCGGTGTTTCGGTTGGTTTCTGCACACCGCTTGCCGCAAGCTGTGCGAGTGCCGCACGCGCCGGGAACGATGAATCGTTAAGCGCCGCCTGTTCGAGCATCTCAAACGTTGCCGTCATATTGCCAAGCGCCATATTGCCCTGCGCAATTGCTTTGCAGGACAGCGGATCGGTTTCTCCGGCAAGCGTCTGCAGATCGCTTTGGATGGAGCCCGTTTCCCCAAGGCTGACTTGTGCCTGAATGTTTACGATACTCTCTGCTTTGTTTCGCTCCTGCTCAGACAGGGAAAGCTGTGCTTTGATTTTCTTATGAATGAGCAATAATTTTGCCTGGACATCTTCTCCGTCGAGTGCGCTTTTGCAAAGATCGGCAATCTCGGTCAGCGTGCTGTCGGCAAACCGTTTTTGATACCGCTCAGCCGCCATCTCTGCCTGACTGTATTTTTTCTCAAGCGCCAAGCTCAGCGCCGCAAGCTGTGCCGACTGCACATTCGGATTTCTTGAAAATGCCGTCTGCGCCGCAAGCTGTGCCGGCTGATAGCTTTCCACCTCGATGAGTCTGCATGCAACATAATTTTCCCGCATGGTAAGCATATTGCTCTGCATCACACCAACACCGACGACAATCGCCGTCACAAGACCAACGAGTGCCGCCGCACCGGGAACGATTTTAAACAGAATCAGAGATTTCTTTTTCAAAAATCCTATCAGCATCATCACAGCACCGCCTAAAAACAGCACGGCGCCGATGCCGATCAGTACCCATTCCAGTATTGTCATTCTGTATCCCCTCCTCTGTCAATCACATCCACATCAATCCGGCTCAGCCGCGGAAATACCTTTTGCAGGGATGTTTTATCGCTGATCGGATTGTCGCGGACCATCAGCACCCGCAGACTTGAAACATCTTCAAGCGGGCTGAAATCAGACACCTGGTTTTGATACATCCACAGATCGGAAAGTTTTTCGAGTCCTTTGATCGGTGAAAGATCGCTCACATTGTTTTTGGCAAAATCAAGATAGGTCAGTTCTTTCAAATTCGAAACGGCGCTGATATCGCTCACTTGGTTGTTCCAAAATGCAAGGCTTCTTAAATTGGTGAGGTTTGCAACCGGCGAAAGATCGGTTACTGCATTCGAACCGACACACAGCCGTTTTAAATTGGTGAGATTTGCAATCGGCGAAAGATCGCTCACACCTACATGGATAAGCGACAGTTCCTCAAGCTGTGATGCAGAGGAAAGTGCCGTGATGTCGAGGCCTTCCTGATATGCAATGCAGAATTTCTTCAAAAACGGCATTTTTTGAAGATCGTTGAGCGTTTTGACCGGACCCATATCCGAATATACCCAGGAGCTTCCCCAGTATTGATAGCCGTCTTCCACAAACACGACCGCATCCGATGAGTCCATGACCGTATCACCAACGATGCAAAGCGATGTAATCTGTGCCACCTCATCATCATACAGATCGCCAAAATACTTGTTGAGCACATTGCGCACCGCATATTCAATATTCGGATCTTCAAAGGTAACGACCTGACTTTCAAGATTGATTGTATATGCGCCGGTCGTTTCCTCGCTTTCAAAGCCATAGCTGCTGACAGCGATTGCTTTGATTGTGGTCTGGCCGTTTCTTAAAATGATCGGCTCGTTATAAACAAGCGAATCGATGGTCGGCGTTGTGCCATCGAGTGTATAGTGAATGATGTGTCCCTCTTTTGCCGGCACGAGCGAAACCGCCTGGCGCGTGTCATACGCACCCGGTGCAACGGAAAACGTCGGTGCCTCCGGAGAGGTTTCCTCGTAAAGCGCACGAATCGACTCGTCATCCACCAGTCCGGATGCTTTCTCTAACAGTTCCTTTGCCTCGGTCAGTTTCTGCTGACGCAGATACAGCTCGGCAAGCTCCCGGTATGCAACGGTGTTTTTTTCGTCAAGCTCAAGAAGCTGCTGATAAGTTGCTTCCGCCTGCGCATATTCCTCTAAGCCGTTATACGCCTGCGCAAGACCCAAATAAGCGTCCTTGTTGTTCGGATCGATCTCGGTTGCTTTTGTAAACGATGCAACCGCATGCGCATAGTCGAGTTCTTCAAGATATTTGTCGCCGAGTGCGAGTGCCTCTGCCGCTGGGCTTTCAAACGGGTTGGTCGAAAGCCAGATCACAATCCCCACAATCGCGCCGATCACCACAACGCCGATGACACAGAGCAGTGTAATCAGCTTACCGCGTTTTTTGCGGTTCGGATCTTTTGGCGGCAGGTTATTTTCCGGCGGAACAAAGGTGCTGCCGTCGTTTTGCGGCGGAATGAACGGCGGGACAGGCGGTGCAGCGCCTGCTTCCTGCGGTGCATTGGCCATCGGCGGCTGCATATATGCCGGATTTTGCTCATATGGCTGCTGTACCGGCGGGATAAAAGCCGGCTCATTCGGCTGATTCATCGGCACTGTGCCCTCGTCACCGCTCGCATTCACCGGCGGGACGTTATCAAGCAGCACAGTGCCCTCGTCCCCGCTCGCATTCACCGGCGGGACGTTATCAAGCAGCACCGTGCCCTCGTCCCCGCTCGCATTCACCGGCGGGACGTTATCAAGCAGCACAGTGCCCTCGTCCCCGCTCGCATTCACCGGCGGGACGTTATCAAGCAGCACAGTGCCCTCGTCCCCGCTCGCATTCACCGGCGGGACGTTATTAAGCAGCACAGTGCCCTCGTCCCCGCTCGCATTCACCGGCGGGACATTGTTAAGCAGCACCGTGCCCTCGTCACCGCTCGCATTCACCGGCGGCACGTTATTATGTAACAGGACTGTTTCTTCACTGCCCTGCGGTGCAGACGGCGTCTGCGCCTGGTTCATATCAGTCGGCTGTGGCGCTGTGACCTTTTCCATCTCGGAAAATGCTGCACCGCACGCAGTACAGAATTTCGCCCGGTCATCATTCGGCCTGCCGCATCGTGTACAATACTTCAAAAAGACTTCCCCCTTTATCCGTTTTCAGCTTTCATTTTTCCGGACCATATTCTGCATCAAACCGCGCTTTTAATCGCTTTCCTTTTGACGCAAGTACGATCTTTATGATAATCAGCGCAATGCAAAAAACGCTGAAGCTGACGATTCCCCCGTAAAACATCCATTGTCCCAATGTCATCGGGTTTCCCTCCTTGTGTTAACCAATCCAGCCGCCGTCGATGATCTGCTGCATCATGGTTTCAAGCACCTGCATCTGTTCATCGCTGACGCCCTGAATTCTTGCCTGCTCATAGTACGCGACCGCTTTTTCATACATCTCGCGCACTGCGGTATAATCCCGCGTTTCCTGCGGCTTTTCGTCCTCCATTGCACCGTAGAGCAATGCAAGCCGCATATACGGACGATAATCATCCGGTGATTGTGCCTGTAATTCGGTCAGAATCTGCTCTGCCTCCTCATACCGACGCAAAAGCTGATTCACAAATGCCGTATTCAGCTTCATTTCCGTCGAATCATTACCCTGCGCTTTGAGTGTTTCATAACATTCGAGCGCTTTTTCGCAGTCTGCCTGCAAATTGCCGCCCGCCGACTGCGCACGCCGCATATACGCCTGTGCAAGTGATGACACGATCGCGCTCACACGGTTTGGTGCCACGGCGCTGCGTGCCTGTTCGAGCACTTCAATTTCCTCGTCGAGCTTTCCGCCCGTGCGGTATGCCCGTGCACATAAAAGATACGCCTGATACCGTGTTGTATCGTTCTGCGTCGTTAAAAACACATTCTCAAACCGCTCGCTTGCCTGCTGCCAATCTCCTTCAGCGAGCAGCAGTTCCGCTTCGACAAGTGTGACGGAATCGTTGTCCATTCCGCAGTTTTTTGCAGCTGAAAGCACCTGTTGTGCCTCGTCCACCTGCTGCATCCGCGCCAACGAAATTGCATAATCGCGGTAATAATCCGGGTTTTCGCTGTTTCGCAAAACGGCTTCTTCATAATAACCGACTGCCTTTGCGTAGTTTTCCTGTTCAAACCATGCGTTTGCAATCATATAGTAAAGATCCGCCGCACCCACAGGATCTGCTTCCATGGCCTTCGTCAGTCCCGGATTTGTGAAAATCAGCCGTCCGTACTGCACACACGCCAGATATTCACCCTGCTCGACATACGCCAGCAGCTTTTCGTAATAGGCAGGCAGCTTTGTGCTGTAAAGATTGATTGCCTGGTCATAAAGCGAAAGTCCTGCTTCATAGTCGCCGTTTTCACAGGCGGCTTTGCCCTGCTCGACGAGTGACGCATACTGCGCCTCCTGTTCGGTGCCCATTTTCAAAAATCCCGTTACGGAAACGAGCACCGACAGCGTCATCAGAATCGAAAATACAATCGTAACGGTGTGCTGTTTACGGCGGTGACGGATATAGGTGCGATCAAGTCTGCGGATGTTCGTGAGTACACCGAGCAGTTCAGCCGCTGTCTGATAGCGGCGGTTCGGATCGGGCTGCATCATCTTTTCGACAATTTCGACAAACGCCTGGCTGTAAGGCGGACGCCGCACGGAAATCGGTGTCACCGGACCGGTCGATTTTTCCGGTTTTACACCGGTCATCAGATGATAAAATGTTGCGCCCAGGCTGTAAATATCCGACCGCGCATCCAGCGGCATCACCATCGGGAACGGCGTACCGCCCATACCCATCATCGGCGGCCAGTTTTCCGGATATTGCTCCGGCGGCGCATAACCGGCACTCAAGCCGCTGACCTGGCTGCTTCCCTGCCCGTCAAGCGAGATATTAAAATCGATCAGGCACACATTGCCCTGCGGCGTAATCATGATATTCTGCGGCTTGATATCACTGTGGATGATCGGCGGTGTCTGTGCGTGCAGATAGACAAGCGCTTCGCACAGCTGTTTTGCCCAGAGAAGCAGCTGTTTTTGCTCGATCCGATAGCCGTTTTTGATATAATAATCGAGCGACTGTCCCTCGATAAAATCAATGACGGTATAAATGCCGCCGCCCACCTCCAAAAAGTCATAGACCTGCGGCAGGTAGGTGTGCTTTAACCGTTTTAAAATATCCGCTTCGGTGCGCGCGTTAATACGGGCAGCCACTTCGTCTTTGATTTTTTTGACAACCACATACCGTCCCAGCCGAAGGTGGTATGCCTTATAAATAATACCGGTTCCGCCGGCACCGATCTCCTCAATGATCTGATAAACGCCATCGAGAACATCTCCACGTCTTAGCATTCGGTTTTCCCCTCCGTTTCCGCCGATTATCCTTCAAAAATCAAAATTTCATCGGCAAGATCAATCCGATCGCCCGCATGGAGCAAAACCTCCTGCATCGGCGATGCGAATACACCGTTTACCCGGCTTTTATTAAGCGAATTCTGATCAATCAGATAATATGCACCGTCTTTTCTGACAATATCGGCATGATGACGGCTGACCGCCGGATTTCCTGCAATACAGAAATCGACGCTGTCGCGCTTTTTACCGATGCGTGTCACACATTCTAAGAGCTGCACCCGCTCGTTCGTTTTCGGATACCAGAGCACTGCCGGTTTGGCCTCTGCGGCTTTCCGTGCTTCCTCGGTAAGGCGGGCCTCTTCGGCTTTTCGTGCTTCCTCAGTAAGGCGGGCCTCTTCGGCTTTTCGCGCTTCCTCAGCAAGGCGGGCCTCTTCGGCTTTTCGTGCTTCCTCGGCAAGGCGGGCTTCTTCCGCTTTTCGCATTTCCTCTGCATGCACAGCGTATTCATTAAACTGTGCCGCATCGGAAATGAGCACCGTTCCGCCCTTTGCATCGGAAAAATCCTCCGTGCAAGGCTGCTGCGGCGTATAATAACAAGAGGACTGGCTGCTCATCTTTACAGAGTACAGCAAGGACTGAAATTCTGCGATCGAAAACGGTGCATTCTGCAAATACGATACAATCGGCGTCACATAAGAGCTGCCCTCCGCCTTTGAAAACACACTGCGATAAATCACATCGAGCAAAAGCGTGCGCACGCCCTGATTCTGATAGCCCTCGACCGGCGCATAACAAAATGCCGCACCCTGTTCACATAAAAACACATGCTCCGGCTCCAAAAGAATCTGCGTATCAATGCCGCCGTTCTGTACAGCGGCTGCCGCTGCTGCAAGCTTTTCCATCACATCAAAAAAGCCTGCGCGCGTCATCTCCGATGAAAACAAACTGCTGACCGGAAAAAATCCGCCGACAAAATAATCGAGATACCGCACACCATCGCGGAATGTCACCTGACACGGCGCCGTTCCGGGTATTGTTTTCAAAAGATCAAGCTTTTGAAAATCGAGCATGACGCCCGGTTCAATTCCCACGGAAAAAATCCCGTTTTTCTCGTCCGTCTGATATAAAAAATTCATCGATCGTCACTCCCCTGTTGTGTTATCCTCTATATCCGCTTCACCGTAAAACATCTGCGCCCATTGATTTTGCGCCGGTTCTGAAAGCAGCAGCCCGCCGGTCATCTGCTGTGCCTGCATGGTGAGACTGCGCTCCAGGCGCTCATATGTAAAAATTCCGCTTTGCAAAAACGATTCAATCCGTTCCATCCGCTCTTTTGTCTGCTCAATCCTGTTGTGAAGCTTCAAAAACGACTGACGGGTTTCTTCGTCGAACGTCTGCACATCCGCACGCATTCCCGCAAGCGCCGATGCGGTTTCCTGCAAAATCGAAATACAGCCTCTTGACTGCACACACAATTCATCGCACCAACCGGTTTGAATCTTGATTTCATCCACAGAGTCTGCTCCTTTCCTTTTGATATGATATTAAAACAAGCCGTCATCCGCAAGCAGTAAATCCGTCTGCAAAAGCTCTGCCTGCACACGCTGCTGTGCCGCTTTTTCCGAGATGTGGGCAGCGAGCGTTTCCATACTCTCGATCTCACGGGTAAGTTCTGCGGCCGCTTTTTCGACCGCTTCGAGAATATATGCGGTTTCCGGCGCATTCCATGCCTGACGAACACCCGCTTTTAATTGTTCTGCCTGCTGTTTCGCCTCACGCAGCTGCTGCGCATACATCAAAAGCTCCTGTTCTCTTTGACGGGTCCGTTCTTCCGTGTTCATCGCCGCTTCCCTCCTTTTTTCCGGCATGTATGCACATTAAAGCAGTAAAAGCCGGATTCCGTTTTTCCATCCCATCTCTCTTGGCGTTAAAGATGCACTGTAGACATTTCCGGTCTGATATTCACACAGCACCGCATCCGCATCGAACGCATAGCTGCCAGGCTCCACCTCGGACAAAAGCTTTGACAAAAGCCGGGTGAGCTCGTGTACACGCAAATCCAGCGGAATGCGCACGTCAAACCGTTTTTGTGCCGCGGGTACATAAAGCTCCGCGATCATTTTTGTCCGCACCTGCTCATTCTTCATGGGAATCCTCCTGTTCTGTCGTCAGCAGCTTCATAAGCGACGGCGCACCGTTTTTGACAAGATAGCCAAACGAATCGCCGACCGATTCGTAAAGCGTTCGTTCCGGCCGCACCTTCAGCTGGAACTGATCGGCAATGCCGTCGCCTACCCAGATCGCCGTATTACAAGTTCCCTGTTTTTTAAACCACGGACGGAATGAGAACGACGAAATACCCGACGCCACCTCCGCCAGTACAAAGAACACACCGAGATGCGGTTCACATTTTTCCATCAAAACGTGCAATTTATCCTTGCTGTCGTCTGTGAGCATTTCAAACACGCGGTTTAGTGCATTGACCACATAGAGCCGCGGTTCATAAACCGGTGCGGTGCCGCCCTGTTCCAACACCTCTTTGGTATGATTGTGGCGGTACACAAGCTCCGAGAACAGCGACACAACCGCCGCGTTGAGCGAATCGGCATCCGCCGCATAGGAAACATGTTCATACGCATGTGCAGCCGACTGATCGCCGTCAAACACAAAGACTGACAAGCGTTCTCTGCTTGATGCCACCTGTACAAACGCTTTGATAAACGACGGGCATCCTGACTGCGAAAGCACATAGTGAATCGGACGTGTTGTCAGCGAAACCGACGCAATCGCCAGCGATTCTTTGAACACACCGACCGGATAGGAGAGTGCCTGCGCATCGACGGCGCTGTCCACAAACGACGGTGTCACAACTTCCGGAAGAATCGGCACACGCGGTGCACCGGGGGCAGTGTTTTGCTCGGCGAGCGATTTGCACAGCGTGCGCACCGCCATCATCGGATCATCGCCGATGCAGGCGGTCTGGAATTCATACACCTGATCGGTTTTAAACAGTCCTCTGCCCGGACACTGTGCCGGAACAACGCCGCCCGTCGAACCGAGCACGCCGCTGTATTCCGATGGATCGTTCATCTGCAAAACGAAAATGCGTTTGAAATTCTGCAGCGTACGATAGCGCACCGCATTCGTATTGACCGCTGTAATGACGAACAGAATGCCGTATTTCGAGCCCTCACGCGACAACAGCGCCACTTGCGATTCAAGATCCTCATACGTTTCGGTGAATCCCGCATAGTTGTGGATCACTGTCACAATATCGGGCAGATCCTTGCCTGAAAACCGGCGGTAGGACTGTGCGTCGCCGCCATACTCCGCGCAGATGCGTTTTCTGCGGGCAAGCTCTTTTGAGAGCATCGAGAAGAGGTTTTTCGTCTTTTCAGCATCGGACGAAAACAGCACATCACCAACCTGCGGTGCTTTTTCAAACATCCGAAGCATCTCAGAGCCGTAATCGAGCAAGTAAAGATGAAGTGTTTTTGATGTATGTGCGGTGAGCAGGCTATAAAGCATTGTCATCACAAACGTGGTCTTGCCGCCGCCTGCCGCACCGTATACCACAGTATTGCCGTCGGACGAAAGCGGCAATGTGAGCAAGAACTGCCGCTGATTCTGCGGGTCGTCCGCTTCACCGATGACTGCACAAAGCGACGACGTATCGTTCTGCACACGATACCGCGACAAAAGATCCGAAAGCACAAGCTTTTTGGGAAGCGGCGGCATCCACATCGGACGCAGACGGATGTGTTCTTCATCGGCAAGCTGAGAAAGATGCGAAACGATGCAGTCGAGCTGTTTATCTTTGCCGCGTGTCTTTGCAATCTGGGCACTGCGGATCACATGGCCGACCTCGTCGAGCAGTGCGACCGATTCATCCTTCTGCGTTTCGACACGGTCGGACGGCGTATACGGTGCACCTGCCCATGCCGACTGCCCAAGCTCGAAAATCTCGTTGTATCCGACCTGCAAGTAAAACCGGCCGGTCTGCACAAGCGCCGCCGCATCGGGCCGCTTAAGCATATCCATACTGTCGTTTTTCTCCTGTACTTTTAAGCACACACGGAACCGGCTGTTGCTCCAGATCTGGTCGTCCACCACGCCGCTCGGCTTCTGGGTTGCCAGAATCAAATGGACGCCTAAACTTCGGCCGATGCGCGCCGCACTCACAAGCTCCCGCATAAAGTCGGGCTGCTGTGTTTTTAACTCCGCGAACTCGTCGGAGATGATGAACAGATGCTGAAGCGGCTCGGTAACGACCTTTTCGCGGTAAAGCCGCTGATATTTATAGATGTCAATGTTACTGACATGAACCTGTTTGCTGACAGCCTGGAAAATTGCCTGACGGCGTTTTAACTCGCTCTGAATCGAAACGAGCGACCGGTTGACTGCGGCGCCGTCTAAGTTTGTGATGATGCCGACGGTGTGCGGCAGCTTTTCAAACGCCTTTGCCATGCCGCCGCCTTTATAGTCAATGAGGATAAACGCCACTTCATTCGGATGATAATTGACCGCCAGCGACAGAATATATGTCATGATAAATTCACTCTTGCCCGAACCGGTCATACCGGCGACAAGTCCGTGCGGGCCGTGGAATTTCTCGTGCAGATCGAGTGTGAACAAACCGCCGTTTTCGTCGATACCCACTTCCGTTGCAAGCGTGCGGGTCGGGTCATGCTCGTTCCAGCGGCTGAGCACGTTTAAATGCTCCACTTTGCCGACACCGAACATCTGCAAAAAGGTGATAAGCTCCGGCAGTGATTTTTTCGATGAGGATGTATACAACAATGTGTTTTGCAGCTGTACCGCAAGCGCACGACAGTCGCCGTTCATCAGAATATCGGGCGCAAACGAAAGCTGCCGTCCGTAAATATCGCCCTGATCATATAGAAGGGCGTCGTTTTGATGCAGTTCAACGACTTTTTTGCATTCTTTGGGCAAAAGCCGCAGTTCGTCATACAGTGCGACAATCGAAAAGCCGCGGCATTTTTTCTCCGAAAGAATCTGCCGCACAAGCTCCGTCTGGCCGCCCAGTTCCCGGTCAAGCACAAACACAACCACCCACGGAAGCGGTTCTTTTTCGTTTTCAAGCTGTGCCCTTGCGGAAAATTCCCGTTCGAGCACGGCGGAAATCTCGCGCGCATCCGATGCACTCGATGCCACATAGTGCGTATTTTCCGAAGCATCCCATGTGTGCGGCAGCCATTTGACAAAATCCCACTCGGCAGCTTCTTTTTCCGAATAGAAAAAGACCGTCTTCACTTCGTCATAGCTGTGAAGCGCACCGATCTGCAAAATGAGTCCCCGTGTGTACGCACAGACGGTCGAACGATCACCGATCACACCGATGACGTGTGTATCCCGCAGAGAAAGCGAAACCGGCACGGATGAAATCTCATGCGGTCCTGCACAAAGCCGGCGCATTTCCTCCTGCAGCGGGTCCTCATCGAGCGAAAACCGCTCCTCGGGGAACTTAAACTCCGCGTCGATCGGCAGCGTGCCGATGCCGAGCCGCAGCATCAGAAAATCGTTGTGAGAATACGTGCGTTCCCACAGGTTGCGGCGGCCGTTTCGGATGCGGTCGATGCAGTCCTCCAAGGTGACAATATTTTCGGAGAGAATCTGGCGCTGACGTTCGCCCTCGCCAAAAATCGCCCGGCGCATCTGCTCTAAATATTCTCTGTATTTTTTCCGGCGCGTTTCCTCCTTGCGGCGGGCACTGCGCCGTTCAAACATCTTTGTCATAACCGGCCACAGCACAGTGCCCATCAGCATACCGACCGACATCACAAGCGACGGCATTGCACTCACGACATCGCCGCCCGAACCGAGCACATTATACAGCGTGAAAAAGCCGGTCGAAAGCGATACAAGACCCATCGTCATCGACGGACCGAGCACGAGCATCATCGGCGTCGTCTGCGGCGACGGCGGTGCAGGCGGTGCATCAATCGTGAATTTTGCCTGCTCGACCTCCCGTTTAAACCGCGGCGAACGATAAAACACCTCATCCGCTTTGAGCGATTCTTCCTCCGACTCCTCCGCACGCGGTGAAACCTGCTGCGATACAAACGGATAAAGCGTATTTTTTAACCGGACAAGTCCATCCGGATTGTTGTATGCAAAAAATCCTTTGCCGAGCAGCATTTTAAATCCGCTCAGTTCAATCACATCGCCCGGATGCACCTCAGCGGTTTGAATCCGTCTGCCGTTTACAAACGTGCCGTTTGCACTTTGCAGATCAGTCAACACCATCCGGCCGCCCTTTGCTTCAAGCCGCGCATGTCTGCCCGACACATACGGCGCACGATAACAGATCTCATTTTCTTCAAGCCGTCCGATATAAAGCGTGCACGACGATGGAATGAGCACTTTTTTGAATGTACGGCGGTCGAGCGTTTCCGGCTGGGCAAACAGCAGCATTTTTGCACCTGTTTTGGTCTGATAAAGCGGATACACCATTCCCTCTTTTAAAGCAACGGTACCCGACGGCGCAGCTGTTGTATCGAAATGCACGTGCCGCGTGGGCTTAAGCAGCCAGTCGCCGTTTATCCCTTCCACCTCGACGGCGCCGAGCCGATAGCGGCCGCTGACCTTTTGTGGAAGCGCCAGCGTTTTGATTTGATTTTGTTCCATCAATGTCAGCAGCATATATGAAAACCCCTCACCTAACAAAAATGAATACCTCTCTGCAGTTTAGTATACGGCGTGATTCACAAAAATGCAATCTGTGACGAATTATGTGACAGGTGTTTTCATTTCGCCGTTCCTACACAAAAGAGGGATTCCCTTTTGTGCGTTAAAGTGGTATAATAAAGGAAAAGCAGACACAGCGAGGAGGGGTGTTTGATGTCTGTTTTCTCGGAAAAATTATCGGAATATGTCGCCGCATCCAATTTAAAAATTGCCGCACTCGCAAAGCTGAGCGGTGTGGAGCGCAGCTTCATCCAAAAAATGCTCACAGGCGAACGTATTCCAAGCGATCCCGCTGTGCTCGACCAGCTCGCTTCTGTCATGATGCTCACGCCTTCACAGCAGCAAACACTGTTCCAGTCGTATAAGATCTCGAAAATGGGCGAAGCAGTCTATTACAGACGGCTGCTTGTCAAACGTTTGATTGAAGAAGCCGGCAGTGCTTTAGCACCTCCGCCGATGCTGCGCACACAGTTTAACGATCCGTCATTTGTGCGGCCGGACGTTTTGCCGATTTATGAAAAGCCGGCGATTCTTGACACCCTGCGTATTCTGATGGAGGAAACACTCAGCAAGGACGCGCCGCGCATTCGTGCGGTGGTTCAGCCTGAATACGGTGCATGCGGCGTTCTTTTGCAGTTTGCACGAAGCTGTCCGGCACTTTCGATTGAGCACATCGTCTGCTTTGACCACGCACTTCAATACCAAAAGGAAAACAAATATAACCTCTCCTGCCTGCAAACGGTGTTTTCGTTTTTGTTCGGCGCCTGCCGCTATACCCCGTTTTTCTACCACGACGCCGTATCTGCCAAAACCGGCTGCACCGCACTGTTTCCGTTCATGATCGTTTCGGACACATGGTGCATGCTTCTTTCGGGAGACGAATCGCACGCTGTACTGTTGAGCGGGAAAGACGGCGCCGCGCTGCAAAACACGCTGTTTTTGCAGATGCGTGATGTATGCACGCCGATGTTTTTGCAAAGTGGCAAACAGACCCTCTCCACAGACTGGGCATCCATTCACCCGGGCACAAGCTACTGCATACAGGCTTCCCCCTGCTTTGAGCTGTTTTTTTCGTCTGATATCGTCCGCCCGCTCATTGCATCCAGCACCGACCCTGCTCATTCGCCGCTTTTGCTGTTCGAGCGGCAGCTTAAACAAATTTCCCTGCTGGAAGGCACCAAAACGAATATTTCCTTTTTCACCATGGACGGACTCGAATCGTTCCTTACCACCGGACGCACATTTCATCAGTCCGAGGAAGTGCATTCGCCGCTTTCACCCGCCATGCGCAAAGAACTGTTCCGGCGGATGCTCATGTGCACAAAAAGCGGGACGTTTACGCCCTATCTGTTAAAACCGGAGCGGCTCAAGCTTGACCATCGGCTGGGCTTTTTTGCCGCCGGAAATCAGCAGATCTTTTGCACCTGTCACCATCCGCTGCACAGAACATCGCACCTGCTCTTTGCAGAAAAGAGCGTTGCCTATGCCATGTGTGACTTTTTTGAATACTTAAAAGAAACCGGACTCGTCTTTTCCAAAGAGGAAACAGAAAAACAGCTTGCCGACCGGTTTTCTAAGCTTTCATAAAACAGCAAAATCCCGACCGTTTTGGTCGGGATTTTTCATTCAGTACTGCCGTGCGGCGCTGTTTAGTTTCTGTTCGGTCTGCTCAAACATGTCGGCTACACGATCAAGATAAGAAATGCACTTTGCCAGATCGTAATCATAGCCTACATATAAAAAGTCAATGGCACCGATGGCGGCTTTATTGAAAAACTCATACCACTCCTGATCCCGCCGCAGCCGGTTCAAATCGCTGTCCAATGCGATGATGCGGTTTTGCACCTGACGCAGTTTTCCGGCAATCATCCGCAGCTGACTGACATTCAGTAAAATTTCATTGCCCGGCTGGTAGGATGCGGATGGATTTTTGACTTTTCTGCCGGTCAGAAAGCTCTCATACGCCATTTTGACATCGTTGCACACCTGGCGCATGAACTGCTTTAAGTCCTCCGCAAGGTCTTTTAACCGGTCAAGCACATCCAACACCACATCGATGAATGTCAAAATTTTATATACCATTGCAGTCACACGGATGATCACCGGTGAAAACACGATGATAACCGCGGCAATGCCAATCATTTTGACAGGACCCAGTTTCTCATAAGCGGCTTCCAGGAGCATTCCGCCGTATGTAGCCAGAAAATCGCGTCCCTCCGGTGTAGTAATGAGCGTGAACAGGATTGTCGGTGTTCCTGTTACGATTGCACCGATCACATTTTCGACTGTCAGCTGTTCACCGGTAATGGAGATGCTTCCGCCTTCGCTGCTCTCCATGATCTGCATGATCAGTTTTGCCACATCGTCCCGTTTATCCGGCGGCAGCATCATCAGCGCTTTGGAAAGCTCCTCGGCCGTGAGCGACAGCTGTCCGCGCTCGGTGGCGGAAGGGTTCATCTCTCCGCCAAACTGCTGTTTTCCGTCTACGAATACCGGGTCACCGTTTTCATCGCGTACCGCAAAGAAGTATTTTAAATCATGGCCTGCAACAAAATCGCCGTCCTTTGCCGGTGTTTTGATATAAAACGTATGGTCATCGGGAACGATTTTCTCACCGAGCACATTGACGTAATCGTTTTCGCCGTTGATTGAATACATTTTTTCAATGGCTTCCCGATAGCCGTCTTCACCGTAGCGGCGCTTCATCTCCGCAATGGCTTCGGGCGAAAATCCCTGGCCGTCGAGCGAATAGCACTCGTCAATATAGTCGCGGTACTCCGCGTTCATCGTCACATACTGCGATTTATTGCCGCCTTTGGAATGGCCGGTCACCGTGATGTTATCCGACGCATTCCAGCCGTTATGTTCCATCACATAATCAAAATAACGTGCGGCTTCCTCCTGCTGCGGTGTGGAGATCTGCGTCATGCCGGCACCGTTATCAAGCCATTCACCGTCGCCCGTTCCCCGGTAGACCACATAAATTTTCCCCGTGTCCGGGTCCTCAAACGTGCAGGCGTATGTTCCGGAATTAAATCCGTCCATTTTACTGCTCTGATTGCCGATTTCATACTCACCGATCAAATCGATGTTTTCTTTGAGAATCTGATACTCCGGTTTCTCTCGATAAGATGCATACGCATTATTGCTTCCGATCATGTTGATGATATCTTCGATCGTATCGCCGTCCTGTGCGCCGGGAAATCCCAGATATAAAATCTCGTTGAGCAGTGCGCAGATGTTCGCCTTTTGATATTGTGCGTCGGTCATCGCCGTCACCTCCACTTCGAAACCGCAAAGCCGCCTTGCTCATCCATCACAAACCGGCCTGCATGCTGTTCGGGGAGCATGTTTTGATATTCCTCACGCGAAGCGTTTGCACGCGCATCACCATCGACGAGATACACAGTGATATTGGCGTTGACGCCCTGTTCGTTCAGCGCATTGCAAAACTGCTCGATTTTCGCAGTGTTTTCATAGTCCTCTGCGCCGATGAGCAAATCAACCATGCACGCGCCGTTTTGCAGATACGACAGCGCGTCCGTTTCGGCGCTTTCTGAAAGTCCGATTTCCTCCGGCACGCAGAATGCCCGCCAGCTTTCCTCTACACCTGATGCGGCATCGTTTAAGATGGTGCACGCCTGTTCATTATAGCGATATGCCGCATAGTTATCGCGAAATGTTTCCGGTTTGCCCGCCGTTCCGGTCACAAAAAGCGTTTTTCCCGCAAAATCCGGTGTCGATACATGGCCGCTCTTTTCACTGCTTCCAAACTGGCCGCCGACCGGCTCAATCCATGTAAACGATGTCCCGTATTTTTCCTCAAGATATGAAATAGCCTGTTGTTCAAACGAAACCCGTGCATTCATACACCCTGTCACTCCTATCATTACTGCCAGCAGTCCCGCCAGCAATCCTATCACTCGTTTCACGTTTCTTCTCCTTTGCATCAGTCGATATTGGAGAGATGACGGCGTGCGGCATCATATTTATCCGCCAAAACCTCAAGCCGGTCTGCGCACAGCTCTGTGCCGACTCCCCGCATATCCCGAAGCTGTGCCGCCGCGTTGTTCATCTGCCGGGAAACCTCCCGCAAGTCGCTCAAAATGGAAGAAAGCTGCGCTCTTGCGTTTGCATCCATGAAAATCCCTCCTCACCACCACAGGTTTTTTGCCTGCTGTACTGCTGTGTCCTGCAGCGTACGGTAAACGTTTGCCGCCTCGGTCAAAAATGCGGCATAACTCTCCATCATCTTTGCCATATTCTCAAGATCATCGGAAAATCCGGCGAGCTGACGGCGAAACGCCTCAGCATCTGCGCCCTCCCAGCCCTGCGAGGAAGAAACTGCCTGTATGAGCTCCTTGCCCTTTCTGCGGTATGTTCCGGCCTCTGTACGGATCTTTTTTGCCGTCGATTCCATCTTTCTTAAATTGGCACGAATGCGGTATACGGCCATTATGCACTCCTCCTCTCGGTTTTCTCTTTGAAAAACGGCCTGCAGCACTTTCTGCAAGCCGCTTTTCAAAGAGCACGCGCGTTTGCGTGCGCTTTGCTTCTTTTTTTGATTATTTGAATGCGCTTGCGTTGTTCTGGATCTGGGTTTCGGTCGATTCATAGCTCGAAACGGTGTTATCCAAAAACTTCGCATACGACTCGATGATCTGTTTATAGTTTTCAAATGCCGGAACAAGGCTGTTGAACCGCTCGCGGATCGTTTCGCCTGCCGGGCTCTGCCAGGTAGCAGCCAGATCGTTCATTTCCTTCTGGATTTCCAAAAGCTTGTCGTTTAAGCTTGTGTTGAGTGTACGGATGGTACCGGCGGTCGCACTGACCTCGCCGAGTGAAATTTTAATGCCTTCTACTGCCATGATGAAACTCCTCCTCTCAGTTTGTCAGCGTTTTTGCCTGTGCAACGCGGTCTTCCTGTGTCTGACGGTATGCCTGTGCAGCTGTTCTTAAAAACTCGCTGTACTGGTCCATCAGCTTTTTCATATCCTGGAAGTTATCGGTGAAGCCTTTGATCTGGTTGGTGAATGCCAGGTTGTCTGCACCCTGCCAAGCCGCGCTCATGTTGTCCACCTCGGTGAACAGATTGCGGTAGATCGCTTCATACTCCGCTGCTGCAGCGCTGATTTTCTGGGAAGCTGCTTCGAGCTTCTGTGGGTTTACGGTGATTGAAACTGCCATATGATATTCCTCCTTATGCTGCCTCCGATGCCGGAAGGTGTTTTGTTCTTTGTTCTGGTTTCAGTATAACAGTCCCGATTTCCCGCCGCAACATGTGACAAAAACAGTGACAACCTTTTTTGCACACGCCGCACACTCTGTTTTTTCGCCCGCACACTTTTTGTCTCAGCGATACTTCTGCGCCAAACAAACAGCCTCTCTTGCAAGCGCTTCGATCTTATCAAACTGACCCTCTTGCAGGAATGCTTTCGGCACAATCCAGCTTCCGCCGCTTCGCATGCCGAAGATGAGATTCCTGCAAGAATACCTGTCACATGCACCGCGTCAAACGACGAAAAATCGATCGCATCCACGTCTGCCGCAGACAGCGTGGATGCCGCAGACCCTTTTCGAAAATATGCGATATCCGGATCGCCTTTCGCGGTTTTCCCTTTGAACATAAAGCCGGTGGCGTGCGATGCATCCGTCTGCACAAGCGACGTATCGATTCCCTGAAGGGTAAGCGCGTTTCGGATTTTCTCGCCGAACGGATCGTCGCCCACTTTTGTCAGATACGATACGCAATATTCGAGCCGTGTAAGCCCCACCGCCACATTATACTCCGCGCCGGCAATCGCCGAAGAAAAATGAGAAACATTCGAAAGACTGCCCTCCTCCCCTGCAATAAACAGACCCATGGCTTCTCCTGCCAGCAACATTCGTTTCATTCTGATTCCTCCTGTCAAGTGTCCTCTCTTGCAATCTTTCGCAAGGAAGCAACGAAAAAAGTGAAAAAATTTCAAGTCAGGTGATTGATTTTTTTGTTTTGTTTTTATAAAATGAGCGTACATCCAATCGATTGATTTTACAAAAAGAGAGGCGGTTATTTTCGATGGATCTGCATGCTCCTTTTATCCGCGCATCCGCGCAGTACGGCACGTTTGCGCACCCGATTCCCGCACCGTATCTGCGGCGTTCGTTTGTCTGCGACACGGCCGCAGAAGCCACCTTGCAAATCGGCGCACTCGGATTTTATGAGTTATTTTTAAACGGTGAACGCATCACCAAAGGCGCGTTTGCGCCGTATATCAGCAACCCGAACGACATTGTCTATTACGACGAATACCATGTGACGCTCCGCGAAGGCGAAAATGTCGTGGGTATTCTGCTCGGCAACGGGTTCACAAACAATCAAGGCGGCCACATCTGGGATTTTGACAAAGCCGATTTCCGCACTGCACCGCAGGTCTCCTTCGCCCTTTCGTACACCGACAGTGAAGGTACTGTGCAGACGATTGTATCGGACGAGCAATTCCGCACAGCACCCTCGCCGATTGTACTCGATGATTATCGGTTCGGCGAACACTATGACGCAAGACTGGAGATTCCCGGCTGGAATCTCAGTGGCTTTGACGACAGCGCATGGACACCGGCACTGCCCGCACCCATGCCATCGGGAGAAGCCCGCATCTGCGAAGCCGATCCGATCATTGTAAACCGCGAACTGACACCTGTTTCCATCGTCAAAGAGGGCGACGGCTACCGCTATGATTTCGGCGAAAACTGCGCCGGTGTCTGCCGCTTAACTGTCAAAGGCGAAGCCGGCCAGAAAATCGACATGCGCTACGGCGAAGAGCTTGTAGACGGTGCGCTTGACCAAAAGAGCATCTGGTTTGTCGGCGAATGGACCGAACATGACTGGCCGCTTGTGCACCACGATATCTACACCTGCAAAGGCGGCAAAGAAGAAACCTACACCCCGACATTTACATACCACGGCTTCCGCTATGTTGTGGTGACAGGCATCACCGAAGAACAGGCAACGCCCTCGCTTCTTACCTATCTTGTCATGCACTCGGATTTAAGCGAGCGCGGCAGTTTTTCGTGCTCGGACGAGATGGCAAACACGCTGATGACGCTCTGCCGACGCAGTGACCTTGCAAACTTCTTCTACTTCCCGACCGACTGTCCGCAGCGCGAGAAAAACGGCTGGACGGGCGACGCGGCGCTCTCATGTGAGCACATGCTTTTAACGCTCTCGCCGGAAACAAGCTACCGCGAATGGACGCGCAACATCTGCAAAGCACAGGCGGACTGCGGCTCGATTCCGGGCATTGTACCGACCGGCGGCTGGGGCTCTAAATGGGGCAACGGTCCGGCATGGGACTGTGTACTCGTAAACCTGCCATATTTTGTATGGCGTTACCGCGGCGATCTCACCATTGCAAAGGAAAGTGCCGCGTCGATTCTTCGGTATCTGCATTATTTGACGACACGCACCGACAAAAATGGTCTTATCGCAATCGGTCTTGGTGACTGGTGCCCGCCTGCACGCGGTGCCGATGATTATAAGTCACCGCTCGTACTGACTGACACAATCACCGCAAAAGATATTGCCGACAAATCTGCTGCACTGTTTTACGCACTCGATATGCCATTGCAGCAGAAATTCGCAGAAGAACTGTCCGCAAAGCTTCGTGCGGCCGTGCGCAAACGGCTCATTGACCGTTCGACAATGACGGCGGCAGGAAACTGCCAGACCTCGCAGGCGATGGCACTGTTCTACGGCATCTTCGAGCCGGGTGAACAGTCCGCGGCATTCGACCGGCTGCTCGCGCTCATCGATGAGCAGGACGGCCACATGGATACCGGCATTCTGGGCGGCCGTGTCCTGTTCCATGTGCTGACCGCATTCGGAAGAAGCGACCTTGCATATCATATGATTACCCGCACCGACTTCCCGTCCTACGGCAACTGGGTTGCACGCGGTGCAACGAGCCTTTGGGAGGATTTCCAGCCGGAAGGCGGCACACTGACCTCGCACAATCACCATTTCTGGGGAGATATCAGCAGCTGGTTTATTCAGTCGATTGCCGGTATCCGCATGAACCCGTATGCTGAGGATGTAAACGAAGCCGAAATCCGGCCGTCGTTTATTCCGCAGCTTAACAACGCACGCGGTGCGCATACAGCGCCTGCCGGTGAGATCGTTTCGGCTTGGGAAAGAGACGGCGACACAATTACGCTCCATCTCACCTTCCCCGAAGCAATGTCCGGACGCATCCGCCTCGAAAACGGGTGGATGTTCAAAGACGGTACGTGTGAAAAGCCGGCTGTTACAGGCGACTACACGATTGTTCCCGTAAAATAAGGAAAATGCATAGGAAAACCCGCAGAAGTTTCTGCGGGTTTTTTGCTCAGTATCCGCGGACGAGTTCCATGGCGATCTGTTCAAACCGGATCAGATTCTGCACATTGTGCGAAACGGTGCTGATATCCTTTAAGACGATATCCGCGCTGCATCCGTTTCGTTTGCAGGCATCGAGTGTGCGTTTGATCGTCTGCCGCACGGCGTCTTCGTCAAGTGTTGCGGTTGCAACAAGCGCCGGATTCGGTTTGTTTGCAATGGCATAGCGTTTTCCGATCACTTCTGCCGCATTGTCGACATCCGCCCACGGCGTAATCGAGATTTTGCGCAGATGCGGAATTTTCTCGACGATATCGACCTTCTTGTCGAGCGGCTCGCAGCATCCGTAATACACAAGACCAAACGGCTCCATAATCTCTTTCATATAATCGATGTCAAATTCCTCGTGCATATCTTTCGACACCGAACCGAAAATCTGTGCCATACCTCTGCCCCAGACCTGACTGCGTTTGACGATGCCGCCGTCATATTCGCCGGGCAGATCGCTTGTGAGCGCAGACGTACAGTGAATTTCAAGCGGCTGAATTTCAAACAGGCCGAGCGCTTCCATCTGTGCGGATTTGCTCTTTTCAAATTCGGCAAGCTTTGACACAATCGCATGGCTGTGCTCCGGACGCTCGATTAAATCCATCAAAAGCGGTGTCACACCGCGGTAACGTGCGATTTCGTCCCACATGGTGATATAGGAGCTATGCCCCACCACTCGCACCGGCAGAATGTCACCGAACACGTTTGCAAGCTTTTCATACCGCCGCATTGTTTCTTCCTTGTCATACGAAATGACAGGCGGTGTGAGTTTTTCTAAATCCTCCGGCTCTGCAAGCTGATCGAAATACTCGTGCGAGATGATGTGGTTTTCGGCTTCGGTTGCGATGGTGTGTTCCTCGACTGTAATCCCGATGCCGGTCGAATGCATGATCTTCTGCACCGGGAAATACGGCGGCAGAATCATATCGGCGGGGAAATGCTTCCACTTAAAGAGCTGACGGCGGAACCAATCCTCGGCGCCGTGCAGGTCAGGATCTTCGCACAAAAGCGTGAGCGAGCCGTGAAAGTTTAACTCATGGAACGGAATTTCCTCAATGAGCACAACCGGCCGGATCATTTTCAAGTCATTGACCGCTGTGTGCAGCGTTCTCGCCTGCATATTTTTTTCGTTGTTTGCGGCACATGCATATTCCCATGCAAGTGTGCGCAGCAATATTTCTTCACGGTTCATAAAAGGACACTTCCTTTTTGCTTTATACTGTTACCGCTATTTAACCACAACAAAACGAAAAAATCCACGCAAAACATGCGAAAAAGTTTGCAATTATTGCGCAAAAACGCAGACAGGCAGCCACGGTGGTTGGCTGCCTGTCTGCGGGTATATTGAATTTTAATGTCCAGATGGAATCTGGTCGAGTTGATTGCGTTCCTTGGTTAAATCCGCCCACAAAAGCCGGGCGAATACAACGGACAGGGGAATCAGTGCGAAAAAGATCGCGCGTCCAAGGAACAACTGACACAGCACCGCCGCCAAGTATACGCCCAATGCAAAGAGGAGAAGCATGGCGATATGGCGAAACGCTACCGTTCGCTTTGCACGGTCCTTGTGGCGGACCCATGCGGAAAGCGCTGCGCCTGTCTGACGGAGGTGGTTTGTGCAGAAGGTGGTCGCCATCGGGATTTTTTGCGCTTGTCTGAACGTGTGATACCGCATGGCGCAGACGAATGTGATGAGGATCTGGGAGATCTGCACCGGTGCTTGTTCGGGCAACACGCCGAGGAGGATTACAGTCAGCATTTCAATGAAAATCATCACCGTATCCCACCGGACGATGCGAAGCCGGCGGATCGGGGTTGCGATGGCATCCGAGAAAATCGTGCCCGCAAGATACGAAAAAATCGGGACAAGATAGGAAAGTGCAATAAGCCACTCGCCTTTTGCGCCGTGCATGGAGAGCAAAATGAAATTGCTCGTCTGGGCATTTGCAAACACGCCGCCGCGTACCGAATAGGTAAACCCTCCGTAAAATCCGCCGACCGCCATCAACACCGCAAATACCCACCATTTTTCACATTCTAAAAATGGACTGTCCGCGCGTTTTTTTACACGAATCGGATGAATCACGAAGATGTTCCTCCTTTTTTCTTTTCTCTTGTTGGCTACGCATTTATTATACCGCTTGACCGTCATGTTGTAAAATGATAAGATAATATCATAGGTATATTATTTTTTTATGACAAAGGTGCTTGTCTATGATTAGTTTTGAATCATATCGTGTATTTTATTACGCGGCAAAATATAAAAATTTTACCCGTGCGGCAAACCGGCTCTCCACCAGTCAGCCGGCAGTCAGCCACACGATCCGCACGCTTGAGCATCAGCTTGGATGCCGGCTGTTTTCCCGCAGCAACCACGGCGTGACGCTTACACCGGAAGGAAAGCTCTTATACACGCATGTGTCGGCGGGGTGTGAACAGTTTTTCAAAGGCGAATCGCTCGTTTCCGGCACGGATGCACTCGAAAACGGCGTTGTTTACCTTGCAACAACCGAAACGGCGCTGCACTGCTATTTATTCGGTCTGCTCGACCGGTTTCACACCCATTTTCCGAACGTACGGTTTAAGCTGATGAACCAAGTCACCTCCGACGCAATCGGCGCGGTCAAAAACGGGCTGTGCGACTTTGCGATCGTTCCCTCGCCTGTCACCGTACAAAAGCCGCTTCAAAAGCGCGCCGTTTCGTCATTTTCCGATGTGCTCATCTGCGGCAGTCAGTACGCGCCGCTTGCCGGTCAGACAATTTCCCTGCGGCAAATTGCGGAATATCCGTTTATCTGTGTGGCGCAGGGCACGACCACGCGCACCTTTTTCGACGAAATTTTCACCGCGCACAACGTGGCTGTTTCGGTCGACATCGAACCGGCATCAAGCGACATGATCGTCCCGCTTGCCGAAAGCAACTTGGGCATCGGCTTTGTTCCGGACATCATCTACAACAAAAACAAGGACTCTCATACCATTTATAAAATTGATTTGAGCGAACCGCTTCCCTCCCGCACGATCAACGTCGTCTATGACAAAAAGCAGCAGAAAAGTCCGGCGGCACGCCAGTTTCTGCGCTTTATCAAAGAAGACGCAGACGCCTCTTCTGCTGCTGATTCTTCTGAAAAAGGGTTGTGAAAGCGCAAACAGTATGGTACAATTTAGAAAACTGGCGGTGTGTGTTTCACCGCATTTTGAAAGGAACGGGTGAATTCTCATGGCAATTTTGGTGAGCGGCGGCGCCGGCTATATCGGCAGCCACACTTGTGTTGAACTTCTTGACGCAGGCTATGATGTCATTGTTGCAGATAATTTTTATAATTCGTGTCCGGAAGCGATCCGGCGTGTAAAACAAATCACCGGAAAAGACTTCCGCTTTGTAAATGTTGATCTTTGCGACCGTGCAGCCGTTAAAAAACTGTTTGACGAAAACAGCGACATTGACGCGGTGATTCACTTTGCCGCATATAAAGCAGTCGGTGAAAGTGTTGTAAAACCGCTTGAATACTACACAAACAATCTGACCACCACGCTCTGTCTGCTCCACGAAATGCGCGCGCATGGTGTCAAAAACTTTGTGTTCTCATCGAGCGCAACAGTGTACGGCGATCCGGCTTCCGTGCCGATTACCGAAGAATTCCCGGTCGGTGCAACCACCAATCCATACGGCACCACAAAATCAATGAACGAGCGGATTCTGTCCGACTGCTGTGCCGCAGATAAGACCTTGAACGTGGCACTGCTGCGCTATTTCAATCCGATCGGTGCACACAAAAGCGGCCTCATTGGCGAAGATCCAAACGGCATTCCGAACAATCTTGTTCCCTATATTGCAAAAGTTGCAGCCGGTACACTCGAAAAAGTCCATGTATTCGGCAATGATTACAATACGTCCGACGGCACCGGTGTGCGCGACTATATCCATGTAGTCGATCTGGCACGCGGCCACGTTGCGGCAATCAAAAAACTCATGACCAATCCGGGACTGTTTATCTGCAATCTGGGCACCGGAAAGGGCTACAGTGTGCTTGACGTGATTGCCGCTTATGAAAAAGCATGCAAAAAACCGATTCCGTATGTGATTGACCCGCGGCGTCCCGGCGACATTGCACAGTGCTATGCCGATCCGTCCAAAGCAAAACGTGAGCTTTTGTGGGAAGCGGAATACGGCATCGACGAAATGTGCGCAGACAGCTGGCACTTCCAGCAGCAGAATCCGGACGGATACCCGAAAGAGAAATAAAAAGGAGCGTATATCCATGAGCAAAAAACCGGTTTTGGTTGTCATGGCTGCCGGAATGGGCAGCCGGTACGGCGGTTTAAAACAGATTGACCCGGTCGGTGCACACGGTGAAAAAATCCTCGATTACTCTGTGTATGACGCACATCGCGCCGGCTTTGAAACCGTTGTGTTCATTATTAAAGAGGAGATTGCCGATGTTTTTAAAGAAGCGGTCGGCCGCCGCATGGAATCCGTGATGAATGTGCGGTACGCATATCAGGAGATCACAAAGCTTCCCGACGGATACACCGTTCCCGACGGACGCAAAAAACCATGGGGTACTGCACACGCTGTGCTGTGCGCAAAAGACGAAATTGACGGTGCACCGTTTGC
The DNA here is from genome assembly GCF_016901855.1 of Merdimmobilis hominis. GTDB lineage: Bacteria > Bacillota > Clostridia > Oscillospirales > Ruminococcaceae > Paludihabitans. The sequence continues at coordinate 73,071 of NZ_JACJKY010000005.1, read as the reverse complement.
CGTCATCAACGCAGACGACTATTACGGTCCGGAAGCATACCGCCTGATTTACGACTATCTGACCGCACATGCCGATGCACCTGCGCGCGAGTCGTATGCGATGGTCGGCTATCTGTTAAAAAACACCGTCACGGAAAACGGCTATGTGTCCCGCGGCGTATGCGAAACGAATGACGATCACGTGCTTTTGCGCGTCACCGAACGCACCCACATCGAGCAGCGTGCGCATGACATCGCGTTTTCGGAAGACGGCGGTGTGACGTTCTCCCCGCTTGACGAAAACACGATTGTATCGATGAATCTGTGGGGCTTCCCTGCCGCATTTTTGTCGGAGCTGTCCGCACGCTTCCCATCATTTTTGGACAAAGCGCTCGCGGAAAATCCGCTCAAAGGCGAATACTTTTTGCCGGGTGTCATCAGCGCGCTCATTGACGAGGACAAAGCCGCTGTAACCGTTCTTTCCACACATGATAAATGGTACGGTGTCACCTATCCGGAGGATAAACCCGGCGTTGTGGCGGCAATCGCACAAAAAACAGAAGAAGGCGTTTATCCGGCGCCTATTTGGTAAAAACATACCAATTTTTGTTTTTGTATTTTGTTGACATCTCTCTTTTTCTTTGTATAATATGTATACACTTTTAAAAGGGAAGGATTGACAAAAATGAAAAAGGCACTTAGCACGCTTTTGGCAGCTGTACTCGTGCTCTCTGTGTTCACAACCGTGTTCACTGTTTCCGCTTTCGCACAAGAGCCGGAAAACGTCAAAGTGATCACAAACGCAGATGATCTCGCAGATGCAATCGCCAATCAGACAGCAAATGAAACATGGAAACTGGCAGAAGGCACCTACAACCTGACATAAGCTCACCTCGATCAGTACAAAGCTTGGAATGAACCGGGTCAGGGCAACTGTACTTCCCGATCCATGAAGAGGGAATCACCATTATCGGTGAGGGCGACGTTACTGTAACAAGTGACGTGGAAAGCAAAAACGGCGCTTGGGCTGCGCAGGACTTCATCTCCGTTTGGGCAGACAATGTCACCATCGACAACATCGACATTCTCTCCAAAGAGGAGCAGAACAAAGCCATCGAAGTTATGGGCAAAAACTTCACCCTCAAAAACAGCGAAATCAAAAAAGTCAACGAATGGGGCAGCGGCTCGATCATCTTTAATGCACAAAACGATGAAAAAGATATCGGCAAAGCAACCATCACTGCAACCTGCGGCGATGTTTCTGCAGTCTGCGAAATCACTGTCACTGCTCCGACCGAAATGCCGGACACCAATGACAGCAACATGACAGTTGCAGGCATTTGCGCTGCACTCGTTCTCGCAGCAGCAGCTTGTGCATTTGCTTATCGGAAACGTGCATAATCGGCACATTTTGTGATTCATTTTGCATCAAATATGAGAAAGAACAGACATTTAAAAATGTCTGTTCTTTTTTTCTTGATGTTTTTCATTGAATTGTGCTATACTAAATGTAATATTGTGAAGGAGGTTTTGCATATGGTAGAAGTTGCGGCGGCACTTTTATTTTTTGGGAACGAAATTTTGATTTGTCAGCGTCCGAAAAATAAAGGGAATGCGCTGTTGTGGGAGTTTCCGGGCGGAAAGCTTGAACCCGGAGAAACACCTGAGGAATGTTTAATCCGTGAATGCCGTGAAGAACTCGGCATCACCATCAGCGTATTTGAACAATATGCCGAGGCAACACACACGTATCCCGACTGCACCGTGCATCTGCGCTTTTATCTTGCATTCACGCGGGAACGTCCAAAGCTTTTAGAGCACAATGACATGCGCTTGGTCACCCGCGACGAACTTTGTGATTATACATTCTGCCCCGCAGACAGCGACTTGGTGGCACGGCTTCATGCGCAAACCAATGCGCTCACCCTCCGCCCTTATCGCTCAAGCGACTGTGCACCCATTATCACGTTATTTCACCGTACGGTTCATTCCATCAATCTTGCAGACTATACGCAGGCACAGTGCAATGTGTGGGCACCTGACACCATCGACGAAGACCGATGGCAGGAATCGCTGTCCGCACACACAACAGTCACCGTATGGGACGGCGACATTCTCGCCGGGTTCGGTGATCTGAATATCGAAGACGCCTACTTTGACCGGCTGTATGTACATCCGTGTTATCAAAAAATCGGTGTTGCCACAAAAATTGCACAAGCACTCGAAGACGCTGCGGCAAATGCCGGAATTCAAACGCTCGAAGTCCATGCCTCCATTACTTCCCGTCCGTTTTTTACAAACCGGGGATATATTCTGTGTCATGCGCAGCAGGTGGAACGCGCAGGCTGTCTTTTGACAAACTTTGTAATGAAAAAATCGCTTGGCAACTGAGTTTTATAAAAAAATCCCGTCAGCTGACGGGAGATGTATGCTCTAAGTGACTTCTTAATCATGGTTTTTGTCATGGTTAGTGAAGCAGTCACTTAGAGCATTTTCATTTCAGGAGGTACAGCCATGAGAAACGAGAAAATCACCCCTCTGTATGAGCGTTTGAGCCGCGATGATGAGTTACAGGGCGAGAGTAACTCCATATCGAACCAGAAAAAGATGTTAGAGGACTTTGCCCGCCGGAACGGTCTGCCGAACCCCACCCACTTCACCGATGACGGCGTATCGGGAACCCGTTTTGACCGTCCTGGTTTTCTGGCGATGATGGAGGAAGTCGAGGCCGGACGGGTGGAGGCCATTGTTATCAAAGACATGAGCCGCCTGGGGCGTGACTATCTGAAAGTCGGTCAAGTCATGGAGATTTTGCGGCAGCGCGGTGTCCGGCTGATCGCCATCAATGACGGTGTGGACAGTCTGAAAGGCGATGATGATTTTACCCCTTTCCGCAACATTATGAACGAGTTTTACGCCCGCGACACCAGCCGGAAAATCCGCTCTGTGTTCAAATCCAAAGGTATGAGCGGCAAGCACCTGACTGGCACTGTCATTTACGGCTATTTGTGGGACGAAAAGCGGGAACACTGGCTTGTGGACGAAGAAGCCGCCGCTGTGGTACGCCATATTTTCGCACTTGCGATGGAGGGCTACGGCCCCTATCAGATCGCAACCAAGTTGTCAGAAGAAAAAATCGAAATGCCCGCCGTTCACCTTGCCCGCTATGGCGAGGGAGTGAACAAGAATAAGACCTTTGCGGATATTTATCGTTGGAGTGCTTCTACCGTTGTTGAAATCCTGAAAAAACGGGAGTATTTAGGCCACACCATCAATTTCAAGACCCGCAAGCACTTCAAGGACAAGAAAAGCCACTATGTGGATGAAAGCGAGTGGACGATTTTTGAGAACACCCACGAGGCCATCATCGACCAGGAAACCTTTGACAATGTGCAGCGTATCCGGGGAAACGCCAGACGCTACCCGGACGGCTTTGGGGAGGCCCATCCCCTGACCGGCCTGATGTACTGCGCCGACTGCGGCGGCAAGATGTATGTTCACCGCACATACAACGGCAAGCGCGTCCCGCAGTACACTTGCGGCCAGTATGGGAAATACCCTATCGGCTCCCTTTGCCCTACACAGCACCGTATCAAGGCCGAAGCTGTTCTGACCCTGATTGCCGATATGCTCCGGGCCATCGCGGAGTATTCCAAGAATGACCGGGCCGAGTTTATCCGCACCGTTCAGGAAACGCAGGCCGCCCAGCAGACCGCCGACATCTCCAAGAAGCGGAAACGGCTGGCCGCCGCCCAAAAGCGGGCCGGGGAACTGGAAAAGCTGATTTGCAAAATCTATGAGGACAACGCCCTGGGTAAGCTGCCGGACGCCCGGTATGAGGCCCTGGACGCACAGTACGCCAAAGAGCAGGACGCCCTCAATACGGAAATCACGGAACTGGAAAAGGCCGTTACCGGCTATGAGCAGAGCCGGAAATCTGCGGAGAAGTTTATTGCCCTGATTGACAAGTACGAGAATTTTGACACGCTGACAAATACCATGCTCAACGAGTTTGTAGAGAAAATCCTTGTCCATGAACGCGCCCGGAAAGGCAGCCAGGACACCACACAGGAGGTTGAAATCTACTTCAACTTTGTGGGCCGGTATATCCCGCCCGCCTTGCAGCCGGTTCCCCTGACCCCGGAGGAACAGGAAGAACTGCGGAAGAAGGAGGAGCGCAAGGACAGGCTTCACCAGAACTACTTGCGCCGCAAGGCAAACGGCAAGCAGAAGGAATGGGAAGAACGCTACAACGCCAAGCGCAAGGCCCAGGTGGATGCGACAAAGGCCGCGATCCGGGCCGAGGACATGGAGAAGGGCATTTTTACCACCGTTAGCCAGTTACCCAGGCAGGAACCGCGCAAGGCCACCGTATCGGCCAGCGCCGCAATTTAACCATCACAGTGCAAAGGAGAATGAACATGAGCGAATTGACTTACACCCGCTGCGGGGATTACTACATCCCCGACCTGAAACTTTCCGAGCAGCCGGAGGTCCCCATCGGTAAGTATGGCCGTATGCGGCAACGCCACCTGAAGGAACACCGGCCCAGCCTTTACAGCAGCTTGATTTTGAGCGAAAAGCTGTACCCGCACCTGTTAGAGATTGACCGGGCAGCGCGTGAACGGATGGACGCCATACTGCCCCGCATGATGGAGGCGGCGGGCGTCACCGAGGAACTGAAAGCCCGTGACCCTATGCGCTGGGTGGGATTGATGAACACGCTGAAAGCGCAGGCGGAGGAAATTATATTGGATGAACTAATTTTATAAACAAGAAGCAGCAGAAATTATTCTGCTGCTTCTTGTTTATAGATTGGCATAAAAACGGTGAGCCAAAACTAACACTTCTCTCTTGCATTCTTATCTCCAATGTGGTATAGTGAATGACGTAAGCTAATTAGATTAACTTACGGGAAGGTTTTTATATGCCAAGAGATAAGACAGATACACATAATAAATTGCTCCCGTGTATTAAGCAGGAATTTTTGGAGCATGGATATGAGAAAGCGTCTATGCAAAATATCGCAAGACGAGCAGGAATTACTGCTGCGGGGATATATCGCCATTTTCCAAGTAAAGAGGCTATGTTTACTGCAATGGTAGAACCAGTCACGAGTGACTTTTTGAAGATGTGCGATGTTTCTATGGAAGAAACATATTCTCGACTTAGTGACGATGATTTCCTCAAAAATTTTAACGAGTTCAGAACGGAAAAAAACAGGGAATCTATTAACTTCATGTATGACAATTATGATGTTTTTCGATTATTACTTGTTTGTTCAAAAGGTACATCTTACGAATCTTTTCAGGAGCGTCTTGTGGAAATCGAAATGCAAGGAATTATTGATTTGTTTGGCGTACTTGAAAAGCGAGGACTGCCGCATAAAACAGTAACAGATAATGAACTTCATATATTGTGTACCACATTTGTCACCGCTCTTTGTGAAACAATTAAACATGAATATACAAGAGAACAGGCATTGAAGCATTTGGACTTCATCGGTAAAATGCTTTACCCTGGTATGAAAGAAGTCCTTGGCTTTTGAAAATTACATAATAAATGACTGCACTGAATTTTAGGGCGTTATCGTCCTAAAATTTTTCTGTTTTATGGGTTAGTTAATGCTAACTAAAATCATTAGCTTATATAGGAGGGATGGACTGTGAAAGTAAAGGGTAGCTTGTATTGGATTTATTCTTTTACAAGCGGATGTAAAGGCAAAATGTTGGTAGCTATTCTATTGGCTGTGATTGGGGTATTGTGTGGAGTGGCACCCTATTTTGCGCTCGCAGGAATTTTGTCGGGATTGGTCCAAAACACTTTAACGGCAGAACGCATCTTTTGCTATGTGGGAATTGCTGTGTTAGGCGAGACTCTTAAAATGTTGTTTAATACGGTTTCCTCTTTGAAAGCTCACAGGGTAGCTTATCATATCTTAGGGAATATTCGATGCAAACTGGCTGAGAAAATGATGCGTGTTCCTATGGGAGTTATGGTTGATACCCCATCAGGTAAGTTGAAAGCGATGGTTGTAGATACTGTTGACAAATTGGAACAGCCATTAGCTCACATGTTGCCAGAGATTACAGCAAATGTTTTCACACCGCTTTGCATTATTATTTTACTTTTCATTTTGGACTGGCGTATGGCACTGGCCTGTATGATTGTGATTCCTATTGGCTTTTTACTCTTAATGGGGCAAATGAAAGACTATAAGAATAGATCTGATAGATATATTGAAGCCAGTAGCAACATGGACAGCTCTTTGGTTGAGTATGTCAATGGAATTGAAGTAATCAAGACTTTCAGCCAAACAGGGAAATCATTCCAAAAATTCTCTGATGCTGTGAAGAATTACCATGATACGACATTGGATTGGTGGAAAAATACCTGGCTATATTCAGCACTTGGATTAACAGTAATTCCTGCTACCCTTGTGGGAGGTATTCCCGTTGGAGCGTATCTTCTTATGCAAGGAAGTATCAGTTTTTCTATTTATATTACATGCCTTATTTTATCCCTTGGAATTGCCGGTCCGCTGATTCAAGCAACGTATTATGCTGATAATTTTGCTGTTGTTGATGCCAGTATCCGGCAAGTAGGAAATTTTCTTGATGAACAAGAATTGGTGCGGCCATCAAAAGAAGTTTTGCTAACAGATGATGGCTTTCATTTTGAGCATGTTTCATTCGGATATGATAAAAAAGAAGTACTACATGATATAACCTTTTCCCCTGTGGCGGGTGGAAAAACAGCCATAGTAGGGCCATCTGGTTCAGGTAAGTCAACCATAACAAAATTGATGGCGGGCTTTTGGGATGTAACTAGCGGTCACATCATTTATGGAGGCCAAGATATTCGCAATATTCCAACAAGCCAGTTAATGAAACACATTAGTTTTGTGTCACAGGATAACTTTCTTTTCAATATCAGTATCAAGGAAAACATTCGAATGGGAAACCCTTGTGCTACCGATGAGGAAGTCCTTGCCGCAGCAAAAGCGGCCAGATGTGATGAGTTTATCAGCAAAATGGAATATGGATACGATACTTTAGTAGGAGATGCAGGAGGAAAGCTTTCTGGCGGAGAAAGACAACGCATCACGATAGCCCGCGCAATATTAAAACCAGCAGATGTTGTAATTCTGGATGAGGCAAGTGCCTATGCCGATCCAGAAAATGAGGTGTATATTGAAGAAGCTATAAATGAGTTGGTAAAAGACAAAACGCTTATTGTAGTTGCCCATCGTCTGGAAACGATTGAAAATTCAGATAAGATTGTTGTTGTAGATCAAGGAAAGATTGTAGCTGAAGGAACACAAAGCGAATTATTAAAAAATTGCGCGCTTTATAAGCGGCTGTGGAACGAGACAATATTAACTTCAGAGCGGAAAAGAGGTGATTGCAATGCTTGAAACCATGAAACGAATTTTGACTATGGCGGGTAAATATCGCCACAAAGTTACAATAGGAATTATCATCAGTCTATTGCACTCCTTCTTTTCCGCAATGGACTTATTTGCCATACTTTATATTTCTTTTTCTATCAATACCCTTACCCAACAGAAAATTGGAGTTGCTGCTGCGATTTTACTTGTGGGCCTTACAGGTAAGATTATTTGTAAGTATCAGATAACTGAACATATATCTGGTTCCAGCTACGATGTCTTTTATGAAAAGCGTTTGGAGGCTGGTGAAAAATTAAAGAGAGCGCCGATGGGTTATTTCAGCGAAAAGAACCTCGGTGAAATCCAGATGGCAATGACTACAGATATGAATGCTTTGGAATCCTCGGCAATGTCTGTTGTAGAAAACATTTTGGGCAGCCTGATCTATGCTGCGGTTTGTACTTTTGTATTGCTTCTTTTTAATTGGAGAATAGGGCTTATTACATTAGCGGGTCTTGGAATCGGAATTCTTTTGCTCCGTGTCGTTCAAGAAAACGCAAAAAAAGTAATGCCAGTACGTTTTCAGGCTCAGGAAGAGATGACAGAGAGAACGTTGGAATTTATACAGGGGAATATGGTTATGCGCCTTTTTGGAACAGGGCGGGATGGTTTGAACAGCGTAAAAGAAGCATTCCATAAAAAACAGGAAGCAGACATTCGTCTGGAAAATACAGCGGTCTGGCCAATCAGCTTTTACAGATACATATTTCGACTGGCGAGCTGTGGAGTAGTATTGATTGCCGCATTGCTCTATGTAAGACAAGAAATGACATTTCCTATTTGTGTTATGTTCCTTTTCGCAGCTTTTCTTGTTTACTCGCAGATGGATGGACTTGCCTCTAATATTGCTCTGCTACGAATTGTAGATACTGCTCTTAGTCAAGTTGAGTCTGTATTGGAAATTCCGGAGATGTCAGGTAATGACACCATAGATAGAATACAGAATTATAATATTGAACTTCATAATATATCCTTTGGCTATGAAAATCGTCCCATCATTCAGAATGTTACATTAAAAATCCCAGAACATCGAGTAACGGCTATTGTAGGACCGTCTGGCTCTGGAAAAACAACTCTATGTAATTTGATTACAAGATTTTGGGATGTGCAGCAAGGCGAAATTATGATTGGTGGCAAAAATATCAAAGAAATAGAGTTTGAGGAATTGATGAAACTGATGAGCATCGTGTTTCAGAAGGTATACCTGTTTCACGATACTATAGAAAACAATATAAAATTTGGAAAACCTACTGCCACGCATGAAGAAGTTGTTGAAGCGGCACGTCGAGCATGCTGCCATGAATTTATCGAAAAATTACCAAATGGATATCAGACAATTATTGGTGAAGGCGGTTCAACACTATCTGGTGGTGAAAAGCAACGTATTTCTATTGCTAGAGCAATCCTAAAGGATGCTCCTATTATCATTTTGGATGAGGCCACATCCAGTGTTGATCCTGAAAACCAGCACGCATTGTTGACAGCTATCAACGAACTAACATGTGGAAAAACGCTGATTATCATTGCCCACCGGCTTTCCACAATCAAGGATGCCGACCAGATTATCGTTCTGGATAACGGGCATGTTGTCCAACAGGGGACACATGAAACATTGCTTCAACAGGATGGCATTTACCGTAGGTTTGTAAAAATACGGCAGACAGCGTCCTCTTGGAAATTATAAAACACAAGGAAAGGATAAAGAGTATTATGGAAAACAACAAACTTAAAGTCAAAGACTTAGTGAACATTGGGATTTTTTCAGCATTGTATATGGCCATCGCAATGGTAGTGATGCTTCCTGTGGGAATCACACCCGTTCTTTGGTTGCTTTGGCCAGGAATCGCAGGTCTGTTCGGCGGAGCATTTTTTACTCTTTTGTTGGCAAAAGTGCCTAAAATGGGATCTGCTCTCCTTCTTGCAATTATCAGCGGTATCCTGTTTTTTGCGACAGGAGAATGCACATGGGTGATTATCGTTACATTTGCTGTTGCCGGCATTCTGGGAGAAATTGCAAGAAAAATATTCGGATATAAATCCTTCAAAGGCATTGCATTAGCTGGCGGTTTTTCTGCGATTGGTTTTATTGGTTCTCCTTTACCTATGTGGCTGTTTCAAGAATCTTATATGAAATCCATTGAAGAAATGGGTATGGGTGTAGAGTATGTGGAAGGGCTACAGTCTATGATCTCAGTTGGCTCATTTATTGGAATGTTGGCGGTTGCTTTTGTTGGCGGTTTTATTGGAACTTTAATTGGACGCAAAATGTTAAAAAAGCATTTTGAAAAGGCAGGAATCGTTTAATGGGTACAATGAAAAAGGGAATTTTGGTTCTTGACCCACGCACCAAAATTCTCCTGCTGTTGGGGATCAATATTTATGTTTTCACAAATAGCTATGTCTGGGCTGAAATAATTGTAATGGCAGCTTTAATTATTCTCCTGTTGTTATGTGGCGTCTATAAGGCTGCCCTAAAAAGCGCGGTTACATATATAACCCTACTTGCAATCAAATACTTTTTGCTGCCATTTTGCCCGGAAATTATATTAACTTCGCTGAATATTGTTGTCATTACTTTCCGCAAGTTGCTTCCCTGCGTAACATTAGCAACTTTGCTCGTTCAGACGACACCTATTCGGTTGCTTATGCACGCATTGCAAAGGTGGCATTTACCTCAGACTGTAATTATACCGTTAGCAATCACAGTGCGCTACTTCCCTACTTTGCGTGAAGAACAACAGGCAATCAGCGATGCGATGAAATTGAGAAATGTACATGGTGTTTTTCAAAAATTGGAGTATATCTATGTACCGCTCATGTTATCAGCCTCGACAACAGCAGATGAATTAAGTCAGGCTATTACTGCGCGTGGTATAGATAATCCACGCCCTAAAACCTGTGCAGTATCTATGCGGTTCCATATACAGGATTATGTACTCTGCTTTGTCGCTATTGTACTTCTTATTATTGCTTTTGTGTTGCTTTAAGAAGGGGGGATTTTATGATAACATTTGAAAACCTGTCATTTTCCTATGGAAATACAGGTGAAGAACAGTTAAATTCCCTTGACCTGCAAATAAAAAAGGGGGAATTTGTCCTTCTTTGTGGAAGAAGTGCCTGCGGTAAGACAACTGCAACCAAGTGCATCAACGGATTGATTCCGCATTTCACAGAAGGAAAATATTCTGGCTCTGTTGTTGTTAAAGGAAAAGAAATTGCCAAAACACCAGTTTATGAAATATCAGAAGATGTAGGCTCAGTTTTTCAAAATCCTAAAACTCAATTTTTTAATCTTGACTCTGATAGCGAACTGGTTTTTGGAATGGAAAATTTAGGAATAGAGCCAAACAAAATAAATGCCCGCGTTCAAGAAGTAGCTCACGATCTTATGATTGAAAATCTGTTGGGTCGAAGTGTTTTTGGCCTTTCTGGTGGCGAAAAACAGATACTTGCTCTCGCTTCTATTTATGCCGTAAATCCGGATATTTATGTCCTTGATGAACCAACGGCAAATATTGATAAAGATGGAATTGACCGGTTGCATGAAATTCTTCTCAAATTGAAGCAAATGGGTAAAACGATTGTGATCTCAGAACATCGCTTATATTTTCTCATGGATTTAGTGGATAAGGCTGTTTATATTGAACACGGCGCTATTCAGAAAGTATATACAGGCGATGAATTTCGTGCGTTAGCGGATTCAGAACGTATTAGGCTTGGATTGCGCTGCTTTACCTTGGACAACGAAAAAGATGAGGTGCCTACGAAGTGTAATTCAGGCATATTGGAGATTGATAATTTATCCGTGAACTATAAAAATAGAACCATTTTCAGCAACGCATCCTTTGCAGCGGCTCGGGGGGATATTATTGCAGTTACTGGACGCAATGGAAGTGGAAAGTCCGCTTTTCTGCGTGTGCTTTGTGGGCTTATGAAAGAAAAAGCAGGAAGAATTGTGTTTGATGGAAAGCCATATCCATATAAGAAGCGCCGAGAATTGTGTTACATGACGATGCAGGATGTTGTCCATCAGTTATTTTCGGATAGTGTATGGGAAGAATTTTCTCTTCTCAATAAAACTGTTGATGAACAGGAAATCGCAAAAATTCTAAGACGACTGGACTTATTGGATTACAAGGATAAACATCCTATGACACTCTCTGGAGGTCAAAAGCAGCGGCTTGCTCTGGCAGTAGCCACTCTTGCAAATAAAGATATCATGATTTTTGATGAACCGACCAGCGGCTTGGATTATGGAAACATGATCAAAGTTTGTGAACTTATCAAAGAGTTATCTTCCAATAGAATAGTATTTGTGGCGACACATGATCGTGAGTTAATGGGATTGTTGTGTACTCGTCGAATGGAAATATCAAATGAATCAATCTCTGTTTACGATCTCACGACTAAATAAGGAGGTTCAGATGAAACTCTATGCGTCCGGGGAGGACTATCTGGAAACCATCCTTGTTCTCCAAAAGAAACTCGGTATGGTACGCTCCGTAGATGTGGCCCGGCACATGGAGGTGTCAAAGCCCAGCGTGTGCCATGCAGTGGCTACTTTGCGGGACGGCGGCTTTCTTACAATGGATGAAGATCACTTTCTCCATCTGACCGATGTGGGCCGCGAGGTTGCCGAAAAAATCTACGAGCGCCATTGCTTTTTTACCGAGCAGCTTATCGCCGCAGGCGTTGACCCCAGGACTGCGGAGGCCGATGCCTGCCGGATTGAACACATCATCAGCGATGAGAGCTTTTCGCGGCTGAAAGAGGCAGCCGAACAGGAGCAAGAATAAACCGAATAAGCCAAGCTATCCTGCCCCGCCAGACGGGGAAAGAAAAAAACCGTTGCAGGGCAGGTAGCTTCGTGCGCTCATTCTATACTTCTATCCAGCGGCGGTTTTGAAAAATCAAGGCCGCCGTTCCTTATGCCCTCGACAAAGGAGTGACGCCTATACGCTGACACGGCGGCCCACGGAGGGAGCCGCCATGAAGCACACTGACCGCCGACAAATTCAGACGAACTTTGCACTATCGTCAAAAAAATCCCGGCCACCGAACAGCCCCCGTCTGGCAGCCAGTGCGAAAATTGTCACAATGTAACTGAATACCGTGTTTTTTGCGCTCGAATAGCTTTCTGCTGTCCGGGCGTTTTTTCATACCTATGGGGCCGGAACATCGGGCCAGCATGGCCCGAACCCAGCCCCCGGTGTCGTTCCCCGCCGCCCCGTTCAGATTTTCCCGCAAAAAATCTGAACGGAGGAAAGGCAGATGGAAGTCACCATCTATTACAACGGACAAGCTGTGGCCGTGGAGGTCACGCTGGAAGTCTATGAATTTCTTGACCGGGCCGACCACAAAGCCGAAAACCTGTCCCATGAGCAGCGGCGGCACTGGGATGGCCGGGAGTTTGACGAATACATAGTTGCCACCGAGGGCGTGGGTATCTACGGTGAAACGCCGGAGGATTACCTTTGCCGCAAGGAAACACTAGGCGAGCTGATGGCCGTCCTGGACACCTGCACCGAGGCCCAGCGCCGCCGGTTCCTGCTCTATGCCCTGGACGGGCTGACCCTTACGGAGATCGGGACAGTGTGCGGCTGCTCCAAAGTATCCGTCTATGAAAGCATTGACGCGGTTCGGAAAAAATTTTTGAAATTCTTTGCGAACTACCCTAACGAATGACCCCTTTTCGGGCTACCAAGTGAAAGGGATTGTTTCCCTTATCCCAGCGGGAGGCGGACAGCGGACAAGCTGCCCGCCTCTCCCATTTTCAGGAGGTAAGCCTATGAAAACAATCAATCTGCGGTGGATTTATCCCCACTACCGGCACGACGAGTTTGTGGAGGTCAGCGACGAGGTTTGGGAGGCCATGCGACAGGCCCAGCGTGAGATGAACAACTATGAGCGCCGGAAGGTCTACCACCGCGCCTGGTACTCTCTGGACGCATATAGCTGGACGGAGAACTACGCGCTGGAACACGGCAGATCGCCGGAGGAAATCCTTTTGGAGCGCGAGGAACGGGCCGCCCGCCTGCGGCTGGTTACCGCCTTGCCGGAGGCCCTGGCCCATGCCACCCCCACCCAGGCTCGCCGCATCCGGGCCTACTACATCGCCGGTATCAACCAGCCGAAAATTGCCCGGATGGAGGGCGTACACAGCAGCAAAGTCAGCGTTGCTATCCGGCGGGGCCTGCGGAATATGCGCCGCTGCTATGACGGCCTTTTCCCGTCAGAATGAGGGCGGGCCTATGCAGACCATCAACCTCAAGCAATATTACCCGTTCTGCACCGAGGACACCTTTGTGGAGGTGTCGGATGAAATTGTCGAGGCGTTCCTGCTGGACAAGCGGGCCGAGGCCGCCAGGGAGCGCAAGATGTACCGCTACAAGGCGTTTTACTCCCTTGACTGCAATGATGGGATTGAGAACGCCGCCATCGGCTGGGCGCAGCCATCGCCGGAGGATTGCCTGATGGAAAAGGAGGCGCAGGCCGAATATGCCGAACTGCTCCGGCGGCTCTATGAGGCCCTTTCCTCTTTGCCCCCAACGCAGGCCCGCCGCGTCCATGCCCGGTATATGCTGGGGATGAAAGTGAAGGACATTGCCGCGATGGAGGGCATTACCCCATCCCAGGCTGGGAAGTCCATCCATGCGGCGCTCCGGCGGATGCGCCGGTACTTCATACGCCGGAAATGGACAAGCGGCCTATGAAAACCATCAACCTGAAAAAATACTACTACCCGATTTGCAAGAAAGACACCTTTGTGGAAGTGCCGGACGAGGTTGCAGACACCATTGTGGAGGAAAGCCGCGCAGAGAACGCCAATGACGCAAAGCAGCACTATCACTGTTATTCTCTGGACGCTTCACCCGGCATAGAACACCATTTCCCGGAGCAGGCCGTTTCCCCGGAAGATATTCTGATGGAGAAGGAAACGGAACGGGAACAGGAGGCCGCCCGCGCCCTGATGATGGAACGGCTCCGGGAGGCCCTTGCCACACTGACGCCCCGGCAGGCGAGTTGCCTTCATGCCCGGTTTTGGGAGGGCAAGCCCTTCAAGGAGATTGCCGAGGCCGAGGGCTTTACCACATCGGCTGCCATTGTCACGGTACGCAACGCCATCATCAAGTTGCAAAAATATTATATTAAGCGCGGCTGGATGGAGCCGCCAAAGGAGAAAGCGATATGCACAAAGACCACACCGCCCAAGCGAAACCGAAAAAAGACGAGCGCGAAGAAGTCCTGAAGGAAATCCGGCAGCTTGAGAACCGCCAGAAGATTTTGGAGAACAAGCAGCGTAACGAGGAACGCAAGGCCCGCACCCGCCGCCTGATTGAGCGCGGAGCCATTTTGGAGGGCATTTTCCCTCTGGCCCCCGACCTTTCCGGCGTAGAGGTCAAAGCATTCCTGATTGCCCTGTCCCATCTTCCGGGGGCGGCGGAACTGGCCGCAAAACTGCCGAAATCCGGGGACAAGCCGTAAGTCCCTTGTTTACAAGGGCGCACTTATACACCGTTGCCGGTGTCGTGCGCCCTGCCGGGGGCTGTTGCGTACTTCGTCCGCGATGGGGAGCTACACTCCCCAAACCCCTTGTGCGCCCCGCGCAGCCAAACACCCGCTTCGCGTCTGTTCGGCTCCACGGAGCCTGAAATATCCCCGCCGAAAGGAGGTGCCACCCATAGATTTTTGTCATTTTCCCGTCAGTATCATCAAGCGCAGCGAGGGCCGTTCCGCTGTTGCCGCAGCCGCCTACCGAAGCGGAACCAAGCTGACGAATGAATGGGACGGCCTGACCCATGATTACACCCGGAAGGGCGGCGTTGTCCATGCGGAAATCATGCTGCCCGCCCACGCTCCGCCTGAATTTTCAGACCGCTCCACCCTCTGGAACAGCGTGGAGCAGATCGAGAAAGCCAGGGACAGCCAGCTTGCCCGCGAGATCGAGGCGGCTTTGCCCCGCGAACTGTCCAGGGAACAGCAGCTTGCCCTTGTCCGGGCCTATGTGAAGGACAACTTTGTGGACAAGGGGATGTGCGCCGATTTTGCCATCCATGACAAGGGAACCGGCAACCCCCATGTTCATATCATGCTGACCGTCCGGCCCCTGAAAGAAAATGGCGCATGGGGCGCAAAGTGCCGCAAGGCATACGACCTGGACGAGAACGGCCAGCGTATCCCGGATGGGAAAGGCGGCTGGAAGAACCACCGGGAGGACACCACCGACTGGAACGACAAAGGGAATGTGGAGATTTGGCGGGCGGCATGGGCGGCCTATACCAACCGGGCATTGGAGGCCGCCGGTCAGCCTGCATTGGTAGACCACCGCAGCTACAAGCGCCGTGGCATTGATAAAATCCCCTCTGTCCACCTGGGGCCAGCGGCCAGCCAGATGGAGAAGCGCGGCATCCGCACAGACAAGGGGGAAGTCAACCGGCAGATCGCCGCCGACAACAAGCTGCTGAAAGAAATCAAGGCCCGCATTACCCGCCTCTACAACTGGTCGAAGGCCGAGGCCGAGAAGCCGGAGGGCCAGCAGCCCAGCATGGTTGACTTGTGGGAGACCCAGCAGCAGCTCAAGCGGCCTGACACCCGCACCGGCAAGATACGGGCTTTGCAGGAGAGCGCCGCCCTGTTCAATTTCCTGAATGCCAACGGCATCCAATCCATGCAGCAGCTCCATGAAAAAATTGCCGACATGAATACCCGCTACTATGACCTGCGGCGAGAGATCGTTAAGGCCGAGCGCCGGATCGCTGTCCTCACGGAGCGGGGGGAGATGTGGGCGCAGTACAACGAGTACAAGACCGTCCATAAGCAGTTTGCCAAGGTGAAGCCGGAGAAACGGGAACTGTTCGAGCAGCGCCACAGCCGGGAACTGATCCTCTATGACGCGGCGGCCCGGTATCTGAAAGAACTGAAAGCCAGCGGCGAAGAAATCAACCCGAAGGAATGGCGGCGTGAGATCGACCTGCTGACCGCCCAGAAACAGGTAGACAGCATCGACATGAAAGCCATGCGGGAGGAGCTGAAAGCTGTGGAACGGCTCCGCAAGGCCGCCGACCAACTGGCCCGCCAGGAACGGGACAAGCCCCGCGACCGGGGGCCGGAGCGGTAAAGGGTACGGCGTTTTACCGACCCCTCACGGGGGTGTCATGTTTCGTGACACCCTTTACGCAGAACTGTCAACATTCACTCATGGAAGGAGATTATCCTATGAAGCAGATTATTTTACCTGTCACTGTTCACCTGAATATCAATCTGCCCCTTGCCCTCTTGCAGCCGGAACCGGCAGACGCGCCCACCGGCCCGGAGCCGGAGGCTCATGCCTGCCAGGGCTGCGGCAACTGCGGCGGGTGTGGGAAGTGCCAGCATGAAGAAAAGCAAGCCTGAACCCATCCCCGTCATGGACTACCGCCAGTACCGCAGGGCGCGGCGGCTGGTACATGAGTGCTGCAACTATGACGGCGGCCACTGTATCGCGCTGGACGACGGGGAGGAATGTGTCTGTGTGCAGTCCATTTCCTACTCCCTGTTGTGCCGGTGGTTCCGGGCGGCGGTGCTGCCGCTGGACAGGGAACTGGAAACGGCCCTGTTCCACCGCTTGGACGCCAAACGGTGCGCCGTCTGCGGGGCGCTGTTCACCCCCGGCTCCAACCGGGCTAAATACTGCCCGGAATGTGCGCCGAAAGTCCACCGGCGGCAAAAGGCCGAGTGCGAACGCCGAAGGAGGGTACAGCGTGGACAATTAGAGGGCAAAAACCCCTTGTAAATCAAGGCTTTTTTTGAGGGTGTCGCTGGGGGCCTGATAGATTTATCCTCTGCCCCCCAAAACGGCCCTCTAAATGCGTACAGAAGCCCAAAACGAACCCCAAGGAGGAACCCATGTCAGACAATCGAAAATATTACTACCTGAAACTCAAAGAGAACTATTTTGACGATGACTCCATCGTGCTGCTGGAAAGTATGCAGGACGGTGTGCTGTACTCCAACATCCTGCTCAAGCTGTATCTGAAATCCCTGAAACACGGCGGGCGGCTCCAGCTTGACGAGAATATCCCCTACACGGCGCAGATGATCGCCACCATCACCCGCCAGCAGATCGGCACTGTGGAGAGGGCCTTGCAAATCTTCCTGAAGCTGGGCCTTGTGGAAGTGCTGGACAGCGGCACTTTTTACATGAGCAATATCGAACTGCTGATCGGCCAGTCCTCCACCGAGGCCGAGCGAAAGCGGGCGGCGAGGCTCCAAAACAAGGCTCTTTCCGCGCCCCGGACAAACGGCGGACATTTGTCCGACATTCGTCCACCAGAGATAGAGATAGAGTTAGAGAAAGAGATAGAGATAAAGAGAGAGATAGAGAAGGGACACCCTGCCCGCGCCTATGGCCGTTACCAGAATGTTTTCCTGACGGACGAGGAACTGGCAGACTTGCAGGCCAGCTTTCCCACCGTATGGGGCCAGTACATCGAAAAGCTGTCCGAGTACATGGCCTCTACCGGCAAGCAGTATCAGAGCCATGCCGCTACCATCCGCCGCTGGGCCAGCGAGGATGCCAGGAAAGCAGCCCCGCCCACCCGCAACCGGGATTACAGCGTAAAGGAGGATGAAACCGTATGATGGAGATTACCGCAGAAATCCGGGCGCTGATCGACAAGGCAGCCGCCGGTGTGGAACTGGCCGGGGACGAGTACATAGACCCGGCAGACGGCCTCATTCACTGTAAGAAGTGCGGCGGCCAGAGACAGACCGTTGTGCCATGCTTTGGGAAACCGGGCTACTTCATGCCCCGCTGTATCTGCCAGTGCCAGCGGGAGGCCGAGGAACAGCGCAAGGCCGCCGAGGAACGGCAGCGCCGCATGGAGCGTATCAAGCGCCGGAAGGCCCAGGGCCTGCAAGACCGCTATCTGTATGACTACACCTTTGCCAACGACAACGGCCAAAATCCCCTGATGGACAAGGCCCGCGCCTATGTGGAGAACTGGAAGGAGGCATACCGAAACAACACTGGCCTGCTGCTGTTTGGGGATGTGGGAACCGGCAAGTCCTTTTTCGCCGGTTGTATCGCCAACGCCCTGCTTGACCGGGATGTGCCGGTGCTGATGACGAACTTTCCCACCATTCTGAACCGCCTGACCGGGATGTTCTCCGAGGACAGGGCCGACTTTATCGCCAGCTTTGACGAATACGACCTGCTTATCATTGACGATTTGGGTGTGGAGCGCAGTACCGAGTATGCGATGGAGCAGATGTTTTTCGTCATTGACAGCCGCTACCGCAGCCGCAGGCCCATGATTATCACCACCAACCTGAAACTGGCCGAACTCAAGAACCCGCCCGACCTGGCCCACGCCCGTATCTATGACCGTATCCTGGAACGGTGCGCCCCAATCCTCTTTGCCGGGAAGAACTTCCGGGAGGAAAACGCCGGGGCCACCAAACAGGCGGCGAAAGGCATTGTAAACCGTAAGAGCGACTGATTGTTTTGCCGGACGATATAGCCCCGTCCGGAGAAAGGAGCGCCATGAGCGAAGAAACCCGTACCATGCAGACCGCAGACACCACCCCGGCCAGAGCGCCGGAGGACGCCCCCGCGCTGGTAAAGAAAATCGGCAAGACCACCTACAAGGTGCGCGTCCATTTCAGCAATACCAGCACCGAAACCATGAGCGACAAAATCAAGCGTATGCTCAAAAACGAGATACAGCAGATGTGACCGGCTGATAAAGCCAGCCGCCTTGTGTTAAACTGATGATGGTACACACCAAAACTTTAGCCAAGGAGGACATGAAAATGCTGTACACAGAAAAAGAGAAAAATGAGATTGAGCGCGTCCGCAAAGTGTTTGAGAAACATATCCAGCAGATGACCGCTTATGATTTGGTTTGGTCGGACAAGGTCGGCTATGTGTGGCTGGCAATATCTATCGACCCGGTCTATATTGATACCGGCAACTGGATAGAGTCCGCTACTGGCCTTTGTTATGAGTGCTTGAATGATATAGCACTGGATGTTTTTGGAATGACCGGAAACGACCATGACTTCGAGGACGCCGATCCGCTGGAACTGGCCGAGATTAAGCGGCGCTGGAAACCCTATATCGACCAACTGCCGGAATATGCGTACCTTTGCGACGAACTGTTAAGCAGGAGAAAATAACCCATCTGCAAAAGTGTCAGGAGCTAAAATCTGCTTCTGGCACTTTTTTTGTGGCTTTTTCGTGAATTTGATTAAAAAGTCCTTGACAACTCGTTTCGGGATTTTTATGTTTATACGTCGTAATCAACGCAGGCACGTTCTACTGCCCACTGACCGATGATTTGTTTGACCGCCACATGAATCGGATTTGTCTGGTACGCCTCCTCTGCTTCACGCGAATCAAACGTACATAAAAGCGATACATCAAAATTGCCCGGCTTATAATTTTTGCGCAGTTCAATCTCCAAAAGACCGTCGATTTTGCCGATCATGTCGTCAAACTTTTCGCGCAGAAGCTGCACTTTGCCGTCAAAATCGTTCGCTTTTGCCTCATCACTCATCTTCCACATGACAATATGTCTGACCATAAAAAACACCTCCGTTTTGCTTTTCAGTATAGCATATTTTTTAAAATCTCACAATCCCGATTGCATTTGACGCATCCGCGTGGTATCATGAAAATGAGGAGGAATGCACATGAATGAACTCAAAAAAACGTTTTTATACTCGGATATGGACGGCACACTGCTGACCGGCGCCAAACTGGTTACACAGAAAAATATCGATCAAATCAACCGGTTTGTTTCGCTCGGCGGACAATTTTCCGTTGCAACCGGCCGCAGTGAAGTGATTGCCGCGCCATTTCTTTCAAAGCTTCCTGTCACCCGTCCTGCAATTGTTTATAACGGCTCTGCTGTCTATGATTTCGATAAAAAAGCGTTCCTGCACCGTGAGGAGGTGCCCGCCGATCTTGTACACCTGTGTGTCAAAACGGCAATGGAAGTATATCCGAAAGTCTGCGCAGAAGTTTACACAAACGGCATGATCGAGCTTTTAAACAAGGACTGTGTGATGGATCATTATATTCCGCGTGAAAATCAGCCGTATTGTTATGCATCGCTTGATTCGTTCGGTTTCTGCATGAAGCTTTTGATGTATGGTGAAAACGAAGAACTGCACAAAGTAGAACGTGCGATTTACGAAGTAACCGGCGGAAAAGGATTCCAGTCCACATTTTCTGCGCCGTATTATTTTGAAATCCTGCCGGAAGGTGTGTCGAAAGCGTCAGCGCTTTCCTGGATTTTTGAGCACACCGACGTCGAACCCGCACAGACAGCGGCAATCGGCGATTTTTACAACGATGTGCAAATGCTTTCACTGGCTTCGCTTTCGGCCGCTCCTGCAAGTTCACCGGAAGACGTCAAAACGCAGGTAAACTTTGTGGTTTCCGATAATGAACATGATGCCGTCGGTGATTTTATTGATCGATTTTTAATTGTCTGATTGTTATGAAAAACATCTGTGATGCCAATACGCATTGCAGATGTTTTTTTATGCCAAAAATCACTTGAACTTTATGAAAATCCGGCGCTCATTTTTTAAAAAAGCCGACAATATATACAAAAAAAGATGTTGATTTTTGGCAATACACGAATTGAAAGCATTTGACAGACAATATTTTGAAACGTATAATGAAATTATAAATATTGAGAGAAGGTGAACCCCATGCACGAGGAGGATTATTGGCATTCATAGCATTAAATGTTTAATGGGAGGTATTAAGAAATGAAAAAGATCGTAAGTATTTTGCTGGTTGTGACATGTCTATTTACAGCAATGATTTTTCCGAACACCGCATCAGCCGAAAACGAATACAAGATTTTATTTAAAAACGAAGAGGTAACCGATACAGAGGGGTTACTTAATTTGTATAAGGCACAGGAACGAGTAAAAACCTATAATGCGCTCATGGAAAACGAAAACCTACCCCTTACAGAAACAGAAGAAGACCCAAATCAAATTACAGTTGGACAAATTTTAGAGGCAAGAGAATACAATGACGGCAGAAAAGAATACACCGCTGCTGTAACAGGAATATCCGCAATAAAAGACGGTAAACTTTTAACCGCAGCAGAAATTTATGATGAAGCGTTGCAAGAGTCTGGTCAATCAGGAAGTGTAGTTGTTCGGTCAAAAGTGTATGTCACTTTTTACTATGAGTATGGACTATTTGTTCGACTCGACAAAGTTTCCGCAACACTCACAAACAAAGGAACTTTAGACTTTGTCAATGCAAGATTGGTATATGGCGTTATATTGGACTTTGGCGTTATCTGGGAAAGAGATGAAAAAGATGTGGGAATGGCATTAAACACTGAGTATTCACTTTATAACGCTAAATACCCCTACTATATTCGGATTGATCACTTTCCTCCGGATCAAATGTCAGGTGGCTGCGATATCTATATAAATCGTCCTGCTGAGGGTGAGGAGGTACCTCTTCCTTCGCGGAATCCTGATATACGAATTGATTTTAACAGCCTAGAAATCAGAGACTTCTGTTACTCATTCCTGCCGGGCTAAGGACAAAACCGCTTGAAACATGGAGGTGTTTTTTATGAAGATCAGAAAACTTCTCTGCATTCTCTGCGCATTTTCGATGATCCTTGCACTGACTGCATGCAACAGCGATTCGACACCAAAAGACGATAAAAACGGCACCGGCGAAACGGACGACTCCGCTTTCACGTTTCAATTAAACGGAACAGACTGCAGTGTCTATGGCGGCAACGACAAGCTTTCCGAATATCCGGAGCCGTACTGCTCGCTCAAAAAAGGTGAGAACCTCAAAGCCGGCATCCAGACGACTGTCAGCTCCGGCTTGAACAAGCAACCGTTCTATAAAGTCTGGCTTACCAATGATCAGGAAACCGACTGCGCATACAGCGACGCCAATATCAGCAGCTTTTTCATGCTGTGCGGCGAACCGGGCGATATGGTCTGTCGCGGTGTAACCTTTGGCCAGACGAAAGAGGAAGTCGACAAACTCGCAAATAAATACCCAAACATTGGCTACGGCTCTAATCAATATGAGTCAACGCTTCGTTCCCTGCTCTTCAACAAATTGGGTGAAAATTGGGCGGATCAAATCGAAGAGGAATATTACGTCTATCCAAACTGCGGTCCGGATGGACTTGACTTCTATCTGTATGTCGCATTCCTTGACGGAAAGGTATATGCAATGGCTGCGGCAGCATTCTATTATTAAATCCCATGAAGCACAGCGTTTTTTCTCACATGGAGGTGTTCTTCATGAAAATCAGAAAACTGCTTTGCATTCTCTGCGCATTTTCAATGATCCTTGCACTGACTGCATGTAATAATGGCCAGACATCCACGCCAAAAAGCAATGAAAACAGCACCGACGAAACAAGCGATCAAACATCCACGCCAGAGGATACTGAATACCAGCTCGACAGAACACCTTACCCGGAATCAGCGTTTCAGCTGTATGGAAAGGAATGCAGGGTCGCAGCAGAAGGTGCCAAACTTTCTCAATATCCGGAGCCGTACTGTTCGCTCAAACAAGGCGAGACGATCAAAGCCGGCGCTGACGCAGAGATCAGAAACGACTTTGCGGAACGCCCGTTTTATAAAATCTGGCTTACCAATGATCAGGAAACCGACTGCGCATATACTGACGCCTGGGTATCGAGATTTTTCCTGTTGGGCGGCGAACCGGGCGATATGGTCTATCACGGCATCACCTTTGGCCAGACGAAAGAAGAAGTCGATAAAATTGCGGATTCAAACCCGAACATTGGCTATAGTTCCAACGCAGATAAGGAACTCCTTCTCAAAGTGCTGTTTAACGAAGTGGGCGATGAATGGGACAATCGAATCACAGAGGAGTATTACATCTATGATGACATCGGCCGGGACGGACTCGGCTACAAACTGTATGTCGCATTCCTTGACGGAAAGGTCTATGGAATGGCACTCACTACACATTTCAGCGCGATTGATCATCTGTTTTGATCATATGCTCCTGCGTATGTGAACTGGTTTCTTTTCCGCTTAAAAAGCAAATAAAAAAGCACAGGGAAAATTCCCTGTGCTTTTTCTTTTTGAATCGGAATACGAATTACTCGCCTTTTGCTCTTTCGACCAGTTTTGCGTATTTCTCTTTTGCGTTCTCTTCTGCTTTTGCAAACAGTTCCTCAGCTCTTGCCGGGTTCGAACGTGCCAGCGAGTTATAACGAACCTCACCCATGATGAAGTCTTTATAGCTTGCTTTCGGCTCTTTGGAATCGAGGGTGAACGGGTTCTTGCCCTCTTTTGCCAGACGCGGATCGTAACGGAAGCAATGCCAGTAGCCAGCCTCGACTGCTTTCTTCTCTTCAGTCTGAGCAGTTGCCATACCGGTCTTGATACCGTGGTTGATACACGGAGCGTAGCAGATCACGAGCGACGGACCATGGTAGCTCTCTGCTTCCACAAATGCTTTGATGGTCTGGTTGTAGTCAGCACCCATTGCGCACTGTGCAACGTAGATGTAGCCGTAGCTCATTGCGATTGCAGCCAGGTCTTTTTTCTTCACCTCTTTACCAGCAGCAGCGAATTGAGCGATTGCGCCGGTCGGAGTGGATTTGGAAGCCTGTCCGCCTGTGTTCGAATAAACCTCGGTGTCGAATACGAGGATGTTCACATCTTCGCCGGAAGCGAGAACGTGGTCAACGCCGCCGAAGCCGATGTCATATGCCCATCCGTCGCCGCCGAAGATCCAGACAGATTTTTTCGCAAGGTAATCTTTGCTTTTGAGAATCTCTTTGGATTCGTCGCAGCCGCAAGCCTCGAGCATGGAAATCAGTGCGTCGGTTGCTTTACGGTTCTCGTTGCCGCAGTTCAAGGTGTTTAAGTAGTTATCGATGATCTCTTTCTTCTCGCCTTCCACTTTTTCGCCGAGTGCTTCGATTTTCTTCACGAGTTTTGTGCGGATGGTGTTCTGAGCCAGGTACATGCCGTAGCCGTACTCTGCGTTATCCTCAAACAGGGAGTTTGCCCAAGCCGGACCGAAGCCTGCACGGTTTACGGTGTACGGAGTGGACGGAGCCGAACCGCCCCAGATGGACGAACAGCCGGTTGCGTTTGCGATGTACATTCTGTCGCCGAACAGCTGGGTAACCAGTTTTGCATACGGAGTCTCGCCGCAGCCTGCGCATGCGCCGGAGAACTCGAGCAGCGGCTGTTTGAACTGGCTGCCTTTCACGGTGGTCGGTTTGAATTTCTCAAGGAGTTCCGGTTTCTCGGAAACGGTCAGGCCGTAGTTGAAGCCAGCCTGTTTCTCAACCATCTGGTCAAGCGGAGTCATAACAAGTGCTTTGTTGCCTTTTTTGCCCGGGCAAACGTTTGCACAAGAGCCGCATCCGGTACAGTCAAGAGCAGAAACAGTCATAACGAAGTTCATGCCAGCAACACCGGTCATCGGTGCAGACAGTGTGCCTTCCGGAGCGTTTTTGAGCTCTTCGTCGGTCATTGCAACCGGACGGATGACTGCGTGCGGGCAGACATACGAGCAGAAGTTACACTGGATACAATTCTCCGGATTCCAGTTCGGAACGTCGATTGCGATGCCGCGTTTCTCATAAGCAGAGGAACCGAGCGGCAACACACCGTTTACATAATCGGTGAATGCAGAAACCGGAAGTTTGCTGCCTTCGAAGGAGTTGATCGGGTTCTGGATGGAGTTTACGTATTTGAGCACGTCCTCACGGCCGCCCTCAGCTTTAACCGACAGATCGGTGTCAGCAGCATTTGCCCAAGAAGCCGGATATTCAACTTTCACAACGTCCTGTGCACCGCGATCGATTGCGTCGTGGTTCATTTTAACGATGTGCTCGCCTTTTTTGCCGTAGGAAGCGGTTGCAGCGTCTTTCATGTATTTGACTGCATCCTCAGCCGGGATGATGTTTGCAAGTTTGAAGAATGCAGACTGGAGGATGGTGTTGATTCTGCCGCCCAGACCGATTTCTTTTGCAATTTTCACGCCGTCGATGGTGTAGAAGTTTACTTTCTTCTCTGCGATTGCACGTTTCATCTGGCCCGGGAGTTTCTCTTCGAGCTCGTCGAGTGTCCAGCCGCAGTTCAACAGGAATGTGCCGCCCTCATTCAGGTCAGAGATCATGTCGTATTTGTGGACATACGACGGGTTATGACATGCAACAAAGTCTGCTTTGTTGATGAGGTAGGTCGATTTGATCGCCGGGTTGCCGAAACGCAGGTGGGAAACGGTCAAGCCACCCGATTTCTTCGAGTCATAGTCGAAGTAAGCCTGTACGTTCATATCGGTGTGGTCGCCGATGATCTTGATGGAGTTTTTGTTTGCACCGACTGTACCGTCTGCGCCCAATCCCCAGAATTTGCAGCTTGTGATGCCAGCCGGGGTGGTGTTCGGGTTCTCTTTGACTTCGAGGGACAGGTTTGTCACGTCGTCAACGATGCCGATGGTGAAACGTTTTTTCTCGGTATTTTTGTAAACCGCGATGATGTCAGCCGGGGTGGTATCTTTCGAACCCAAGCCGTAACGGCCTGCATAAACCGGAACGCGGTCAAATTTTGTATCTTTGAGTGCTGCAACAACATCGAGGTACAGCGGTTCGCCCTGGGAGCCCGGCTCTTTGGTACGATCGAGTACTGTGATCTGTTTTACAGTCTCCGGAATTGCTGCAACCAGTTTGTC
The DNA here is from genome assembly GCF_016901855.1 of Merdimmobilis hominis. Classification (GTDB taxonomy): domain Bacteria; phylum Bacillota; class Clostridia; order Oscillospirales; family Ruminococcaceae; genus Paludihabitans. Next base: position 46,924 of record NZ_JACJKY010000005.1, on the reverse strand, counting down.
TGCGCAGAACGGACGATACAGACGAACTTTTACAAGGCCGTATTTGCCGCCGTTTGCGTTCAAGTAGTCAATGGTCTCCTCGATGGTGTCGAGAACAGAGCCCATTGCAACGATTACGTGCTCTGCATCAGCAGCGCCGTAGTAGTTGAACAGCTGATAGTTTGTGCCGATTTTCTCGTTGACTTTTGCCATGTATTTCTCAACGACAGCCGGAACATTTTCATAATAGGTGTTGCAAGCCTCACGAGCCTGGAAGAAGATATCCGGGTTCTGTGCGGTACCGCGCAGCGTCGGATGCTCCGGGTTCATTGCACGGCTTCTGAATTCGTCGATTGCTTCCCAGTTGACCATGTCAGCGAGGTCAGCATTGTCCCAGCAAGCAACTTTCTGCAGCTCGTGAGAAGTACGGAAACCGTCGAAGAAGTGAATGAACGGAACGCGGCCTTCGATTGCGGACATGTGTGCAACAGCGCCCAAATCCATAGCCTCCTGCGGAGAAGTGGAAGCGAGCATTGCAAAGCCGGTCTGACGGCATGCGTATACGTCGGAGTGGTCACCGAAGATGGACAGTGCGTGGGAAGCCAGTGCACGTGCAGAAACGTTGATAACGCACGGCAGAAGCTCGCCTGCGATTTTGTACATATTCGGAATCATGAGCAGAAGACCCTGCGAAGCGGTGTATGTGGTTGTCAGTGCGCCGGCAGACAGCGAGCCGTGAACCGCACCTGCAGCACCGGCCTCGGACTGCATTTCAACAACGCGGACTTTTTCACCGAAGATGTTGAGTTTTCCTTCGGTAGCCCATTTGTCGGTTACTTCCGCCATGGTGGACGACGGTGTGATCGGGTAGATCGCAGCAACGTCGGTAAAGGCATACGAAGCATAAGCGGCAGCGTTGTTGCCGTCCATGGTTTTCATTTTTCTTGCCATTTGTTTTTCCTCCTTGAAGTTTTGACCGCAAAAACGGCCGTGCGAAACCTGTGCGCAAATGCGCAAAAATGTCCCGCACACTTACCATCATAATAGCACGTTTGGCGTGTAATGTAAAGGATTTTTCCGGTTTACACGCCAAAAAGAACGCAAAAAAATCCGCTTGACTGAGCAAAATGTCAATCAAACGGATTTTTCCTGTTGATTCCACTACAAAAGCAGGTAAAAAAGCGCCAAAATCAGCTTCGCATCCGCCTTTTCGCGGATGAGCAAAAACAAAACCGCCAAAATCAAAAGCGACTCCGAATCGGAAAACAATGTGTCCAAAAGTCCGGATACTGCCTCATCTGACTGCTGCTCGGGCGACGGTTTTTCTTTTTGTGCCGGTGCCGGCTGCTGCTGCACGCGTGTCTGGCTTAATTTGCGCATTTGGGCAACACGGCGCACCGCATCCTTTTGCATTGCAAGAATTTCCTCGCTTGTATATTCACGCGCCATGCTGTCCCACCTTTCCGCTTAAAGCTCAAACTCCGACAAAATCCCGCTTTGCCGCAGCATGGGCAGCATCGAAAACAGCCGCAGCATCTTGACTGCACGGTCGACCTTTGACTGTCTTCGCTCACTGAAATGCGGCTTTAATGCGAGCAGAAGCTGTGTGTTTTTGTCGTTTGTGTTCATGTTTTTCATCATCTGGCTGATATTCGCGATCATGTTTACGTCAATCGCCGGGGCAGATTCGCTTGTTTGCAGATTCTCTTTTGCAGGCGGCTGCATGAGCGACGAAAGATCGCCCCCGCCCGAATCTCCGCTGCCGCCGAGCATCGACGCGACGGCTTGCAGCTGCTTTTGGCCCTCCGGGGAATTTAAAATGGCTTTTAATTGCTCAGCCAAGTCCTCCATTGCTGCCGCCTCCTTGTGAAAACCGGCGCAGAAGCGCTTGTGCCTGCGGCGAAGACAGAATCTGTTTTGCAAGTTCCGGATTGTTTACCGCCTGCGAAAACCGTTTGGCGTCCTCGGGCTTCATTGCGCGAAGCAAATTCGAAAAATCGCCGCTATTCACACTTTGTTTGACCTGATCGGCAGAAACACCCGCCTGTTTGCCCGCCTGTTTAAAAAGTGCGTCCATCATCGGATTTTTTTGCATGGAGATTCTCCTTTTTTGTTTGTTCCGGCAGGAATAAACAGCGCCATACCGGTCAATCCTATTGTATGCATCCATTCAAAAAAAGATGAACAGCACGCTGTTTTGCACAAATATTACAACAAGCGATATCCAAAGCACCTTGTTTTTGGTCATCTGACCAAAGCGAAAAAAATATCAAAAAAGCTGTTGACAAAAGGCGAATTGTCCGATATAATAATGCATGTTCTCTCACGGAGGATACGACACAAACGGCGGTATAGCTCAGTTGGCTAGAGCATGCGGTTCATACCCGCAGTGTCGTTGGTTCGAATCCGACTACCGCTACCATATTATGGCCCGTTGGTCAAGAGGTTAAGACATCGCCCTTTCACGGCGGAATCGCGAGTTCGATTCTCGCACGGGTCACCATCAAAAAAGCGGCAGGGCAATCGTTTTGTCGCTTTTATTTTAAAAACAAGCAGGAAATTTCCTGCTTTGTATATATGAAAGGCCCCATGGTCAAGCGGCTAAGACGACGCCCTCTCACGGCGTAATCGGGAGTTCGATTCTCCCTGGGGTCACCAGATGAAAGATCTGGACGCACAAGCGCCCAGATCTTTTCCTTTTCTGCGGTGCATTTTTTGACCGCAAAACGAACCCCCTAAAAAAGCAGATAAGCGCCGGACATTTGTCCGGCGCTTTGCTTATATTTTTTCTAAACGCACTGCACAGAATTCACTGCGCAGTGCGTTTTTCTGTTCGGGTGAAAGTCGTTTGGAATCGGCGCATTTCTGCACGGCAAACCGCATGGTTTCAAGATCAAACGCACCGGAAAACAAGATTTTGCGTGTATTCGAAAAATCGCGCACACAGCAGGCCGACAGCGCCCACGCCACTGCCATGCGGGCATAATATCCGTCTGTCGAGATGCCGGCGAGCACCGAAAGCGTTTTTGACAGCCATTGTTCCGATACAAAGTGGTCAAGAAGCATCACTGCTGCAAACCGCCGTGCAAATTCTTCGGAAAAAGATGCAAACGTGCACACAAACGAAAAGATTTCCTCTTCATGTTTCTTTGACACCGGAAACGCGGCACAAAAGCTGTCGCACACCGACCAGTTTTCAATCAGCGGGATAAACCGTTTCGTACGGTACAGCCGCTCCTCCAACGTGCAGGGCGAAAATGCAATCAAAAACGCTTGCAGCATCTGTTCTTCAAAGCAGGCGTTTTCTGCATCGAACAGCATGGACAGCACCGCTTCGTGTTCGTTTTGTTTGATAATCGTTTTGGCGAGCGCACGCAGCTTCGGCAGCCGTACACCGAGCAAATCGGTTCCCGGCGGCAAAAGCCGTGCGGAGAATGCACGGTAGCCGTCCTCCGCCATCGCACAAAGCGTGCTTTGCAGTTCTTCGCGTGTCATCCGGCCGGCTCCTCTTCCGCACGGCGACCACGCAGCAGTGCGATCTCCGATGCATAGCCGGGCAGTTCGTTCGGCGTTTCTAAGAAAAACGGCAGATGACAAAGGGATGGATGGTTGATGACGCGCACAAGCGCCTCTGTGCCGATCTGTCCTTCCCCGATTTTTGCATGACGGTCTTTTTTGGCGCCGCACGGATTCAGCGAATCGTTTAAATGAACCGCACGCAGGCGTGAAAGCCCAATGACATGGTCAAATTCTGCGAGCACGCCGTCTAAATCGGAGATGATGTCATAGCCTGCGTCATGCACATGGCAGGTGTCCAAACAGACGCCCAGTTTTTCGCTGTGCTCGACTTTATCAATAATAGCGCGCAGTTCCTCAAACGAGCGGCCGACCTCTGTTCCCTTGCCTGCCATCGTTTCGAGCAAAACGGTGGTGCGCTGCGCAGGATCGATCACCTCATTGAGCATCGATGCAATCCATTCAATACCCTGCTTAGCACCTTGTCCCACATGGCTGCCTGGATGGAAGTTATACAGCGCGCATGGCAGCTGTTCTAAACGCACCAGGTCATCTTTCATCGTCATGCGTGCAAATTCGCGCGTCTGTTCGTCTTTTGATGCGGCATTCAATGTGTACGGCGCATGCGCGAGCAGCGGGCCGAATGTGTGTTCATTCATCAGCGCGGCGCAAGCGGCGATATCCTTTTCATCGAGTGCTTTTGCACGGCTGCCGCGCGGATTGCGGGTGAAAAACTGAAAGGTATTTGCGCCGATCGAAACAGCGTCTTTCGCCGCGGCGGCAAATCCTTTGGAAACCGACAAGTGGCTTCCGATATAAAACGGGGTCATAGCTCCCCCTCCTTTTTGCGGTTTGCTTTTATTGTATCCGACCCAAAGATTTTTTGCAACGGCGCAAAAGAAAAAGATGGTGTGCGCCTTGCATTTATGCTATAATGGCAGTGACTAAACGATTTGTTTCGTTCATTGCTTGCCACTCTTTGATTTGGAGGCGATATCACATGAAAATCGGAACAACGACGGACGTGCTGACTGTAAACGGCGACGAACATGAGGCGATCCGCACAGCGGCAGCTCTTGGCTACACAGCGCTCGACTACACGTATTTTGCGCACGACAAGGACGATTCCGTCTATCTTTCGGACAACTGGGAGGACTATGCACGTTCTCTGCGGAAAACGGCGGACGCGTGCGGCATTTCGTTTTCGCAGATGCATGCACCGATGCCTGCACCCATTGGCGCAGAGCCAAACGAGGAACGCGTGCGCAAACTCACGGAACGCGGCTTTTTTGTCGCGGAGATCTTAGGGGCGAATGTATTTGTCATTCACGCAAGACATACACGCGAAAGTGCCATGGGGATGCCTGACGAAGCCGCGCGCATTGCGGCACTGCGCGAATATGAATCGTACCTGCCGTTTGCAAAGCAGACGGGTGTGAAAATCGGCGTCGAGAACCTGTTTGCGTGCGATCCGTTCACAAAACGGCTGTGCAAATCACACTGCAGTACACCCGAAGAAGTGCTGTGGTTTTTAGAAAAGCTCGGACGCGAACACGCCACCGCTTGCTTAGACACCGGCCACGCCAACATCATAGGCATTTCCTGCGCAGATTTTGTATCATCGCTTCATGATGCGCTCGGCTGTCTGCATGTGCATGATAACCACGCACTGCTTGATGAGCATATTGCACCGTTTGGCGGAACGATTCACTGGGACGAATTTATCGATGCTCTGCGCCGCGTGGGATACAACGGCGCGTTTTCGTATGAGGCGTTCGGCGCATTCAGCAATCAGATGTCGTTTGCCCAGCGCAAAACAACTGCGTCGTATCTGCTTCATACGGCAAACAATCTGCTTTTGAGCGACTGAGCGAAAGGATCTTTTTCATGATTACAGAAACTTCGATTGTGGTGCGCTATGCCGAAACCGATCAGATGGGCATTGCACACCACTCAAACTATGCGGTCTGGTTTGAACAGGCACGCACCGAGTATATCAAAGGGCTCGGCATCTCCTACAGCGAACTCGAAGCACGCGGCGTAATGATGCCGCTCACTTCGCTGTATGCGTCGTATAAACAGCCGGCACATTATGAGGATGTGCTCACCATCCGCACGCGTACTTCATACGCAACGCCGATTCGCATCCGGCTGGAATACGAGGTATTCCGCGGGGATACACTGCTTTCTGTGGGCTATACGGAGCATGCCTTTGTAGACAGCACGACGTTCCGGCCGAAAAACTTAAAAAAATATCAGCCGGAATTATACACATCCCTTACAAACGCAATCGAACCGCCGATTAGCGCGCTTGAACAAAAATAAACACCGAAAGAAGGAAACGACAATGAAGTATTTTACACTTGGCGCAACAAAACTCACCGTATCAAACATTGCAATGGGATGCATGCGCATCGTCGGCCGTACACAGCCGGAAGTTGATCATCTTGTAAAAACTGCGATGGAGGAAGGGGTTAACTTCTTCGATCACGCAGATATCTACGGCGGCGACCACGCATGCGAGCGGTATTTCGCAGAATCGATCGGCATGAACCCTTCCCTGCGCGAAAAAATGATCATCCAGACAAAATGCGGCATCCGTCCGTTCGGCTATGATTTTTCAAAAGAACATATTCTGCGTCAGGTCGACGACAGCTTAAAAGCGCTCAACACCGATTATATCGACGTTCTGCTTCTGCACCGTCCGGACGCACTGATGGAGCCGAACGAAGTGGCAGAGGCATTCTCCAAACTGCGCGAGAGCGGAAAAGTCCGTCATTTCGGCGTGTCGAACCACAATCCTTATCAGATGGAACTGCTCGCACGCGCACTGCCGATGCCGATCTGTGTCGACCAGATGCAGTTAGGTATTGCACACACCCCGATGATTGACCACGGCATGGCAGTCAACATGGCAATCGACCAGAGCATCAACCGTGACGGCGGTGTCATCGACTACTGCCGCTTAAAGAACATCACCATCCAGGCATGGTCGCCGTTCCAGAAGGGATTCTTTGAAGGCCCGGTCATCGGCGACACCGACAAATACAAAGCACTCAACGAGGAGATGGACCGCCTTGCAAAACAGTACGATGTGACAAGCACTGCAATCGCTGTTGCATTTTTGACCCGTCATCCGGCGAATATCCAGGTGATTCTCGGCACCACCAGCGAAGCTCATATGAAAGAGAGCATCAAAGGTTCGGATCTGCCGCTTAGCCGTGAGGAATGGTACGGTCTTTACAAAGCCGCTGGCAACATGATCCCGTAACAAAGGAGCGAACACGAATGGACAAACCGATTGATTTGTTTTTAGAAGAGCTTTCGTCGAAAGCGCCCACACCGGGCGGCGGCGGCGCTTCAGCGCTTGTCGGCGCAGTCGGCGCATCGCTTTGCTCGATGGTCGGCAACTTAACCACCGGAAAGAAAAAATATGCCGCATATGAAGATGATATTCAGCGGATTTTAGCCGCTTCCGCTTCCCTGCGCGACCGGCTGTGTGAACTTATCGAAGAAGACGCCAAAGCGTTTGCTCCGCTGGCGGCAGCATACGGTATCCCGAAAGACGCGCCGGGCCGGGAAGAAACACTCGAACAGGCATTAAAAGCCGCAGCCGAGGTTCCGCTTTCGATCATGCGCACCGTCGCAGAGGTGATTGAGCTGACCGGCGAACTGATGGAAAAAGGCTCGACGCTTGCGGTAAGCGACGTGGCAGTTGCAGCAGCGGCATGCCGCGCAGCACTGTCGGGCGCTGTGATGAATGTGTATATCAATACGAAACTGATGAAAGACCGCGCGTTTGCCGACGAGATGAACAAAACGGCAAACGAACTGCTCGAAGCAGGAACACTGCGGTGTGACGCGGTCTTTTTCTCGATTGCAGACAGATTGGGAGGACGGTCATGAACGAACTGCGCGGCATGCCGGTTGTCAAAGCGATGAAAGAAGCGCTTTCACAAACGGTCGAAACACTCAAAACAGCAAACGTTACACCGAAACTCGCTGTGGTGCGGGTCGGTGCGCGCGGAGACGATCTCTCGTATGAACGCGGCATTTTCAAGCGGTTCGAGGGCGTCGGTGCGGCAGTCGAAGTGACAGAGCTTCCGGACGATGTATCGCAGGAAGCACTCGAAGCGGCAGTCACTGCACTCGACCGCGACGAATCGGTTCACGGCATTTTATTGTTCCGTCCGCTTCCGCGTCATTTATCGGAAGCAAGCGTCAAACAGTGCGTTTCACTTGAAAAAGATGTCGACTGCATGCGCGACGAAAACCTGGCACGCGTCTTTTTGGGTGAATGCCCGTATCCGCCGTGCACACCGCAGGCGGTCATGGAGCTTTTGCACCACTATGGCATTGAGCTGACCGGCAAACGCGTCACAATCGTCGGCAGAAGCCTTGTTGTCGGCAAGCCGCTGTCGATGCTCATGTTAAAGGAAAATGCAACCGTGACGATCTGCCACACGCGCACAAAGGACGTAAAAGCCGAGTGTCAGCGCGCAGACATCGTGGTAGCATGCGCAGGCGTCGCAAAGCTGTTGGACCATACGTTCTTCCATGACGGTCAGGTGATCGTGGACGTTGGCATCCACAGCACGGACGAGGGCCTTTGCGGCGATGTCGATTTGTCCGGATGCGACACGCTCGACATTGAGGCAACCCCTGTTCCGGGCGGTGTCGGCACCGTGACGACCTCCGTGCTGTTAAAGCACGTTATCGAACAAGCACAGCGTACAATCAACACATAAAGGAGAATTGAATGAAGCGAAAAAGATACCGGTGGGGGCGCATCATTGCGGCAATATTGATCGTACTTCTGCTTTGCACCGGCATTGTGATAGGCATTCGAAGTCTGTTTCGTCCCTACGAAAAGCCACCGCTGTCATCTTCGTCAGTGATACAGGAGTCTTCGGAAGAGTCGATTGATGTGTCTTCGCAAGAATCGTCTGAAATTTCAGACGAGGAAGCAAGCCTCGTGGAATCTTCGGAAACAGTATCTTCAAGCAAGCCGGCATCGTCAAATTCGTCCACATCAGCACAGTCCGCAGGGCTTGCGGGCGGTACTTCCGCTTCAGACTGGAATCTGATTTTAGTCAGCGCAAAACACCCGCTTCCCGATGATTTTTCCGTATCGCTTGCTTCGATCGGAAACGGATATCAGGGAGATGAGCGCGTCGTCTCATCGCTTAACGCCATGATCAAAGGCGCAAAACAGGACGGTATTACACTGACGGTCTGTTCGGCATACCGCACGAAAGAACGGTCTGCATATCTTTATCAAAATCAGATAAACCAATGGTTGGCAAAAGGCTATTCACAGGAAGAAGCCGAAAAGGAAGCTGCAAGATGGGTTGCACCGCCCGGCACGAGCGAACACCACACCGGCTTGGCATTTGACATTGTCACACCGTCGTATCAGCAGCTCAATCACGGCTTTGCGAACACTGCCGCTGCAAAATGGATGAAGACGCATGCGCACGAGTACGGCTTCATTCTGCGGTTTCCTAAGGACAAGCAGGACATCACCGGCATCACTTTTGAGCCGTGGCATTTTCGATATGTAGGCAGGCAAAACGCCGAAATCATTTATGAAAAAGGTATCTGCCTCGAGGAATATATCGATATGATCAGCTGACGGCAGAACGTTCATACACAACAGAAAAAGGCTTGATTCAAACGAATCAAGCCTTTTTTGCTATGGAGTAAAGCGACTTATTTCACGTTGAACACGAAAGATTCAAGCGCATAATCACGCACGCTGATGTTCGATGTGATATCGTCCAAAGAAGTCAGCACCTCACCGTTTTTGACAAATGTACAGTTTTCTGCATTGATCGTGGTGTTGATTGCACGAATCGAGAAGAAATACTGTGCGTTGCCGGTGAGCGAATTTGCTTCGATCCGGCAGTCTTTAAATGTCAATGTGCAGTCGTGCGCACCGTCCGGGTCAGGGTTGTCCGATGCATTATCAAAGACAAATGTTGCAAATCCGTTCCAGCCGTCTGCATTGTACGGCTTATCGTTGTTGCCGATCAATGTGCAGTTTTCAAATGTGAGATTTGCATACGGGGAATGTGTGTTGAGTACTGCCCATCCAGTAATTGTACTGTTGCGGATCACTGCAGTGATTTTGTCATTGCCAAATGCACTGTTTATCGCATAGTAGTTTGCGCCCAGAGAACAGCCGTCCATCACAATGGTTACTTCCTCTGCTGCTTCCCAAACGGAAATACCTCTTGTATATGTACCTGTAGTTGGGCCCGGCATATCAAGATCTTTCAACGTAATCGTAATGGGCTCTGTTGTTTCTGCCACATTAATAACGCGGCTTGCATTAGACGGAATATCGAGCGTATTGCCGTTTCCAACAATGGTTACGTCGCCGGTTACCTCGATCGGAGCATCCAATACAATGTCGTTTTCCAAAGCAACCGGTTTACCCGCAGCAAGCGCTTCTGTCAGCTGCTCTTTTGTCGAAACAGAGATCGGATCATATTCTGCGTCTGCATCGTAATCGCTTGAGCCGAAGCCGTCTTCCTCAACAGCTGCCTGTTTTGCACGGAGAACAACGTCGAATGTGACGTTTGCACCCTGATAATCGTTATCTGCATCCTCTTTCATTTTGATGACGACCGAAAAGTAATTTCCATTGCCAGGTTTCCACACCTGTCCTTTTCGAATAACACCGCCATTGTTGTTCACTAAATTTTCCAGTGTATCGACATACTCAAGTTTTTCCGGGCCATCGTTGGTATAACCGCTTGTATAGACCTCCAGAACATCTGCGATTTTGGCGGTTTTCTCGTCCATTTTCAAATTGACAACTGTGAGTTCCCAATCAAACGCTAATGTTCCTTTATTCATCACACAAAAATCATAGCCATATGAGTATCCCGGTTCCCATTTTTGATTGCCAAACAACGCTGGCGTTTCATCGGTCACGGTCGTATATTCCGCTTTCGGGTCAGATTCTTTTACATCTCTGTACCGAAGCTCTGCATCCAGATTACCCGCCTGGATGACGTTTCCTGTGTTTGTCACACTGTCCGTAAACCATGCGAATGTTGTGCCCAAAAGCATCAAGGCACAAAGCATGAGTGAAACAGCGCTCAGCCAAAGGCTTTTTTTCGTTGCTTTCATAACGTTCCCTCCGTTTTTTATTATTAAAAACAAGAATACAGGTTTATTCCGGCACCACTGTATACCAGACATCGCCGCTTTCCTGTTTTTCAGAGACTACTGTATATCCCTCTGCCACAAAGTTTGCAGCCGGATTTTCAGTTTTGCTGTTGGACGGATCAAAGTTGACAAATGTACCGCCGTACACTTTAATGGACGCGTTTGTATTGTCAACCAGATTCAGAAGCCAATATGTTCCGTGCCAATCCGTCAGCGCCTCAAAATGACCGCCGTAGATTTCAACTTGTGCGTTTTTATCAGCCTGTACACAAGTCAAACCAGCGATAAATGTACCGTCTTTAATGATCACTTTAGAATTGTCTGATGCACTGATAAGATAACCAATCTCAGATTCCCAGTCCTGATTGAGTTTACCGGTTCCCTGAATGGTGAGCTGCGCGTTTCCGCATAAATTCACAATACCGTCTTTCGTAACGGTGACTGTTTTTCCGCTCTCCAAATTGAGCACAGACTGGGTATCTGAAGCGATTGTTGCATCTTCATCCCAGATCAAATCCTCTGTCACAGATACAAATCCACCGTTTTGCAGACCGCTGACCAGATTTTTGCCGCTTACTGTCGGAAATACAGCATCTGCGTCATAATTGCTCGAGCCGAAGCCGTCTTCCTCAACAGCTGCCTGTTTTGCTTTGACCGTGAAGTTCAAGTCAACGGTGCCGTTCATATACGTATTGTCCGCAGAAGTATACATGCCATATTCGATCAAATAAAATGCATATCTGTTCTGATCTGCTTGCGGATAAAGTGTCAACTCGAGCGACGGATCACTTGTTTCAATGTTTTTGAGCGTTGTAACGCCATCCGCCTCAGATGCCGGACGGCTGTCTGCAAATCCGAGCATCTCTTTGAGTGCACTGCCCTGCGCACCGGTGGACGACTGCAATGTCTGCACGCGGTACCACAATGCATCTGCCATATTGTTTGTCTGACTAGCAATTTCGAAATCAACATTGATTTTTGCCGTTAAAGAACCTTCATTTTTTACTTTGAGGAACACAGCGCCATACTGTCCCGGTTCCCATTTGGTTTCCGTAAACAACGGCTCTGTTGTTTTGATGTAGTCGCCGCCTACCCATTCGCCGTTTACAAGCCGATACCCCTGTACTGTGATATCGAGATTTCCTGCTTCGATTGTATTACCGTTGTTTGTGACACTGTCCGTAAACCACGCGAATGTAGTGCCCAGAAGCATTGCAACACAAAGCATCATCGAAACAGCGCTCAGCCAGATGTGTTTTTTACTTGTTCTCATCTGATTTACCTCCTGTTTCTCTTATTGCGTTATATGATTATTTTCCATAAGAGTTAAAGTTGTCAACCAGTTTGCCGTCGATTGTCACAGACGCGCCGTCTGCCAACTTATAAACGAAATAATAGCCGTTCGGTTCGCCGGTTGCCTCTTGACTGTAGAATTTGCAGTTTGTCACAGTCACTGTGCCGGTTGCCAAATCATTGACACCGTTGCCGGTCACTGCAAGTGCATACCCCTCTGTGCATCCGCCGTTATTGTTCGATCCGGAGCCGGTTACAGCCGATGTGCCGATCAGTGTGGAATCTGTGATTGTTGCATTTGTATGTTTCATCTCAACCGCTGTCGGGCCGTAAATGGTAGAGCCTTCAATCGTGAGTGTCTGTTTCTCTCTGCCGGCAGAGTTTGAAATATATACGCCGCCCGAAAGAATCTTGGTGTTGCGGAGGGTGATATTTGCCGGTGCATAGCTGCCGTTGTGATAGACCGCACAATAAGCAGTCGAGGAAAGTACGCTGTCCTCAACAACAACGGTGATGTTTTTGCCGTGGCTGAAAATGACGCCGTCGCCGCTGTTGACGGTAACGCCTTTTAATGTCATGGAGGAGTTATCTCTCACGGCCAGTCCGTAATACGGATTGGTCATTTCAATCGAACCATTCTGCAGTGTTACATCAGCGCCGTTTATAATATTCACCAGCGTACCTTTGCCCTGCGGATTGTTGTATGTGATTGTGTTTCCGGAAAGATCAATTGTGACGGATTTTTCTGTATCAAATGCGAATACCGTCTCGTCATCGACAGTCAAGTCGTTCGAAAGCGCAATGACATCGCCGTCTTTTGCATCATCGATTGCATCCTGCATTTCTTCCTGCGAAGTAACTGCATATGTAGCATTTGCGTCGTAATCGCTATTGCCAAAGCCGTCTTCCTCAACCGGTGCCTGTTTTGCTTTGACCGTGACGGTCATATTAAACGAGCCTCCCATGTAGTCATTGCCTGCCGAGGTGTACATGCCGTACTCCAGCAGGTAATATGCGTACTGTCCCTGATGATAGTCTGTATACACTCTCTGCGGTTCGGTTGCATCGTCTTCGATTTTGCTCATTGTGATGACACCGTCTGCCTCAGATGCCGGACGGTTCTGCGGATCGACAAAACTGAGCTTGCTTTTCGGAACTGCTGTATTTACATGCGCAGAAATCACACCGTCTTCTGCTCCGATGGGCGTAAGTTTATACCAAAGCGCATCCGCAAGATTTTTTTCATTCTCGGTGATGGAAAAATCAATATCCACGTCAGCCGCAAGGGTTGCACCATAGTTGCTCACTTTAATCACAACTGCGTTGTACTGACCCGGTTCCCATTTGGTCTGTGTGATCAGCGGACTTCTCAGACCATAGTTCGGATAGTCCCATTTTCCTTCTTCTGCATTCCAGGAAAATCCGGTGGCATTGATGTCAAGATTGCCCGCCTGGATGACGTTTCCTGTGTTTGTCACACTGTCCGTAAACCATGCGAATGTTGTGCCCAAAAGCATCACTGCGCACAGCATGAGTGAAACAGCGCTCATGTAAAGATGTTTTTTGGTTGCTTTCATTCTATCTTCTCCTTTGCTATGGAATCAGACGTCGTTTAACCTCCGTCTTTTCCCAAAAAATTTACCAAAAATAATATCTAAATTTATTATAGCACTTTGGTGTTTGCGGTTCAAGTAAAATCAAGAATAATTGAAGCCGCCGGTCTGACATTCGGACAGACCGGCGACTGCAAAAAGACGATTCAATTAACAATTCAATTATTATAAAACGCAGTGATCGGCGTTGACCACCTTATTGCCAAGCATTCCTTTGAGCATATCGGCAATACTTGTCGCTTCATCCGAAATAGATGCCACATTTTTGCTTGCAAGCTCGATTGCACCGCGCTGTTTCGGTGTACAGGAGATCTGCGCACAATTTTCGATGGTCAGATTCGCCTGCTCGAGTTCTTCCGGTGTGATCGATTCATCCACCTGCACATGTGCGCAGTTGCGGATCGTCAGTCCATCCGATGAGGACGCAAGCATCGAGGGAGTAAGCCGCACGGTAACCTTGTTCTGCACCACACTGCCGCTTAACACCTCAATCTCGTCAAACACGCCGTCCACTTCGTCAAACGCTTCTGCCAGCGATGCAGGCAGTGTGACTGTGCCGGTCACATACACATACGAAAGTGATTCTAAAAACGGCGCGCTCTCCTCGTCGAGTGTCAAATCGCCGTCGATATACAAGCTTTTCCCGTATTTTTTCAGGAGTCTGCGGTCGAGTGTCACGTCCTTGTCCACATAGGTGCATCCATCCGGCACGACCGTCAGCTTTGCCTGCTCGTCAACGAGTGAAACGGCCGCTTCCGTATCCGATTCCGTGCAGACAAGCTCCGGTGTCACAAACTGCACGCCTTTTTGTGCGAGGGCACTGACATCGAGTTCCTTTGCGGTCAGAATGACTTTTTTGCGCACATAATAGCGTGCATTCTCCTTTGCCCGCAGGACAAATACACGATCGGGCACGAATATGCTGTCGAGCACGGTACAGTCGTCCGGATAGCTTTCGACCACACCGTTTACAGACACATCACCAAGGCTTCCCGTTAAGCTCTGCGGGCAGATCACGATGCCGTTTACGACAATTTTGCGGTACGCGTGCAGATCACAGCCCGGCTCGATCGTCATACATCCGTTTACGACGAGCAGCGTCGGTGTCTGCGGCACTTGTCCCGGATGGAGCGTGAATTTCCCGTTTTGTGTCGACACGGCGAGCTCTTCCTCTGTATCAAACGTGACGTCGCTGTTCATCACCACCGGATACCGCGCTAAAATCGCACGGCTTCTCTCATTCGTGAGCAGTACGTCCGCATTGAGGATGATCTGAGCATACCCCTCGAACGCGTCCTCTGCCATTTTGCGTGTGTCACACACATCGCTGTTGATGATATACGCTTTTCCTTCGATTCCTAACATGATTGCTCCTCCTTTTTTAATAAAACCGGATTTCCCGTTTGGTCAGTGTGTGGATGCGGTTTTGCTTGCACCGGACAGTAAGGTCCTGTACGGTCAGGTTTTCGCCAAATCCCAAATAATGACCGGTTTGTTTTGTTCTTCGTTTCATAAAAGACCCTCCATCTGCTGCTTTAATCGTTTGCGGGCAGCCGACAGCCGTGTCCGCACTGTTCCCGCCGGCATCGAAAACATCTCGGCTAACTCGTTTGACCGATAGCCGTATAAGTACCGCATGACAAACAGCACACGGTCCTGCTCCGGCAGGCACGAAAGCAGCGTTTCCATCTCCACGCGGGAAAACGACTCGTCCTCGACGGGAACCGGCGTGATCTCGTCGGTGAGTGATTCGCGCGCAGATTTGCGGATCTGATCGATGAACAGATGCTTTGCCGTGCGAAAAAGCCAGCTTTTTTGCTGTTTTTCTTCCATCGTACAAAGCTGTGCTTCGTGCTGCATCGCACGCAGAAACGTTTCCTGCGCAAGATCCTGCGCCTGTGCATCGTTTTGCGTCATCGTGCGGCAAAAGCTGAGTACACCTTGATACTGCTGATCAAGCAGTTCTTCGATCATGAACGCCACCTCCGTTTCCTTTGCGGTTTCATCTATAAAACGTTTGAGAGAGCAAAACTGTTTGCCTGTTTTTTAAAAAATTTTTCCGCGAAAGAAAAAAACCGCGCACCGGCGGGTTTTTTGCTGCTGTTTATTCTTCGATGCCCTGTTCGGCACGGATTTTTGCGTTATATTCATCGACGATTTTGCCGACCAAACGAACGCGCTCGATGTCGCCGGTCGAAGAAATCTCGTCGGAGATGCCAAGCACCAGATTCGGCGCAAACAGATCAAGGATCTTGTGCACACAGTCGACAAGTACTTCCTCCGGGAACTCCTCGTCAAAATAGACCGCCGGAATACCGTCGAGCAGGAACATATCGCCTAAGTGCTCATGCACTTCCTCGAGTGTAACATCGCCCTGCGGCTTCGGTGTGATCGCCTCGATGCCGTCCAAGCCTGTTTCGCGGTAAAATTCCATCAGGCCGCAGTTATCGCCGTCAAAGTGCGAGCAGATAAACTTGCCGGCTTTGTGCAGACGCTCACAGCGGAGCTTATACTCCGGCAGAACGTACTGCTCAAACAGCGACGGCGAGAGTGTACCGGAATGGATGTTGTCGCCGAAGTTGATGATGTTGATCGGCGATTCGTTGATCACATCAATCAGGCGAAAATGGCATTCACGCAGTGCGTCAAAATATGCTTCGACGGTTTCCGGATAGTCGATCGTTGCATAGACGGCTTCCTCAACACCCATCAGATCGATATACAGCCGCTGCATCGACACACGCGGCATAAAGATCGTCGGTGCGCCCAGGTCTCCCCACTCTGCCTGTACGCGGTCGAACACCTCCTGCGAAAACGCCCAGTTCGTGCGCTCTTCAATATAGGTAAAGATTTTTAAGTCCTCTTCGGAGCAGACCCACTCTTTTGTGACAAGCTTTGCCCAGCTCGACGGAGTGGTCTTTAACTGCTGTGTAACCGTGCCGAGCGGTGTTTCAAAGTAGTTTGTGCGGATGTTGCCCTCATCTTTAAAATAGGTGCGGATCGTGTCATCATACACCGGGTAGAAGCAGTCATTGTATTCATAAATACGTGCCGAGCAGCCGAGCTCGCGATAGATCTCCGGTTTTGTCATGCCCTCGTATTTTCCGGGCAATTTGCCGTCGGCAAACAGTTTATCGTCGATCCAGCACTGAATACGCGGCTGCCAGATCACCTGTCCGTGCGCACGTTTAAAGCACACATCCTCGTGCAGTTTTGCAAAATTCATGATGAAAACCTCTCTTTTCTTTCCGTGCCTGTTCCGGCAGCTGCCGGAAATTTGTTTTCATTGTAACAAAATCAATATGTAAACACAAGCAAAACCGCCCGTTTTTTCTTGGACGAATCTTTCAACATTTTGGCTCAAAGTTGACAAAGCACATGGTGTGCCGTATCATAAAAGCGAACGAAGCAAAGGAGCAGTGTCATGGCAAAAAAATCATCACGCAACACAAAGGGAAAAATCATCACAGCTGCATGGAAGCTGTTTTATGAACAGGGCTATGAGGACACGACCGTCGAGGAGATCATCGCCGAATCCGCAACGTCAAAAGGCTCGTTTTATCACTATTTCGAAGGCAAGGACGCCCTGCTCTCGTCGCTGTCTTACCTGTTCGACGAAAAATACGAGGAGCTGTCCGCCCGTTTTCCCGAGGGAATGCGTCCCTTTCAAAAGCTTTTGTGGCTCAATGAGGAACTGTTTTCAATGATCGAATCGCAGATTTCGCTCGACCTGCTCGCACGGCTTTATTCCTCTCAGCTCATCACCAAGGGCGAAAAGCACCTGCTCGACCACAACCGGTTTTACTATAAGCTTCTGCGCCAGATCATGCTCGAGGGTGTTTCCTGCGGCGAGCTGTCGGCGGAATTTTCCGTCAGCGAAATGGTGCGGTGCTATGCGATGTGCGAACGGGCACTGTTGTATGACTGGTGTATCTCGAGCGGTGACTATTCACTGTGCCGCTATGCCAAGACAATGATGCCGATTTTCTTGTCCGGATTTCGGTCAAAATAATCGCATTCATTTTCGTCAAAATATTCGTACAGTTTAAAAAACACAGGTTTTATCAGTATTTATACCGATTTTTAAATGAAATTTATAGACTGTCGTACAGACTTTGTTCTGTATTGCAGTCTATTTTTGTTTATGTTATACTGTCTTCATTGTTTACGAATTTAAAGGAGCAGAGTATTATGACGAGTGCACAGATCTATATGCTGATTGCGATTGCCGTCTATCTGGTCGGCATGCTTTTAATCGGCATCTGGTGTTCCAAAAAGAACAAAACAGCCGGTGACTTTTATTTGGGCGGCCGGAAATTAGGCCCGTTTGTCACGGCAATGAGCGCCGAAGCCTCCGACATGAGCAGCTGGCTTTTGATGGGACTTCCGGGACTTGCATATTTGACAGGCGTTGCCGACGCCGGCTGGACCGCAATTGGATTGGCAGTCGGTACCTATGTGAACTGGCTGATCGTTGCAAAACGGCTTCGCCGTTATTCGAAAATCGCAAACGATTCGATCACCATTCCCGACTTTTTCAAAAATCGTTACCGCGACAACAGCCGGACACTGCTTTGCTTGTCTGCACTTGTCATTCTTGTCTTTTTTGTGCCGTACACGGCGTCGGGCTTTGCCGCATGCGGAAAGCTGTTTTCGAGCCTGTTTGGCATTGACTATTTCTGGGCGATGGTATTAAGCGCCGTCGTCATCGTCGGTTATACCATCACCGGCGGATTTTTAGCTGCAAGCACCACCGACTTCATCCAAAGCATCGTCATGACTGTGGCGCTGTTTGTGGTCGTCGGGTTCGGCGTTTCGGTTGCCGGAGGATTTGAGGCTGTGTTTGAAAACGCAAAATCTCTCCCAGGGTATTTAAGCATGACCGCCACCTATTCTCCTGCTTCCGGCGCCGCACAATCGTATCCGATTTTAAACATCATCTCCACATTTGCATGGGGACTCGGCTATTTCGGCATGCCGCATATTCTTCTGCGCTTCATGGCAATTGACGACGAGAAAAAACTCCCGCTCTCCCGCCGGATCGCTTCCGTTTGGGTTGTCATCACATTGGCAGTCGGTGTTTTGATCGGCGTCATCGGCGTTTCGATGACTTCCGTCGGCGCACTCCCGGTGCTCGACGGCACTTCCTCGGAAACCATCGTCATCAAAATTGCCGATCTGTTGAGTAAAAACGGTGTGATCGCCGCACTGCTCGCCGGCACAATTTTGGCAGGCATTCTCGCTTCGACCATGTCCACCGCCGATTCGCAGCTTTTGGCTGCATCGTCGAGTATGTCGGAAAACCTGTTAAAAGGTGTATTCGGCTTGAAACTCTCCGAGAAAAAAACAATGCTCACTGCACGACTGACACTTGTCGTGATCGCGGTGATCGCGATGTTCATCGCGCAGGACCCGAACAGCTCCGTCTTTGGCATTGTATCATTTGCATGGGCAGGATTCGGTGCATCGTTCGGCCCGGTCATGCTGTTCTCACTCTTCTGGAAATGCACCACCCGCTGGGGTGCGCTTGCCGGAATGCTCTCGGGCGGTGCGATGGTCTTTATCTGGAAATTCCTTTTAAGCCCGCTGGGCGGTGTCTTCGCAATTTATGAACTGCTGCCGGCATTTTTGACCGCCTGCATCCTGATTGTTGTCGTGAGCCTTTTGATGAAAGCGCCCGACAAAGAAATCATCGCGGAATTTGAAGCCGCAGCACAAAAATAACGTTTCACTCCATTTTTTATAAAACACAAGACAGTGGTGCTGTCTTGTGTTTTTTTGTATGAGAACGGCCTGCCCTTTTGAAAAGTCAAAAGAAAAGTGGAGAAATCATACAAACCGGCGCGTGATTTTTGTACATTCAAAATTCAAAAGAAAACGCAGAAGAATTGACAGAAAATATATTGCATATTACAATAAAAGTATAAGAAACATTGTAAAAAATGGGGGGTGAATCCGATGCACAGTACACGTTTTTCCACTGATTTTTGCAAGCAACTGCTTATCAAAGAAAGGAGGCGGCTGTATGAACCTTCGCGCATGGATCAAAGCCAAACGGTTTATTCTGGCTGTCATTGCGGCGCTTGTCGTCGGATTCATACTGGGCGGCGGATTTTTCGTTACACTGTCCGCCGTTTCTGCACCGGGTCCGATGCACATCGATGATCTCACTGCACTCGCCCGCAATATCGCCAATCAGTACAAAGAAAAAAATATCGTGACAGATCCGCAGCTGCTGACAGCGCCCGCATATACTTCACTGTTTACAAACACCTTTGGCGCAAACGGAAAGGTGTATGAATATTCCTGCGGCCTGCAGTCCGCCGACGGCGAAGTCGTCCACATTTTCAGCAAACTGACCGGCATTGATGCCGACGGTGACGATATTGTTGATGTTCTTGAGTTTTCGTTTACGCCCGCATCTTCAAACCCGAGAATTTCCAACACCTCACACGATCTCGCACGCTGGCTGATTGAATCGTTTTCATCGCTTGATGCAAACGAATTGTGGACCCCAGGCAAATATGCGCCCAACTGGGAGATCAGCGAACCGGTTTCGTCCGATCTCTACAACGGCACTGCACATTCACTGCTTAAGACCAACGCGGACAGCTGTGTTTTGCTTTATGAAACACTCTCCGACACCTCCGAAACAGTGATCATGATTTGTCTGACGCCCGGTAAGCTGCTTACCATCGCTGACTTTTCATCATTCACACCGTAACCGCATCGATCTATTCAAAAAAAGCAGGCAAAATCCAAAAAATCACTGGATTTTGTTTGCTTTTTCTTTATTTTTTTGTATAATAAGAATAACAGAAACCCAATACAAAGAAGGTGTTTTCATGAAAACCTGTCTGTTTTGCCAAACCCCTGTGGAAGACAACGTATCTCACTGCCCTGCCTGCGGTGCAGCAATCCCGTCTGATTTCGCTTATTCCTCATCTGCACCCGAGGATGCACCGGCGCAAACACCGCCGCCCGTGCCGAATGCAGTGTCTTTTGACAAACAGCCCGCTTTTGCAGAGGAAGATGTGACAAAACCATTCGTCACGCCGCCCAAAGTGGATGTGGACGATTCACCCAACGAGCAATCTTCTGAAATCCCTCCTGTCCAGGCAGAAGAATCCACGCAAAAGCCGCATCGCTTCAAACAGCTTTTCGCGGCGCTGGTTTCATACCGCCGCCGGATTTTCGCGCTTGCAATCGCGTTTGTTGTCGGCGTTGCAGCAGGAGCCGGCAGCTTTTTGCTGATTTCACACGTCCAAAAGCCGCCTGCTGTCACTGTGACTTCGCTGGAATCGATGGCCGACCAGATTGCCGAACAATATGCAGCGCTCATCCCCGAAGAGGACAGCGACAAATATTCTCTGTATATTGATGAACAGGAAACCTCGTCTTCGTATGATTCACGCCAATCATACATCTATACCTTTATTGGGCGCCAACAAGCTGTTTCCTATGAATATGCATACGGCAGCTTCGTCGGAAGCGACTATAACGAAGACGGCATTATGGATAGCATCACCTTCACGTTCCCATATTCCAGCGCAGTGAACAATGAAGAATCGCAGACTTTTTACCGTGTATTTGCTGCACTGGTTGAAAAGCTCACGCCGTTTGACCCGTACGAGATCTGGACACCGGGACAAGCGCAGCCGAACTGGGATCTTGACATGCAGACGGAAGACTCACCCGATGTCACTTCGCCGCGCTCCATGCGCTTGACGAGTGATACCTGCTATTTTTCGATGTACCATGAATATACAGGCAGTCTCGATATGGTCGTAAATCTGCATTTGGATCCGCAGGTGATGTTTGCAAATGCGTGGCTGTACTGAGCAGTTTATATCCACAAAAAGGAGATGATTCCTCTTGGATAATGCGATCATTCAAACCCCTAAGCCAAAACGCCGATGGCTGGCTCTCCTTACTGCTGTACTCTTGCTGATCGCATTGATGACGGGCATTTTCGTGTTTTTGCGGCAGACAGTCTTTTCTGTGCGCACGCTTAAAAACACACGCCGCATGTCCGAAACAATCACTGCCATGTATGACGATGCGCTCGCCGGTTCCGACAAAACAGTTCGTGCCGAATCATCGAAATCGTTTCGCCGTACGGAGCGGCAGGAACAGTACATATTTTATATTTCGCCAAAGGATGAAGCTGCCATCAGCAGCTCCATCAGCGAGATGAACGCGATTTTCTTGTATACCGACACTGCATACGACCAAACGGTCGATATGGTCACGTTCTGGTTCCCGTTTGAAGAAGTCGATATTGTTGATGCAGATGCACCCGGCGGTTCACTCCAATGCCGGATTGTACACGAACTCATTCGCACATACACTTCATTTGACCCAAACGAAGTCTGGTCTCCCGACGAAGCCGAACCGAACTGGGGTCACACCAATCTGTCGCCGGACAGTCCGTTTCTGCCCGAAGAAGGCGTTTCCGCCGTTTCTCTGCGCGACGGTTCATGCCTGCTTCATCTTTCAAAAAACGAATTTACTGCGCAGTCATTTTCACTGACAATTTTGTATGATCCCGAATCACAGCTCTCCTCGGATATTTCTGAGGAAGCGTCATAACACAAAAAGGAGTGTATTTTTCCATGATTGATTTTGAAAATCCCCAGTTTATCCGTTTAAAACAAACAGACAACGACACCTATGAAAAACTGCTTCTGCCGCTCCTCATCGACGGAGAAGACATCGTTTCCACGTATCAGGGTACGCGCGACGGCATTGTTTTTACAAACAAGCGCATCATCGCCATCAATATTCAGGGCATTACCGGCAAGAAAAAAGACATTACCTCCATGCCCTACAGCAAAATTCAAACGTATTCGGTGGAAACATCGGGGGTGTTTGATCTGGATGCAGAGCTTTCGCTTTATTTTTCGACCATCGGAAAAATCCGGTTTGAATTTTCGGGTTCGTGCGATATGGCACGCATCTGCCGTATCATTTCAAATTATGTGCTTTAATGCTCGGTATACAAAAAAGCCGGCTGCGGAAACATCCACAGCCGGCTTTTTATATGGGGAAAAATGAAATGAAAAAAACACGAAACATCCATCATACAGGGCGGCGCAGTTCGCGCGAAATCACTTCGTCCGCGGCCTCCGCCAAAATGTTCATATGTGCGGCAACCTCCAAAAAACTGCTCGTTTTCGGACGAGGGAATTTTTGTTCGAGCGCCTGCACAAGGCTTAATTTTAATTCTGTCAGCTCCTGCTCACGCAGATAGATCGTGCGCATCAGTGTGCCGGATAATAAAAGCTTCCAGTAACGGTCGGGATAGTCATTTTTCATCATACGCAAAATCTCCATGCCGTAATAGCCAAGCGGCTTCGGAAGCTCTTCCGGTTCGAGTACGACAGTCGGAAGCGACAGGGGATTTGTTCTTGCAGTCATTTGTTCTTCTCCTTTGGTCGATGACAAAGCGGTGTCATCCGATGATTGTTCGGTCGTCCTTTGGTACATCTTTATTGTACAAAACCTTTGTGAACAAACCATAAACCTGTCATCTCGGATTTGTATTTCTTCTGTAAATCCCATTTTACAATTCACCCATCGAAATCCCCATCTTTTTAAAAAATGTGCGTGTGTCATACCGGTGCGCGCGGTTAAACCGGCCGAGTATCAGCGGCAGTTCGCTGTTTTCCCTCACGGTCGAAACCTTTTCCTCACAGCCAAACAGCAGTGTAAACCCAAGTTCTTTTAAGACCGGCACACTTTCCTTTGAAATGGCGCCGAACGGATATGCAAACAGTGTGGGTGTTTGATTTAAATGCTGTGCGCACAAGTCGTTCATGTGCGTAAGATCGTCATACAGCATCGTCTGATACGTTTGCGCATCCTCGCCGGGCATTTTCCCCGCGCCTTTCCGCGTGCCGTTTTTTCCGTCGCCGTGCAGGTGATACGTATGGCTCGCAAGCTCAAACACACCGCTTTCAAGCATTTCGGAAAGCTCCGTCCAGCCCACATTCGCATAGTTTACATGACGCGGCTCGTTCGGATCGGAAAACTGCTCGGTGTACACGCCGACCGGCGCAATCACGGCACACATCTCATACATTTTAAGCAGCGGATACGCGTAGACATAGGTGCTCAAAAACGCATCGTCAAACGTAATCATGACGGCTTTTTCCGGCAGTGCTTTCCCCCCTTTCACAAATGCAAGCACCTGCGCAGACGAAACGGTCTGATAGCCTGCCTGTTTTAAAAATGAGAGATCCGATTCAAACTGCGCAGGTGAAATCACATAATCGCCGAGCCTTGCCGCCGACTCCGAAATGTGATGATACATCAAAACCGGCAGACAAACACCTTCCTCCAACTGGGCAGCCGCCGGCACAAACAGCTGTGTACGATCAAGCAGTGTGCATCCGACAAGCAGAAAAACCGCCAGCACCACAGACGATAGTTTTTGGTAAACCCTCCGTTTCAACCGCTCTCCCCCTTTTCCCACTGTTACTATATGCACGCACTGCGGATTTCTTTCCTATTCCTGCGGGGGACGGTATGTCATTTGATCGACAATTTCCCGAAACGTATTCGATGCATCCTTTGCACCGTTTTCGGCATCCTCGCACAGCACCGCCATCACATAAGAGGGATTCTCCGCCGGAAAAAATCCCACGAACCAGCCCTCCACAATCTCCTCGCCGTTTTCATGAAATCGTCCGGTCTGCGCTGTGCCTGTTTTTCCGCCGGCAGACACCACCTTCGGACGTGCCGCGTGTGATTCAACACCCATGACTGTGTAGACAAGCGCTTCCTTGACAGCATCTGCCGTTTCTTTGCGCATTGCCTGTGTGGGGACGGGATCATCCGCAGGCGTATCGACAAGCTTGCCGGAAACGGTCGTCCCTTCGACCAAGGATGCAGGCGTCATCGCACCACCCGACACAAACGCATTCATCATCTGGGCAAGCTGTACCGGCGTGGCGGCAAACTGTCCTTGTCCAAACGAAAAGTTGGCAAGCTGGCCTTTGTTTTCGAGTGTTTGCACGGCAGGCAATGTGCCGTCATCGGACGAAAATCCCGGTGCGAACACGGTCGGTTTTCCGAACGAAAGATCCTCTGCCATCGCACGGAGCCCATACGGCGAAAGCTGCTGACCGATCGAAATAAAATACGGGTTGCAGCTTCCTGCCATTGCATTTTGAAAATCGAGCACGCCCTGACCTTCGCGGTGGAAGCAGTGAAACACCGTATCGCCGACCGTAATGCTTCCCGTACAGCAAAAATCAGCGGGAAGCAAAACACCCTGTGTGAGTGCGGCCGCCGCCACTGCCGACTTGAATGTGGAACCGACGCTGTAAGAGGAAAACGCGCGGTTTAAAAGCGGTGCGCCTTCTTCATCTGCCATGGCGTCCTCCACATTGTTCGGATCAAATGTGGGAAAGCTTGCACATGCGCGCAGCTTTCCTGTTCCCGCCTCCATGAGCACAACTGCCCCTTTTGTAAGCATCCGGCTTCCGACCTCTTCCACAATCGTCTGGAGCCGGCGGTCTATCGTTAAAACGACGCCCTCTACGGCTTCTTCGCTGAGTGTCCGATCGGGCAAAATGCCAAGAATCGGATTGCCGCGGGCATCGAGTGTAAACGATACCGAATCGGCGCCGTATCCGCTTAGCAGCTCGTCATACGCCTGCTCAATGCCGGTCATTCCCACACCATCGCGGTTTACATATCCGATAATATGCGGCGCGCACGACTGTGTGCCATAGCGCACAGTCTGTGTAAGCGTTGCCGTCTGCACAAGATCGTCCACCGAATCGGACACCGGTGTTAAAAACGGGGTTCCGTTTGACCACTGCTCGGCGCGTGTGGCCGCATCCGACAAAAACCGCCCGTCCGACCACACGGCTTCCTTGTTTTGGTCGCAGGGCGCAACCGCCGCGAACAGCTGCTGCTCATTGTTTACAAGCGGGCGCATTTTCGTGTCGTAGATCATGCCGCGCGTCGGTGTGACCGAAAGCGTCTTGCTTGACTGGCGTGCCGATACCGCCTCAAGCGACAAATCCGTGCTCAGCGATCCGGTTCGCACAAACACCATGCAAAACAGTCCGCAGAACAGGCAAAAGATCCGAATCATTCGTTTTTTCATTCCGCTTTCCTCTTTCTATACCGAATTTCACAGATTTATTGTTTCCGATTTTTTGAAATCTAAACATTTTGGCAAAATGCATGTACAAGATGGCGTGAATGCTTGAAAAACGGCGGAAAACGTGGCAAAATAAAAGCAAAATCTATTTTTAAGAAGCGGAAAACGTTTCCCGAAAAGAACACAGGAGGTATTTATGAAAAACGAACTGGTTTTGGTGATTGATTTCGGCGGTCAGTACAACCAGCTGATTGCACGCCGCGTGCGTGAATGCCATGTGTACTGCGAAGTCATTCCGTACACCCAGGCAACAGCTGCAGAGATTCAAAAACGGCATCCGATCGGCATTATTTTTACCGGCGGTCCGAACAGTGTGTATGAAGAAGGTGCGCCGAAAATCGAGCGCGAAGTGTTCTCGCTCGGTATTCCGGTACTCGGCATCTGCTACGGCGCACAGCTGATGGCACATGTCTTAGGCGGTACAGTCAAAACTGCCGAAACACGCGAATACGGCAAGACCAACACGTTTTTCACACCGGACTGCAAGCTTTTCTCCGGTCTGCCGCAGGAAGCCATCACATGGATGAGCCACACCGACTATATCGCAGCGCTTCCGGAAGGCTTCCGCAGCACTGCACATACCGCAGACTGTCCGGTTGCAGCAATGGACTGCGCTGAGAAAAACCTGTATGCAATGCAGTATCATCCGGAAGTGCTCCACACCGAAAACGGCACTGCAATGCTTAAAAACTTCCTGTATGAAGTGTGCGGCGTGTCCGGCGACTGGACGATGGGCAACTATGCACAGCGCGCGATTGAAGAAATCCGCACCCGTGTCGGCGACGGCAAAGTTCTGCTTGCTCTTTCCGGCGGTGTTGACTCCTCCGTTGCAGCAGCGCTGCTTGCAAAAGCTGTCGGCAGCCAGCTGACCTGCATTTTCGTTGACCACGGCCTGATGCGCAAAAACGAAGGTGACGAGGTTGAAGCTGCATTCTCGAAATGGGACATCAATTTTGTCCGCGTCAATGCACAGGAGCGTTTCCTGTCGCGCCTTGCCGGTGTAAACGAGCCGGAGAAAAAACGCAAAATCATCGGCGAGGAGTTTATCCGCGTATTCGAAGATGAAGCGAAAAAAATCGGCCGTGTCGATTTCCTGGCACAGGGCACAATTTATCCGGATGTCATTGAATCGGGCGCCGGCGATGCTGCTGTCATCAAGAGCCACCACAACGTAGGCGGTCTGCCGGACTATGTTGATTTCAAAGAGATCATTGAGCCGCTGCGCCTGCTGTTCAAAGACGAAGTACGTGCACTCGGCACAGAGCTTGGTCTTGCAGATTATCTCGTATGGCGTCAGCCGTTCCCGGGTCCGGGTCTTGCCATCCGTATTCTCGGGGAAATCACTGCTGAAAAAGTTGCAATCCTGCAGGATGCAGACTACATCTTCCGCGAGGAAGTGGCAAATGCACACTTGGACCGCGACATTCACCAGTATTTCGCTGTTCTTACGAATATGCGTTCGGTAGGCGTCATGGGTGACGAGCGCACATATGATTATACACTCGCACTGCGCGGTGTCACAACAACCGACTTTATGACAGCAGATTTTGCACGTATTCCGTACGACCTGCTCCAGAAGGTCAGCAGCCGCATCATCAACGAAGTCGGCTCGATCAACCGCATCGTTTACGACATCACAAGTAAACCGCCGGCAACCATCGAGTGGGAATAAAACGAATATTTTGATATTCAAAAAGCGAACTGATATGATTCAGTTCGCTTTTTTATCGATGCAGACTCTTTCGAAGAATAGCGATACATTTACAATTTGTTTTTTATATGCTAAACTGATAAAGATATATACCAAACAGCATATAAGGGGGAGCCGTATGGTTTTTACAACACAAATCTTTTTGTTTGTCTTTTTTCCGATCTGCAAACATATATGTTTGCAGATCGGCTGTCTTGTATTAAGAAACTGCAGTGGTTATTTGACAAACTGCGTATAAAAGATATCATTCTGATTGTTTTCAGTTTAGGCTTTTATATGTGGTCATCGTTTGATAATGTATTTCGGCTTATTTTTTATATTTTTGTTGTTTACTTATTGGGACTATGGATTCAAACTGTAAAATCAAAAGGATACTATTTTAGCATTCACCAATCCCAAACGTCTGAAAAACGGATATATTTTTGCTTGATTCCATTGATCATCGCCGTTTCTCTCATCACTTTCTGCTTGATTTACTTCAACTACTCCAATTTCCTCATTGATTGTTGGAACAAGGTGTTTGGCGATAACATCGGTGCAAAATCATTGGTTGCACCAATCGGTATTTCGTTCCTTACCTTCTCCGCAATTTCATATTTAACAGATATTTATCGCGGTCATGCAACAGCAGGAAGTTTCATTGACTGTACACTGTATTTATCTTTCTTCCCAAAAATTATTTCCGGTCCGATTGTTTTGTGGAAAGACTTTCAGACACAAATCAAAACCAGATCTTTGTCTTTAAACGCAAATACAGACGGTTTAAACCGCACTATGATTGGATTTGCTAAAAAAATTATATTGGCGGATTCATTTGGTGCATGCCTTGCGCAAATTCCTGCATCAAACATGGATCAAATCACTGCGTTTGGCACACTGATTTTATATATGCTTCAGATTTATTATGACTTTTCCGGATATTCTGATATCGCAATCGGCATCGCAAAACTGTTTGGTTTTGAATTTAAAGAAAACTTCAATTTCCCATATCGTTCTACATCGATTTCGGAATTTTGGCGTCGCTGGCATATTTCATTGGGTACATGGTTTCGCGAATACGTTTATATTCCGCTGGGCGGCAGCCGTGCAGGTCAACGAAACACACTGCGCAACTTAGCGGTTGTATTTGCACTGACCGGTATTTGGCACGGTGCAGGCTGGAACTATATCTTATGGGGATTTATCAATGGCGCATTTGCTGTGACAGAACGTGTTGTTCAAAAAAAGAAATTTTATATCAAAACGCCCAAAGCTGTAAAATACACCGTCACTATGATTGTTGTCATGCTGTTCTGGCAGTTATTCCGATTCCAAGAGATTTCTGACGTGGTGACAGTACTCGGTGCGCTGTTTGGTGCAACACCGGCAAACAGTATCCCCTATACCTGGCAGTACTATTTTGATGCACGGATCATCCTGTTTGCCGTCATTGGCATTTTGGGCGCAACACTGCTCGGATCACCAAAACTCATCACATGGTATCGTAAAATTGCCGCAGCAAAAATCGGATATCTCCTGCAGGAGCTTGTACTGCTTGCCTTGTTTGTTATCGCGATCTTGTTTATGATCAATTCCACCTACAGTCCGTTTATCTATTTTCAATATTAAATAAGGAGAAGGAGAGACTGATGAAATTTATAAAAGTTTTCATGACAATTATATTTTCGATGATTATTCTTATACCGATTGTTACGTTTAACTTTACTCCTAACACTTCTTCGGAAATTGATAATCGAATGCTGACGGAAAATCCGTTTTCTAAAGAATCACTGGAAAGCGGCGTTGATTTGACAGCAACGATTGAAAACTATGTGAATGACCGAATCGGTTTTCGCGACGAGATGATTCTGGGCTATACCGTATTAAACGATAAATTGTTTGGAAAAATGGTTCATCCAAACTATTCCTACGGAAAAGACGGCTATGTATTTGGCGCAGGTCTGACAACAACCGCAAATCCATATTCCGATTTTCATGAAGCATTTGCCGATATGGTGAAAGAAATCCAGGATTATTGCACATTCAGAGGCACACCATTCTTGTTTGTCTTAAATCCTGCAAAACCTGCTGTCCTGTCCGAATATATTCCGGATGGTATCAATTATGATCGTTCGTGGGTCGATCAATTTTTGGCTGCACTCGACGAAAGAGAAGTGCGATATGTAGACAACACACAGACCCTTCGAGAAAAGACCGAACAGGGCGAAGTCGTTTTTAACCAAAAATATGATGCAAACCACTGGAATGACCTAGGCGCTTATTATGGTACAAATGCAATGCTGTCTGTATTGCAGAATGACTTTTCAACCATTCAGTTAAATGATCTTTCAGATTTTACGGTTTCGCAAACACTTGAAACTTCACTTCCTGTTTCTCAATTTCCAATCAACGAATTGGTTCCCAGTATCGATCTCCATTTAGACGATCTCATCTCAAAAACATCTGCTTTTCAGGAAGAACTGCAAATGCATCCTTCTTATCAGACATTTGGATATTATCAAAACCCGGATAAAATGCAGGAAGGTGCTCCAAAGGCATTGGTTTTTCAAGGAAGCTATATGAACAAATTCGGATATAAATATTTAGCGAATGCGTTTGGCGAATATATTCATATCCATGACTATCAAAACGTTTTGGATTTTCCGTACTATTATAATATTTTTAAACCGGACTGTGTCATTTTTGAAGTTGCAGAATACACCTTTACAAACACCTATTTTGATTATGAAGGTATGACACAATTTAACCCAAATCCGCCGCTTGATGTTATGGATACATTGGAAATCTCTAAAACAGAGCAGGCTTTGCCGACAGAACAAATTTCAGTTGAGCAGGGAACGCAATTAACAAAGATTTATTGGAATACAGATCTTTATTATGAATACGTCTGGCTCTCTTTGGGTACAGAAACATATGATATGAAGGAAACAGAAAACGGATATGAAGTCACCCTGCTGACACAGCAGTATGATCCTGATGCGAAAATAGAAATTGTCGCATATGATTCAGAGAAATTCATGATCTATCAATAAAAAGGCGCACACGAAAAAACAGCGAACTGATATGATTCAGTTCGCTTTTTTATTTTCTAATATACATTCGCTCTTATCCTGCGCAATGTACGTATCTTTTGAAACCTTTTCAATTAGTTTGCATTATGTCAGCCCAATCACCATATTCCATGTATGTGAAAACTGATACGGCTGTTCGCCGTCACCGGTCGCCAGATACAAATGTGTCGGCTTGCCATCCTGCAGAAGCAGAAACGGCCGCTCTAAGTTACACTGGGTGGTCGTCGTGCCGTCATCCCACGAAACTGTTCTGCTGTATGCTTTCGGGCTGTCCGCAAATGTCCAGTGAATGCAGTCATCACTCTCACCGTACAGTCCGGCACCCCACTCTCCGCAGATACCGCCGCTCTCGTTTTTAAAATCATCTTTGATCAGCAGCCGGAATTTGTTGTCCTCATACCACAAATACGGGTCCTCCAGGTGGAAATCCGGATTTTCGAGCGAAAAAATCGGCTCTTCACAAATACGCTCAAACGGGCCGTCCGGACACGGTGCCCGGGCCACACCGATTTGCAGTGTCGCATTCGCATAACTGCGGGATTTATAGAGCATGTAGGTCGTACCGTCCGGCAAAATCGCCACAGCCGGATTGGTGGTTGCCGTACAGTCCCAATGGGAACAGTCCCGCGGCAAAAGCAGCGGTGTATCACGCCGCTCCCACGGGCCAAAGACCGATTTCGATGTGGCAAGTCCGATGCGCTTATTATTCCACACCTCGATAAACCGTGCCGGCGAAATCTCATCCATATACGCAGGGATCGGTCCGCCGAACGTCGTCCCCATATAGTAAAGATAATACGTTCCGTTCCAATAGCGGATATACGGATTATGCGTGTTCATACCGTCAAAAAATTCCCTTCCGCGCCGATCGAGCACGGTTTCCTCCAGTGTAAACGGTCCTTCCGGCGTATCACTCGATGCGCGCACAATCCGGCAGTTAAAGAGCCAGTTATTGCCGAAACCTAAGCGTTTGTCCCAGTATGAGGCGAACATATGAAACCGGCCGTCCTCCCCTTTTACCACACTGCCGCACCAGATCATTGCGTTTTCGTCATAAAAGCCGCCGCCTTTTATCGCTTTGCCCAGCCGTTTCTGAATCGGATTTTTCATTTGTATCTCCCCTTCTCTGTTGTTTTCCCCATTATAAAATACGGATGCGTAAAAAACAAGTTTTGATGCAAACAAAAACACCCCCGTGTACTACCACACGGGGGTGTCGTTACAGCCGAATTATTCGGAAATCGCTGCCTGTGCTTCTCTCTGTTTGTCCAGACGAACGTTGCGGAAGTAGAGCGCCACGTCGATGGAAATTTCAACGAAGTTTAATACATAGAAGAACCAGCCGAGATAGAACAGCCAGTTTTCATTGCCGCCGCTCTCCGCAAACAGCATGAATTTACGGACAATACCAAAGATGTAGCCGATCAGCAGGAAAATCTCGAAGAACAAGCTTTTTCCTTTTGCGGTACGCGAAATCCACGATTTGCGGATCGAAATCGGCCACGACAAGCCAAAGCACAGAATCATCAGTGCTTCCAATAAATCAGTGATCATAATTCAATATACCCCTTTTGTCAGTTGATTACTTTCTGCGCGCGTAGTTCGGCAGCAGTTTCGGCGAAACAACATCGGTTTTGATGCCTGCTTCTGCCTGCTCTTTTGCAAATTTGTTGACGTGCTCCAGTGTCAGCGCACCGAGTGTGACGTCTTTCGATTTGCTCGAAGCGTTTTTGCCTGCGTTTCTGCCGAATACGATGATGTCGAGCAGAGAGTTGCCCATCAGACGGTTTCTGCCGTGGATACCACCAACAGCCTCGCCTGCAACGTACAGGTTCTCGATGTTTGTCATGCCGTCTGCTGTAATATCAAGTCCACCGTTCTGATAGTGCAGCGTCGGGTATACAAGGATCGGCTCTTTACGGATATCGATGCCGTATTTGCCGAACATACGCATCATTGCTGGAATGCGTTTTTCGATTGTGCCTTCGCCGTTTTTGAGCTCAATCATCGGGGTGTCGAGCCATACGCCGATGCCGTCCGGTGTGTGCACGCCGTTACCACGGTCAGAGCACTCGCGGATGATCGATGCAGCCGAAACGTCACGGGTTTCCAGCGGATGCATGAATGCTTCGCCGTTGACGTTAATCAGTTTTGCGCCCAGCGAACGAACTTTCTCGGTAACGAGTGCGCCGAAGATCTGCTCCGGATATGCAGCGCCGGTCGGATGGTACTGCAGGGTGTCTGCATACAGCAGTTTTGCGCCTGCACGATAGCCGAGCACCAGACCGTCTGCGGTTGCACCGTAGTGGTTCGAAGTCGGGAATCCCTGGTAATGCAGTCTGCCTGCACCTCCGGTTGCGATGATGACGGTTTTTGCACGTGCAATCAAAATCTCATGTGTTTCCATGTTCATGAGAACTGCGCCTGCTGCTTTGCCGTTTTCATCGAGAATCAGCTCGATTGCTGCGGTGAAGTCAACCACCGGAATCTGACGGTTCAACACTTCGTCGCGCAGGGTACGCATGATCTCTGCACCGGAGTAGTCTTTTGCAGCGTGCATACGTTTTCTCGATGTACCGCCGCCGTGTGTGGTGATCATGGTGCCGTTTTCATCTTTATCGAATTCAACACCCAAATCATTGAGCCACTGGATTGCCTCCGGTGCCTCGTTGACGAGTTTAAACAGCAGTTCCGGTTTTGCAGCAAAGTGGCCGCCGCCGAATGCATCCAAATAGTGGATTGCCGGGGAGTCGTTTTCTTTGTCTGCTGCCTGGATGCCGCCCTCTGCCATCATGGTGTTTGCGTCACCGATGCGCAGTTTTGTGACGATCATTGCGCTTGCGCCGTTGTTGTCTGCTTCGATTGCAGCCGATGCACCTGCACCGCCGCCGCCGATGACCAGAACGTCCACGTCATAGTCGACTTTGGAAAGATCGATCTCTGCCGGGTTTACGCGGCTGTTTGCCTGAAGCAGTTCAGCCAGCTCAGTCGGCACTTTTTCGCCTTTGTTTGCGCCGATCTGCAGTACTGCAAATTCGCCCTGTTTATAGTCCGGGTGGTATGTTGCAAGGAGAGTTTCTTTCTCTTCAGCGGTCATTCTTCTGGGTTCCAAAACCGCATTTGCACTTCTTGCCGCTTCCACTTTTTTCATGGACTCAAGCATTTCATTCGTGTACATCTTGCTTCTCTCCTTTACTTCTCGATTTCTCTTGTGTTGTACAGCTCTTTGATCTCTTCGATCGGTTTCTGCATCAGCGCTTGAATCAGGTCGATGAATTTGCCGTCTTTGATCTCCTGCACACGGTTTTCAAGGTGTGCGGATTTCGGTGCCAGGTATTTGCCGTTTAAACGTCTTGCAAGCAGTGCAACCTGCGGATGCGAGATGCCTGCCGGACAACGCGACGAACAAACGCCGCACATAACGCAGTCAAACGACTCTTCTGCACATTTTTCGTACTCGCCGCGCTGTGCATATGCAATGTACTGCATAACGTCAAGGCCCTGTGTGCAGGCTTTGGTGCAGGCATTGCAGCCAATGCAGCTGTAGATCTCCGGATAGAGCTGCATCATGATCTGCTCGGTCGGACGGATCTCTTCGATGTTATACACTTCTTTGACCAGCGGGAAGAACGGCAGTGTTGCCACATACATATTCTCCTCAACCTTTGTCTGACATGCCAGACAAGCTTTCAGCTCGCGCTCGCCTTTGATGCGGTAAATGGTTGCACAAGCACCGCAGAAGCCGTTACGGCAGCCGCAGCCGCGTACCAGCTGATATCCTGCATACTCAAGCGCACCCATAATGGTGAGGTTTTCGGGCACTTCATACTGTTTGCCCATCAGAAAAACATGAACCATCTTTTCCATTTCAGCACAACTCTCCTTTATTAGTATTCATTCGGAAGTTCATCGAGTTCATCAAAACGGAACACCGGACCGTCTTTGCAGACATATTTGTCACCGATGTTGCAGCGGCCGCATTTGCCGACGCCGCATTTCATCCGCAGCTCCATCGTGGTATAAACCTGTGTTTCGGTGAAGCCTAATTCTTTTAATCCTGCCAGTGTGAATTTAATCATGATTGGCGGACCGCAGAGCAGAACGGTTTTGTTAAGATCCGGATTCAGTTCTTTTACAAAGTTCGGAACGAAACCGACGTGGCCGTCCCAGCCCTCTTCCTCACGGTCGATGGTGAGGTTTACTTCGACGCCTGTGTCTGTCATCCATTCGTTGATGATCTCCTGATAATCAACGAGGTCTGCTTTCGAACGGGAACCGTAGATGATCTGAACGCTGCCGTACTGATCGCGTTTGTCGCGGACATAGTTGATGACCGAACGAAGCGGCGCCAAACCGATACCGCCGGCGATGAACAAAAGATCTTTGCCTTTTAATGCAGTTTCCACCGGGAACGCGTTGCCGTACGGACCGCGGACGGTGACCTGCTGGCCCGGCTCCATCATGTGGAGCCAAGTGGTCAGACAGCCGCATTTTTTGATGCTGAATTCCATGAATTCTTTGTTTGTCGGCGACGAAGTGATCGAGAACATCGCTTCACCGACACCCGGAATCGACACCATTGCGCACTGACCGGGCATATGCTCAAACAGTTTGTTTCCGTCGAGGCCGACGACGCGGAACGTTTTGACATCCGGTGTATCAATGCGGATATCGGTTACGACGCCGACTTTCGGAATCAAAGTTTCCTGAATCATTTATGCTTCCTCCCCCAATGCTTTGATAACTTTTGCAATATTCATTGAAATCGGGCATTTTGTGAGGCACCGGCCGCATCCGACACAGCTGTAGATGCCCTCGTTGTTCGACGGGTAGTACACAAGCTTGTGCATGAAGCGCTGACGGAACCGCTCTACCTGGGTAAGACGCGGGTTGCCGTGCGCCATACGGGTGAAGTCGGAATACATGCAGCTGTCCCAGCAGCGATAACGTTTAATACCGTGGCCGGTATCAAAGTCGCGGATGTCATAGCACTGGCAGGTCGGGCACACGAATGTGCACGAGCCGCAGCCAAGGCATGCTTCGGACAGGTCTTTCCAACGGTTCGAATCAAACAGTTTCAAGAGATTTTCCGGTTTGAAGTTCGAAAGATCAAGCGAGCCGAGCGGCAGTTTTTTGAGGATCTCTTTGACCTCTGCCTGCTGTGCTTTCACTGCCTCGTCATCGCTTTCTGCAAGCAGCTTAGAAACAGAGGAAAGGAATGCTTCGCCTTTTTCGGTATTTGCCGAGAGATACAGGTTCTCGCCTGCAATCCAGCCGCTCACGTCGCCTGCCGGATTGGTCGGATCGATGCCGAACACGGTGCAGAAGCAGGTTTCCTCCGGACGGGTGCATGCCAGTGTGACAATGACACCGTGATCGCGGCGGTTTTTATAGTAGGAGTCAACCGGTTCAACCAAGAAGACGCGGTCTAAAATGTCAAAGCTTCTTGCGTCGCAGGCACGCACGCCGAACACCACGAAATCCTCCGATTCGGTGCGGGTGTCAATGACTTCGATCGTTTTGCCTTCCATTTTGAAGTCGACCAGGTTCTCGGTCTGCGGGAAGAAGAAGTCTTTTGCACTTCTTGCGGTGTTGAGCGCGTTCGAAAGCGTCACACCTTCGTGCCAGACTTTATACTCTGCCTGGCCCGATGCTTCATCGTCCACCGGCAGGTACAGTTTGCGGGTGCTTGCCACTGCCGCAAACAGATCGTTTAATTTGGAAACAGGAAGTGTAAACATCATTGTTTTCCTCCTCTTTCATAGACAATGCTCGGCTCGACGTCCTCAGTGGTGAACGTGTTGAGCGGTGCGCGCTCGTCTGCGTTCTCGCCTGCCTGATATTCGCCGTACAGCTCGTTGATGTCTTTGATGAATTTCCGGTTCAAAAGGTGGAGCGGAATGTTCTGCGGGCAGACACGCGAGCATTCGCCGCAGTCGGTGCAGCGTCCTGCCACGTGGAATGCACGGATGATATGGAACATATTCTCCTCAAACGAATCGGAAGCGCCTTTGTTGAATGCGCCGGACTGCTCGTTGTCGAACACGCATTTTTCGCACGAACAAGCCGGACATACATTGCGGCATGCGTTGCAGCGGATGCAGCGGGACAGCTCGTTTCTCCAGAATTCGAAACGCTCGTCCGGTGTCATCGCTTCAATTTTCTCCACCATGTCAAACCGGTGGTTGTCTGCAACAACGTCGCCCTCTTCGCCTAACAGCTCATCGTAAACGACGTGTTTTTTGCTCTTGCAGTTTGTGCAGCGTTCGCTCATTGCGTCCGCTTTGCTCATTGTGCTGTCGCCGTACAGAGTTTTCACCGTAACGGTTTCGCCGTCGCTTGTCATGCTGCAAATACCGGTCAAACCGGTTGCTTTGACCGTGTCAACGTCGACTTTGCCGTCGCACGGAACACCGATCACATACACGTTTTCACGCAGGATGCGGTGCTCTTTTAACAGCTGGCTGAAGCTGTAGGTATCGCACGGTTTTAAGAATACGAGCGTTTTGCCCTCTTTTCTCGACTGTGCGATCATGTATTTCGAGAGATTGGCCTCGCACAGGTCGTTATACAAAAACGCGCTGTCGAGCTCCTCGGCAGTTGTGAACACGCCCGGAGTGATGTCATAATCGAATTCGCCGGCTTTCCAACCGACCACACGAGCAACTTCACCGCTTGCGAGCAGTTCTTTTGCGCGTTTGATCATTTCGCTTTGCATCTCAAGTCCTCCAATCTCTTGTTCTCGCCGAGTTTTGTGACGGTTGCCACAAAGTCATTCATCGTTGCGGCAAATTTTGCGCCCTCTGCCGCGGATACCCACTCGACACGGGTACGCTCTTTTTCAATGCCCAGATAGTCGAGCATCGAGAATAAAAGCGTCATTCTTCTTCTTGTATAGTAGTTGCCGGTGGTGTAGTGGCAGTCGCCCGGATGGCAGCCGCACAGGATGACACCGTCTGCACCGCGCTGGAACGCACGCAGGATAAACATCGGATTGACACGGCACGAGCACGGTACGCGGATGATTTTGACGTCAGCCGGATATTGAAGACGGTTTGTACCTGCCAAATCGGCGCCTGCATACGAACACCAGTTGCAGCAGAATGCAACAATTTTCGGTTTGAATTCGTTTGTTTCTTTTACTTGCATATTGCGTCAACCTCCGCCATGATCTGACTGTTCGAGAAGCCTTTAAGGTCCATTGCGCCCGACGGACAAGCAACTGTACAAGCACCGCAGCCCTGGCAGACTGCTTCGTTGACGGATGCCACGCGGCGGATTGCAGTGGTACGGTCCGGCATTCTGAACTCTTTGTCGGAATATGTGATCGCACCGTACGGACAAACTTTTTCACACGACGAGCAGCCATTGCACATCAGTTCGTTTGCCTGTGCGACACACGGGTTGCAGGTCAGTTTGTCTTTTGCAAGCAGGCCGATGACTTTTGCAGCGGCAGCACTTGCCTGCGATACGGTTTCCGGAATATCTTTCGGTCCCTGGCACACACCAGACAGGAAAATGCCGGCTGTCGGGCTTTCCACCGGACGCAGTTTCGGGTGCGCTTCGGTGAAGAAGTCGTTGGTATCCATGCTTGCGGTCAGCATGGTTGCAAGCGAACGTGCCGATTTGTCCGGCTCGATTGCAGCAGCCAAAAC
This sequence comes from Merdimmobilis hominis, assembly GCF_016901855.1. GTDB lineage: Bacteria > Bacillota > Clostridia > Oscillospirales > Ruminococcaceae > Paludihabitans. The sequence continues at coordinate 8,729 of NZ_JACJKY010000005.1, read as the reverse complement.
GACCAGGTCTGCATTGATGTGGAGCTGTTCGTTCGACAACAGGTCAGACGCCTGCACCATCAATGTACCGTCGGAACGCGGAACCACTTTGCCGACCATGCCTTTGATGTAGTGCACGCCGTATTCCTCAACAGCACGGCGGTAGAACTCGTCGAAGTTCTTGCCCGGGGTACGCACGTCGATATAGAATACATACACATCGGTATCCGGATATTTCTCACGGGTGAGCATTGCATGTTTTGCGGTGTACATACAGCAGATCTTCGAGCAGTATGTTTTGCCGCAGCCCGAAGTGTCACGGCTGCCGACACACTGAACGAACACGATCGTGTGCGGATGTTTGCCGTCGGACGGGCGGAGCAGTGTGCCGGAAGTCGGGCCTGCTGCGTTGGTCAGACGCTCGAATTCGAGCGAAGTGATGACGTCCTTGCTCTGCGAGTAGGAGAACTCATCGAAGTTGTCGAGTTTGATCGGGTTAAAGCCGGTTGCAACGACGATTGCGCCGTATTTTTCCTCGACGATGGTATCCTGCTGTTTGTAGTCGATTGCGCCGACGGTGCAGAATTTCGAGCAGACGCCGCATTTGCCGTTTTTGAGCATGTTGCAGTAGTTTGCATCGATCGTTGCAACTTTCGGCACAGCCTGTGCAAACGGGATGTAGATGGCACGGCGGTTGTCCATGCCCATGTTGAATTCGTTCGGCACGTTTTTGACCGGACATTTCTCGGTGCAGATGCCGCATCCGGTACATTTGTCCTCGTCAACATAGCGTGCTTTTTTCTTAATTTTTACGGTGAAGTTGCCGACAAAGCCTTTGACGTCTTCGACTTCACTGTACGAATAGATTTTGATTTTCTCGTTCTGTGCACAGTCGACCATTTTCGGGGTCAGGATACATGCCGCACAGTCGAGTGTCGGGAACGTTTTATCGATCTGGGTCATTTTGCCGCCGATGGTCGGCTGTTTCTCGACGATGTCGACCTCAAAGCCAGCCTCTGCGATGTCGAGTGCGGTCTGGATGCCGGCAATACCGCCGCCGATGACGAGCGCACGTTTGACAACCGGGCTTTCGCCTGCAATAAGCGGTGCATTCAAGTGCACTTTTGCAACTGCCGCTTTACCGAGGATGACTGCTTTTTCGGTTGCACTCCAGATATCCTTGTGAATCCACGAGCACTGCTCACGGATGTTTGCGATCTCCACCATGTAGGGGTTGATGCCTGCTGCCTGTGCCGCTTTGCGGAAGGTTGCCTCGTGCATACGCGGCGAACACGAACAGACGACAACACCGGTCAGTCCATATTCTTTAATGGAATCTTTAATCAGGTTTTGTCCCGCTTCGGAACACATGTACTGATAATCCGTGGAGAAAACGACACCCGGCTCGCTTTTTAACGCTTCTGCAACGGCTTTGACATCAACGGTTGCCGCGATGTTTGTGCCGCAATGGCAGACAAATACGCCAATTTTCTGCATTTGTTTGTCTCCTCCTTATTTTGTGTACTTGCGGAATGCGCTGACGATTGCCTGCTGCGGAAGCTCTTCGTCCAAAAGCTGTGGCAAATCGCCTTTTTTCATGTGGTTCTTGTCCTGCTCACGGATGACGGTCAGGCGCACTGCTTCGATCAGTTTTGCCGGCTGCACATCACGCGGACACCGCTCCACACACGCAAAGCAGGTCAGACATTTATAAATGGAATCCGACGACAAAAGCGGTTCGATGTTGCCGCTCTCCACCATGTAAACAAACTGGTGCGGATGATATTCCATCTCGTCATACGCCGGACAGGTTGCGGAACATTTGCCGCAGCGCATACATTTGCGGGCATTCACGCCGCTGATTCTGAGAATCAGCTCTTGTTTGTCCTGTTTTTGCATCTGCCGACCCTCCTTAATCTTTCACGCCGAGCGCCTCTGCCAGGAGCTCTGTGAAATAGTACACCGGCACGTCATAGCCGTCGGTGTTTTGATTCAAGTTGTAAAGGCACAGCGGACATGCAGTGATGAGCATATCTGCACCCATGTCTTTTGCGTTTTCAAGCACTTTGCCGCTTCTCTTGTTGGCAAGGGCTTTGTCCTCGAGTGTGACATAGCCGCCGCAGCACTCGTTGCGCATCGGATAAATGACCGGTGTGCCGCCGATTGCACGGATGAAATCCTCCATGATTTTCGGATTTTCCGGATTGTCCATCTTTAATACTTTGCCCGGACGGAGCAGAAGGCAGCCGTAATATGCGCCGATTTTTTTGCCGGTGAACGGGTTTTTGACAAGCTCTTTGATCTTATCAAAGCCCACTTTGTCACGCAGCATCTCAAGATAGTGGATCACGTTTGTTTCGCCGTGATATTCCTCAGAAAGCTCTAAATAGCGGTTTGCTTTGCCTGCGATCTCCTCGTCGGTTGCCATGTCGTTGTTGACCTGTTTCAACACATTATGACATGCCGAGCAGAGCGTCACAAGATCTTGTCCTGCCGCTTTTGCAGCAGCGAGTGCACGCACCGACGACAGCTTTGTTGCAATCTCGTCTTTTGCGATCGGATACACACCGCCGCAGCACTGCCAGTTCGGAATTTCCTCGAGCGTGATGCCCAGTGCCTCAGCGCTTTTGCGGCCGTAGCGATCCAAGTCTTTCGCTTTTGTTTTGAGCGTGCAGCCAGGATAATAACTTAAAATCATGATTGCATTTCCTTTCTCATTTTCCTGCGGTTGCGTGCAGACCTCAGATCATCTGCTCCGGATGGAACACTTCGTCAAACCGCTCTGCGGTCAAAAATCCGAGTGCCACACACGCCTCTTTGAGGGAAATGTTTTCTTTATATGCTTTTTTCGCTGTTTTTGCAGCGTTTTCATAGCCGATGTACGGGTTTAAAGCGGTGACGAGCATCAGCGAGTTATGCAGGTTGTGGTGCATTTTCTCGCGGTTTGCTTTGATGCCGACTGCGCAGTTGTTGTTAAACGAAACGATCGACTCCGCCAAAAGTCTTGCCGACTGTAAGAAGTTATAGATGCAGACCGGCATGAAGACGTTTAACTCAAAGTTGCCCTGGGAAGCTGCCATGCCGACTGCAACGTCGTTGCCCATGACCTGAACGGCAACCATGGTAACTGCCTCACACTGTGTCGGGTTGACTTTACCCGGCATGATCGAGGAGCCCGGCTCGTTTTCCGGAATGAAGATCTCGCCCAGGCCGTCACGCGGGCCGCTTGCGAGCCAACGCACGTCGTTTGCGATTTTCATCATGTCCGCAGCGAGTGCTTTGAGTGCGCCGTGTGCAAAAACGAGCTCGTCTTTGCTGGTGAGCGCGTGGAATTTGTTCGGTGCGGTCACGAATGTTTTGCCGGTGATCTCGGAAACGGCTTTTGCGACCTCAACGTCGAAGCCTTTCGGGGTATTTAAGCCTGTGCCGACTGCGGTGCCGCCGAGTGCCAATTCTTTTAACTCCGGCAGTGCGATCTCGAGCATTTTTTTGTCTTTTTCAAGCGACGAACGCCAGCCGCTGATCTCCTGTGTAAAGGAAATCGGGGTTGCATCCTGCAGGTGGGTACGGCCGCTCTTTACGATGCCTTCGTTTTCTTTTTCAAGACGTTTGAAGGTGTCGATGAGCATATCGATTGCCGGGAACAATTTGTCCTCGATGGCAATGACAGCCGAGATGTGCATTGCGGTCGGGAATGTGTCGTTCGACGACTGGCTCATGTTGATGTCGTCGTTCGGGTGCAGCAGTTTTTTGCCAGCGAGTTCGTTGCCGCGGTTTGCGATAACCTCGTTTGCGTTCATGTTCGACTGCGTGCCGCTGCCGGTCTGCCATACAACGAGCGGGAAGTGCTCGTTTAAGCTGCCGCTCATAACCTCGTCACAAGCTTTGGTGATGACTGCGAGTTTTTCGTCGGTCATTTTTTCCGGTTTTAATGCATGGTTTGCAATCGCTGCTGCTTTTTTGAGCACGCCGAATGCGTGGGTGATTTCGCGCGGCATGGTTTCGATGCCGACGCCGATTTTAAAGTTTTCGTGGCTGCGTTCGGTCTGTGCCGCCCAGTATTTGTCGGCAGGAACCTTTACTTCGCCCATGGAGTCATGTTCAATGCGATATTCCATCGGAAATCTCTCCTTACATTGTTTTTATAAACCCGCATTGGCGCTGCAGAAAATCCACAGCGCCAACACTGCGGGAAGCCTCAAATTCTCATTTGAAGTTCCCGTTTGTTTTTCAGATATCGAGCTGTTTGATGACGTCTTTTAAGCAGTTTGCGCTCTTTACCATCAGCTCTTTTTCGTGGTCGGTCAGCGGTGCGATGATCTTGCCTTTGATGCCGGTTCTGCCAACGATGGTCAGCATGCTCATGCAGACATCTTCAATGCCGTATTCGCCGTGCATCATGGAGGAAACGGTCATGGTGGTATCGGTGCCGCTTAAAATGGATTTACAGATGTGGCTGACCGAAACTGCGACCGCATAGAAGGTTGCACCTTTTCTTGCGATGATTTTTGCACCCGATTTGCGGATGTAGTTCTCCACGTCGTCGAGGTTGATTTCCGGCATGATTTTGCCCTGGTCGGTCAGACATGCGCTGTACTGGTCGATCGGCACGTTCGAGATGTTGCCCAAAGACCACGGAACGAACGAAGAATCACCGTGCTCACCGAACACATATGCGTGAACGTTCTGCTGGCTGATGTTATAATATTCAGCCAAACGCGAACGCAGACGTGCGGTATCCAAAATGGTGCCCGAACCGATGATGCGCTCTTCCGGCAGACCTGCGGTTTTGCAGAACTGATAGGTCAGAATATCGACCGGGTTCGAAACGATGACATAGATTGCATTCGGTGCATATTTGACAATCTCCGGAATGATGGTTTTTGTGATGTTGACGTTTGTCTGGGTGAGGTCCAAACGAGTCTGGCCCGGTTTTCTTGCAACACCCGAGGTCAGCACGACGATGTCAGAATCCTTTGCATCCTGATAGCTGCCCGCATAGATGGAAACCGGAGAACAAAACGGTGTACCCTGACGGATGTCGAGCGCTTCGCCCAGAGATTTCTCGGCATTGATATCGACCATGACGATCTCCGAGGTGATGCCGCTGACTGCCAGTGTGTAGGCAATCGTTGAACCGACGCTGCCTGCGCCGACAATAGTAATTTTACTGCTCATAAAATTCTTCCTTTCACTGTTTCTCTGATGTAGACGCTGCCCGGCTTGCGTTGCTGCAAAGGGAGCGATTCATTCGTTTGCCTGCCAACAGGCAGAATTCGCCCTGTGACGTGCATTCTGAAAACATTATACCATACGACTGTTAAAAAATAAACAGAATATTTTGGATTCCGCCACGTTTCGCGCCGAAACTTTTTATTTTTTTTCGGTTTTTTTCGTACGGATGCGCCAATCCGCATGCTGTGCACCACTTTTCCCCTGCTTGAATAGGATAAATCAAACAGCTTGCTGTTTTTACGTTTGATCATTCAGGAGGTTTCATATCCATGAATACGATTGCACTCTGCGATTTAAAACCGGGACATCACGGCACCATCTGCGCCATGCCAAACGGCGGCTCGTTTTCCCGCCGGCTCGAAAGCTTAGGCTTTACAAAAGGTGCTTGCGTCACCTGCCTGCAAACCGCCAAAAGCGGCGATCCGTCCGCCTTCTGGGTGCGCGACACCGCCGTTGCACTGCGAAAGTGCGATGCAAAAGATATTGCCGTTTCCGTTTTGAATGCATAAAACCCGCACCGGCTTCGGTGCACAAGGAGGCGTTCTCTGCATGAAAAAAGAACCATCCGCACCGTTTACGGTTGCACTTGCCGGCAATCCGAACGTCGGCAAAAGTACATTGTTCAACGCGCTGACAGGGCTTCATCAGCACACCGGCAACTGGCCGGGCAAAACGGTCGCCTGCGCAAAGGGGATGTGCCAAATCGGTGCGCACACAGTTGAGCTTGTCGATCTGCCGGGTACCTATTCGCTCTCGGCGCGCTCTCCCGAAGAGGAAATTGCACGCGACTGCCTGCTGTTTACGCCGCTTGACTGCATTGTCGTTGTCTGCGATGCAACCGCCATTGCCCGCACGGTCGGTCTTGCACTGCAGACACTTCCGTTTTCAAGCCGTGTGATCGTCTGTGTAAACTGCATGGATGAAGCGCGCAAAAAAGGAATTTCCGTCGATCTTTCAGCACTTTCCGACCTGCTCGGCGTGCCGGTCGTCGGTGTCTGCGCGCACAAAAAACGCACGTTTGCACCGCTGCTTGACGCAGTCGAACAGATGCTTTTGCAAGAAACCGTCCCCGCGCCAAAGCCTGTGCGGCTCTCGCCCGATCTGCAATCCGCGGTCGATGCGCTTGTTCCGTATTTTGCTGACACGCCGCATCCGTTTTTGTTTGCGCAGTGGGCACTCACCGACGAACCGCTTCCCGCAGCGTATGCGCCCTATTTTACACCGGAAATCAAGGAAGAAGCCCTGCGTCTGCGGCAAGCACTCGAAAAAACAGGCATCACGGATCCTGCGCAGGCCGTCACCCGCTGTTTTGTACTGCATGCAGAGGAACTGTTTCTCTCATCAGTCAAGGTCAAGGCACCGGGACAGCCGCGGCGTGACCGGCTGTTTGACCGCATTTTTTTAAACCGGAAAACCGGTGTGCCGGTGATGCTCCTCCTTTTAGGGCTGATTCTCTGGATCACGGTCGCTGGCGCAAACATTCCGTCCGGATGGCTTTCACAGCTGTTCAGTACTTTGGGCGACTGGCTTCGTACTCTGTTTCTTTCCTGGCAGGCGCCTGCGTGGCTCACCGGTTTTTTGCTAGACGGCGTATATGGGACGCTTACATGGGTGATTGCGGTGATGCTTCCGCCGATGGCAATTTTCTTCCCGCTGTTTACGCTTCTTGAGGATTTCGGCTATCTGCCGCGCGCGGCGTTTCATCTCGATCATGCGCTGTGCCGTGCCGGTGCATGCGGCAAACAAGCGCTCACGATGTGCATGGGCCTTGGATGCAATGCGGCGGGTGTTGTCGGATGCCGTATCATCGACACAAAACGTGAGCGCATCATCGCGATTCTCACAAACAGTTTAATGCCATGCAACGGCCGGTTCCCGACGCTTTTGACGATCACGGCGGCATTTTTCTCGCCTGCCATTCCGGCGCTGCAAAGCGCGGTCGGTGCGGCATGGCTCGTGTGCTTTTTGGTACTTAGCGTGATGATGACGCTTTTGCTCTCGAAGCTTTTATCTATGACGCTCTTAAAAGGTGAGCCGTCGTCATTTGTACTGGAACTGCCGCCCTACCGCCGCCCGCAGCTTAAAAAAATTCTGGTGCGTTCGCTGTTTGACCGCACGCTAAAAGTGTTGTGGCGCGCGGTGTGCGTGGCGGCGCCTGCCGGTGCTGTGATTTTCCTGCTCGCGAACATTACCGTCGGCGAACAGACGCTTCTCTCTCACATGACCGCATTCTTTGACCCGATCGGATGGTTTTTCGGGCTGGATGGCACGATTCTGCTCGCATTTCTGCTCGGATTTCCTGCAAACGAGATCGTTCTGCCGATTATTCTGATGGGATACCTTTCCTCAGGCACGCTTGTTTCGGTCGAAAACGTTTCTGCACTCTCGGCGCTCCTTTTGCAAAACGGCTGGACGCTTCTGACTGCGATGAACATGATTTTGCTGTGCCTGTTCCACTTCCCCTGTTCGACGACTTGCTTAACGATCAAAAAAGAAACCGGTTCGATAAAACTCACATTGCTTGCATGGGTTTTGCCCACCATCGCCGGCCTCTCCCTCTGCGCAATCCTCACCTGGACCGTGCGGCTGATTGCATGGATGTTCTGACGCTTGACACGGCGGCTTCTCCGATATATAATTGACATATGTCAAAAACAAAGGAGGAAACACGATGCCGCGTCCGCAGAAATGCCGCTTGGTGTGTGCCATGCCGAACACGAACCGTTTTTCGCCCGACCGGGTGCAAAACGAAGAGCCTGTCATCCTGCGGCTGGATGAATATGAAGCAATCCGGCTGATTGACTACGCAGGACTGACGCAGGCGGAGTGCGCTGTGCAGATGGAGATTGCCCGTACAACGGTGACCGCCATCTATGACAGTGCACGCAGAAAGCTTGCGCAGTCGATTGTGGAGGGACGGCCGCTCACGATTGCAGGCGGAAACGTGCAGATGTGCAAACGGCGGGCACAGGGACACTGCACTCACTGCCGCTGTCATCGTGTTTTTGCAAAAGGAAAGGATTCGATCTCATGAAACTGGCATGTACGTATGAAAACGGCAATATCTTTGGTCATTTCGGCCACTGCGAGCATTTTAAAATTTACGAAATTGAAAACGGCGAAATCACCCAGAGCGTTGTGGTGAGCACGCTTGGAAACGGTCACAGTGCGCTGGCGGGCTTTTTGCAGGCAGCAGGTGTGACCGCGCTCATTTGCGGCGGCATCGGCGGCGGTGCAAAACAGGCACTTGCAGCGGCAAACGTCACCGTTTACGCAGGATGCAGCGGAAATGCTGACGAAGCGGTTCGCGCGCTCTTAAATGGCTCACTTGTGTGCAACAACAATGCAACCTGCTCGCATCACCACAGCCACGGCGAAGGCCACACCTGCGGTGAGCACTCATGCGGCACCTGCGGTGGGCAACTCGCGCACTAAGTTTTTTACAGAAAAAGAACTTTTCTTCCCGCGCCGAGAATGACCATGATCAACACCATCCCGCACCAAACGGTGCGGGA
>NZ_JACJKY010000040.1 GCF_016901855.1 Merdimmobilis hominis | reverse complement strand
AGCTGGTCGCGGTTTTCTCTTCCTTTTACTATCATTTTCATCACCCCTTCTATTATACCTTATTTATGCAAAAAAGCCCAGCTTATACTGGACTTTTTCGACAGACTGATACAGCATAGTTAAGATAGCTATGCTGTATTTTTTATGCTTAAAACAACAAATTTCGCAACTTTTTCAAAACCACTTTATTTTTATTTCCGATTGTGTTATAATATAATTTGCCAAACAAATCTAATAATAACAAAGGATGACCTTAACTGAGGGGATATTATACCCTTTTGCCTTTGTCATTCAAAATGAATTCGGTAAAAACGCAATTCCACTTGAATGACAATAAGGTTTGTCCTTTTGTGTTTAAGATTTGTTTGGCGACAATCGGGGTTGCGTTTTTCGGTGCGTGGCTTCGGTCACGCACTTTTTTATTAATAGGAAAAGAGGAAAAACAATGAAAAAAGTTAGCAGTATTTTGTGGGGAATTGTATTGATTGCCGCAGGCGTGGTTTTGGCTCTGAATGTATTTAACATTATGGATATTAATATCTTCTTTGACGGTTGGTGGACACTGTTTATTATCGTGCCGTGTGCCATTGGATTATTTACAGAGCGCGAAAAGACAGGCAACATTATTGGTATAGCAGTTGGTGTATTCCTGTTATTGTGCTGTCAAGATATTTTGAGTTTCTCGATGTTGTGGAAACTTCTTGTTCCGGCCATTATTGTAATTATCGGCTTGAAGATGGTTTTTACCGGACTTTTTGGCAACAAAGCAAATGAAATCATTGCTAAAATCAAGCAAAACGGCGGCGAAACAAAGGTTGGCTGTGCCACATTCTCCGGTTGTGATCTGAATTATGACGGCGAAGTATTTGAGGGCGCAGAGCTTACCGCAACCTTTGGCGGTGTGAAGTGCGATCTCCGTAACGCTATTATTGAAAAGGATTGTGCCATTCAGGTGTCGGCTATCTTTGGCGGTATTGATATTTTTGTTCCCGACAACATCAATGTAAAGGTAAGCTCCAACTGTATCTTTGGTGGCATCTCTAACAAGACTTCCGTACACAAGGATGCTCCCACTATCTACATAAGCGGCACTTGTATGTTTGGAGGCGTTGAAATTAAATGACCAATTTTCAAAAAACAGTAAAATACATAGCGATGGCGTTTGCCATCTTTCTCACAGTCAGTATTATCGGAGGAATTTTAAGTATGTTTGGTTTGTTCGGAGGATTTTTCGGCGGCGATGCTGTGACCGAAGATATAAAAACTTATTCAGTATCATCAGAGATACAAAGCCTTGAAGTAAAGATCAATGCCGCTGATTTTACCATTAAGCAAGGTGAGAGTTTTTCTGTTGAAAGCAATCTAAAACATCTTACGGTTGAAGATAAGAATGGTGTTCTTACGATCGAGGAAACAAGGAAGTTTGCTCACACCTATACAGGTGCTATATTGACTCTTTACATTCCTGCAGACGCGGTGTTTGAAAGAGCAAATATTATAACAGGTGCAGGAAGACTGACTGTAGATAGCTTGTCTGCCGCTACAATTAACTTTGAACTTGGTGCCGGTGAAGTTACCATTGATACTCTTGTTGCCGCCTCAGATATTGACATTGACGGTGGTGCAGGAAAAATCACAATATCAGGCGGTGCACTTCATAACCTTGATTTAGATATGGGTGTAGGTCAGTTGAATCTGACTTCTGCTCTTACAGGTGAAAGTGATTTCGATTTAGGTGTTGGAGAGTCCAACATAACCATAATTGGTAATAAGGATGATTATAAACTTGATATAGAAAAAGGTCTTGGTAATATCACAGTAGATGGCACAAGCGTTTCTAATATCAAGGGACAAGGTAACGGTAATAACAGCATCGAGATTAGTGGCGGTATCGGTGCCATTAACTTGGAATTTAAGGAGTCTGAAGCAAAATGATTTTAGAACTTAAAAATATAGAAAAATCCTTTGGTGAGAAGAAAGTCCTCACCGGAGTTTCATTCAAAGCTGAGGGTGGCAAAGCCTTCGGACTGCTTGGCAGAAACGGTGCCGGCAAGACCACATCTATACGTATTCTGATGGATGTGTTCCCTGCAAACAGCGGTGAAGTGCTGATCGATGGTCAACCTATTAATTACAACAAAATTGGCATCGGCTATCTTCCCGAAGAAAGAGGCTTGTATCCGAAGAAGATTATCATTGATCAGCTTACCTATTTTGCAGAGCTGAAAGGAATGAGCCATAAGGCAGCTGTGCAATCAATCGACTATTGGCTTGGTCGGCTCGGTATGACCGAGTACCGCAACAAGCGACTTGATACACTTTCCAAGGGTAATCAGCAGAAGATTCAGTTGATTACTGCTCTCGCTCACGATCCCGATATTGTTATTCTGGACGAGCCTTTTTCAGGTCTTGACCCTGTAAATGCAATGCTCTTAAAGGACGTGGTTAAAGAACAGATTGCAAAAGGTAAAATCGTTCTGTTCTCCAGCCATCAGATGAGCTACATAGAAGAATTCTGCGACAGCATTGCTATCCTCAATAACGGTGTTGTTGCTCTTCACGGTGATTTGCACGACATTAAGCGTGACTATCCCCGTGACCGCTTAGTTGTCCGCACAGAAACACCCGATGCAATCAAAGCTGACTTTGGATCTTCCTGTACGGTCATGGAAAACGGCGACTTGATGATTCGCTTAGGCTCACCCTCCGAAAAGAAAACTACTATGACTCGCCTTGTAGAAAATTACGATATCGACGAAGTAAAGGTCTTTGAACCTTCCCTTAACGATATTTTCGTAGAATATGCAGGCGACGTAGCACAGGAGGACTAAGCAATGAAACAGTTTGGAAAAATACTTAAATTTGAACTTAAAAATTATGCAAAGAATAAGGCGTTTGTCGGTGTAACCATCTTTTTGATGGTGGTTATCGCTATTGTTATGTTCTTCCCTCGGATTACAGCCTTGTTCGAATCAGACGATACTTCTAATACCACCGCAGACCTTTCCGTTATGCTCGTAAAGGCAGATGATCCTACGCAGGCGGATATGGTGAAAGAAACATTTGCCGCATCCTTTACTGACTATGATGTGCAGATTACAGATGAGGAAATCAGCGTAATCAAGAACAAAATTACTTCCGGTGATGTGGAGTGTGCTTTTGTGATGAACGGAGCAACCTCATTTACATATTACGTTAATAATCTTTCGATGTACGATATGAACCCCGATATTGCGACCAGTGTGTTGCAACAGATCTATCAAATGAATGCTATGATAGGCGGCGGTATGTCTCAAGAAGATGCCGCAGGTGTTATGAGTATTCAGATTGATGCCGAGGTAGAAAGCCTTGGCAAAGATCAGATGCAAAACTTCTTCTACACCTACATTATGATTTTTGCGCTGTATATGGTTATCCTGCTTTACGGTCAGATGGTAGCAATGAGTGTTGCAACCGAAAAAAGCTCTCGTGCCATGGAATTGCTTATTACCAGTGCCAAACCCATCAACATGATGTTTGGTAAAGTTTTAGCGGCTTGTATGGCAGGTCTTGTTCAGCTTGTTGCCATCTTTGGCTCGGCGCTCGTGTTCTACAATGTGAATAAGTCCTATTGGGGAGATAACGGAATCATTGATTCCATCTTTAATATTCCGCCCGAGCTGTTTGTCTATATGCTTGTGTTCTTCCTACTTGGCTTCTTGATTTATGCGTTCCTCTATGGTGCAATTTCCTCTACCGTTTCAAAACTGGAGGATATCAATACTGCTGTTCAGCCGGTAACATTCTTGTTCATTATTGGTTTTATGGTGGTTATGTTCTCAATGAGCAGCGGAAGTGTGGACAATATACTGATGCAGATTTGCTCTTACATTCCGTTCACCTCACCGATGGCAATGTTCACAAGAATTGCTATGAGCACTGTGCCTTGGTATGAGATTGCGATTTCCATCGGCATTTTGGTTGCGTCTACCTTTGGAATCGGAATTCTCTCCGCAAAGATCTACCGTGTAGGTGTTCTTATGTACGGAACATCTCCCAAGATCGGCAATATTATTAAAGCCGTTTGGAAGGCATAATATAGTCAAAGGCGTCGCTTTGCAGCGGCGCCTTTATCGTTATTGTAATAATGTGTATTTAGCGGTTAGCACTTCTTCGCAATCATCCTTGGCGTTATCGGTAAACAGCTCACGCTCAAAGGAAATATCGTTTTTCATCAGGCAGAGGTCGAGGAAACAAAGAAAGATACCAATGTCAATGCGGTTATAGTGTGCCACCTTGTCGGCGGGCATAATACCTCGCTTACCCGACTTTTTATAACGGTAAACCGTCAAAGATTTTTCTTCTGCAGTTACTTTCCACGGCTGTGTGTTGCAGGCACTTGGCGTAAAGCGAACAATTTTACCTATTTCACGATGATGCTCACCGTTCCATATCTCATCAATCGGTTTGCGTTTACTTTTAAACATATCTTTGCGGAACTTATCGTCTGCGACCTTTGCAATGGCAATCATTATGACAAAATCAAGACCGTTATAGGTTGGCTCATCAGGTTTACCGATACCGAACCACAATGCACCAATTCCAAGAGAAGCAAGATATAGGTCAAGCTGTTCACCGATATAACCGATATTTTGCAGATAATTATCCTTTTTCTCGCTATATAATAAGATGCAATATTCTTGCCCACGCTTGCAGGTGGTTTGATCGGCAGGTACAATACGGATAGCGGTCTGTATGCTGTTTATCAACGGCGTAAGATTGTTGTATTTTTCTTCGATGCTTTGTAGTTCATCAGGGTTTATATTGCCAATATCACGAAATATATGAAAGGATTTTCTTTTGAAAATCATAGAGTAAAGTTCTTTTTCCATACTGCATTCGCCTCCTAAAAACAAATATATTTTATCAAATCAAATTTTAAATGTCAACAAAAGTTAATGTAAAATATATATAATTTAATGTATACCATTAAAAACATATTGACAAACATTAAGGGCTGTGTTATACTTATGCCAACAAATCACTTTGGAGGTATGAGTAATGAAAGGTCTTAATAAACTCGGAAAGGTTATTACAAAGATTTTAGAGGTATTCCATTGGGTTGGTGCAGCTTTAATGACGGCGGCCACTGTTTGTTCTGCCGTAGCACCCGATTGGGTAAAATATTTTGTCGGCTTCGATGCAAAGGAATGCTGCGGTGTGAACCTGGATGTATATGGATTTGAGGTTAATCTCCCAGTTGCTAATGGTAATGTCGATATGACTGCATTTCTTATTTTTGGTATTGGCGCAGTTATCATTCTTGTTGTGATGGCTATGGTGTTCCGTAATCTGTATCTTATCTTCAAGAACTCTGAAAACACCACTCCATTCCAAAAGGATAATATTCGTATGATGCGTGAGATTGGTATTTTCTCTATTGCAGTCCCTGTAATCGGACTTTTTATGAGTTTTATTGTCCGTTTGATCATCGGTGTGGATGCCGTGGAAAACAGCATGGATATGAATGGCGTTTTTATGGGAATTGTCGTCCTCTGTCTGACACAGTTCTTTGTTCACGGTGCTGAGCTTGAAAAAGATGTAGACGGTCTGCTGTAAGGAGGGCGCTATGGGAAAAATAGTACTCCGCTTGGATAGAATGATGGTAGATAGAAAAATGTCCTTAAACGAGCTTGCAGAGCGTGTGGGGATTTCTAACGTCAACTTATCCAAAATCAAAAACAACAAAGTAACGGCTATCCGCTTTTCCACCCTTGCGGCAATTTGCGAGGTGCTTGATTGCGAAGCCGGAGATATTTTAGAATTTCAAAAAGAAGATTGATATGAAAGCGTCGCTTCGGCGGCGCTTTTTGCATTTTATATCGAAAACGCTGGACTTGTGAAAAGTGTTGTGGTATGTATTTGTGTTGCAAAAGGAGGTGCAACGCACATGACAACACTTGAAGATTTATACTACGGAAACATCAGTCCGCACGAAAGGTATATCAAGCGAGGGACGAGAGTCGATAAGCTCGTCAAACTGATATGCAAAAATGAGGAAGAACTGAATGCAGGGCTTACAGAAAAGCAAAAAGAAACCTTTGAAAAGTTCAAGGACTGCACAAGCGAACTGTCCTGCATCACCGAGCGTGAGGCATTCAGTTCGGGATTTATCCTCGCAACACGTATTATGGTGGAAGTGATGCAAGGCTTGGAGGAGGTCGAGGATATATGAAGAAAATCATAATCCTTCTTCTCTGCTGTGGGGTGCTCATCGGCATGGTGGGATGCGGTGGCAACACCGCACCGCCGCCTACCGAGAGTCCGCCGACAACGGTATCAGAAACGATAATAACAGAAACACCAACCGAAACAACACCGCCTGCGACGGCGGTAGAGCCGACAGAGAAAGAAAACGAGCCTACCCCGACTGAGAGCAAGGATCAGCCAACCGAGCCGACTGTGACCGCCACAGAGCCGACAACAACGGCAAAGCCAACGGAAGAACCCAAACCTACGGTTATAACAAAACCGACCGAGTCTTCGGTGGCGAAAACTCCGACGGAAAACGAATGCATCACTATATTGGAAACGGACGATCCGCCTACGGAAGAAATTATAATCCCACCCAAACCGAGCGCGGATACAGTGGCACAGAAGGTCGCAGAATACATAAATCAGTTCCGCACTGAGCAGGGTGATGTCACCGCAACGGTCATCCCCGGACTAACCGAATATTGCAAATACCGATGCACTCAGCTTAAAACAAATTTTGCTCATGATACTGCCGACCAACGAGCAACCGCCGAAGCTCTACAGTACGGCGAATATGTTGACTGGTCACTATACGGTATCGAAGGCGAAGAAAATTATTATACCGCCAATGTGCGCGAAGCCATCGGAAAAGGCAATTGGGGCGGCATGGCTGATGAGATAGCCTACTCCATAGCAAACGGATTCAGAAACAGCAAGGGGCACTGGTCATATGTCGGCAGCTCCAAATATAACTACATGGCGGTCGGCGTGATGTATGACGGATATTACTGGTATGTCTGCGTATGCATGGACTCTGAAAATACAGACTTAAAATAAGCATATAAATACCCACTGGATGCGGCGGTTCTATGCGAAACCTTGCCACAACATCCGGTGGGTAATTTTTTTATTTGCCTTTGTAGCCGTTTGTTTTATTCGAAATGGCCTACGGCTCGATGAAACTATTTCTGTTCGATTTTACGGGGTTTTTATTCGTGACATCGTTCTGCCTCGCGCATTACAGTGCGG
>NZ_JACJKY010000039.1 GCF_016901855.1 Merdimmobilis hominis | reverse complement strand
GCAAAAGCGAATTGCTCTTATTTGGTGGGAGATGATGGATTCGAACCATCGAAGCTGAAAAGCAACAGATTTACAGTCTGCCCCCTTTGGCCGCTCGGGAAATCTCCCACATATAAAACACAAAAGTGGAGCTGGTGGACGGACTCGAACCCCCGACCTGCTGATTACAAATCAGCTGCTCTACCAACTGAGCTACACCAGCACGTTTCGTGCTTGATTATTATAGCACATCATTTATCAAAAAGTCAACCCCTAATTTTCGATTTTTTTAAATTTTAAACGCCTTTTCTCCCTTTATATAAAAGACCCGCGTGCATCAAACAATGCACGCGGGTCTTCTCTGATTACAGTATATCAATATATTCGCCGGCCAGCGCCTTGTTCATGCTCCGCACGGCACAGAATTTTCCGCACATACTGCATGTATCGCTGTGATCGTCCTCCGGCTTTCTGCTGTCACGAATCTGTTTCGCTGTTTCGGGATCAAGCGCACAGGCAAACTGCTTGTCCCAGTCAAGATTCCGTCTTGCATCGGCCATTTTGTCGTCAATTTCTCTTGCGCCGGGAATGCCTTTTGCAATATCTGCGGCATGCGCTGCAATTTTCGACGCGATAATGCCCTGTTTTACATCGTCCACATTCGGAAGCGCCAAATGCTCCGCCGGTGTGACATAGCACAAGAATGCTGCACCGTTCATCGCAGCTACCGCACCGCCGATTGCCGCAGTAATATGATCATATCCCGGTGCAATATCGGTTACAAGCGGCCCCAGCACATAAAACGGTGCGCCCATGCAGATTGTCTGCTGCACTTTCATATTGGCTGCAACCTGATCGAGCGGCACATGTCCCGGTCCTTCCACCATCACCTGCACATTGTGCGCCCATGCCCGCTTTGTTAATTCACCGAGCCGCACAAGCTCCTCAATCTGACACACATCGGTTGCATCCGCTAAGCAGCCCGGACGGCATGCATCACCGAGCGAAATGGTGACGTCGTGCGCTTCACAAATGTCAAGAATCTCATCAAAATATTCATAAAACGGGTTTTCCTGTCCCGTCATGCTCATCCACGCAAACACCAAACTGCCGCCGCGGCTGACAATATTCATTTTCCGCTTATGCTGTTTGATCTGTTCAATCGTCTTTTTCGTAATCCCGCAGTGCAGTGTCACAAAATCCACGCCGTCCTCTGCATGAAGCCGCACCACATCGATAAAATCCTGTGCGGTAAGTGTACTCAAGTCGCGCTGATAGTGAATCACGCTGTCATAAACCGGCACGGTGCCGATCATAGCGGGACACTCGCTTGTGAGCTTTCTGCGAAACGGCTGTGTATCTCCGTGGCTTGAAAGATCCATGATCGACTCTGCGCCCAGCGAAACGGCGCTCATCACCTTCTGCATTTCAATGTCATAATCCTTGCAGTCTCTCGATACGCCGAGGTTTACATTGATTTTGGTACGCAGCATACTGCCCACGCCCTCAGGGTCCAAGCAGGTGTGATGCTTATTTGCACAGATTGCGACCTTTCCCTGTGCCACAAGTGCCATAAGCTCTTCCACCGGCATGTGTTCTTTTTTTGCCACTGTTTCAATCTGCGGTGTAACAATTCCTTTTCTCGCTGCATCCATCTGTGTTGTGTACTGCATCATTGTGTTCTTCCTCCTTATTCATTGCATGAAAGCAAATATGCGTGATTCATCGGACCGCTGCCATGCCCTAAATCGAGCATATCAGCCAATGCACCCGACAGATATTCCTTTGCACGGCGAATCGCTTCGTCAAGCGGCGCACCTTTTGCCAAGTTTGCCGCAATGGCACTCGACAGCGTACATCCTGTCCCGTGTGTATTCGGATTGTCGATGCGTTTTCCCTCAAACCATCTAAGCGTGCCGTCCGGTGTACACAGCAAATCGTTTGCATCGTTTAAGCTGTGGCCGCCTTTGCACAACACTGCACAGCGATACTGCGCGCAGATTTGTTTCGATGCCGTTTCCATGTCCTGTTTTGTTTCGATTTTCATTCCGGAAAGCACCTCTGCTTCAGGAATGTTTGGCGTGACAACACGCGCAATCGGCAAAAGCTTCTCTTTGAGCGCCGAAACGGCCGCAGGATCAATCAGTCTTGCGCCGCTCGTTGCAATCATCACAGGGTCCACCACAATGTTGACCGCATGATGTGCGCAGAGCCGCTTTGCAATCGTTTCAATCAGTTCCGCTGAAGAAACCATCCCGATTTTCACCGCATCCGGACGGATATCTTCAAATACGGCGTCAATTTGTTTTGCTAAAAATTCAGCCGGCACATTCAAAATGGCCGTCACGCCGGTTGTGTTCTGTGCAGTGAGCGCAGTGACTGCGCTCATCGCATAAACACCATTCATCGTCATCGTTTTCAAATCTGCTTGAATCCCGGCGCCTCCGCTGGAATCGCTTCCAGCGATTGATAATGCTGTTTTCATCTCGTTTTCTCCTTTTTTCGCATTATTTTTGTATAGCGACAAAAGGTGGTGCCCCCAATCTGCCGCTTTCTTCTTTTAAAAAGTACTTGTCACCTGCTCGGCTGCACGAAGAAGGTTACGGGATGCCGCTTCAATATCCGCTTTCGAAAAAATGGCGGATACCACTGCAACACCTGCAATCGGCGCGCCCTTGAGTGAATCAATATTTGTTTCGTCAATTCCGCCGATTGCAACCGCAGGAATCGACACGGCACTGCAAATCTCACAGAGCTGTTTTTCCGTAATGCGAATCGCATTCTTTTTGGTCGGCGAGCCAAACACAGCGCCGACGCCCAAATAATCTGCGCCCTGTGATTGTGCACGTTTTGCCTGCTCGACCGTTTTGGCTGTCGCGCCGATGATAAAATCCTTGCCGGCAATCTGCCGGATCGTTTCCACCGGCTCATCCTCGGCGCCTACATGAATTCCGTCGGCGCCGCTTTTGAGCGCAACAGACAGCCGGTCATTGATAATCAGCGGCACACCGTACCGATGACACAGCGCTTTCATTTGAATCGCTTCTTCTAAAAAAGCATCGTCGTTCTGCTCCTTTTCCCGGAGCTGAACCATCGTGACGCCGCCCTTTAACGCACATTCCACCTGCTCATACAGTGACTGCCTCCCCGTCCACGAACGGTCGGTCACTGCATATAAAAGCAGCTGTTCGCGTATGCTTTTCATTCTTCTTCCCCCGCTTTCAACAACGTGCGCACATAGTCGTTCACCTGTTCGCACTGCATCAGACTGCTCATCAGACATGCGCCCTGCGCACCGGCTTGCTGCAGCGCGCCAATACGTGCATCACTGATCCCGCCGATGGCAAACACCGGCACAGAAACGGCGCGGCACACGTCTTTTAAACAGTCGATTCCCCGCGGCGGGACGCCTTTTTTGCAGTCGGTTGCAAACACATGGCCAAATGTCAGATACGTACAGCCAAGACGCTGTGCCTCTTTTGCATCTTCGACGCTGTGACACGATGCGCCGATGATGCGAAACTGCGATTTTTGTGCATCGGTGAGCGTTCTAAGAACCGGAAGCGGCAGATGAATCGCCTCTGCATGAAGCGAAATTGCCGGATCGACAAACGAATGCAGAATACATAGAATATCATGCGCACGGCAAATCCGCATCACCTCTGATGCCAGTGTTTCATATTCCTGCGCCGTCATTTCCTTTTCGCGCAGAATGATGCCGTCAATCCCGCTTGCGGTAACCGCTTCGATCCGGTCTAAAAACGGTTCCCTGCAAAGCGCACGGTTTGTCACACATAAAAGCTTAAACATACAGATAATCGTTCAGCACGGGCTGCAGTCCCTCGTCTTCCATGTCATGATACATGGTATCAAAGCTGCGGCTGTCGCTGATTTCAAACTGCTCGTCGCCCTCGCTGCCGTCCGATTCCTTTCCGGTGTATTTGCTCTCGTGATCGCCGATTCCTGTGGAAACGCCGGCCGAGACTTTGGTTGCCGCAATTTTCACGATGCCGTTGCGGAATGACGCACTCTCACGGGACGAAACCGTGATGCCCACAAACGGAAGAAAGATGCGGTATGCGCACAGCACCTGACAAAGCTGTTTTTCTCCCACATCGAGCGGGTTGATTTTGTCGTTGTTGATGATCGGCCGCAGCCGCGGACACGAAAGCGACATCTCCGCCGACGGATATTTCCGCTGTAAATAATACACATGCAAGGCACTCGCCAGCGCATCCTTTCGAAAATTTGAAAGGCCAAGCAGTGCAGAAAATCCGACGCCGCGCATACCGCCCATCAGCGCACGCTCCTGTGCATCAAACCGATACGGCCAAACCCGCTTGTGTCCCATCAAATGAAGCGTTTCGTATTTATCGCTGTCATATGTCTCCTGAAATACTGTGACATAATCGGCGCCGCATTCATGCAGATAGCGGTATTCATCCGTATTGACCGGATAAATCTCAAGTCCCACCATGCGAAAATACTTGCGCGCGAGCTTACATGCCTCACCGATATAGTGCACATCGCTCTGCGAACGGCTTTCGCCCGTCAGAATGAGAACCTCCTCCATGCCGCTTTCGGCAATGACCTGCATTTCATGCTCGATCTGTTCATAGGAAAGCTTCATGCGGTTGATGTGGTTATAGCAGTTAAATCCGCAGTACACGCAGTAATTCTCGCAGTAATTTGCAATGTAAAGCGGTGTGAACAAATAGACGCTGTTGCCGAAATGCTTTCTTGTTTCAAGGCGTGCTTTCTGTGCCATCTCTTCAAGAAACGGCTCTGCCGCAGACGACAGCAGTGCTTTAAAATCCTCAATCGAACACGTTTCATGCTGGAGTGCCGCTTTGACATCGGCGGCGGTATACGCTGCATCGTCAAATGTGTTCATCTGTGCAAGCACTTTTTGACAGATATCCGAGTCGATCTGCTCCATATCCGGAAGGTATTCCATATGGTTTTTGCGAAACGACGGATCTGTTTCCAGGCGGTGCTTTTTGGCGAGCGCTTCTTTTGACAAAAATGTGGAATCGACAAAAAACTGATTTTCCATACTCGACCCTCTCAATCGTGCAAAAATCCGGTCAGCGGGTCCGATGCGCTTGCGCCTCTGACGAGCACGCGTCCAAGTCCGGACAAATATGCGCTTCTTCCTGCCTCGATCGCTTTGCGGAATGCAGAAGCCATCAGTGTCAGATCTCCTGCGGTTGCAAGCGCGGTATTCGCCATGATTGCCGCAGCACCCATTTCCATTGCCTCGCACGCCTGCGACGGACGTCCGATTCCGGCGTCTACGATGATCGGAAGATCGATTTCATCAATCAGAATCTGAATAAACGAACGGGTTGCCAGTCCGTTGTTTGAACCGATGGGCGCCGCCAGCGGCATGATCGATGCGGCGCCGGCGTTTACCAAATCACGCGCCACGTTCAAATCCGGATACATATACGGCATGACGATGAATCCTTCGTTTGCAAGCACTTCTGTTGCCTTGATCGTTTCGGCATTGTCCGGCAGCAAATATTTGGTATCGCGCATGATCTCGACTTTGACAAAATCACCGCAGCCAAGCTCCCGCGCCAGTCTTGCGATGCGGATTGCCTCCTGCGCGTTTCTTGCACCCGATGTGTTCGGCAGAAGTGTCACGCCTTTTGGAATATAGTCCAAAATATTTTCCTGTTCTTTTGTATTGGCACGCCGAACGGCCAGTGTAATCATCTGCGCACCCGCATCTTTTACTGCCGCTTCAATCAAGCGGAGCGAATATTTTCCCGAGCCCAAAATGAATCGTGAGTCAAATGTATGCCCGCCAATTACGAGCGGATCATTGTTTTGCATGATAAAGCCTTCTTTCTGTTAAACATCAAACTGTCCTGCAAGGATGCGCAGCACTGCCTGCGCCTGATGCGCCGCACACAGCATCACCCGCGGACAAACGAGTCCGATATCGTCCGCAACATCGCTGACACCGTCCCCGCAAAGATAAAATCGTTTCGTAATTCTGCGCGTTTTTATGCTGTTGGCGCCCGACAAGCCTGCCATTCCCGAAGCAGCAACGATATATTTCTCCGGGAATGTTTCGAGCACCGTGTCCACCAGCATACTTTTTTCGTCCGGCTGATCGAATGCTTCGCATATGACATCCGCATCCCGAACCAGTGCCGGGATATTCTCCCGTGTCAGACGAACGGCATGTGGAATCGTCACAACATACGGTGCAGCCTCACGAATCCCGTCTGCGAGTGCGGCTGCTTTTGGTTGTCCGAGCTGCGAAACGCCGTATTGCTGACGATTCAAATTCGACAGATCCACCGTGTCAAAATCAATCAGAATAAGCGTTCCGACGCCGGCACGCGCCAGTGCATACGCGATGTGCGAGCCAAGTCCGCCCAGTCCGCAGACTGCCACAGTGGATTTTTGAAAAGTCTGCTGAAGCGGTACGCCGATGCGCGCCTGCAGTGCCGCAGTCATTTCTTCTTTTGTAGGAATCTGATTCATACTTAACCGCCTCCCACAAAGCGGACTATTTCGACTGTATCACCGTCGCACAGGGTGGCGGTATCATACTGCGATTTCGGCACAATCTCACCGTTTTTTTCGACAGCGATGCGTGTAGAATCATACTGATTTTCTGCAAGATAGGAAGCAATCGTCATGCCGCAAACATCTTCGTCTGTTCCGTTGATGCGTACCATCTAAAACCCTCCTGACTGTAAAAAACGAAAACAAAAACAGGAGGCATCCGAATGATGCCTCCTGTAAAACGCGTATGTAAACGGCTTCCTACGGCGGCATTATCCGCATCAGGTTAAAGGGTCGAAGTTGATGACTTCCTCTCAGCCTGCCAATACAAGCTCCCCTGTGTTTTGTTTTTTTCTATTATACGCTCTTTCATTGATAATTGCAAGCAAGATACGCTTGTGAATCGCCCACCGCAGGTGCGGGATAAGCCCGTTTAACTCTTTCATCCTCGGCGCGGGTGTCACTTTTCAAAAGCAAAACAAAACCCATCGTGCGCGAATCGCCCACCGCAGGTGCGGGCTAAGCCCGTTTGACTCTTTCATCCCCGACGCGGGTGTCACTTTTCAAAAGCAAAGCGAAACACTTCGAGCGCGGGTTGCCCACCGCAGGTGCGGGATAAGCCCGTTTGACTCTTTCATCCTCCCCGACGCGGGTGTCACTTTTCAAAAGCAAAATTAAACCTATCGTGCGCGGGTTGCCCACCGCAGGTGCGGGATAAGCCCGTTTGACTCTTTCATCCCCGACGCGGGCATTGCTTTTCAAAAGCAAAGCGAAACACTTCGTGCGCGAGTTGCCCACCGCAGGTGCACTGGACTGTTTTCTTACACCGCTCCTATCGAATCCATCTACAAAAAAATAAGAGCAATCCGCAAAAGCGAATTGCTCTTATTTGGTGGGAGATGATGGATTCGAACCATCGAAGCTGAAAAGCAACAGATTTACAGTCTGCCCCCTTTGG
>NZ_JACJKY010000038.1 GCF_016901855.1 Merdimmobilis hominis | reverse complement strand
TTTGCTATGTGTTCTTAGCGAAGTTTTTAGGGTGGTATGTAACCGGAAGGCAATTTTGCCTTCCGGTTATTACTTTTATGCAGAGATATCTTCCTCTGCATCTTCGTCATAAGTGCCGAACATTACGGTGAGTGTTTCGAGTTTCTTCATTTGGAATTTGTAGTATATTACTACGGGATTTCCGCAAGTGTGAGAGTATTTGACCTCTTTCTCAAATACCTCAATCCTACGGATGAAGGCTCGAAGCAATTCGGGTGTCAGTTTCGGCATCTCCACATACTGCTTTGCCTTTGCCATAAACTCTCGTACCGACTGTTCGTGTGCATCTAACTCTGCAATCCCTTTGTTCAGACTTTCGAGTTCGAGCTTCAGTTCGGCTTGTTCCTGTTCGTATCCACAAGCCATTTCATCATAACGCTCTACGGTTATTCTGCCGACCACACGATCCTCATACAGACAACGGATAATATTGTCTATCTTTTTGATACGGTCTTCGATTTTATCCTTTTGTTTTTTAGCAAGGGCATAAAACTTTTCGGCTTCGCTTTTCGCTTTTTGCATGGCTGCCTCATAGAACTTATCGGGTTCTTCTCTTGCGAAGGCGGTCATCCTTTTGAGATCGTCAAGCACAATTTGGTCTAACACTATTTCACGAATATTGTGTGCCGTGCAATCGGTGGTGCGCCTACGGTATCCGCCGCATTGAAACGCATTCTTTTCGGGTGCAAGTGTTTTTGCTCTTGCAAGGTATAACCGCTTGTGGCAATCGCCACAGTATAGGATACCTGCGTACTTATCCACCTCGCCTTGCTTATCGGGACGCTTTCGTCCGGCAAAGTGCTTTTGCACTCTCTCGAACACCTCTCGCTCAACAATGCCTTCGTGCGTGTTCTTGAATATGAGAATTTTGTCGGGGTCATTTTTAAGCCGTTTCTTTAACTTATTCGACTTGGAATAAGTTTTAAAGTTTACGGTGTCGCCCACATATTCCTGATTTTCAAGCATTTTGCGAACTGTGGTCTGCGCCCAATGATACGGACGGTTAAGGTCGGGGTTGCCGATACGCTTTCCTGTGGTTTGGAAGATATATACGCTTGGGGAGAGTATCTTTTCCTCACACAGTATGTCGCAGATTTTAACGACACCGAGTCCAGATGCATACATATCGAATATGCGTTTTACAATAGGCGCAGTCTGTGGGTCGGGAATTAATTCCTTTTTGTTTTCGGGGTTACGCATATAGCCGTATGGTGTTGCTGTGCTTATACGCTCACCACGTTGACCTTTTGCTCTCTGCACCGCACGGATTTTTTTGCTCGTATCGGCAGCATAAAAATCGTTGAAGTAATTACGCATACCGGAGAAATCATTATCCGCTCTATTGATGCTGTCATACCCATCGTTGATTGCAATAAATCTTACGTCATAGGATGGAAATTTAATATCCATTAAGTGTCCTGTTTCCAGATAATCTCTGCCGAGACGGGATTGGTCTTTTACGATTACGATTCCAATTTTACCTGCTTCAACATCCTTCATCATTTGCACATGGGCAGGTCTTTTGAAATCGGTACCACTGTATCCGTCATCTACATAAAATTTGCAGTTGCGGAAGCCGTGATCGTCAGCGTACTTTTGAAGTATGATTTTCTGATTCTCGATTGAAAGGGATTCGCCGAGCCTTTCGTCCTCTTGAGACAGTCTGCAATAAAGTGCAGTTATTAAATTGTTTGTATTCTCGGTTGATTTTAACATAATATTTCGTATCCTTTCCGAGCCGAGTGCGGCTCTGTAAAATCAAACCGAGTAGGATACAGCAACACCATATCACTACTCGGTTTCAAAGTCCAGCGACAAAACTGTTAATTTTTTTCGCCGGTTATGAGCTGAAGGATTTTATCCTCAGCACAGTCAATCCGCAGTTCACTTGAAGCAATCGGTATTGCGGATATTACGGGGTATTTTGCACCGTCCACAACAACCGTCCTTGCAAAATAGGTGTATCTGCAATCTTCGGGGATGTTATCTTTCTGTGCGTTTTCAGCAGCAGTGATATACTTTTTTTCGTTCATAAAAAACAATCCTTTCAAAATTAAAAATAGTTATAAAAAATGAGCGTGAGATTAGAGATTTTCTCACGCTCTTTACATCCCGCTCATCACGGGGCCTTGTTTTTTCTTACGCTCTGCCGGGTAGTACTTGGTAGTGCAATCTTCCACGGGAGCATCCTCGTCAATTATATTACCGATATCGCCGATAAGATATGCCGCATCAGTTCCAACACTATGAGTACCGCCGAAGGTATCAGAGCAAGCCAAAACAGTTTGTTGGTATGTCTCTCCAGTTTGTCCTCCGCTGTACTGCGAAGCATAGAGATGTTGTTCGAACAGCTCTCGCTCATTCTCCCAACCTGTTTCTCGGTATCCGTTATCAGCCGATTGATATTCTCGGTCAGTTCCGCCGCCGACGTTTCCATCGCCGTCTGAAACTGCGCGGTCGCTTCTTTGGTCTGCTCGGTGTACTGCATCAGTACCTTCAGCTGCCGATCCATATACACTTTTAACTCTTTCTCGGTCGTCAGCGTAGGCAGTGTATCCCGAATCTCCTTCAGCAAATCTATCTGTGATCTCTGCGTAGATATCATTGCCATCCAGTTCGGCTCGGTCACCGCCACGCAAGGATGAACCTTTTCTGCGGTGGTGATCTTCTGCTGTGCTTCGGTTATTAAATCTTGCGGTGATTTCCGCTCTGTAGATGAACTCATATTCCATACTCTCCTTTAGAAATTTTGTTAGGTGTAATTTGCAGTCCCGACAGGCTTTGCCTTCGGGTGTGGTGTAGGTGATATTCTTACGAGTGTCCGTCCACTTGACACCGTAACCTTCTGCTTCCATCAGCATAATAAAATGCTCTTTGGAAGCGGCGGTCCGCATTACATTTGAGATAACAGCTTCAAGCCGTATCTTCCAACTTTCGCCCTTTTCAGCAGACCGATATTCACGGTCGTTCATCGGCTTTGCTCTCTCGGTAGGAGGCTTGGGTTTCAAAACCGACAACCCATATTCAAGGCAGAGGACGTCTGATTTTTGCATCAGCATTTCCACCTCGCTTTCGGTGATGTGAAACTTTTTACCGCTTTCTGCGTTTACGCTGTTCATAACAAAATGCGAGTGGATATGGTCACGGTCGCAGTGGGTGGACACTACGATTTCGAAGCCGGAAAATTTTTCAGTTTCCTCGGCAAATCTAACTGCTATTTCGTGTGCCGTTTGCGGTGATATATTTTCATCCACCGAAAAGGATTGAACGAAATGATAGAACAGTCTTTTATCCGTTTTGTTATATAACCGCTTGGTGTTATTAAACTCGGTATAGGCAGACTGCGGTGTGCAGTTAACACCGGTCACATACTTATTGCCGTCATCGGCAACGGTTTTGTCATCTCGCATTGTGTATTGCAAGACAAACGACATTGTATTATAGGTTTGCGGTTTTTGGTAATTTACGAAATGAACAATTGCCATAACATCACCCTCTTCCAAGCTCGGCAGATAGCAGTTCGTAAATCTTTTTCAGTTCCTCTTGGGTGGCGGCAAGATTTACGGTGCTGATTCTTCCCTGACGGGAAAGTATCAGCAACTGATTTACATTGTTGCCGAGTTTTTTCACCTGTGTGGTAAGCTCACGCAGACCGTCGTAATTTATTACCTTTTTATCGATGGCGCAGAGTATGATATAGTCGGTAATGCTCATTCCGGCATCTGCGGCTTTCTTACGGATCAGAGCATCCAGCGTATCGGAGACTCTGAAATTGAATCGTTTAGTTTTCATATAAAACACATCCTTTTAAATATTAAAGTTTCTTGGCTTACCTTCTTTTCAAAGAAGGTAAGAAGTGGGTTTGGGCTTCTGCCCAATAAACAGCAGTCGAAGGCGCGGCCGCCGCTTTAGCGGTGGTCGTACAGCCAAAGGCGATGCTGGTTCTCTCCTAAAGGAGAGAAATAAAATGCGGTAGTTTTTATCGCTTTATCACTAACTTTCAGCGACAAATCTCCGCACACTCGGCTCACATTTGCCCTGTGTTGCGTTTTAACCGAGGCGGTCGGGTGTTTACTCCAAGTTGCAAATCTTTGCAAAAAAACGCCTTACAGGAACGCAAGGGACGAAAGTGACGAATGTTTTCTACACCGAATTTGTTTCGTCACTTACGGCACTTTCGTCACTGCCCACAGCAGAAGAAGGAATATATTTCACCTCCAGTAGCCGTGTGCCATTGCTACGGTGATCACGATAATGCACACCGAGCGCTTCAAGGTCGTACCGCCAACGGTTCATCATTTGCTTGAAGCCTTTGACCGTTGCCTCTCTATCGGTCAGTCTATTGAACAGTTCCACGAACTCACTGTTACCGCCTACGAAAGATTTTTGTTCTTTCATAAACTGAACGAGCAATTCCATCTCCGGCGGCAACAATTTTTCGGGTTGCTCACGGCTGTCGGATTTTACTTCCCATAGAAAATCCTTGTTTGAGAACTTTAGTTCAAACTGCCGATGCTCAATATCTCTGCCCGTGCAAACGAGTGTGGCGAGGTTTTCACTGCGTTTGCTTTTGTCAAGCACGAAGACCGAATCGACTGCGCCTACGATTCCGGTCGTGCCTGACAGTTTGTTCAGCGGATCACTATCGCCCTGCTTACGAAGGTGATGCACCAACAGAAGAGAGATATTAAGCTCGTCTGCCAACTGCTTCATCTGACGGATTTCATCGTAGTCGTTACCGTAAGAGGTATCCACACCGCCGTTACGCACGATCTGAAAAGTATCGATTGCAACGAGAACGGTATCGGGATGCTCCTTCACAAACGCATAGATTTCATCGCAGAGACCTTCGGCAAGCGTATGCGCCGCCGTTGCAAAGAAAGCGTTGGAGGGAACGTCATCTGTGATTAAACACAGTCGCTCTTGCACACGCCTGAGCGTATCCTCCAAGCAAAGATACAGCGTTGTGCCTTTGGTGGTTGGCATACCCCACACGCTTTCTCCTTTGGCGATGCGGATACAAATATCCAGCACCCACCACGATTTACCGATTTTAGGTGCGCCGCCGAGGATTGTTATTCCTTGCGGCAACAGAGTGTCGATACAAAACTTGGTCGGTTCCAGTCTTGTATCCATTAGGGTTTCACCGTCTATAACGGTGAGTTTCGGTTTGTTTTCAGTCATTTGAAAACACCTCCTTGAAATAAAGTAAGGGCGAGAGTCAAAGTTTTTTACTCTGACTTTCGCCCTTCTACTTGTATTGTGTAAGAAAAAATGATAAAATAATAATTGTCATATATAATATAAAACTATTTGCTGACAAATTAAAGTTAGGAGGTGTTCTCTTGTTTGGATGTATATCTTTTTGCATCGGTGATAAACACATCGAAATTAATGGTAAAAAGTTTTCGCTCGGTGACCTGACAACTGAGTTTTTGAATCTGCCGAAAGATAAATATGCTGCTATGCGCGAACAGTTGGAACTTGCACAAAGCAAGTTAAGCGAATATATGCGGAGCAAGAAACTTTCTGATTGGTATGAAGCCAACAAGGAATATATAAAACTCGATGCTATGATCTGTGAGTTCCCCTGCCTTGAACTTGTGCGAGAGGAGACAGATATTTTTGCAGAAGCTGAACAGTTTACAGCACAGCAATCGATGTTTGAGAGTGACGATTGTGAGCTTTCTGAACATGACATTGAAGTATTAAATAAAATTACCGCCTACGAAGATTACCTTGAGAATCCAAATAATTATGGCGGTGTAAATAAAGAATATTACACAAACACCCAGACAGAAAAGGCGTTCTGTGTTACCACACCCCAGCCGCCAATTCCTGAACTGCCACCCGAAAAAACAAGAGCGTTGCTGATTTATCCGGGCAACATCGCAGTTAAGTGGAAGTATTATAAGGATTACTGCGATGCATATGCAAAGGCGCTTTACGATATAAATTCATTCAACACAACGATATTTAATTTCATAAAATTCTTTTTATCCTCTCTGAATAAGCTTGATACCAACAACTATGCAATGGCTCTTGATGACTTGTTTAACCATCCCCGTGCTGAAAAGTTTATCGCCAATCCGGTTGAGGGTTCGGGATACTTTACCGCTAATGATCCTGTAATCCTTCGCCATATGCCAAGGGAAACTTTTGAGGGGTCGGGAGAATATAAAATCTATCAGTATTATGAGGTGGAGTCGTTACAGGCACTGCTTAAAATGGATTTTTACAAGGCATTGGAAGTGGGATATATTATCCGCAAATGTGAATACTGCGGCAGATACTTTTTGCTTAAAAAGGGATACCACACCAAGTATTGCGACAACCCTGCACCCGATAATCCAAAGTACACCTGCGCTCAGCTTGGTTATCACCGCAAGGGAATAAAAGAATTACAGGCTGACAACCCCAAGGCGCAATCCCTTCGCCGTTGTTACTTGCGTATCGATAAGGATTTCTCCCGTGGAGTGATAACACAAGAAGAAAAATATAAATTATACCGCACGGCGCAGGATTTATATTACGATGCAACCACAAGATCGGGAACAACAAATGAGGAGTTTGAAGAGCAACTTGCATCTAAAAATCTATATCCGTTGTGTGATGTTGTTCGTAAAACCAAACCGCGCGGCAGACCGAAGTCTGAGTAAAGTACGGTTTATGGTGCACATCGTTTGTTAGAATTATAGTGGAGGAGGTGAGCTTATGACCAACGAAGAATTAATTTTAAAGTTCTATGACGGCGACGAAACGATTTTAGAGAAACTTTATAATAAAAATATCGGTTTTATCCGCAGTATCGCAAAGGAAGTTGCCGTTAATTTTAACTGTTATAATAAAAGTGCGGAGCATCCGAATAAACTGACGGCACATTCCAAATATGTTGTGAATGAACTTTTTTACGAAGGTATGCTTGAGTTTTTCTCTCTCCTTCGCAAAAAGAAATACGAACCGGAACGGGCAAAGCTCACCACCTATCTTTATCCTCGCCTGAAGGGTGCAATGTATCGGTGGATGGAATGTAATCTCGGCGTTCTTTTCTTTGATCCTGAGGATATGGCGGAGCTGCGGAAAGCACAGCAGTTATATTACGATACAGGCAAGGAGCCGGAGGAAATTGCAAAAGAACTTGGTATTTCCGTTGAGGATGTTGCTCGGCATATTGGTTATAACACACACTTTCTTTCGGTCTATGACCTTGTGCCTTACGAGGACGGAGAGCCGTATGATCCGTATGAGCGTCTGATGCCGAACAAGTCCTCGGCATCCACTGACAGAATTGTATATCATAAGCTTTGCCTTGAATTTTTAAAGGAGTTATTTGAGGCGCTGCCGAAAAAAGACAGAGAGATCCTTGGTGGTTCTTATGCGTTGTTCGGTTATAAGCACATCGACCTTGACGAGCTTTGCTTGGAACATATGATGAAGCCGGACGGAATAATAAAGGCTCGGAAAGCGGCAATCCGTAAAATGCGTGAAAAATATCCCGAAAGCAGTTTGCGATTATGGAAATCGGTTTACCGCACTGTAATGCGCGAGGCAGAACGATGTCACGAATAAAAACCCCGTAAAATCGAACAGAAATAGTTTCATCGAGCCGTAGGCCATTTCGAATAAAACAAACGGCTA
>NZ_JACJKY010000037.1 GCF_016901855.1 Merdimmobilis hominis | reverse complement strand
TAGAGCACCTGACTGTTAATCAGGGTGTCACTGGTTCGAGTCCAGTTGGGGGAGCCACCAGACTAAGTCTGGACGTAATTCGCGTCTGGACTTAGTTTTTTTATTTTAATGAGTTGCTCGCGCCGGGGATGGGAGAGGAGAAACCAGCGGCGCGGGATACATCATTTCTTTTCATCTGCTGATGTTCGTGCGCGAGGGAATCAGGCTGTGCCTGCGCGTCGGGGGCGAGAGGAGAAACCAGCGGCGCGGGATACATCATTTCTTTTCATCTGCTGATGTTCGTGCGCGAGGGAATCAGGCTGTGCCTGCGCCGCAGGTGCGGGTGAAGATTTACTTGTTGACTTTTTGTCGTTCTGTGCTATAATAATGGCGTTTTATAAAGAAAAATAGAGAGCGGGATACGATGAAAAAAGAATACATTCGCACAAAATACGCCTGTTATACGGCGAATCTTTCCATGTCAGTGGTGGGCAATCTGTCGCCATTGCTTTTTTTGACGTTTCGAAGTCTGTACGGGATCTCCTTTTCAATGCTCGGTGCGTTGATCCTTATTAACTTCTGTACACAGCTTGGCGTGGATTTGCTGTTTTCGTTTTATTCTCATAAATTCAATATTGAAAAAGCTGTCAAATTGACACCTGTGCTTACCAGTCTTGGACTGCTGATTTATGCGGTTTTTCCGTTTTTCTTCCCCGATGCAGTCTATGTGGGTCTTGTCATCGGCACCGTCGTCTTTGCGGCTTCCGGCGGCCTTGTTGAGGTACTCATCAGCCCGGTGATCGCAGAAATGGCACCGGACGACGCTGATCATGAGGTCAGTAAACTGCACTCTGTGTACGCATGGGGCGTTGTAGGCGTTGTCATTCTCAGTACGCTGTTTTTGCTTGTGTTCGGCAAAGAAAACTGGCAGATTCTCGCACTGCTTTGGACAATTATCCCGATTGTTTCCTGTGTATTGTTTTTTACCTCAAAGGTACCGAACCTGAAAACACCGCAGCATGCCTCAAATGTGCTTTCTTTGATCAAAGGAAAAGATTTTCTCGTTTGCTTTTTCTGCATCTTCCTGGGTGGTGCAAGTGAATGCACCATGTCGCAGTGGAGCTCGAGTTATCTGGAACAGGCGCTCGGCATTCCAAAAGTGTGGGGCGATGTGTTCGGCGTTGCATTGTTTGCCGTCATGCTCGGCCTGGGACGGTCGCTGTATGCAAAATACGGCAAAAACATCTATAAAGTACTGATGCTCAGCGGCATAGGCGCAACGCTTTGCTATCTCGCAGCAACGCTCTCAAATGTGGCGTTGGTAGGACTCATCGCCTGTGCAATGACAGGATTCTGCGTTGCAATGCTTTGGCCGGGCAGTCTGCTTGTTGCATCCGAACGATTCCCGGCATCGGGTGTCGCAGTCTTTGCACTGATGGCAGCCGGCGGAGATTTAGGCGCATCAATCGGACCGCAGCTTGTCGGAGCGGTGACTGACTTTGCGCTTAAAAATGAATGGGTGACAGCCCTTGCCGCTTCGATGCAGATGTCCGTCGATCAGCTTGGTATGAAAATCGGATTGCTGTGTGCGATTATTTTCCCGTTGCTCGCGTCCGTGCTGCTGATTGTATTGTATCGCAGCAGTAAGAAACGCACACACTCAAATTGAATACGCAAAAAGCATGCATGAGATCATCATGCATGCTTTTTTTTACAAAATCATGCATCCATATTGACAAAATATTGTCATCATAGTAAACTGAAGTTACAGAAAGCCGTTTTTGCTTTTTTGAATGTCTGTGTGAAAAATAATCAAAAAGAAGAGGTGAAACGATATGAAACAAATCAATCGAAAAAATGCGTTGACGCTGATTGCAGGATTGCTGGCTGTTTTGCTGTGTGCGCTGACTGCGTGCGCGCCGGAGCCTGAACCGCTCACGGAGGCGGAAATCGAAGAACTGCGCGAGGAGTATCCGGAATATAATTCCCCGCCGCCGCTTGTTAATATGTTCGTTCAGCAGTCGTTTGAGCGGAAAGCAACGATGGCGGATACGTATGTCTATGTGGAAATTACGAGCGAGCTGCAGTATTTCAGCAAATCAATGGAAAAATACATGGATGCGCAGATGATTGAAAAGTACCAAAAACAGGGACTTTCTACTGACAACACCTTTTTTGAATACACGGCAAAGGTGCTGGATGATTCGCAGGGACTGCTCAAATCGGGTGCAGCCATTCAGCTGCATTGTCCCATGATCTTTTTTGACAGTACACCGCCGCTCCAGGTTGGAGATCGCGTTGCAGTGGCCGTGACGAAAGATAAGGAGCGGGAAAACGCGTATTCTTTTGGGTGGACGACAATGTATTACGTCACAGAGGACGGACATGTGCTTTCGTGTGTCAAAGAGATCGAAGGCGATGAAAGAACGGGCATCGGTGTGGGCGCCTTGCTCGAAGAGGTGCGGGCAGTCAGAAAAGCGAAGGCGTCAGAACAATCGGAGTAGAGGTAAAGCAAAATCGTTTGAATGATATTGATTTTTATCTTTATAGACATGAGCCAGTAGTAAGGGTGTAATATATCAGCTCTATATTTGAAAGAAAGGGTGAACGAAATGAAACGTATCAACCGAATAACAACACGGACACTGTTTGCGGCACTGCTGGCCGTTTTGCTGTGTGCACTGACTGCGTGTGCACCAGAAGCTTCCCTCAGCAAAGAGGAGATCGAGGCACTGCGTGAGGAGTATCCGGATTCGGCAGAACATCCACCAATGATGTCAATGCGCGATTATACCTTTGCCGAAAGGGTCAGTCAGAATGACACCTTTGTCTATGTGGAAATCACGGGTGAGCCCCAGTTTTACAGCATTGATCTCAGGAGCGGCGTTGATGAAAAGCCGATGGAAAAAGGCGAAACAGTCGATTCAAGCCGCGTCGCGAAATTTGAATATCCGGCGAAAGTGATTCGGGATACAAACGGCATATTCGAAGGCGGAGAAGCGATCACCATTTCCTCGCCGCTCCTGTTTTTCGACTATACACCGTCATTTCAAGCGGGTGATCGGATTGTCGCGGGGGTCATGAAGGACGAATACAAGGAAACACGGTATCAGTTTTCTGCGCGGTGCGCGTATTATGTCACGGAGGATGAGCATGTACTCTCGTGCTTTAAAGAGCTTGAGGGCGATGAAAAAACGGGTCTTACCGTAGACGGACTGTTTGATGAAGCCAGAACAGCAAAGAAATAAGATCGGAATCACACAAAAATCGGATGCATACTTTGCATCCGATTTTTTATAGAAAACCCGTTTACAACCGATTTTCGTTGTGCTACAATCGTGCCAAAAGGAGGCGTTTTATCATGGAAACGGTGCAATATCAAAGAATGCTTCCGGTTGATCCGGTGTTTTATGATGTCGTGGTGATCGGCGGCGGAACCGCCGGTGCAGTTGCCGCGATTGCAGCATCACGCGAGGGTGTGAAAACACTGCTGATTGAACGTTACGGCTGTTTGGGCGGTACGCAGACGATGGCACTCGTCACACCGATCATGCACGAAGGAATGCGTACATCGAACGCAGAAAGCTATGTAAGCCGCATGATCCGCGAACGGATGGAGCAGGACGGTACGGCTTTTAAACGAACGGGAAATCACAGCACGTGGTTTGATACAGAACGGCTGAAAGCAACGCTTGAACAGCTGGTGGTCGAAAGCGGGTGCACCATTTGCTACGATACGGTGTGCAGTGACGTATTAGCAGAAAACGGCACGGTGAAAGGGATTGTCGTCACGGATAAGATGGGAATGCGCGTTGTACAGGGCAAGCAGTTTATTGATTGTACAGCGGACGGTGATGTTTGTGTGTCCGCCGGCGCTTCGTATGAACAGGGTGATCCGATTACCGGAAACAATCAGTCTGTCACACTTCGGTTTGAACTGTCGAATGTGGATCTTGATGCATTCGGTGATTTTTTGGAACAAGGCGGACAGCACGACGGCTATACGCGATATCCCGAATTTTCCACCTATGCGCCGCACGCATGTCCGGCATTTGACGCATTGATTCAGCAGCATGTGGCGCTTGGAACACTCACTGCGCAGGATGCCTCTTATATGCAGATGTTTTCTATGCCGGGAAGCGAACGTACGCTGAGCTTTAACTGTCCGGAGCTCGGCGGCGGAAGCAACGTGTTAAAAAACAGCACGCTGACGCAGAAGTATATCGCAGGCCGACAGGCGGTTTTGCGCGTATATGCGTTTTACCGAAATTATGTGCCCGGATTTTCGCACTGCGTGCTGTCGAAATTTGCGCCGATGATGGGCATTCGGGAAAGCCGCCGGATTCGCACGGATGGATGGCTGTCGGTGGCAGATGTGCTTGCTTACCGTAAATTTGACGATGCAATTGCCATGAGTGATTACGAGATTGACATTCACAAAGCGGTTGATACACAGCGCGGCGAGATGGAACAGCCTCATTATGACAAAACAGTACCCGAGGACAAACGGTATTATACGATCAGCTATCGTGCGGTTCTGGTGTCGGGATTTGAAAATCTGCTGGTGGCAGGACGATGCGCCGGCGCCGACTTTTATGCTCAGTCGACACTGCGCGTGCAGCATACCTGCCGGTATCTTGGTG
Source organism: Merdimmobilis hominis (assembly GCF_016901855.1). Classification (GTDB taxonomy): domain Bacteria; phylum Bacillota; class Clostridia; order Oscillospirales; family Ruminococcaceae; genus Paludihabitans. The sequence continues at coordinate 3,198 of NZ_JACJKY010000037.1, read as the reverse complement.
AAGCGGCAGGCATCGGCGCGGCGCTTGCGGTCAAACAATCGTGTACGCCGCGGGAGATCGACGGACGGCTGGTGCGTCAGATTATGCAGCAAAACGGCGCCGACTTATATTGAAAAATGGAATAAGCGCATAAAAAAATCGGATGCAGGTTTGCATCCGATTTTTTGTCATATGTTATTGCTGATCAGGCGTGACGTGCTTGATTTCCGGTTCCTTGACGGGTTCGTCATCTTTGTGGAATACGTAGTCGTTGCCCGGCAGAATTGCGTTTAAGACAATACCGAGGATTGCAGCGATTGCAAGACCGGACAAGGTGATGGTATAGCCTGCGATCGCGAACGAGATACCGCTGCTGATGCCGAGCGCGCTGACCAAGATGACAGCCGCAATGACCAGATTGCGTGATTTGGTGAAATCGACGCGGCTTTCGACGACGTTGCGCACACCGACTGCGGAAATCATACCGTAGAGAATGAACGAAATACCGCCGATGATTGCGGTCGGAATCGTGCTGATGAGCGCGCCGACTTTCGGGCTGAAGCTCAAAAGAATCGCAAAGCAAGCGGCAATGCGCATGATGCGCGGGTCATAGATGCGGGTCATTGCAAGCACACCGGTGTTTTCGCCGTATGTGGTGTTTGCCGGGCCGCCGAAAATACCTGCCATTGTGGTTGCAAGACCGTCACCAAGCAGTGTGCGGGAGAGTCCCGGATTTGCAATGTAGTTGCGTCCGGTGGTTGCACTGATGGCCGCCATATCGCCGATGTGCTCCATGATGGTTGCAAGTGCGATCGGGACGATCATCAAAACCGCGTTTAAGTCGAATTTTGCCATGGCAGAGGTGTGCAGCGGCAGACCAATCCAAGCGGCGTCAAGAACCGGCTGAAAATCGATTTGTCTCATGCAGACCGCCACGATATAGGAAACGGAAATGCCCAGAATAATCGGGATGATGCGGATCATGCCTTTGCCGAAGATGTTGCATACGATGATGACGCCGAGCGCAACAACCGCCAAAAGCCAGTTCTGACTTGCATTTGTCACAGCGCTTGGCGAAAGAATCAAGCCGATTGAAATGATGATCGGGCCGGTGACAACCGGCGGGAAAAAGCGCATGATTCGTTCGATGCCGAACGCGTGAATCAAAAGCGACAGCAGAACATACACAAGACCTGCAATCGCGACACCGCCGCAGGCATACGGCAGCATTTCAAGGTTTGCACTGCCGTCTGCAAGACGCGGTGCAACCGCAGAAAAACCACCCAAGAACGCAAAAGACGAGCCTAAGAATGCCGGAACGCGGCCTTTTGTGATAAGGTGGAACAGCAGTGTGCCAAGACCTGCAACCAACAGGGTGGTGGAAACGTCAAGACCGGTGATGATTGGTACGAGTACGGTCGCACCGAACATCGCGAATGTGTGCTGAAGTCCGAGCAGAAGCATTTTCGGCACACCTAACTGACGTGCATCAAACAGGCCTTCCTGTCCGATTTGAACTTTTTCTTTTTTCATACATCCTCCTTTTCGGGAAATCCCGAACCAATGGGTTGAGAATTGCTCAATTAAAAATATCATAGCAAAAAATTCATAGAAATTCAATCAATTCAACGCAAAAAACAAGACAAAATCGGACCGGAATAGGAAAAATCTCCTTTACCTGATTTTTACAAAAACAATCTTTCTGTTTTTACATGAAAACGATACAATCATGTCGAAACAGAGAGGAGCGCACAGAATTTGAGACGAAAACAGATTGTATTTGGAAGTATACTGATTGCAGTTGTTTTGGCAGGCATTGTGTTTGGGGCAGTTTGTTTATTGACAAACGGAACACAGACAACACCCGGCGGCCTTGTATTGGACGCAGATGCACATGAGTGGGAGCCGTCACAGCCGATTGTTTCGGATGAACAGCAGGGAATCAAAATTCCCGGATACGGCACGATCATCTTTCCGGCAGGCGAAGAAAACGTTGCGCTCACGCTGTATAATCCAAAAGAGAATGCATGCGTGTTTCAATTTTCACTGTATATTGACGATGAAGAAACACCGATTTATACATCGGATGCAATCGAACCCGGAAAAGCGGTGCAGGAAATTACGCTCAACCGCGCACTGCAAACCGGTGAATATGTGCTGAAAATTCAGATTGATCCGTATGATCCGCAGAGCGGTGCAAAGCACAACAACGCCGTTGTGACTGCAAAGCTTCAGGTAATATAACGCAACCGTCCGTCAAAAACGGTTGAAGATAGATCAAAACAGCGATTCAAGGAGGAAATAACAATGAAAAAGGTTTTAACGTCCGTACTCGCAGGTGCAGTTTGTCTTTCGCTCGCAGCACTTCCGGTTTGCGCAGGTTCTGCAACACAGGAGGGCGGCGTAGAGCTGAGCACCAACTTTACGTTTGAGTATGCAAACGATCCGACCTACACGGTCACAATTCCGGACACACTGACCATTGAAAAAGAAGGTTCGGTCATGAGCTTTGAGGCTTCCGATGTGGAAAATCTCGGCGATCAGAAAATTTCCGTCACCATTGCAGGCACTGATAAATTCCGCGATCAGATGCTGCTGGAAGGCAGAACAGAGGATGGCAAACAGGCTTCTCTGCGCTATTACTTTGAATTTGAAGACGGCCGCCGCATCGAAACGGTGGGCAACGGTATCAATGGCACCGAGATCGTTTCCTTTACAGAAGACGGCACAAAATCGTTTACCGTAAAACCGATTCTGACCGGTTCGTCTTCGATCAAAAAAGGTGTTACTTACACCGGCAGCATGACCTACGGAATTGAGCTGGTTCCGGTTGAATAAAAAACGGTTTGCTGTTCGAGCAGCAGCCTTTGCAGCAAGCGGTTTGCTCTGGCTTGCAGGGAGCGCAATGCCTGCTGCTGCACAGGGAGAAACCACATTCTCGTTTACGTTTGAAGAAGAGGAAGAATCGGTTCCCGTTCCCGATACAGGTGATGCGACATCCTTTGCTTTGCCGATGCTTTCCCTTGGATTTGCCGCTGTATTCGGTACAGCAGCATGCAAAACCGCACGGCGCAGATCATAAAGCAGATCATAAAAATAACACGAAGCGATTTGCTATGTGTTCTTAGCGAAGTTTTTAGGGTGGTATGTAACCGGAAGGCAATTTTGCCTTCCGGTTATTACTTTTATGCAGAGATATCTTCCTCTGCATCTTCGTCA
>NZ_JACJKY010000036.1 GCF_016901855.1 Merdimmobilis hominis | reverse complement strand
TCCAAAAATATATAAACGAAAGTGAGACGATCCCTGTGAATTTCAGAAATTCAAAACACAGCACCACCTTTACAGACGCAATCAAAAAAAAGAACAAAAGAGATTATATAGAGCGGTTGTTCCGTTTACAGAGCACAACCGGTTTTTATCGTCTACAAAATACAGTTCATTGCCGACACGAGAAAACCATTTTGCATGAACATCGTCTTCTTTTGTCCACACGTTCATTTCGGTGTCAAATGCGTAAACAGACCATTTGTTTCCGTCATTCATCGAGATATAGTATTTGCTGCCGACTGTGCCGCCTACTGCATCCGACCAAAACGCAGTGCCAAGTTTCTGAGAAATCGTCACCGGCAAAGAACCGTCATATGCACACACACCATTTCTCGACAGATAGAAAAGCGTTTCGTTTACAATGACAAGCGAACGCTCACTGCCTTTTTGCACACCGCGCGCGTAAACATCCGATATCTGAAAATTTGCCGGACGCGTTCCATACACCTTATGGATAATATCTTCTTTTAAAAAAAGAACATACCCAAGATGAGAAATCGCACCGGTAAAATCTCCGTCAGAACCAATCGTAGCCGCATAGGAATCAGACGAAAGCCCCATGAAACAGTTCCAGTTTTTCGGATCGCCTAATTTACAGCAGTAAATCTCGTGATTTTTGCTTGAGCACCCCCAGATACGGTTTTCCTGTTCCGTGACAAAATCCATATCAGGAACAATTCTTTTAACCGTCACATGGCCGCTGTCTGCCGGTTGATTGAACGGCGCGTTGATGATGCCAATAACAATGATGTATCCGTCGCCGCGCTCCTGGATCACCATATTTGTGTTGAATTGCTCATCCGTAGAACCGGAGATCCTCACACCGTCATATTTCGAAAACAGCTTTCCGATGTTTTCGGATGCAATCTTTACATAGGTGGACGGAATCGCCGTCCACGCCGTGTACGTTTCGCTGTACTGTTTAAGCACAGCAGGGGACTGCGATGTATCAAGCCATAATTGGCCGGGAGACGGTGTGTCCGGCGCTGTAATGCCTACTGTGTAGTCCTCATATGCCGTACCGTCTGCACTGCAAAGCGTGTACGATACATCCGCTACAGTCTCAAAAGTTGCTTCCAAGTCTTCAAACGTTCCGTCTTCGGTGTTGTACACTTTCTTATCCGGGAAAATAACAAGCAACGCGCCAATCTTGCACATCTGCTTGTCGCTTGCTTCCACTTCTCCGACATACGCGCCGTTGTAGTAGAATTTTGTGCCGTCGACCCAAGCCAGCTTGTCTTTGGTATACAAGATATGAGGATCTGCAAAAGTGCGGATGATGCCGCGTTTCCTGCGCGGAGACAGCACGGGATAAAAGTCTGCAGTCATGTTTTTCTGATCATAGAATTCATTCTCATCAATGACGAGATTGTGGTTGATACCGCCAAACCCAGCGATCATATTTCGCGTTTTTTGTGTACTCGACAAGTACGGCTTTTGCATTTTCTCACCTCACAATGCGTTGTATTTTGCCGTAATATTTGATGTATGTGACACATTGAACCATTCTTCAAATGTTTGCTTATAATAATTAAACAACTGCAAATCGTTGTTGTAGCGGTCGATCTCGCCGTTTGCATAGTCGATTTTAGATGCAAGATATGAAACGTATAAATCCGAAAAAGCTTCTGGAACAGATATCTATGATGTATATGAAAAACTGCTGTCTATCGGAATCCGAAAGTCTCCAAACGATATTATGCTGACAGACAATGAGGATGATGATATTCAGATAAAGCTATATTCTGACAGTAATTTTGGGAATCATGTTATTCGGCTTCTCGGAGAGGATAACAGTCTTGCAGACGCCAACACAACTGCATATTTGCTTATGACAGCAGATGATGAACTCAAAGATGAACTGGAACAAAACATTCTTTATGACCAATATGATTCCATTCAGGAATTAACAGCAGATATCAAGAAAATGAAGGATATGCTGGGACAGTTCAAAATATCGTTCTTCTGCCCGCTTGACGGAAACATTGAAGAGAGTGAATACAGTGAAATGCAACCGGCGGGAAACCGGTATCTGAAAAGTTATGAATGGGAAATCCGTGAGCTGCTGGAAATGGAACAGTCATCGCCGGAAGATGAGATGGCACAGTTCTTTGACGATGATGAAAGCGTAAAGGCCAAGCTTGTCAGTGCGGTATGGACTGTCGACGAATATAAAGGAAAATTATACGGAAAAATCAACTGCCGATTCAAAGAACAATTGACAGAAGATGAAACAGAGATTTTCAAAAAGTGGCTGGTTGGACAGTGTGCAGACGGATTCGGAGAACACTTTGAACAACAGCCGATTCAAACAGAAGACGGCAAACTTTTCGTTTCTTTTTGGAACTCTTCAGACAGCTATTTCCTCTGTACTGAGGATGAATTAGAAAGCTGTATTGAAAATTCACAGGGATTACAGATGGGAGGAATGTAATATATGAATGTTACAGATAAATATCCGCTTTTAATTGGTCATTTCCCTGCCGGAAGGACAGAACTTCACAGCCTGCAGGAAGTGGCAGATTTTATCTGCACACATGGTCTGTATGATGACCTGTTGATTACGACAGCGGACGGTGAACCATTTATCTCTACCTTCGGTATCTATATTGACCGGATAGCCGATATGAGATACAGAGAACAGCTTCTGAAGGTACTGATTCCGATGCAGATGGAACTTGACGGCACGGCGGAAATATATGAATCGGAAGAACCTATAAATGAAATGGAGATGTAAGATATGAACGAATGGGAACGCCTGCACAGGCAGGCAGAACGATATAAAGAAATGTATCCCCCCGGCACCCGGCTGGAGCTAATCAGCATGGATGATCCATATGCCCCTGTACCGCCCGGAACAAGAGGAACAGTGCAGTATGTGGACGACGCATCTCAGATCGGAATGAAATGGGATGACGGGAGAACGCTGTCCCTGATCCCCGGAGAGGACAGCTTCCGCAAACTGACGCCGGAAGAATTGGCAGAAGAACAAAATGAAAATATGAATAATGAGGACATTGCTCCTGTCATGGAAATGTGAGGTGAATAAAAATATAAGGAATGGTCGGATGCCATATGGTAATCCGATTTTTCGATATGTTTGCGGGGATCGGCGGTTTCCGTTCAGGACTGGAAGCAGTCGGCGGTTTTCAATGTATCGGTCACTGTGAAATCGATAAGTATGCAAATCAAGCATATAACGCTATTTATAAATCAAAAGGAGAAATGTATTTTGAAGATGCAAGAACCATTGATCCAAACGATCTGCCCGACTTTGACCTCATCTGCGCGGGTTTTCCATGCCAAAGTTTCTCAGTTGCTGGAAAGCGGCTCGGATTTGCAGACGATACAAGAGGCACTCTCTTCTTTGAAATTGCCCGAATTGCTGAAGCCAAACGGCCTCCATTTCTTCTTATGGAAAATGTCCCCGGTCTGCTGTCGCATGACGCAGGCAGGACATTTAAAACCATCCTCTCCACGCTTATTGAACTGGGGTATGGTGTTGAATGGTGTGTGCATAACAGCGCAAATTTCGGAGTTCCCCAGCAAAGACGGCGACTGTATATTGTCGCAAGTCTTGGAGGACGAGGTACCGGAGAAATATTTCCTCTCCCCGGCGGCAATGCGGAAGATCTTAAGCAGCTCATCCCCGGACCGCAGGGACAGCGCGTCTATGATCCATCCGGAGTAGCCTGTACACAATGCGCGGGTTCGGGCGGCTGGGGCGGTAAAACAGGGTTATATTTCATCGATATGAACAGCAATCCTGTTATTACCCGGCACGCAAGATGCATTACAGCGAGACAGGATTCAGGAGTCAGCAACCACCGAGGGGAACATTCGGCAGTTCTGGTTACTGACGAACCGAGAGCTATTATCAGCCCCGACAGAGAAAAAGTGCGCCAGCAAGGCAGAAGAATCAAAGAACCAAACGAGCCGATGTATACAATAACGGCACAAGACCGGCATGGGATTATCCATCACGGAAGAATACGAAAGCTCATGCCGATTGAATGTTGGCGGCTGCAGGGTTTTACCGATGAACAATTTTATAAAGCGGCGGCAACCGGTCTTTCTGATGGACGGCTGTATAAAATGGCGGGTAACGCGGTGAGCGTTCCCGTCATTTCTGCTATCGGAACAAAATTAAAAGAAATCAATGAAAGATATGATATCGTGCAATGAGGTGTAACATATGGAAAAACAAATGCGAATTGAACTTGCAAATGAATACCCCGGAGGGGACGGATATTATTACGCATCCCTTGAACTGCCCGCGGAGGAATATGAAATCCGTGACGCTCTGCAAAAAATAAGAGCCGTCGGCAGAGAAAATGTATCTCCTGAAATCTCCGTTTTGGAATGCGGCCTTTTGCCGGAACTTTTGGATGTCCGGCTTGATTCCCCGACACTGGATGAAATGAACTTTTTTGCAAAACGCCTTGCTTTTTTGGGGTTTGAAGAAATATTGGCATTTCAGGCTATAGCCGGTCGGGATATCACGCAAAACAATGCAGATGAGCTTGTCAGCATAAAGGATTTAATCAATACAACTTACGGTCTTGAAACAGTCATGATTGCTGCCGATGTGAGTGACGATGAACTACTCGGTCAATTCGTCATCGAAAGCGAATTGCATGACGATGTAAACAGCGTTCCTGATAACGCAGTCTATCTGCTGGACAGAAAGAAAATCGGCAGGCTGCAAAGAGAAATTGACGGCGGTATCTTTATAAACGATTTTTATATCGTAGCCGGAGAATATGAACGGCCTGAAATATATGACGGAAAAACTCTCCCCAATGAAGAACCTTCCGAGTGGTATGCTTTCCGCCTTAAAATTGCAGAAGCGCCAATGAACAGCGCAGATGAAACAGCAGGCAGTGCCGAATGGATCAGCCTGCCAATCGTCAAATCAGAAGCAGACCGCATAGCCAACCTTCATAATGAAGGTTGTATAGAAGATTGCGTATACTTTGATTTTGAATCATCTATTCCTCAGATAACTTCTGAAATGTTCGGTGATATGCAGGACTTTGACAAGCTGAATAGGCTTGCTGAAAAAATCACCTATCTTTCGCCTGTCGATCAGCTGAAATTTAAAGCAGTGCTTTGTGCCGAACAGCCTGCGGATTTGGAAAGCTGTCATGATATTATTGACCATTTATGGCAGTATCAAATCACCGCTAAACCGGATGACGCCGGAGCATTTTTCAAGCAATATCTTTCTCACCATTTGGACAGTAAGTTTGATTCTGAATGGCTGGATACGCTTTTTACAAGAAATGAAGGCGAAAGGCTGCTCAAACGCCTCGGAGCATCCTGCACACCATACGGAGTAATATCCGCAAGAGGTCATTTACTGTATGAGCTGGTAGCTTGTCATGAACCGGAAGTTGAGGAGCTGAAAACGCAGGCGTTCACTGATGAGAAGTTGGATGTCATAGAGGTTCTTGGGCGAAAAGCATTGTTTTCCAACGGCAGAATACTTCCCGAAGAAATTCCCGAAGGTCTATATGCCTATGATTTGAGGTACAGCGATGAAGAAGGACAGTTTATCTTCATTGAGCCGAAAGTTGGTGTAAATCATGGTGGTACGGTACTGATGAGGGAACTGTTGGATTTTCGTGAAAAAGGATATCTTTCCTTTATCGATGACACTTCCCCGAATTTTCTCGGCTATGATCTGACACCGAGAGAGTTTATGGAAACTGAACCGTCACAAGAGGAAGAAAATGAGCAGCAGTTTGGAGGGATGCAGTTATGATCAAGAAAATTACTACAGATGACCTCAGAAAAATGCAAAACAAGGAAGGTCTTATTCTGCAAGGCTGCGGCGGAGATTTGCAGGAATGGCAGGACGGCATCAACGAGCTGCTGGCGAACGAAAATATTCTGCTTGACGGAAGCAAGTTTGAAAATTGTCTGTCATTTGAATGCAACGGTATAACCTGTCTGCTCTTTCCTTTCGAAGAAAATGTAAAGCTCGACACAGGAAAACTCGCCATATGGAGACTCAGATCTCACAGTACCTTCGGCGGGACATGGCTGTCAGATTATGTTCCAAACCGACTCGGAGGTTATCTCGCGGAGCAGCAGAAACCCGACTGTCCGTTGATCGGTCAGGACGGAAATATATTTAATCTGATGGGCATTGCATCAAAAACTTTGCGCCGAAACGGAATGGCAGATCAGGCAACAGAAATGTGTGAACGAATTACGCAAACGGCAGGCAGTTATTATGAGGCGCTTAATATCATCGGAGAGTATGTGAATATAACCTCCGCTGAAGATGCTGACATCGATGAAGATCAAGGGATGGTGATGTAATATGAACCGACTGAATTAAAATAACGGCATAATCTAAAAACAACGAACCGATATCAATCGCTCTAAAAAACGATTGATATCGGTTTTTTTATTTACAGGGCGATTGGTATCATTCCGAAAGAAGGTGATGACCATCAAAACTCCTGTCAGCTGGATGGGCAATACCCGACCGAGAGCGCAGCGGTTTGGATCGCACGGATTGTTTACCGATGACGGCGTGAGGATTAAGCTGAACAAAGTCTCAGATGAGCTGAATGTTTATGAAGGCAATGTGTGGACGGTCATCATATCGCTTCGCCGTGAAGATGCTCAGCGGCTTGGATATAACACCGGCGAACGGTGGCGGGATATGCTTCGCACACAGACTCAGGCGCTCGCAGAAAATTTCAAGATACCGATGGAACATCTGAAATGGTACGGCGCCTTTCATAACGAATCCCATCACCCCCATGTACACCTCATAGTATATGCGGATGAAGGAATCAAACCGTACCTCTCCAAACAAGGCGTGATGAATCTGCGTTCTTCTTTTGCGAAGGACATATTTGCCCAAGACCTCTATTTTGTATATGAAAAAGAAACTGAACGCCGCAGCGAGCTTCGGCAGCAGAGCCGGGAATTGATTGCTGAGATTGTTTCAAAAATCAACGCGGGCAGTTATGAAAACCCAAAGCTCGAAGAAATGCTTCTTCAGCTTGCCGACCGTCTTTCAAAAACATGCGGTAAAAAACAGTATGGGTATCTGAAGGCAGATGTCAAAGCAATGGTCAACCGAATCGTAGATGAACTTGCTTCTGATGAGCATATCTCTGTCCTGTACAATCTTTGGTACGAACAAAGAGAAGAAGTTCTCCGCACCTATACGGAAACTATGCCGGAGCGCGTTCCGCTGTCCCAAAACAAAGAATTCAAATCCATACGCAATGCAGTGGTACAGGAAGCAATGAATATTGCGGCTGAACATGATCCGATTGTTCTGCTCGATGAGGATGTGTTCACTGTGGAGGAACCGGATATGGATGAGCCGGAAAAAGATGAAGCATTGAAGCTGTCTGAAAAAGAAAAAACTTCTGTCATGTGGAAACTTTACAGGAAAGCAAAAGAACTGCTCGACAAAGACAGCGCTGAATACAATCCGTCTCAAGCCGTGAAAATGCTTATGGAATCGGCAGGACTTGGCTGCGGAGTAGCCAAATACCGTCTCGGAAAAATGTTTCTCAGGGGTGAAGATGTTTCGAAAAATGTAGATTACGCACTTCTCTGGCTGGAAGAATCCGCAGATGAGGATAATCCATATGCTGAATATCTGCTTGGCAAAACCTTATTCAAAGGCGAAGATACAAAACAGGATTTGATTCGTGCAGAAAGCTTGCTCCGCCGTTCTTCCGAACAGCATAACAAATATGCCTCATATACCCTCGGAAAAGCACTCTTGGACGGCAATGTGCTGATACAGGATATTCCCGAAGCCATCCGCTTACTGACCGAATCTGCAGAAAGCGGATTCTCTTCGGCAGAATATCTGCTCGGAAAACTTTTATACCACGGAGAAGTTGTGGGACAGGACATCAGCAAGGCACTTCTGTATCTGGAACGAGCAGCAGAAAAGGAAAATGCCTGTGCTGCCTATCTTGCGGGTAAAATTCGATTGACCGAAGATGGGTATATGGATATTCAGAAAGCTATCAGGCTGTTTCAGATCGCCGCTGCACAGGGAAATCATTATGCCGAATATCAGCTCGGCTTAATATATCTGAGAGGCAAGGATATACAACGGGATGAGCAACAAGCAATCCGATGGCTGACTGCTTCTGCGGAACATGGCAATCAATATGCCGCACAGCTTCTGCACAGCATCAAAAATAATCGAAACTGGTTTGCAGCAATGAGCACGCTCAGACTGCTGCATCATATGAGCCAAATGATTCGGAATTGTTTAGAAGACGAGCGTAAAGGAAAAAGCGGAGCAATAATTGACCGAAAACTGCGACGAAAAATTCAGGAGAAAAACGAAGCGCTCGGTATTAAGCAAGGATAGGAGGATAGAAAGTGGCAACAAAATATATTCATTTTACAGAACAGCAAAAAGAACAGGCGCGGCAGACAGACATTGCAGAAATGCTTCGCAGTCAGGGCGAAACACTCCGGCGATCCGGTTCGGAGTATGAATGGCGTGACGGTTCTGAAAAGGTTACTGTCAGAGGAAATTTGTGGTTTCATCAATATGAAGAAGTCGGCGGGGATACAATTGATTTTGTCAGACGGTTCTACAACAAAGATTATCCCGAAGCAATGGAATACCTTCTTGGCGGCTGTGTAGGAACGCTGATGGTATCACCGCCTGTTCAGCGAAACCCAAAAGTACCATTTGAATTGCCGGAGAAGAACGATAATATGCGCAGAGTATTCGCCTATCTTTTAAACCGTAGAGGGATTGACCGATATGTTCTCTATGCCTTTGCACACAAAGGGTTGATTTATGAATCAGCAGATTATCACAATGTGGTATTTGTGGGAAAAGATAAAGACGGCGTATCGGTTCATGCCCATAAGCGAGGCAGCGGTTCGGAAAGCTCATACAAAGGCAATGTCACCGGCAGTAATCCGAAATACAGTTTCCACTGGAACGGCGGTAATGATAGGCTGTTTGTTTTCGAAGCACCCATAGATATGCTCTCCTTCATTTCAATGCATAAGGAAAGCTGGCAGAAAAACAATTATGCCGCCTGCTGCGGTGTATCTGATCAGGTGCTGTGGCAGATGATGAAAGACAATCAAAATATCAGCAAGGTATACCTCTGCCTTGATAATGACGAAGCAGGACAGTCTGCAGCAAAACGAATATCTGACAAGCTCTTTATAAAGGGCATCAAACATGAAATCCTCGTACCGATCCACAAGGACTGGAACGAGGATTTATTATATCCTGTTGAAGAAAGTGAGGCGGAAGAACCATGTCAAATATTACAACTCTGATTGTTGTAGGTGCGGTCATGTTTGCCGTACTCGGCGGGGTGACGCTGCTGTCACACATCTACAGTCTGAACGGCATCAAGAGCAGAACGGTCGGTGACGGTCAGCACGGTACAGCACGCTGGGCAACCAAACGAGAGATTCGAAAAACTTACCAACACATTCCTTTTACACCTGATAAGTGGAGAAAACAAGCAAAGAACGGTCAGGAGCCAACCGCATCTGTTGTACACCTTCGTCCGCCGTTTTCAAAGAAGGACAAGACAGAGGAAGTCTCTCTTCCGCAGGGCATTGTGGTCGGCTGTACCGGAAATACCACTGCCATGATTGACACCGGCGATGTTCATGCACTGATGATCGGTGCGGCAGGTGTCGGCAAAACTGCATATTGGCTTTATCCCTGCATCGAGTATGCCTGTGCTTCCGGCATGAGCTGGCTTTCTACTGACACCAAAGGTGACATCATGAGGAACTGTGGTCAGATTGCAAAAGACTATGGCTATCATGTTTCAGTGATCGACCTCAGAAATCCTACTAAGAGCAACGGTAATAATCTTTTGCACCTCGTCAACAAGTATATGGATTTATACAAAAAGCATCCTGACAAGCTGGTGTATAAGGCACGGTGTGAAAAGTACGCCAAGACCATCTCAAAGACCATTATCCTGTCGGGAATGGATGCGGCATCGTTTGGACAAAACGCTTATTTCTATGACGCAGCAGAGGGTTTGCTCACAGCGACGATTCTGCTTGTTGCAGAGTTCTGCAATCCGGAACAGCGCCACATTGTATTGGTCTTTAAAATCATTCAGGAACTGCTGGCGCCTTCGGGCAAGAAAGGAAAAAATCAGTTTCAGCAGCTCATGGAACTGCTCCCAAACGATCACAAAGCGAAATGGTTTGCAGGCGCGGCCTTAAATACTGCGGAGCAGTCGATGGCTTCAGTTATGTCCACCGCACTCTCAAGGCTGAATGCTTTTCTGGATTCGGAATTAGAGCAAATTCTCTGCTTTGATACCGAAATTGACGCGGAAAAATTCTGCAATGAAAAGTCTGCGTTGTTTATTATTATGCCGGAGGAAAATCCGGCAACCTTCTTCATGATCTCTCTGATTATCCAACAGCTGTACCGGGAAATTCTTGCCGTAGCAGATGAGAACGGCGGTAAGCTCAAAAACCGGTGTGTATTCTTTTGTGATGAGTACGGAACTCTTCCTAAAATTGAATCAGCGGAAATGATGTTCTCTGCTTCCCGTTCAAGGCGGCTGCAGATCGTTCCGATTATTCAGTCGTTTAGCCAGCTTGAAAAGAACTACGGCAAGGAAGGCGCAGAAATTATCGTAGACAATACCCAGCTAACTATCTTCGGTGGATTTGCACCGCAAAGTACTTCTGCAGAAACC
>NZ_JACJKY010000035.1 GCF_016901855.1 Merdimmobilis hominis | reverse complement strand
GCACTTTTTGATATCTTCTCCGCATATAAATTCCCCCCTGTTGTAGTTCCATTTTCCTACATCAGGGGGGATTTGTCTATTGTCCGTTTTTTCTGGCGCGGTTCACGTTGCGTACACGGGGCTTTTATTTGTTACAAGAATCGGTTCGTTTTTAGAAAACCGGCATTAAGCGCGTTTTCTCTGTCTGAACCAAATAACACCGCAGAGCAGTGCCATCATCAGCAGAGCGACCGGAAGAACAACAGACATCGAGTCATCTGTATCTACCGACGGTGTTACAGCAGTGTATTCTGCAACGATTTCGGTGTCTTCCGTGATTCCGGTTGTCGGAAGTTTCCACTGGCCTGTGTAGCCTTCTTTAGCCGGAACAGTCGGACAATCCGCTGATGTCAGTATCGTGTTGTATTCAACATTCAGTGTGCTGACCACTTTGCCGTCTGCCACAAAGGTAACGGTAAATGATTTTACGTTCCATTTTGCAGTCAGGGTAGCGTCTGCTGTCAGTTTGCAGATGGTGTCTGCAGTGACCAGGTTGTCGTCTGCATCATACCAGCCAAGGAACTCATAGCCTTCGCGGGTCACAACCGGCAGTGTGCCGAATGCAGAATCATAAGTAACGGTCATCGAATCATTTTCGAGTGCGCTGCCGCCGTTTGTATTGAAGGTAACGGTGTAAGTGTTTGCTTTCCACTGTGCAACGTAGACAACACTTGTGGTAGCGGTTTCCTCAACTGCCGGAGACCAACCGATGAAAGTGTAGCCTTCGCGTTCCGGTGTGCCGACAAAAGCAGGAGTCTGTGCACCCGGTGCAACGGAATAGAACTGGTCTTCAAAGATGACTTCGTTTTCAACGCCGTCAGTGTAGAGTACGTCGCAGGTGTACGGAGCAGTGACAACGTTTCCTTCAGTGTCAAACGTCAGTTTGAATTCCGGAACGATGTTGCCGTTCGGATCACGCATATAGTTTCCTTCATCGTCAAACATCGGATTGATGATGGAAACCATGCCGTTAAACGGTTCAGAAACAGCTTCGCCGTCAGCGTTTACCACGCGCAGTACTGTCTGATCTTCTGTGCAGAGCTGAACATACATCGGAGCGACACCGGTAAAATCGTCGCGGACATCGATGAACGAATTTTTCGACAGATATACTTCATCCTCAATGACAGCATCGCCGCCGATGGTCAGCAGAGATTCGCCGGTTTTGGACAGACCCTGTACATAAACAGACTGGCCATACCATTTGCCCGGATCTTCGGAAGCTTCACCTTTATAGCCGACGGAGTTGTTGTAAATGTGACCGCCAAGAATATAATAAGTACCGCCGTCGTACGGATTACGGGTAATGCCGCTGTTCATACCAAGAATGCCGTATTGATATGCTTTACAGCCGGTGATTTCACCGCCGTTGATGGTTGCAGTAGTCATTTTTGCGTCTGTACCTGCTTTGTTATACAGATAGATGGCGCCGCCGTTGCCATCAACCGTGGTTGCATCTCTGCCTGCAAAGCAGCCGGAGATCACACCGCCATTCATGGTGAAGCTTGCAGCAGATTTACCGTTGCCGCTCAGATAAATAGCACCGCCAGTGAACGCGAAGCAGTCAGAAATGGTGCCGCCGTTCATGGTGATGGTCGGACAGCCTGTTGTTTTTGCAGCAGCACGAACTGCACCGCCTGTAGAATTAAATTTGGCAACACCGCAGTTTGTGATCGTACCGCCGTTCATCGTAAAGCTCGATGCACCGTCAAGCGTGATTGCGCCGCCGTATGTAGTATTCGGGTGCTGGTTGTTTTTGAGTGTAACACCCTCTTCCATTACGAGCGAAGAAGCCGCTTTCGAAGAACCGAGTGTGCACAAAATAAGTGAACCATAAGCATCTGTATGACCTTCTAAAGTCAGGCTACCGGACAGTGTCAGTGTTGCCTGCTGTACTTTAAACAGCGCAGGTTTGAAAGCTTCTGCACGTTTAATGGTGACAGCATCTTCTGCTGTCAGTGTAATCGATTTGTTGACTGTTACACTGCTTGAAATCTCAACGTCTTTGAGCACTGTGATTACATCATTTTCTGCTGCATTTTGGATTGCAGTAGCGAGTGTAGCATATTCGGTTGCACCGATTTTTGCTTCATTTTCGCCGGCTGCGGAAACGGTTGCAACACTCGACAAGAAAGTGGTTACAATCATTGCGCATGCCAACACGCAGCTGAGAAGTTTTTTTCTCATATCTTTATCCCTCCATTTTGTATGATTCTATTATTTTTTATTTACAAAAAGTTAATAGAATCTATTCTTAGAGAATACCTCTAAATGTTTGGAGTGTCAAGCAAAAATAAAAAAATAATTCAAAATAATTTCATTTAAAAGGAATTTTTTTATAATTCAGAAATGAAGATTTGAGATTGTTTCTGTTTTCTGCAATCCGGTTGCATTTGATCAATAAGAAAGCTGCATGAAATTCAATGTTTTGCGATATATACAGTGTCGATTGATCACAAACGATTATTTTTATGGAAAACGAAAAAATTCTCTTGCTTTTTTTGATATTCATTCGTATAATCAAGGCAGAAAGTGCAGGTAACTGCAAGGGAGGATATTTGAAATGAGTAAGATTACACTCAAAAAAGAGGAAATCATGGCGCGATTCGGCGGCATGGGCTTTCACAACACAGAGGCTAACTTATACCGCCAGATGAGCGAACATCAGTTTAACGAAGTGGTGGCAAAAGTATATCGTGAATTATCGCCTGGATTTTCGCGGATGTGGGGCGGCTTTCCGACCTGGACAAAAGAGGAAATGGACGATTTTGCGGAGTACTGTGAAAAAATGCAGTGCAAAACAGGCGCAACCATCTATTTGACTGGCCATTGCGTGCGGTATCATTCAGAAGAAGAGCTGTGCGAATATGCAAAAAACGTGGCAGACCGTCTTTCCTATCTGATTCATGAAAAAGGACTTTCGAATCTTCAGATTTATTGCATGTCCAATGAATTGAGTCTGGATGACTGGGGTGATCTCAATTTTGAGATGGCAACGTTTAAAAATTATCACACCCATCTTTACAATGAATTCCGCAGCCGTAATTTGCCGGTGAAGCTGCTTGCAACCGATGCTTCTCCCTGTGAGCGTTGGGAGACGATTGAATGGGCGATTGCAAACGGCATGGTGCCGATTTCAGGCGTGTTCGGCGGACATCACTATGTCAACGACTTTGAGCCGGAAGATCTTGAGTTTTACAAGGTGTTCAAACGTCATTGCCAGGATGTTGTCAATCAGTTAAAACCGTATGAGCGCCGGTTCATTCTGGGTGAATTCGGTTTGGCACAGGCGTTTAAGCAGGGCAAACAGAACATCAACGGTGTCAAAATGGACGTCTGTGATGCATTTTACAATGGCAAAGAAGCGTATTCCGCATTGCAGGTTTGTGAAATGGCGCTGGCTGCAATGAATGCAGGCGTTTATGCAATGGCACTGTGGACGTTTACGGATCTGCCGAATCCGGAGGGAATGAGCTATCGTTTAAATAAGTGGGGACTCACCCGCTGGGACGGCGAGGATTATTCGCCGCGTGACTGGCTGTATGCATATGGTCTGCTCGTCAAATACTTAAAGAAAAACGGCAAACCGTTCACTGTGGATACGGACGATTTTCTGCTGCGGTGTGGTGGTGTTGTCAACGATAACGGCAGTTTTTCGGCTGCGATTGTCAACCGTCATGAGGAGCAGACAGATATCACGGTGACACTCGAGGGACTTTGCCCGCATCAGGCAGCACGCGTGTATATTTATGATTCTGCAAATGTGCCGCGCAACGCATTCGGTGATTTGCAGGCACCGTCTTTCATGGCAGAAGCAGTAGATGACGCGTTCACCTTGACGATTCCGGCAAATTCGATTGTCGTGCTCACGACTGATTATGTGGATCGTACACCGGCACCGGTTTTGAATGTACGGAAAGAGGACGGCGTGCTCTTGTGGGATGCAAGTGAAGAGGCTGTGTATTATCGAGTATACCGCGGCGAAACACCTGATTTTGCGGCAGATATCACGAATCAGATTGCTTCCACCATCGACACGAAGCTGTCGGTTTTAGAAGACGGGTATTATCAGGTCAAAGCAGTTGACTGTTACGGAAATTGCTAAAAAATCTTCTGGGGTATTTTCTTTTTTGGGGAAATACCCCAGAATTTTTTTATAAAAAGTGCTTGACATCGCACTTCTTTCGTGCTATTATGAGCAAAACCGATGAAAAAGAGTAAGTAAGCGGCGCAAAAGCTGTACAGAGAGCTGCGGTTGGTGGAAAGCAGTCAGATATGCGGTGCTGAATGGGCTTTTGAGGGCAAACGGAATCGGAAATTTTCCGTAGTATGTGCGCCGGAGCGGGACGCTCCGTTAACAACTGTCCGCATATCAAAATGGTATGTGTAAAAGTGGATGTAAACTTGCATCAAGCCGGGTGGCACCGCAGGAGATTTTGAATGTTTCATGCTCTTGTCCCAGCGTTTTTTGAAACACTGGGTCAGGGGTATTTTTTATTATACCCTTGACTCTGCAAACAACGAAAGGAGCAGTCACTATGTTCAACGAAGCAATCCCGTACAAAATTTATCTTGAAGAAAACGAAATGCCGAAAGCATGGTATAACCTGCGGGCGGATATGAAAAACAAGCCTGCACCGCTTTTGAATCCGGCAACACAAAAACCGATGACAAAAGAGGAACTGCGTCCGGTATTTTGTGATGCGCTGATTGACCAGGAGCTTGATGATACAACGGCATATTTCCCGATTCCGGAAGAAATTCGTTCGTTTTATCAGATGTATCGTCCGTCGCCGCTCGTGCGTGCATATTTCTTGGAGAAAAAACTCGGCACACCGGCAAAAATCTATTATAAATTCGAGGGCAACAACACAAGCGGCAGCCATAAATTAAACTCTGCGATTGCACAGGCATATTACGCAAAACAGCAGGGATTAAAAGGCGTTACGACTGAAACGGGAGCAGGTCAATGGGGCACAGCACTCTCGATGGCTTGTTCGTATTTTGATCTTGACTGCCAGGTGTATATGGTTAAGGTTTCCTACGAACAAAAACCGTTCCGCCGCGAAGTCATGCGTACATACGGCGCATCGGTGACACCGTCGCCGTCGATGAGCACGGAAGTCGGCCGCAAGATTCTCGAAGCACATCCGGGTACGACAGGCAGCCTTGGCTGTGCAATTTCCGAAGCGGTTGAAATGGCTAACAAACAGGAAGGTTATCGCTATGTACTGGGCAGTGTGCTCAACCAGGTCATGCTTCATCAGTCTGTGATCGGCCTTGAAACAAAGGCTGCGCTTGATAAATACGGAATTACACCGGATATCATCATCGGATGTGCAGGCGGCGGTTCAAACCTCGGAGGACTCATTGCACCGTTTATGGGTGAAAAGCTCCGCGGCGAAAAAGACTATCGTTTTATCGCAGTTGAGCCGGCATCCTGTCCGAGCTTTACACGCGGCACGTTCGCATATGACTTCTGTGATACCGGCGCTGTATGCCCGCTTGCGAAGATGTATACGCTCGGCAGCAACTTCATTCCGTCGGCAAACCATGCAGGCGGTCTGCGTTATCACGGCATGAGCCCAGTGCTTTCGCAGCTGTATCATGACGGCTTGATGGAAGCGACCAGCGTGGTGCAGACGGATGTATTTGAAGCAGCAGAACTGTTTGCACGTGTGGAAGGCATTCTTCCTGCACCGGAATCGAGCCACGCAATCCGCGTTGCAATCGACGAAGCGCTCAAATGCAAAGAAACCGGCGAGGAGAAAACGATTGTGTTCGGCTTGACCGGAACCGGTTATTTCGATATGTTCGCATATGAGAAATTCCATGACGGTAAGATGAGCGATTATATTCCGACCGATGAAGAAATTGCAGAAAGTGTGTCGACACTTCCAGTTGTAAATGAATAATCAACATGAAAAAGAACCGGCAGGGTGTTCCTGCCGGTTCTTTTTGTATGATCAAATCAAATTCAGATGTTTTGAGAATAAGCGGTTTGCAACCAAAAACGATGTGGTTCCAATGAGAATATACAGAATCGATGCACCAGCCAGGAAACCAAAAAGCATCTCTCCTGATAATACCGGATTGCTGATGAACAAATCGAGATCAAAGCAGGCAAACAGGATTATCATCAAAAGTGTGCTTAAAAGCTGTTCGATCACATAGATGCCCATATATGCGCCGAATGAGGCAAGCGCGCGGTTTTCCTTGGCGAGCTGGCCGATGGAAACAGCTGCGTATACAGTGCACATAAAGGCGGCAGCGCTTAACAGCATCATCGCGATCAGTACGACAATGATTCTGTTTTCATTGATTTGCAGTACCGCGAATACTTGGTCAAGGATTGTACCAAGCTGTGCGTATGCGTTGTTTGGAATCAGCAGAAATACGCATCCAACTGCCGCCGCACCGGCAACAATCAGCCATATCACATAGGTAAACAGGTGGCTTAACAGATGCATGGACGGTTTTACGGGAAGCATGAACAGAAAATATCCGTGTGCACTTGTCGTGTTGCGGAAGAAGTGACGGATCGACAGCAAAATAATGCACAAAAACATTCCGACGGTACAGAAGGCTGAAATAATCAGCAGAAATGTATAGGGAGCTGTCAGAAACGGCAGCGGCTTCGAGAGCGATTCCATTCCCTTGGTACATCCTGCAAGCAGCAAAACACCGAAAACCAGCGGCAGAAAGATACGTGCCGTGCATTTAAAATGATAAGCGAATAGATTATTGAACAGTTTCATGATCTGTATACCTCCCGGAACAATGCATCAACCGATTGGTGGTGTGTTTCACGCAGTTCATCAACGGGTGCATGCAGAATCAGTTTTCCTTGCTTTAAGAAAATCGCTTCGTCGAGAATTTGTTCGACGTCGGCAATCATGTGGGTGGAAATGAGAATCGATGCATCCTCGCTGAAATTGGTGAGAATGGTGTCCAAAATATAGTCGCGGGCAGCCGGGTCAACACCGCCGATCGGTTCGTCGAGCAGATAGAGTTTGGCGCGGCGTGACATCGTCAGAATGAGATGCACTTTTTCCTGCATGCCTTTTGACATGGCTTTTAAGCGTGCTTTTTCAGAAAGCCCGAGATCCTTTGCCATTCCCTGTGCTTTTTGAAGATCAAAATCAGCAAAAAAGCCGGAAAACAGCGTGAACAAATCGGAAAGCTTCATCCATTCCTGCAAATACGATTTGTCGGGCAGATAGGAAACGTACGATTTGGTCAGCACACCCGGTTCGTTTCCGGCAATTTGTGCACTGCCGCTTGTTTTGGTGAGCATACCGGCGAGAATTTTTAACAGCGTTGATTTTCCAGCACCGTTTTCACCGAGCAAACCGACGATTTTTCCCGGTTCGATCGTAAACGAAACATCGTCGAGCGCGCAGAATATGCCGTATGTTTTGGTGAGATGTTCACAGGTGAGAATTGGTGTCATAGGTCAGGATTCCTCCTTTTTCATTTTTGCCAACAGTGCTTCGATTTCCTGCGGCTGAATACCGAGCTGTGCCATTTCGTTTAAAAACTGCGAAACACGCAGACGAGCGGTTTCCTGTTTGATTTCGTTGATTTTTTCTTGATTTTCTGTTACAAACCGTCCGGCTGTCCGCTGTGTGTAGAGCAGGCCGTTTCGTTCAAGCTCGGAGAGTGCTTTTTGCATCGTGTTTGGATTCACACCGGCTTCTTTTGCAAGATCACGCACGCTCAAAAGCTTTTCGCCGGGCTTAATTGCACCGGAGATGATTGCATTTGTAAATTGTTCGCACAGCTGAATATAGACCGGACGGGTGTTGTCAAATTCCCAGCGCATGAAACCCTCCTTTGTATTATTGTACTAACCGGTTAATACAATAATACAAAGAGAAACGATATCTGTCAAGTGCTTTTTGAAAAAACAGAACAGATGTGGTATGATAGGAGCAGCAAGGGATGGAGGGACTTCGGATGGAAATCAAAACAGTGGATGAAGCACTTTCTTATATTCACACACGTACGCGTTTTGGCTCGCAGAAAAGCCTTGTACGAATGCAGTCGCTGATGGCACGACTTGGCAATCCGCAGGATGCGCTTTCGTTTGTCCATGTAGCCGGTACAAACGGAAAGGGGTCGGTGAGCACAATGTCAGCTTGGGTGCTGCAACGTGCGGGATATCGAACCGGACTGTATACCTCGCCGTATCTCGTACGGTTTCACGAGCGGTTCCATGTGGACGGCGTATGCATTTCGGATGAAATGCTGGTCGCACTGACACAGCAGGTCGCAGATGCAGCCGAACAGCTGACGCATGAGACAGGACTTGAGCCAACGGAGTTTGAGATTGTCACGGCAGTAGGCTTTTTGTTTTTCAAAGCCATGGCGTGTGATATTGTTGTGCTCGAAGTGGGACTTGGCGGGCGGCTTGATTCCACCAATGTAATCAAATCGCCTGTTTGTGCAATGATTACGCCGGTATCCGCCGATCACACGGCGATTCTGGGGGATACCATCGCGGAAATTGCCGCAGAAAAAGCAGGGATTATCAAACCGCATACGGAGGTGATCTGCGGCCGTCAGCAGCCGGAAGCCCTAGAGGTGATCCGCCGCGTGTGCGAAGAAACCGAAAGTACGCTAACCGTTGTGCCGCAGGAGTTGTGCACCGATGTGGAGGTGTCGCTTTCCGGTACGCGGTTTCGGTTTGACGGTCATCCGTATCATTTGCGCCTGATCGGTACACATCAGGCAGAAAATGCGGCAATGGTGCTTTGTCTTATAGAGCGGATGCGCCAAAATGGCTTTCATATTCCGCAGAATGCGGTGGAAGAGGGATTGTCCAAAGCGTTTATTGCCGGACGATTTGATGTGCGCGGAAACAATCCAATCGTGGTCGTGGACGGCGCACATAATCCGGATGCAGCCGGCGTGCTTGCGCGTTCTTTGGCGATGCTGCCGGTCAGCCGATATGTTGCAGTGATGGCGGTGATGCAGGATAAGGACTATCGAACGGTGATTCATACGATTGCAGGTGTTTGCGATGCAGTTGTTGCATGCGAGGTGCGGGATATGCCGCGCACTCTTTCTGCAAAAGAACTGGCGCAAACCGCAAACGATGTTTGTCCTCGCTGTGAAACAGCGTCTGATGGGCTTGCCGCGCTGATTCGTGCGCGCGAAATTGCGGGAAAAAACGGTGCGGTGATCGTTTGCGGTTCTTTGTATCTTGCAGGAGAAATTGTCGGTGCGCTCGAAAGTCAAAGCGAATAGCAGGCTTCGACACAATTCGTTTGGCGTGTGCGCTATAATGGCTGTAAAAGACAGCCAAAGAACGATTGACACAAAATAAAAAATCGAATGGAACGGAAATCGGATGTCTTTTTTAAAAGACATCCGATTTTTTGTGGGAAAAGAAAGGAGCAGGCAGAAATGCTTAAACTGATACGAGGGCAGGATCGTCTGACTGCCGCAATCATCGGAGAGATCGATCATCATACGGCGCGGCGTATCCGGGAGGAAACCGACGCTGTTTTACAGCAGGACTTGCCGCATGAACTCATTTTTGATTTCAGCGGCGTGACATTTATGGATTCAAGCGGAATCGGACTGATTATGGGACGATATCGTCTTGTTTCCCAGTGGGGAGGAAGCGTGACAATCGCCGGTGCGCCCAGCCGGATTGAACGAATTTTAAAGATGTCCGGAATCGAAAAATTGGCGCAGATTCATCCGGTCAAGGAGGAAGAAGTATGATGATACAAAATGAAGCAAAACTCTCGTTTTTGAGCAAATCGGCGAATGAAAGCTTTGCCCGTGTGGCGGTGTCAGGCTTTTTTATGCAGCTTGATCCGACGGTGGACGAGCTGACCGATATTAAAACAGCAATCAGCGAAGCGGTAACGAATGCAATCGTTCATGGATACCGGGAAACAACCGGAATTGTGTACATAACGCTGCGCATTGTAAACGGAAGAACAGCATATGTGAAAGTGCGTGATACCGGATGCGGCATTCCGGATGTCAAACAGGCAATGGAACCGCTGTATACAACGGCGCCGGAGGAAGAGCGTGCAGGACTTGGGTTTGCGGTCATGCAGTCCTTTATGGATACGGTACGGGTACACTCCAGACCGGGAAAAGGAACGGCAGTGATTATGACAAAATCGCTGCGGACACGCGAATGAACACTACACCCGAAGAACTTGATCGTTTTGTACAGAAAAATCTGGGTCTTGTCCACAGCTGTGCCAATCGATTGAAAGGACGCGGCATCGAATATGATGATTTATATGGGGCAGGATGTGTCGGGCTTTTAAAAGCGGTTGCCGGATTTGATGAATCACGCGGGCTGATGTTTTCAACGTATGCCGTGCCGGTGATTCTCGGAGAGATGAAGCGGCTGTTCCGTGACGGCGGCGCAGTCAAAGTGAGCCGGGGCCTCAAGGAGCTTTCACTCCGTGCGGTACGTGAACAGGAACGTTTTATGAAAGAGCAGTTTCGTCAGCCGACTGTGTCAGAACTGGCTGAGCGGCTGTGTGTTTCGTGTGAGCAGGCGGCGCAGGCGATTTCGGCAAGCATTCCGCCAGTTTCGCTGACAGTGGAGGAAGGCGATGGCAATGAATTTGATTTAGCACAGGACAGTGAAGA
This sequence comes from Merdimmobilis hominis, assembly GCF_016901855.1. Lineage (GTDB taxonomy): Bacteria > Bacillota > Clostridia > Oscillospirales > Ruminococcaceae > Paludihabitans. The sequence continues at coordinate 1,782 of NZ_JACJKY010000035.1, read as the reverse complement.
AGAGCGCCTTTGTGAGCGTTTTTCGCTGCAAAGCAGTATTCGTGCGCTTTCTCCGGATGACCGTGCGTTGATTTCTCTGCGTTATTTTAAAGGGAAAACACAAACCGAAACGGCAAAGGCATTGAATATGACACAGGTACAGGTATCCAGACGGGAAAAGAAGATTTTGATTTCATTAAAACAGATGATGGCAGAAGAATAGCACGGCGAAAATGCAGCCGTGCTGTTTTTTTGCTTGCGATTCTTTAAAATATCGGGTAAAATAGGTGCGGAGGCGAAGAAATATGGGACCTTACGAGTATCGTGTAGAGAAAATTGACGGCGATTATGCATGGCTTGTACGTACTGATATTGTATCGGATGAATCAATGATGGTTGCACGCGCATTATTGCCGCTTGATATTGAAGAGGGAAGTGCGCTTCTTTGGGAGAATTTTTCTTATTCATTAAAAATGTAAACTTTCTATAAAAGGCAAAGTTTTGCCTGCTTTTTGTTTGCGTTGCGTATTTAAACATGATATACTAAACAAAATGTCGTTTTCAATCGGAAAACTGAAAGAAGGAGCGCTATGGCAAAAAAAACAGAAAAGCCGGTACAGCGTGTCAAACGTACCGGGAAAAAGAGCAAAAAGTATGCATGGATTAAATGGGTTGTTATCGCTGTTGTTGTGCTGTTGATTGCAGCGGGCGCGGGATATGCCGCAAATTTCATTGATTTATTCAATCAATCGCACAGCGGTGATCTTGATAAAGACGATTTGGGAATCTCTTCGGACAGCGAGGCGCTTCAGGACGATGGCAGCACTGATATTGTGAACATTGCGCTGTTTGGCGTTGATACCAGAACGCAGGGCGAAAAAACGCGTTCTGACTCCATCATGATTTTAACTGTTGATAAAAAACACAATAAGATTAAATTGACTTCTTTGATGCGTGATACGTATGTTGCCATCGAAGGTCACAGCAATACAAAGCTGACACATGCATATTATTATGGAGGACCGCAGCTTGCTGTTAAAACGATTAACCAGAATTTCGGAATGAATATTACGGAATATGCAACGGTGAACTTCCAGGGAATGGCGGAGATTATTGATGCTGTCGGTGGTGTCGAAATTGATATCAGCGAGGCAGAACGTCAGAATGCAAATATTAGCATCCAGGAACAGGCAGCATATGGAATGGAGCCGGATTACATTGAAAAAGCCGGACTTCAGACCTTAAACGGTACACAGGCAGTTGCATATGCGCGAATTCGTTATGTCGGAAATGCAGATTTTGAGCGCACTGACCGTCAGAGAAAGGTTATGGAGCAGCTGTTCTATAAAGCGCTTGATATGAATCCGCTGCAATATCCGGAGTTTGCACGCAAACTTCTGCCATATGTGGAAACTTCGCTTGACATCGGCGAGATCATGGGACTGAGTACCATCATGCTGCGTGACGTCAGCATGGAACAGCTTCGCATTCCGATGAATGAGCATTTGATCGGCAGCGGATCAATCCGGGATTCATCGGGAGGCTCTTGCTTGAATGTGGATCTTGAAGCTGCAACAAAGACCATTCAGGAATTCATTTATGATGATGTGGACCCGAATGCGCCGAAAGAAAGTTCTGCAGAGTCAAGCCAAAAGGCATCATAAGAAATAACGAAAATAAAAAACGTGTCCGAATTTTTCGGTGCACCTGTAAAATGAAAGTAGACACTCACAAAAGTGTGGGTGTCTACTTTTTTCGTAGTAAAATAAGAGAAAAAGGAGGAATAGGAATGGGAAAGAAAGG
>NZ_JACJKY010000034.1 GCF_016901855.1 Merdimmobilis hominis | reverse complement strand
GCACTATTCAGGGTGTTGCCCAAAATGTCATTAAAGCACTGTAAGCACATTGAATGAAGGAGGGGTTAAGATGCAGGTATATGTGTCCAACAGAGAAATCGAACAAATATGGCGACTGCTATTGATGCGCTGGAAGCGACCACCAATGCGTTGGTTGACATTACTGAAAAGCTGAAACTGGCGCAGCAGACCACAGAGGAAATGTTTATTTCCAGTCCGGATGACAACGAGGATTCGCAGGATAATATTTCAGAGTAAGAACCTCAGTCCGCAAAATTCATAAATGGCATCTGTAGTGACGAAATATCACGCGTTAAAATGAACTGCGCGCTCTTGTAAAAGTGTGCGCAATTGTTTTTTCTGTTTTGAAGTTTTGTGTGCGCACTTGCGGCGGATACCTATTTCGTAACAGTCAGACATAATAGATAAACCTGTTTCAAAGATATAGTGAAACAGGTTTATTTATTTTTTATTGAAAATTAAAAATAGCTTAGAACCTATATGATTGCGAAAATCAATTCGCGTACTCATATTCAAACGAAGCTTTTGATGACTCAAACGAAAAAAGTGTGTCCCCTCCTTGTGCAAATGGATAGGATGCTCGGCAAGCGGCGCTCTCATGAATGGTTCGATTCATTTTCCCGCTTACGAGCGCAAACAAAGGGCGCGCATGTTTCTCGATTCGTTCAGAAAAGCATCTTTTTATGCGGCAAATTTACCGTCCTGATATGATCGGAAAAACATTGAAAAACCCAATTTGTTTTGCTATAATCTATAAATGTCGACGGTTGTTCGCGTTTTATCTGTATAGATATTACAAGTGAAGCAAGTGCTTGCACAAATGTTTCGAACGACCGCTGACACATAGTGATAGAAGCATTTTTCCATAGTATTGTGACAGATGCTTCTGATTGGTTCATATGAACAAAGTGGAGTAAGGAGGAATGTTCAAATGAAACAAACAAAACATTCATTGGTTGTCAGCGCTGTGTCGCTGCTGCTGAGTGCAGCCATGCTTTTGGGAATAACATTTGCGTGGTTCACAGACGGTGTTGTCAACAAAAATAATGCAATTCAAGCAGGCACATTGCTGATGGATGCATATGTGTATGATTTGAGCACAGATGGAACCGGACAGAGCTTTCAGATTAAAGATGTCAACGGTGGAGATCCGTTTGTATTCAGTGCAGCAGGAAGAAATCTGAAAGAAAACAGTGCACCGATTATTTCTGAGCAGAACTGGGAACCGGGTGTTTCCTCTGCGAAGCTGTTAACAATTCAAAACAGCGGAACACTTGCGCAAAAAATCAAACTGCAGTTTCAGACATCGGGTGGATTGACAGATGCACTTTGGTTTGATTTTGTGCAGGTGAATGAAAACGGCGAGGTTACAGGCAATTTCCAGAAACGTCCGATGAATACGCTTTCGACGTTTACGCAAAATCTCGAACTTCCGTTGGTGAATACCGGCGATGCTGTTACATTTATTCTGGTGTACGGCATGTATGAAGATGCAGCAAATGAGTATATGAACGAGACATTTTCTGCGGATGTCACCATTTTGGGTGCACAGTATTCGTTTGAAACCGATGGATTCGGCAGCAGCTCATATGACAGTGATGCTGAATATGATGTGATCGATGTTTCCAATGCAAGTGATCTGCAAGCAGCAGCGCAGGCAGGTAAAAACGTCAGACTGACACAGAATATCGCAACGACTGACGAAATTGTGTTTGCCGATGATGCCAAACTGTATTTAAACGGCCAGACCCTCACAGTCAACGGCGGCAAAAATGCAGTCAAAGCTGATGAAGGCAAAACCCTGACCGTTTACGGCAGCGGAACGGTGAACGGCGCGCTGTATGCAAATAAAAATGCCACACTGATTGTCAACGGCGGCAGTGATTTTAAAGTAGACTCCGATTCCATTATGGGATGGGCTGTTTATGGTGGAAACGGTGCAACGGTTCAGTTGAACGGCGGCACCTATACGGCTTCTCAGGAAGGTCCGACCATTCAGGTGAACAGTATGATGGGAAAAGCATCTCTTTCTATGAAAGATGTCACTGTCAATGTGGGTTCAGCTTCGGTGCTGGATTCTTATGGTGTTTATTCGAATGCACCCGAAAATGTTCTGGAGAACGTCACAGTCAATGCACAGTACAGCCGTGCACTCTACTTTAACAGCGAGTCCAGTCATGTTGTCATCAAAGGCGGTACGTTTACCACAGACAAAATTTCCGGTGCGCCGAATCCGACCATTCAGTACAGTGGCACACTCGAGATTTCGGATGCAGTAATTAACCGTGTAGGTACTGGTATTTTGTATCGGAAAACATTCCCGAAACCGACTGAGGTTGTAGGTCTTACCATGGAAAATGTTACGTTCCATCAGGCGGACCCGTCTGCTGCTGCATACCAGGATACAGACTATAACAGATAACAGCGGCAGTCAGTTTATGTGAATAAAAATACCCTGTCCAGTATCGGACAGGGTATTTTTATTCAGTATCACTTGATGTTGTGTCTGTTTTTTCCACACGGACAATTGAAATATGTTTGCCATCCATCTGTTCAGCCACAAATCGAACAGTACCGTGTGTGATAACCGGAAGCTGCTGTGCAGAAGGAATATATCCGAGCTGTTCGATCATAAAACCGGATACGGTATCACAGTTGGTGTCGGGAACTTCAAGCTCAAGTTCATTGTACAATTCTTCGAGCGGCATGTTTCCGACAACGCGGTAGATATTATCAGTGATTTTAGTGAAATCGGGCATTGCATGATCGTTTTCATCCTGAATCTGTCCGACAATTTCTTCGGCAAGATCTTCGATGGTGACAACACCGGAAAAACCGCCGTATTCGTCAATCAGCACGGCAATATGTACATGTGCGCTCTGCATTTCTTTGAGCAGGATGTTTGCCGGTTTTGAGTCGGGAACAAAATAAGGCGGGCGAATCAGTGCGGACAGTGAAACGTCTTCCCCTTTGACAATCTGTTTTGCGATGTCTTTGACGTAGATGACACCGATGATTTTATCGATGTTCTCCTCGTAAACCGGAATGCGGGAGAACCCGCTGTCGATCATCCGCGCGATCATATCGTTTTGTTCGCGTGTAATATCGATTGCCACAACCTTGCGGCGGGGAACCATAATATCCCGCGCCGTTTTGTCATCGAATGCGAACACCGAGTTGATCATTTTCTTTGAATCATTGTCAAACTGTGCAGACAAAACTTGTGCGCGAATTTCTTCTTCCGTTACCGGTTCTTCCTCTTCCTCGGGTTTCATGCCGAGCAAACGAAGAAATCCGTTTGTGGAAACCGAGAGAAGCTTGATGAACGGAGAGAGAATTTTTGAGATGAACAAGATCGGGCGAACCGTCATCATGCTGAATTGATCAGCACGCTTTAATGCGACTCGTTTTGGAACCAGCTCACCGAACACCAGGGTGAAGTACGACAGAATGAGCGTGACACCCACAACGGCAATCGTACCGCTGTATGGAATGGAAAAGCCGGCAAGCCACTGACCGAGAATTTGTGAAATACCGGTTGCTGCGGATGCACTCGAGAAAAATCCGGCAAATGTGATTGCCACCTGAATGGTGGAGAGAAACTTTGTCGAGTCAGAGAAAAGCTGTTCCACACATTGTGCTTTTTTGTTTCCTTTTTGTGCAAGCGAATGAATTTTTGATTTGTTGACAGAAACGACCGCCATTTCGGCACCTGCAAAAAAAGCGTTGATCAACGTTAATAAGAGCAACACCAAAAGCTGTGCCGCGATTTGAAGACCGTTAGGGTCAGGGTCCATGAGAAAAAACCTCCTTCATAAAATTAAGAAGAGTATATCATATGGACAGCGGCTGATACAAGTGTTGTTTTTGGGCAAAAAAAGCAAAAAAGCGTCAAAAAGAGAACGAACGATATGCGGGACATCGTTCGTTCTCTTTTTCTTACGATTTCTTTACGAATGATTTGCAGTCGATGCACTCACACATCGTCGGATTTGCTTCGTGGGTTCCGATCATGACGGAATCGAGCGAACAGTAATCTTTCGACTGACAGTGGTATGCACACTGACTGACGGTACAACGAATGCTCTGGTTTGCATGGTTACAGCAATTTGCCATCATAAACGCCTCCTTTTGCACTTAGGTGCAAAAACAGTATGTGCGAAAATGACGGGATTATTCATGCGAAGCAAGCGGATGAATTTTTGTTCGTTTGACGTGGATTAAGAACAGCGCACTCAGTGCAAGCGAAATGAGCTCAGCGATCGGGAACGACCACCAAACGGCGCTTAAGACACCGGTTTGCGCAAGCAAAAATGCTGCAGGAAGCAAAACGACGAGCTGACGGCCGACGGAAACATAAAGACTGAGCATGCCGTTGCCCATTGCCTGGAACACCGAACTGCAAATAATAGCAAATCCGGCAAACAAAAAGCTCAAGGAAATGATTCGCAGCGCCGGTACACCGATTTCGATCAGTTTTGCGGAAGCGTTGAACATGGACAGCAGTGTCTGCGGAATCAGCAGAAACGCTACAGTACCGATCAGCATTAAGATGGTTGCATAAATTACGCTGTATTTGATTGCCGCATTGATTCGTTTCGGGCGGCGCGCGCCGTAGTTATACGAAACGATCGGGACAAGTCCGTTGTTTAAGCCAAAGACCGGCATGAAAATAAAGCTTTGCAGTTTAAAGTATACGCCGAATACAGTGGTTGCCGTTTCGGTAAAACGGATCAGAATCAGGTTCATGCCATAGGTCATGACAGAAGAAATCGACGCCATGATGATCGACGGCACACCGACAGAATAGATGCGTTTGATCGTATGGCCATGCGGGCGGAATCCGCGGATACTGACGGTTACTTCGTGGTTTTTGTGATGATTGATAAATACCGAGAGGACAGCTGCAAGAATCTGTCCGATCACAGTTGCTGCTGCAGCGCCTGCGATGCCCATTTTCGGGAATCCGAATAAACCGAAGATCATAATCGGGTCAAGGATAATGTTGATGATGGCACCGGTTGACTGTGTAATCATGGTAAGCAGTGTGCGTCCGGTTGCCTGAAGCAGGCGTTCAAATGTAATCTGGAAAAAGACACCGAACGAAAAGACGCAGCAGATGGTCAGATATGTGGTACCCATGTCGACAATCTCGGGAATCTGCGTTTGGGACAAGAAGAATAATCTCGAACCGAAAATTCCAAGAAAAATAAAAGCGATGGAGCTTAACAGTGCCAGGAATAAGCCGTTATTTGCTGCGAGATCGACATTCTTTTTGTCTTTTTCGCCAAGGCTTTTGGAAAGCATGGCATTGATGCCGACGCCGGTGCCTGTGGCAACCGCGATGATGAGGTTTTGAATCGGAAAGGCAAGAGAAACCGCTGTCAGCGCATTTTCGCTGATTTGCGCGACGAAAATACTGTCTACAATATTATAAAGCGCTTGAATCAGCATGGAAATCATGATCGGCAGCGACATGGTAATCAATAAACGATTAACGGGCATGACACCCATCTTATTTTCGGCAAGTTCATTCGACATATGCCCCACTCCTTTTTTTGACAAAATAAAAGGGAGGCTTTCGCATCCCGGAGTTTATGATATCACGATCGTCGAAATTCGTCAAGTTTTTTCCGAATTGTTGACAAGCGTTCTTTTCATTCGGTATAATTTGAAGCAGAAAGAAAAAAGATGGAGAGAGCAGGTATGAAACGGTTTATTCTGGTTGTTTTAACACTGGTAATCTTTTTTGCGTCTGCGGCGGGGACACAGGCTGCTGAATATACACAGCCGATCTATTCGCGCAGTGCGTATTTTGTCAATTTGAATACGGGACGTGTTCTGTTTGAAAAAGAAGCAGATACACGCATGGCACCTGCATCGCTTACGAAGATGATGACGGTGCTTTTGGCGATTGAGATGTGTGACGATCCGGAAAATACAATGGTGACCATCCCGAGCCAATCGCTGTTTACGGATGTGATTGTTGAAAACGGTGCGCGGATTTATTTGCAGGAGGGCGAGCAGATTTCTGTGCAGTCGCTCATCTATGCGACAATGATCAAAAGCGCGTGCGATTCTGCAACAGCGCTTGCGTGGTATTTCGGAGACGGCGATGTCAATCAGTTCTTTGATCTGATGAACCAAAAGGCACAGTCGCTCGGTATGGTGAATACCCATTTTGCCAACGCACACGGACTGGATGCAGAAGACCATTACAGCACTGCGCGCGACATGGCGATTTTAACACAAGCCGCACTCAAAAACGAAACATTCCGCGATGTGATTTCGAATGTTTCCTATGTATTGCCTGCAACGAACAAAAGTGCACAGCGGACCGTTTCGTATACGATCGGTATGCTTGACCCGGACAACGAAGAGGATTATTATCCGGATGCATTCGGTGTCAAATCGGGATATACCGGCAATGCGGGCCGGTGCTTGAGTACGACAGCTACACGCGACGGACAAACATATCTGTGCGTGGTGCTGGGCGCCAATTTGGATCAGCCGCCTGCCGGATACGGGAACCCGAATTTGACATATGCCGATTCGAAAGCGCTGTATGAATGGGCGTTTGAAACGTATGCACAGACAGAGGCGGTTCCGGATGATTTTTCGCAGGAAGTGCCTGTGGTACACGGAAAAGCAAAAACAGTTGCCGCAATGATGCAGACGGTCACTCAGGTACTGATTGCGCCCGATGAAACGCTTACTTACACCTATCAAATGAACGAATCGGTGGAAGCGCCGGTGAAAGCGGGAGAGACCGTGCTTGGAACGATGAATGTTCTTCGTGATGGCGAAGTGATTGATGAAGTCACCCTGGTTGCAAAAGAATCTGTGGAGGCGCTCCCGTATCCGAAATGGCTGTCCGGACTTGCGTGGTTTGGCATTCATCCGCTGTGGATCATTTTACTGCTTCTGCTGCTTATTATGATTGTTGGATTGTATCTGCGCTATCGGTATGTGCAGAGTGTCAAACGTAAGCGTGCAGCACGGCGCGCACGCCGCCGCAAAACAGCTGCACCGCGTCGGCTTTAAATGAATAAAATGAGGAACAATGCACGACTTTTTCAAAAAAAGGTCGTGCATTTTTAAAAAGATTGCGGTATACTTTGAATAGAATAACAATTTTTAGGGAGGATCGGATGAAGAATAGATTGTTTACGGTGATTCCGTGCTATAACGAGGAAGAAGTGCTTTCGGAAACGGCACGCCGCCTGCGGAAAAAATATACTGCACTCATGCAAAGCGGACAGATTGCAAAAGACAGTCGGATAGCCTTTGTCAATGACGGCTCGTCAGATCGTACATGGCAGATCATCTGCGATCTTCATGCACAGGACCCGGTGTTTACGGGAATTGATCTAAGCCGAAACCGCGGTCATCAAAACGCACTGATTGCAGGTCTTTTGACGGTGAAAGCGCATGCAGATATGGTGATTTCCATGGATGCCGATTTGCAGGATGACATTGATGCGATGGATGAAATGATTGAGAAATACCATGAAGGCTGTGATATTGTGTATGGTGTGCGCAACAGCCGCAAAAAAGATTCGTTTTTCAAACGGACAACCGCGGAAGCATTTTACCGGCTGATGAACCGACTCGGTGCAAAAACGGTATTTAACCATGCGGATTATCGGCTGATGAGCCGGCGTGCATTGGATGGGCTTGCACAGTTTCGGGAGGTCAATCTTTTTCTGCGCGGTCTTGTTCCCATGATCGGCTATCGAACAGATACTGTTTTATATGAACGGCATGAGCGGTTTGCGGGTGAAAGCAAATATCCGCTGAAAAAAATGCTTTCGTTTGCGTTTGAAGGGATTACCTCGCTGAGTACAAAACCAATTCGGATGATCAGTGCACTCGGCTTTTTGTTGTTCTTTATAAGCATCCTCATGTCGATTATTTTTATTGTCGAGTTCTTTTTGGGACAGACTGTATCCGGCTGGGCGAGTTTGATTGTGAGCATCTGGGCGATCGGCGGACTTTTGATGCTTGCCATCGGCGTGGTCGGCGAATATATCGGAAAAATTTATATGGAAGTCAAGGACCGTCCGCGCTTTTTGATTGCACGCTTTTTGGAAGAAGAGGATGAACATGAAGAGTAAGGAGATCGCTTCGCATTCGTTTGTTCGCTTTTTACTGGTCGGAGTGCTTAACACGGTACTGAGCGCTGTGCTGATGTTTTTGCTGTATGACGGCTTTCATCTGTCCTATTGGCCGGCAACAGCGATTGCCTATGTGGCAGGCGCGGTGGTCAGTTTCTTTTTAAATTTCCGGTTTACCTTTAAAAGCAATGCAAATCCTGCGTTGGCTGCATTGCGTTTTGCCGTGAATGTCGCTGTATGCTATGTGATTGCATACAGCCTTGCACAGCCGCTTGTAAAAACTGTATTTTCCGGTGTTTTGACGCCTGAATGGTCGGAACGTGCGGCAATGGTTGCCGGAATGGGACTCTATACAATCCTCAATTATCTTGGACAGCGTTTTTTTGCATTTCGGCGCCGAAAAAGCGGAAATCATGATGAAAAAAGATAGTTTCCCTTGACTTTAGTACTGTAAAATGATACACTTTGCATAGAAAATACGATTCTTTTTGAAGGAATAAGGAGTGAAGAATCATGAGAAATTGTCCTGCATGCGGAACACCAAACTTGGACAGTGATTTTTATTGTCAGCATTGCGGATCCTCTTTGTTTGCCTCTCCGCAGTCTGCTGTGAACGGACAGCGCGCAGATTGGAAACAGACATTTCGGCGTTATGTCGGCTCGCCGCTTTTCCTTGCAGCAGCCATTGTTTATGCGCTTTCTGTGCTGATCAGCGTGGGAATTCAGATGTATAACTGGGTGCTGATGCCAGATGCTATGGCACAGACCGTTTATCAGATCAGCCGATCACTTGGAATGACGGATCTTTCTTCTTGGATTGTCAATAACACGGAGATGGCAAACGCCGTTGCGCTTGTGATCAATCTGGCAACAATGCTGCCGCAATTTTTGATTGTTTCCGGTCTTCTTGCGTTTTATGTTTCGTGCAAGCGTAAGGGCGATCAGATTAAGACAGGCGGCCTTTCCATTTTGAATGTCATCATTATTGTGCTGATGTCGTTCACAATTTTGGCGCTTGCATTGCTTTTGTTTGTGTTCCTGCTGATGCTGATTGTCATTGCAGTAGAAGAAGACGTATGGCCGTTCATGATTGCAATCGTTGCTGTTCTGATTGGATTATCTGCAACATTGTTTTATCAAATTGCTCTTCTGCGTACGATCAGTGCGATTCGTCACGCAGCCGCAACAGGTGTCCGTTCCGGTTCCGTTTCGATGTTTGTCATCGTTTGGAATTTTATTCTTGCATCGTGTCTGACTATTATTGTACTGGCGCTTACGCTGCAAGGGTATTATCAGCTTGAGTTCTTTTCGCTTTCGTCGGCGATTATTTCGGTACTGTCAATCGTGTTTTATGTATTGATCGCATTGGTGCTGCTAAGTTACCGTAATCATGTGGAACCGGTGCTCCAAAAACCAGCTCCGCGGTTTGCAATGCAGCCGCAGTATCCGCAGCCGATGCAGCCGCAGTATCCGCAGCCGATGCAGCCGCAGTATCCGCAGCCGATGCAGCCGCAGTACCAGCAGCCGATGCAGCCGCAGTATCCGCAGCCGGTGCAGCCGCAGTATCAGCAGCCGGTGCAGTCACAGTATCAGTACCAATATCAGCAGCCGGCACAGCCGCAGTATCCGCAACAGGATCGCGAAGTCATTGATGTAGATCCTTCGCAGCTGCGTCCGGATCAGGAGTCAATGCAGTAATATGTAATATTTTCACATCATTGATATTGACTTTTCGTCAGGGAACAGATATCATAAATAAAGACAGTACAGGGGAAGCGGGGGGACCGGCTTTCCCTGTTTTGGTTTTCAAATGAAAAGAGGGATGTTTTCATGGAGAAAAAGCCGATTTGTTATATTGCAGGAGCAGGAAAATGGAACGGAGAATCGTTTGTGCCGCGGGACGGCGACTGCGTGATTGCAGCAGACGGCGGTTATCGGTATTTGCTTGAAAGAGGAATTCGCGTAGATTTGGTAATGGGGGATTTTGATTCCTCCGAACGCCCCGATATTCGCAATGTGAAAGTGTATCCAAGAGAAAAAGATGAAACTGATTTGTATATTGCCGTTCGGGAAGGATTTGAACGCGGTTATCGGCGATTTGTCATTTACGGCGGCCTCGACGGCGAACGGTTTGACCATACAATCGGGAATCTGCAAATTATTGTTCGTTTGGCAAAGGAAGGCGCAACTGCTTGCCTGGTGGACGGAAAAACGACAATTACCGCTGTACATAATGGTACACTCATTTTGCCGCCGCAGCTGCGGGGATACCTGTCTGTATTTTCATTTTCTAATGAGGCACGCGGTGTATCACTGCGTGGATTTAAATATGAAATTGAGAATCATACACTTCATAACGATTTCCCGCTTGGCGTCAGTAATGAATTCACCGGACACACAGGGTATATTGAGGTCAATGACGGAACACTGCTTGTGGTCATTGAATCTCAAACAGGAGGCGTTGTATTACTGTAATGGCAAATGGGATGATTAAAATTGACGGAATCGACCGCGAGATTACGGGTGCAATTTTTGATTTGGACGGTACGCTGATTGATTCCATGCAGGTGTGGGTCGATGTTGACCGTGCATTCATGCGAGAACGCGGTCTTCCTTATGATGAAGAATATTTTGATGCGCTCAAACACATTACACTTGAGGATGCAGCCGATTATACAATCAAACGATATCATCTTTCCGATGATCCGCAGACGCTCATTGACTGGTGGATGGATGCCGCGACACGTGCATATCACGAGCAGGTGATGCTCAAGCCCTATGTGTATGAGTGGCTTTCGTATCTGCATGAAAACGGCGTAAAAATCGGACTTGCAACGGCATGTGAAACACCGCTGTTTCTTCCGGCGCTCAAACGGCTTGGGATTTTTTCGTTTTTTGATGCATATACAACACTGTCCGAAGTAACAAGAAGCAAACGATTTCCTGATATTTTTCTGCTTTCGGCTAAGCGTTTGGCAGTAAATCCTCAAAATTGCGTCGTCTTTGATGATGTCATTGACGGGCTCTTGGGGGCAAAGGATGCCGGCATGGCAGTGGTTGGCGTGTATGATGAAACGTCTGCATCGCTGCGTGCGGAAATTGAGGCAAGCACCAATTGTTATATCATGAATTTTGGCGAATTGCTTCCATAAAGAATCAAAAAAGCGGCGGTTTCGCCGCTTTTTGGCAAGCCGTGGTTTTTCTTGCGGAAAACGCGTTTTGTGTGCTATAATAAAGCAAATAAAACGTTTGTTTTATGAAGGAGATGACAATTTGATCAAACAGATCTGGACGGTGCGCAGTCCCGAGCGGTTGTTTGTGGGACTTGCGTGTGCGATTTGCGGTGTGATTACACTGTATACGGCACTCAATTTCTGGTATTTGCCGCCTCAGATTCCGATGCGTCTGATCGGAACGCAGAGCCGGCTTCTCACGGTTGTGCTGCCGGTTGTGCATATTGCGCTGTGTGCCTTTTTTGTGCTTCGGTATCGGAAAAACGGCGTACTGTTCCCGCTTTCTGAAACAGCGGACAGTCAGAGCGCAAAAGAACGCAGCAAGCTTTCACAGCAGACAAGAGTCATCTGCATGATGCTTTGTTCGGTAGCACTTGCGTTTTGGCAGCTTGACTGCTTGAATAAAGCAAAAGAACTGCCCGGATTCGGGCTGTTTCTGCCTGTTTTATGCGGCGTGCTCGCACTGCTTATGTATGTGCGCGGGCTGTTTCGGATTCATTCCATTAAATAAGGAGCGATCGATGAATGTTACAGAATGAAAAACTTGAAAAATATCTGATCTTGAAAAAAGAGATGCTTGCAAAATCGTGCGTGCGGCTGACGATTCGCTGTCCGGAGATTGCGAAAAAAGCATCTGCCGGCCAGTTTGCACATGTGCGTGCGAACGGATTTATGCTGCGCCGCCCGATTTCCATCAGTGAGATCGACAAAGAGGCAGGCACAATTCGTCTGGTGTTCGAAGTACGCGGCAAGGGCACTGCCGTGATCGCAGAACTGAATGCAGGCGATACAGTTGATATGCTGGCGCCGCTCGGCAATGGATTCACACTCGAAAAAGGCAAAAAAGTCGTGCTGTTAGGCGGCGGTATCGGAACACCTCCGATGCTCGAGATTGCCAAATTTTACGGCGCAGATGCAACGGTGATCACAGGCTTCCGCAGTGCATCGGCTGTGATTTTGCAGGATGATTTCAAAAAAACAGGTGCAAACGTGGTGCTTTGCACCGACGACGGTACAGCCGGTGAACACGGCTTTGTTACAGCGCCGCTCGCTCGTATTTTGGAAGAAGGAAACGTCGATCTTGTGTGTGCGTGCGGTCCGAACGGTATGTTAAAAGGTGTTGTGTCGCTCGCAAAAGAGCATGGCGTTTCCTGTGAAGTATCGCTCGAGGAACGCATGGGCTGCGGCGTGGGTGCTTGTTTGGTGTGCGCTTGCAAATCGGTGAAAAACGGCGAGGAATACTATGCACGTGTGTGCAAAGATGGTCCTGTGTTCAATGCAGAGGAGGTTACGTTATAATGGCAGATCTTTCGGTGAAAATGGCAGGCGTGCCGTTTAAAAATCCAATCATTCCGGCATCCGGCACGTTCGGATTTGGCTCAGAATATACCGACTACTATCCGGTGTCTGTGCTTGGCGGCATGTCGCTAAAAGGTACGACGCTGCACCAGCGTGCAGGCAATCCGCCGCCGCGTATTGCGGAAACACCGGCGGGAATGCTCAACTCTGTGGGACTTCAGAATCCGGGCATTGACGCATTTTTGGCGCACGAACTGCCGCTGATTGCAAACGAAGATACCGTAAAAATTGCAAATGTCGCAGGTTCAACCATTGAGGACTGCGAAGAGATTGCCAAAAAACTCGAGGGTACCGCGATTGACATGATCGAACTCAATATTTCGTGCCCGAACGTCAAACAGGGCGGCGTTGCATTTGGTGTCGACCCGAAAATGGCCGGTGCGGTCACACGCGCGGTTCGCAAGAATACAACCAAACCGCTGATGGTGAAGCTTTCTCCGAATGTCACCGATATCACAGAGATCGCACGTGCCGTGGAGGCAGAGGGCGCTGATGCGGTTTCGCTCATCAACACATTGCTTGGTATGCGGATTGACATCAACACCCGTCGTCCGATCCTTAAAAACAACGTGGGCGGTATGTCCGGTCCGGCGGTGTTCCCGATCGCACTGCGCATGGTATGGCAGGTCGCAAACGCCGTGAAGATTCCGGTTTCCGGCATGGGCGGCGTTTCCACATGGAAAGACGCCGTCGAAATGATGATGGCAGGCGCAACAACCGTGCAGATCGGTGCAGCACTGTTCCAGAATCCGATGGCGCCGGTCGAGATTATCGAGGGTATGAATGCATGGCTTGACGAGCAGGGCATTCAGAGTGTTTCGGAGATCATCGGGAGTGTGCGTCCATGGTGACAACGCTGTATATCGTGCGCCATGCACAGGCAAAGGGCAATATGGCGCGCACGTTTCAAGGTCAAATCAACAGTGATGTAAGCGAGGCAGGAGAGGTTCAGCTTTCACTGCTTAAAAAACGGTTTGAAACGATTCCGGTTGATGTGATTGTAACAAGTCCGCTTGTGCGGGCAAAAAAGACGGCGGAAGCGATTTTAGCGGCACAGCCGCAGGCGCAGTTTTTGCTGCGCGATGATTTAATGGAGATTAACGCCGGCGGATTTGAGGGACAAAAATGGGACGATCTTCCCCGGCTGTTCCCGGAAGAATTTGCTGTGTGGAGAGATGATCTTGCGCACTTTCAAGCGCCAAACGGTGAAAGCTGTGCCGAGGTATATGACCGCATGAAACGCGCCGCGTTTGATCTCGTGCAGACATATCAGGGAAAAACGATCGTCTTGGTTTCTCACGGATGTGCAGTGAAAAATCTGCTGTGCGCATTGAGCGGGCTGCCCATTCTGCGCATTTTTGAGATTCCGTGGGTGGAAAATACATCGGTGAGCCAAGTGTGTTTTGATGAATCCATGCAGCCGCAGGTTGTCTTTATGAATGACACACAGCATTTAAACGGCGTTAACCTTCCCGCGCCGGTTTATTGGGAAGGAAAACAGTGAGAATCAGGAGGCGAATGTTATGAAGATTTTGGCAGTTGATTACGGAGAGGCGAGAACCGGTCTTGCAATTTGTGACAGAACGGAGTTTCTGGCATCCCCGCTTGGTACGCTGTATGAAAAAGAATTTGCCCAGACAGTGACAAAAATCGTTTATACGATCCGGGAATATGGTGTGGAAGGCGTTGTAGTCGGTCATCCGGTCAATATGGACGGCTCCAGAGGCGAAAAAGCGCAGATTTGCGAACGGCTTGCAGATGCACTGCGGAAATTGACAGGTCTTCCGGTTGCACTTTGGGATGAGCGGCAGACCACCATGCAGGCGGCAACGTATTTGAACGAAACGAATGTCCGCGGTCAAAAACGCAAAGAAGTGATTGATCAGGTGGCGGCAACCATCATTTTGGAAAGTTATTTGGCATACCGCAAAAACGAAAAAGCTGCAAAAGAAAAAGCGGAATCAGAAGGAAAATAAAATTTAGCATGATAAAAAAGCACCCGGCAGGCGTTGAACTGCCCCAGATTGAGCGGACAGGAGAAAAAAGCCCCTGGTAGGAAAATATTGAGTTTTAGGAGGAGTGGCGGAGCGTGAGCGGCGCCACTCCTGTTTTGTA
>NZ_JACJKY010000033.1 GCF_016901855.1 Merdimmobilis hominis | reverse complement strand
GCAAAAGCGTAATGTCGTTAGCGAAGTTTTACGCAAACCGAGTGGGATAACGGAAAAGACAGTATAGTCTGCGTGACTATGCTGTCTTATTCTTTTTATTGCTGATTTATTTCAAGATTACGGCGTTGGAGATTAAAGCCTTTGCGATTTTTGTTAAGGATAGGGTTGCTCGGATGAATAACATCCGCAGCAACGCAACAGAAATTGTAAACAACGATTTAATTTACACCTAAATAACAGTGGTGGCAGGGAGATGAATTCTCCTTGCCGCCTTTTCTGTAACTTTTTCGCACAAAAGCTTTGGAGTGATTGACTTTTTAATAAAATAGGTGTATACTTAAATATCAAGTTAGCGGCGGGTAACTACACTCGCCGCAATTTTAAGAACCATCAGTTAGTTATTGCTAACTGCTATATAGGAGGAGTCAATATGGCTATTGTTGAATTTAAAGATGTAACCCGTATTTATACAAGCGGCGATCACGAATTGAGAGCACTGGACGGAATAAACTTCACTCTCGACGAGGGAAAGTTTGTTGTTATACTTGGCCCTTCCGGTGCGGGAAAGAGTACGCTTCTCAATATGCTTGGCGGTCTTGACAGTCCCACAAGCGGGACCATCACCGTAAACGGAAAGGACATTTCCACACTAAATAATAACGAACTTGCCGATTACCGTGCTTCTACCGTAGGCTTTGTGTTCCAGTTTTATAACCTTATCCCAACGCTTACGGTCTATGAGAATGTGACGCTGGTAAAAGATATTTCCAAGGATGCCATTGATCCGAAAAAGATGATTGCAGAGGTAGGTCTTGCCGATCACTTACACAACTTCCCGTCAGAACTTTCGGGCGGTGAGCAGCAGAGAGTATCCATTGCCCGCGCACTCGCTAAGAACCCGAAGATTCTCCTTTGCGACGAACCGACAGGTGCGCTGGATTCCGAAACGGGCGTACTTGTACTGAAGCTTCTTCTTTCCATGGCAAAGAATTATGGCAAAACCATTGTTGTCGTTACACACAATCAGAATATCGCAAAGATGGCAGACGTGGTAATTCGAGTAAAGAACGGCAAAATTAAATCTTACGAAGAACAGCCGACTCCTATGAGCGCCGACGAAGTGGAGTGGTAAATAATGCTGATAAGAAAACTGTTCCGTACTGCGTGGAGCTATAAATCGCAGTTCATTTCAATGGTAATTATGATCGCCATCGGTGTTGGCATTTTCCTCGGATTTAATATCGAATGGAAAAGTCTTGAGCACGATGCGATTACCTTTTTGGAAGATACAAATTATGCCGATTACCGACTCTACGCCGAAAGTGGCTTTTCCGAGGACGATATTAAGGCAATACAGAATATTGACGGTGTGGATGCCGCAACAAGATACTTTTATGTGAACGTAGGAATCAAGGACACAAAGAAATCGGTATCGCTGAACGTATCCGAAAACTATACCGTTTCCACGATGATGGTGATGGAAGGCGCACAATACGATAAAAGCGCTGACGGCATCTGGCTGTCGGATAAATTTGCCGATGCAAATGATATTAAAATCGGTGACAAACTCACTTTTACATACACGGGCATTGAAATCAGCGGTGAGGTGATCGGACTTGTAAAAAGCGGTGAAAATCTCGTGTCGGTAGCGGATGAAAACCAACTGATGCCCGATTATGAGGCCCACGGCTTTGCCTATATCTCACCCGAAAAGCTTGAAAATGCCCTTGGCTTTGCATTCTATCCGCAGATCAATATCATCTCAGATTTAGATAAGGAAAACCTTGAAGAAAAGGTCAAGGATGTTACCGGTACGACCTTGCTCGTCACCACGAAGAACGAGCATAATGCTTATGCGGGTGTCAAGAGTGAAGCCGAGGAAGGAAAGACGATGGGCTCTATTCTGCCCGTACTGTTCCTTGCTATTGCCATTCTTACGATGGTAACGACCATGCACCGTATCTCTGCCAATGAAAAGGTACAGATCGGTACGCTGAAAGCACTTGGCTTCCGTGACCGCAAGATCCTTATGCACTATACCTCTTACGGACTTATGATCGGTCTTGTGGGATTAGTGCTCGGCGTTGGGCTTGGCTACCTTGTGGCATCGCTTATTATCAGTCCCACGGGTATGATGAGCACATATCTCGATATGCCCGATTGGAGCCTGCATATGCCCGACTTCTGTATTCCCGTTATGGTGCTTATGCTCGTGTTCTTGACTCTTATCAGTTATCTTTCGGTTAAGAAGATGCTGAAAGGAACAGCGGCAGATGCGCTCCGTCCTTATACACCAAAGGCGATGAAAAAGAGCATCATCGAGAAATTGTCCTTTTGGAATAAGCTCTCCTTCGGAACAAAGTGGAATATCCGTGATATTATGCGGCACAAGGCTCGTTCTGCCATGACACTTGTGGGTGTGGTGGGCTGTACGCTTTTGCTGGTGGGAAGCTTCGGTATGCGTGACAGTATGCTGTTCTTCCTTGACACCTTAGATGAAGACGTCAGCAACTATACGACGAAGATCAATATTTCCGAATCTGCCACAAATGAAGATGTCCTTGCACTCGCTACTAAGGTTAATGGCGATTGGCAGGCAGTAAGCGGAATCAGTTATGAAGGCAAAACCATCTCTCTTGAGATATACAATTCCGACATTGAAAAAATCGGTTTCCTTACTGAGGATAATAAGCCTATGGAGCTGACCAATGACGGCGTATATCTTTGTCTGCGGCTAAAGGATACTGCCGATATCGGTGATACCATTGAATTTTCTCCCTATGGCAGCGAAGATACCTATGAGGTAAAGGTTGCCGGATATTTCCGCTCTCTTGTTTCCGAATGCATTGTTATGACGGATACCTATGCTGACAGCATTTGTATAGAATATCACATCGGAACGATCTATACCGATACTGCAGCCGAGAAAATTGAAAGCTCAGCCATCATCTCCGGCAAGCAGGACAAACAGACCATTATGGATTCCTACGATACCTTTATGGATATCATGAACGTGATGATCGTGGTGCTGGCGGTGGCGGCGATCGTCCTCGGCATCGTTGTGCTTTATAATCTGGGTGTGATGAGCTACGTAGAGCGTAGCCGTGAACTTGCAACCCTAAAGGTTCTTGGATTCCGTGACAAAGCGATCGGAGGGCTCCTCATCAGTCAAAATATTTGGCTGACAATCATTGGCGTGATGATCGGCATTCCTGCAGGTCTTGGTGTACTGAAGGTGCTGGTTGCAGCACTTGTTAGTGAATATGAGCTTAGTCTCAGCTTGAGCCTCGCCACCTTTGTAATCAGCATTGTGCTGACATTCGGCGTGTCCTTACTTGTGGGACTTATGGTTTCGAGAAAAAACAAGAAAATTGATATGGTGGAAGCTTTGAAAGGAGCAGAATGATAAAAGTATGGATAACTATATCATTATTGGCGTTATTGCGTTAATTGCCCTGGTTGCGATCGGCACCATCGTAAAGCGAAAAGGCCGTAAGGGCTGCTGTGGCAGCGGCAGTGATTACAAGCCCAGAAAGAATGCTCATGTACGGTAAGGAAGCAAGCAACCGAAAACAAGAGATAGACCGCCAGCACTACACTATTCCGAACCAAAGACCAAAAGATAAGCATTGTGGGAAAATCTAAACTTTTGGATTTTCCTACAATGCCAACTACGGCGGAATCCCTCCCACTCCTTATATCTTTCTGTATACATTGAATTTGTATTTAGTAAAATGCAGACAACACCACGGATCGGCTTTTGGTTGGACAATTCCAACCAAACACCACAGCAGACAGCAGAAAACATTCTGAACGCTAGGAAGCCGGTATGATTGTTACATATAAGGGGAAGAAAAATTTCTTTTAGGTACTTGCTTTCCTAAAACTGATGTGATATAATAGCTTCATTCCAGAAAAGGAGTAAAAAATATGCGGCAAGGTATTCTTAAATAAAACTATAATCAAATAGTGGGAACAAAGGATTATGATAGTTCCTTTTGTGGGGGCTTGATTTTTTGTACCCAATTTAAGAATACTTTTGCCTTATCAATTTTGACATATCCAAAAAAACAGCAGTCACAAATAGGTGTATGCTGTATATGTGTATGTCCGCAAATTATAATCCCCAGTGGTAAAAGTATTTTACTGCTGGGGATTTTTGTGCCCTTTCGGGCTGTAAAAGGAGGACAATCACATGAAAATAATCAATATTGGCATTCTTGCCCATGTAGACGCTGGAAAGACGACCTTGACGGAGAGCCTGCTATATGCCAGCGGAGCCATTTCAGAACCGGGGAGCGTCGAAAAAGGGACAACGAGGACGGACACCATGTTTTTGGAGCGGCAGCGTGGGATTACCATTCAAGCGGCAGTCACTTCCTTCCAGTGGCACAGATGTAAAGTTAACATTGTGGATACGCCCGGCCACATGGATTTTTTGGCGGAGGTGTACCGCTCTTTGGCTGTTTTAGATGGGGCCATCTTGGTGATCTCCGCTAAAGATGGCGTGCAGGCCCAGACCCGTATTCTGTTCCATGCCCTGCGGAAAATGAACATTCCCACCGTTATCTTTATCAACAAGATCGACCAGGCTGGCGTTGATTTGCAGAGCGTGGTTCAGTCTGTTCGGGATAAGCTCTCCGCCGATATTATCATCAAGCAGACGGTGTCGCTGTCCCCGGAAATAGTCCTGGAGGAAAATACCGACATAGAAGCATGGGATGCGGTCATCGAAAATAACGATGAATTATTGGAAAAGTATATCGCAGGAGAACCAATCAGCCGGGAAAAACTTGCGCGGGAGGAACAGCAGCGGGTTCAAGACGCCTCCCTGTTCCCAGTCTATCATGGCAGCGCCAAAAATGGCCTTGGCATTCAACCGTTGATGGATGCGGTGACAGGGCTGTTCCAACCGATTGGGGAACAGGGGGGCGCCGCCCTATGCGGCAGCGTTTTCAAGGTTGAGTACACCGATTGCGGCCAGCGGCGTGTCTATCTACGGTTATACAGCGGAACGCTGCGCCTGCGGGATACGGTGGCCCTGGCCGGGAGAGAAAAGCTGAAAATCACAGAGATGCGTATTCCATCCAAAGGGGAAATTGTTCGGACAGACACCGCTTATCAGGGTGAAATTGTTATCCTTCCCAGCGACAGCGTGAGGTTAAACGATGTATTAGGGGACCAAACCCGGCTCCCTCGTAAAAGGTGGCGCGAGGACCCCCTCCCCATGCTGCGGACGACGATTGCGCCGAAAACGGCAGCGCAAAGAGAACGGCTGCTGGACGCTCTTACGCAACTTGCGGATACTGACCCGCTTTTGCGTTGCGAAGTGGATTCCATCACCCATGAGATCATTCTTTCTTTTTTGGGCCGGGTGCAGTTGGAGGTTGTTTCCGCTTTGCTGTCGGAAAAATACAAGCTTGAAACAGTGGTAAAGGAACCCTCCGTCATTTATATGGAGCGGCCGCTCAAAGCAGCCAGCCACACCATCCATATCGAGGTGCCGCCCAACCCGTTTTGGGCATCCATAGGACTGTCTGTTACACCACTCTCGCTTGGCTCCGGTGTACAATACGAGAGCCGGGTTTCGCTGGGATACTTGAACCAGAGTTTTCAAAACGCTGTCAGGGATGGTATCCGTTACGGGCTGGAGCAGGGCTTGTTCGGCTGGAACGTAACGGACTGTAAGATTTGCTTTGAATACGGGCTTTATTACAGTCCGGTCAGCACGCCGGCGGACTTCCGCTCATTGGCCCCGATTGTATTGGAACAGGCATTGAAGGAATCGGGGACGCAGCTGCTGGAACCTTATCTCTCCTTCATCCTCTATGCGCCCCAGGAATACCTTTCCAGGGCTTATCATGATGCACCGAAATACTGTGCCACCATCGAAACGGCCCAGGTAAAAAAGGATGAAGTTGTCTTTACTGGCGAGATTCCCGCCCGCTGTATACAGGCATACCGTACTGATCTGGCCTTTTACACCAACGGGCGGAGCGTATGCCTTACAGAGCTGAAAGGATATCAGGCCGCTGTCGGTCAGCCGGTCATCCAGCCCCGCCGTCCAAACAGCCGCCTGGACAAGGTGCGCCATATGTTTCAGAAGGTAATGTAAAGATACATAATCGTCAAGACGGCAACAATCAGAAGTTATGGAGGGTAACAATGGAATATAGTAAGGAAGATTTAATGGAAGCAAAAAAGCAAATTTGGGGAGTGGGAGAGAACATGGGAACAGAGGAAAGTAAAAAAATCTGGGAGGAGAACGCACAATTTTGGGATAATGCAATGGGTGACGAATCTAATGAATTTCACAGAGAGGTAGTGCGTCCCAAAGTAACGGAACTTCTATCTCCTAATCCTGCGGATTACATTTTGGATATTGCGTGTGGCAATGGAAATTATTCTTCGTATCTTGCACAAAGAGGCGCTTCGGTTGTCGCTTTTGATTACAGCAAAAAAATGATAGAATTGGCTAAAAGACGGCAATCACAATATGCAAAACAAATTGAATTTTGTGTGGCGGATGCGACCGATAGAAAAAGTATATTAGAATTAAAAAGAAATCGAGCCTTTACGAAAGCAGTTTCTAATATGGCAATTATGGATATTACGGATATTGAACCACTTCTTATGGCTGTTTATGAACTGTTGCAGGAAAGCGGAATTTTTGTCTTTGCAACGCAACACCCTTGTTTTGTCACGTTGACTGAAAAATATATGACACCGCACAGTTACTATGATATAGCGATTGAAGGGCAACCGAAAGAGCAGATTTATTATCATCGTTCCATACAAGATATTTTTAACCTTTGTTTTAGAGCTGGATTTGTCATTGATGGATTTTATGAAGAATGTTTTAAAACCAACAAAGAAATTCCTATGGTAATGATAGTAAGGCTTAAGAAGGTAAAACGTGATAGCTTAAAATAAATTCAAGTTTGTCGGGTAAATAGCAAACCCAGCCGAGCCAGTCAACGGTCAAGATGAACGGCGCATATGCGCAGCCGTTGACAGCCCCGCCCGCCTTTGCTGGTAGGCAATCAAGGGGCGACAGCAAGAAGTGCCACCGCCCCGCACTATTATTCAGAAAGGGGAATTTCCATGACCGACCAGATAGCCTATCAAGAATATATCCAGCGCAGGTACAACGCCTTTTGCAAGACTGTTATCCGCTGTGCCGCCTTGGACAAGATTTTGAAGCTTAAACGGCAATGGGAACGGCAAGTTTCCCTTGACTATCTGATGAACGAGAAGTTTGTCCAGTTTGCCGCGTCGGAGCCGGACGAGGAATACCCATTTACCGTCTGCGGTCAGACCGTCCTGCTCTGCAACGCCGCCCTTGCCGACGCGATCTCTGTTTTGCCGGAGCAGACGCGGGAAGAAATCCTGCGCTATTACTTTCTGCGCCAGCCGCAGCGCGTGATCGGCGCGTGTATTGGCCGGTCACGCAGCACAGCGGGGCGGCATATCCAGCTTGCCTTGCAGCGGCTACGCGAAGAAATGGGGGTGAGCCGGTATGAGTAGACTTCTCCCCTATGAAACAATCCTCAAAGCCCGTGAGGGCGACCCAGAAGCCGTGAACGCTGTCCTGCTCCACTACGCCGGATATATCCGCTATTTCTCAAAAGTGAACGGGCAGGTCAACGCCGAGGTGGAGGACTATGTAAAGCAGCGGTTAATTGACTGTCAATTCAAGTTCCGGCTTGACGAACCACCGGACAAGTCATAAAAACTGAATACCAGCCGCCACCGACGCGGCCAGCGAAAGCAGTAAGTCTTGAAAAAGATTTACTGCTTTTTTTGTTGTCCGGCTCCGCTCCCGGCCATTTTGCCCCCTGCCGGTTGTAGTAGTAAGCGAGGAGGGAATTTTTCTGCCCTGGTGTTTGGCATTTGGAGCATTTACCCGTAGTAGAGGGCAAAGAGAAAGGATTTCTCCAACACCGGGTAGAAACCACTGCGTCCGGTGTCATTTTAGCGAAAGCGGGCAGGAATGCCCTTTACAGGATTAGTAGTAGCAGAAAAAGAGAAACAAACTTTTGTGGTTGCAGTTTTCCAAAAAAGTGGCGGACGGAAGTGAGAGAAAGTTTGCAGTCACGGAGAGCAAGTTTCTACCACGGTGCCAAAATCCGCAATTCTGCAGTTTTGCCCCTCGCGGGAAACTTGTTGGGGAGTGCCTTCCCCAAACCCTGCTCATGCGCCCTTACGGGCGAGAAAGGAGGTCACACCATGCGAAAGAAATACAACACGCCCCACCGCAGCCGCGTTGTGAAAACCCGGCTGTCCGAAGATGAGTATGCCGACTTCACAGCGCGGCTTGCGCCCTATGGTATCAGCCAGTCCGAATTTCTCCGGCAGGCGATACGGCGGGCGACCATACGCCCGGTTGTCCATGTGTCGTCGGTCAATGACGAGTTGCTTTCCGCTGTCGGGAAGCTGACAGCCGAGTACGGCAGGATCGGCGGCAACCTCAATCAGATTGCCCGGTATCTGAACGAATACGGCGTACCCTACAACACCCTTTCCGGCGAGGTACGCGCCGCCATATCCGACCTTGCCGTCCTCAAGTATGAAGTCCTCAAGAAAGTAGGTGACGCGGTTGGCAACACTCAAGCATATCAACTCTAAAAACGCCGACTACGGAGCCGCCGAGCAATATCTTCTCTTTGAGCATGACGAGTTTACCATGAAGCCCGTCCTTGATGAAACCGGCAGGCTTATCCCCCGCGAGGACTACCGGCTGTCCACGCTGAACTGCGACGGGGAGGATTTTGCCGTTGCGTGTATGCGGGCCAATCTCCGCTATCAGAAAAACCAGCGGCGGGAAGATGTGAAAAGCCACCACTACATCATCAGCTTTGACCCGCGGGACGGGCCGGACAACGGCCTGACCGTAGACCGGGCGCAGGCGTTGGGGGAACAATTCTGTAAAGAGCATTTTCCCGGCCACCAGGCCCTTGTCTGCACCCACCCGGACGGGCATAACCACAGCGGCAACATTCATGTGCATATCGTCATAAACAGCCTGCGGATTGAGGAAGTGCCGTTCCTGCCCTACATGGACAGGCCGGCCGATACGAAAGTCGGCTGCAAGCACCGATGTACCGACGCTGCCCTGCGCTACTTCAAATCCGAAGTCATGGAGATGTGCCACCGGGAGGGGCTTTATCAAATCGACCTCTTGAACGGCAGCAAGAACCGCGTCACCGACCGGGAGTATTGGGCGCAGAAAAAGGGACAGGCCGCGCTGGACAAGCAGAACGCCCCCATGATTGCCGATAGTATCACGCCCCGGCAGACCAAGTTTGAAACGAACAAGGAGAAGCTGCGGCAGACCCTACGGAAAGCCCTTGCCACCGCCGCCAGCTTTGACGAGTTTTCCTCTCTGTTGCTGCAGGAGGGTGTGACCGTCAAGGAGAGCCGGGGGCGGCTTTCCTACCTCACGCCGGACAGGACAAAGCCAATTACCGCCCGGAAGCTGGGCGACGATTTTGACCGCGCCGCTGTCTTTGCCGTTTTAGAGCAAAACGCCGCCAGAGCAGCCGAAGCGCCAGCCAGATCCCCCGATCCCCCACGCACCATAAAAGACCGCTTGCAGGTTGCCAGAGCCGAGATAGCCGCCCCGAAACAGGACGGAGTGCAGCGGCTTGTGGACATTGAGCAGAAAATGGCCGAGGGCAAAGGCCGGGGCTATGAACGCTGGGCGAAGATACACAATCTGAAGCAGGCCGCCAAAACGCTGTCCGTCTACCAGCAATACGGCTTTACTTCCCCGGAGCAGTTAGAAGCCGCCGTTGACACCGCCTATCAGAAAATGCGCCAGACCAGCGGCGAACTGAAAGCACTGGAAACGAAGCTGCAAGGGAAAAAGAAGTTGCAGCGGCAGGTGTTGGCCTACGCCCAGACCAAGGCCGCCCGCGACGGGCTGCGGGCACAGAAATCCGAGAAAGCCCGCGCCGCATACCGGCAGGCCCATGAGAGCGATTTTATCATAGCCGACGCAGCAGCCCGGTATTTCAAGGCGCATGGCATTACCAAGCTGCCCGCCCGGAAAGCGTTGCAGGCCGAGATCGAGCAGCTTATCTCCGAGAAAGACGGCCTGTATAACACCTATCACGAACAGAAACAGCGGTTCAAGGAGTTGCAGACCGTCAAGCGGAACATCGACCAGATTTTGCGCCGGGAGGAACCGCACCGCAGAAAGGAGCAGAGCCATGAACGATAAACTGCCCCGCATGGACTACCGCCAGCACCGGCGGGCGCGGCGGCTGGTGCATGAGTGCTGTAACTACGACGGGGGAAACTGCCTGCTGTTAGACGACGGGGAGCCTTGCGTGTGCGTCCAGAGCATTTCCCTTTCCCTCATGTGCCGCTGGTTCCGTGTGGCTGTCCTGCCCCTTGACGGGGAGCTGTCCGCAGCCCTCTTATACCGGGGGAGCCGGAAACGGTGTGCTGTCTGCGGCGCGGCATTTGTCCCCAAATCCAACCGGGGGAAATACTGCCCCGACTGCGCCGGGCGCATGAAGAAAATCCGCGCCGCCGAGAGAAAGCGGAAACAAAGGCAGAGATGTCACGCTTTAGAGCCTTTCAAACCCGCATAAATCAAGGCTTTTTTCGTGGGTGTCAAAGGGTACGCGATACATTTATCCTTTTCCCCCGGAAACGGCGTTCTAAATGCGTACAAACACCCCAAATCCACCCAAAGGAGGAACCATGTCAGACAACCGAAAATACTACTACCTCAAGCTGAAAGAGAATTACTTTGACGAGGACGCCATTGTGCTGCTGGAAAGTATGCAGGACGGTATCCTCTATTCCAACATCCTCTTGAAACTGTACCTGAAATCGCTGAAAAACGGCGGGAAGTTGCAGCTTGATGAAAATATCCCCTACACCGCGCAGATGATTGCCACCATTACCCGTCAGCAAGTCGGCACCGTAGAACGGGCCTTGCAGATTTTTATGAAGCTGGGGCTTGTGGAGCCGTTACAGAACGGCGCACTGTATATGAGCAACATTGAACTACTGATCGGCCAATCCTCTACCGAGGGGGAGCGAAAACGGCGGGCAAGGCTGGCTTTGCAGGAGCAGAAAGCCTTGCCAAAGGCCGGGGCGGACAAATGTCCACCATATCAAGCGGACATTTGTCCACCAGAGATAGAGATAGAGAAAGAGATAGAAAAAGAGAGAGAGCGAGAGTTAGATACGGGACAACCCGCCCGCGCCGCCTATGGCCGGTATGAAAATGTTTTTCTTTCGCAATCGGAACTGGACGGGCTGAAAGCAGACCTGCCCGGCAAATGGGACTATTACATTGACCGGCTATCCTGCCATATCGCGTCCAGCGGCAAGCGATACAAGAGCCATGCCGCCACCATCTACAAATGGGCGCAGGAGGACGCAACTAAGAAAGCCCCGAAAAAGGGCATACCAGACTACTCATGCAAGGAGGGCGAGAGTTTATGAAGAACGAAATCAACGCTGTTTTGGAGAATATGACGGCCACCACCCCGGAGCCGGAGGACTACACCGGCGAGGACGGTTTGCTGTACTGCGGCAAGTGCCGCAAGCCGAAAGAAGCCTATTTTGCGCCGGATAAGGCCGCTATCTTCGGGCGCGACCGCCACCCGGCAGAGTGCGACTGCCAGAAAACCGCCCGCGAGGAACGGGAAGCCGCCGAAAAGCGGCGCAGGCACCTTGACACCGTGGAAGAACTGAAACGCCGGGGCTTTACCGACCCCGCCATGCGGGACTGGACTTTCGAGAATGACAACGGCAGGAACCCGCAGGCCGGGCTTGCCCGCCGGTATGTGGAGCATTGGGAGGATATGCGGACAGACAATATCGGCTGCCTGTTCTGGGGCGGCGTAGGCACCGGCAAAAGCTACCTTGCAGGCTGTATCGCAAACGCCCTTATGGAGAAAGAAATCCCCGTCCACATGACGAACTTTGCCCTTATCCTCAACGACCTTGCCGCCAGCTTTGAGGGGCGCAACGAGTACATTTCCCGCCTTTGCCGCTATCCGCTGCTGATCCTTGACGACTTCGGCATGGAACGCGGGACGGAATACGGGCTGGAACAGGTGTTCAATGTGATTGACAGCCGTTACCGCAGCGGCAAGCCGCTGATCGTCACGACCAACCTTACGCTGGACGACCTGCACAACCCGGAGGACACCGCCCATTCCCGGATTTATGACCGCCTGCTTTCCATGTGCGTCCCGGTACGCTTTACCGGCGACAACTTCCGGCAGGAAACCGCCAAGCGGAAAATGGAGAGCATGAAGAAACTGATTACCGACTGAAAGGAGTATTGCCTATGGCAGATAACAAGCAGCACGACACCCGCACCACCCGCCGCCCTGACTGTGTGACGGAAATCCGCATGGGCAATTCCGTCCTTGTCGTGTCCGGCTATTTCAAGAAAGACACCACAACCACAGCCGCCGACAAAATGGCGCGGGTACTGGAAGCGGAAGCCGCTGCTACACAGGAGCCGACTTATCCGGCGTGAACCGGGGCATGGAAAAGCGGCCATGCCAGGGAGCATGACCGCTGGAACGAAAATCGGAAGTGCTTTAGCAATTCTTAATCTCATTCTCTATAAAATAATTTGCAATTTCAAAGGCTTTTATTCTTCTCTTTGCCAATGTGATTTGTGATTTATAACGCTCGGAATTATCCTTTGATTCAAATGTTTTTACTGTTTCTCTTAGCTTGTGCAGAGTTGAATCAATTTGCCTTTTGGCCGCGGTTAATTCATCTATTGTATACTTCATGTTTTCTCCTTTAACTTCTGATTTTTTTGTTAAATCAGAGTATACCACGGAGTTATGAACTTTTCTACTGCAAATATGGGACGACAACCCATACCATAAAAATCGGAAAATTGAAAAGCTGTAAAGAAGCAAATTTAACGCTTTTGCCGCTGTACAGCCCCCGCCGTTCCGTGGTACAATGAAACCACGGAATAGTGGGGCTGGCTGTCGGAAACGGAGGATTTTATGTTAAGACAAGCCACCCAAAACCTCATTACCGCCCTTTATCCGAGATTGTCCCACGAGGATGAATTGCAAGGCGAGAGTAATTCCATATCGAACCAAAAAAGGATACTCGAAACCTACGCAAAACAGAACGGCTTTACCAATCTGCGCTGGTACACCGACGACGGTTATTCCGGCGCGAACTTCCAGCGGCCCGGATTTCAAGCCATGCTTGCGGACATTGAAGCCGGGAAAGTTGGTACGGTCATTGTCAAGGACATGAGCCGGTTAGGGCGAAACTACTTGCAGGTAGGGTTTTACACGGAAATGCTGTTCCCTCAAAAGGGCGTGCGTTTTATCGCTGTCAACGACAATGTGGACAGCGCAAACGGCGGCATGGACAATGATTTTACCCCTCTGCGAAATCTGTTCAACGAATGGCTGGTGAGAGATACGAGCAAGAAAATCAAGGCAGTTAAAAGAGCAAAAGGCATGAGCGGCAAGCCCGTTACCAGCAAGCCGGTGTATGGCTACCTCATGGACGAGGACGAGAACTATATCGTTGACGAGGAAACCGCGCCGGTTGTCCAGCAGATTTACCAGCTTTGCCTTGCGGGGAACGGCCCGACCAAGATTGCCCGTATGCTGACGGAACAGCAAATCCCCACGCCGGGGACGCTGGAATACCGCAGGACAGGCAGCACCCGCCGTTATCACCCAGGCTATGAGTGCAAATGGGCGACCAACACCGTCGTTCATATCCTCGAAAACCGAGAGTACACCGGATGTCTGGTGAACTTCAAAACGGAAAAGCCTTCTTATAAGGTCAAGCACAGCATAGAGAACCCCGTCGAGAAGCAGGCCATTTTCGAGAACCACCATGAGCCGATCATCGACAAGGAAACATGGGAACGGGTGCAGGAGTTACGCAAACAGCGCAAACGCCCGAACCGCTACGATGAAGTGGGGCTGTTCTCCGGGATTTTGTTCTGCGCCGACTGCGGCCATGTGCTGTATCAGCAGCGGTATCAGAACAAAGACCGCAAACAGGACTGCTACATCTGCGGCAGCTACAAGAAGCGCACCCGCAACTGTACGGCGCACTTTATCCGCACCGATCTGTTGACCGCTGGTGTCCTGGCAAATCTCCGGCAAGTGACCGAATACGCAGCCAAGCATGAGAGCCGGTTTGTGAAACTACTTGTCCAGCAGAACGAGATCGGCGGCAAGCGAAAGACCGCCGCAGCCATCAAGCAGCTTGAACAGGCGCAGGAACGCATTTCTGAAATCAGCCGCATTATCAAGCGGCTGTATGAGGACAATGTAAACGGCAAAATCAGCGATGAGCGTTTCATGGAACTGTCGGCTGACTACGAAGCCGAGCAAGCGGAGCTGAAAAAGAGAGCCGCCGCCCTGCAAGCCGAACTGGACAAGTCACAGGCAGCTACCGTCAACGCCGAGAAATTTATGGGCATTGTCCGCAAGCACCTTGCCTTTGAAGAACTGACCCCCACTCTCTTGCGGGAAATGATCGAGAAAATTGTGGTGCATGAGTGCAGCTATGATGAGAACGGCACCCGCAGGCAGGACATTGAGATTTATTACAGCTTTGTCGGCAAGATTGACTTGCCCGAATAACCGCCCGACCTATCCGACACAATGGCCAAGTGTCGGATAGGAACGGCAAAATTTTTTGCACTTCTATTGCTTCTTTATCACACATAAGCAAAGAAGCTGAAGAATGTAATTGCCACCAAGACCTTCAAGGTTGATGGCATGCACTGCGAAAAATGCAGTAACCGTGTGACCGAAGCAGTCAACGACATCCCCGGCGTTGCCGGCGTGGTGGATCTGAAAAAGGGAATTGTGACGGTCTCCTACGAGCAGGAAGTCGCTGACGAGCAGATCAAGGATAGCCGTTTGTTTTATTCGAAATGGCCTACGGCTCGATGAAACTATTTCTGTTCGATTTTACGGGGTTTTTATTCGTGACATCGTTCTGCCTCGCGCATTACAGTGCGG
>NZ_JACJKY010000032.1 GCF_016901855.1 Merdimmobilis hominis | reverse complement strand
CAATGAGCGAATACAGCTCAAGACAGGACAAACCCCGATGGAAGTCCGTTATGCTTATGCTGCATAACAGGTGTCCACAAAAAATGTCTACTTGACAGGGGGCGTGTCACTGTCGCCTGCGCCCTCCAAAATGGTGACGCCGTCGATGACGTCGGCACGGTAGAGGGTGACGGAAGAAGCGTCCTGATTGCCTTCCACCTGTGCCGCAACGCCGCTGCCGCTTTCGTCAAGCGTGAGGCTGACAGAGAGATCCATTTGCTCCTCTTCCTCTTCGACAGGCTCGCTGTTGTTGACGGTAAAGGAGACGGTCTTGCTGTTCGACGCAGAGGAGGCCGTCAGCGTGTGCGTGCCGTCGGAAAGCGTGGTGGTGTCAAGCAGGAAGCTTTGTGCCGCAGTATCCGCCTTGTCCGCCGGGATGGTGAAAGTGGTCTCCACATTGATGTATTGGTTTGCAGAGTCGCCGACCTTGATCGTATCGGTGGCGTTGAGCGCGACGTCCTCGCCGGTGGTGATGTTTTCCCCCGTGCAGGTGTCGGGCATGATCTGCGTGCCGTCAGCCAGAACAAGCATTAAGTTGGAGACGGTAAAGTCGTCGTTGTTCTCGCTTGTGTAAGCCTCCCAGCAGGAGCCGTAGGTAGCGGCGCGCAGTGTCAGGGTGATTTTGACGGAGCCGTCTGCTTCATAGGTGAAGTACTGCGCGCCCACCGGGATGGCGAGGCGTCCGTCGGCGGGCAGGGTGCTGCATTTTGAGAAGGTGTCGATGATGATACCGGTCTCTTCTGTGTCCCCGCCGGTGGTCAGCGCATTTTTAAAATAGCCGCCGATCCCGGTGTGGTCGAAGACGAAGTATGTCCCGCGCTCCAGCGTGCTTTCGGTGGAAACGGCTTTCCCGCCCAGCGTAATGGAAGGGGTGAGGCCGCCAAAATCCTTTGCCGTGACATAGACGCTGCCCGAATAGGCGTTTTCCGTTACGTCCTTGCCGTCAAAGCTTACGCGGATCCCCGTCTGGTCCGCGCCCTTGTTTAAGATGTCGACGCGGCGCACCTCCGTCTGCGTGGTGCGGTATGCATTATGGAATTTCACATAGTAGTCCACATAATTGGCGCCCGCCAGATAGCCGTTTTCTACAAAGGCATACCATTTGTTGTAAATGGCGAAGGAGGTCGTCTCAGACGCCTCATAGCTCTCCATGGTATCCGTCTTGTAAAAAAGCTCCGCATAGGTGACCGGGAGGGCCGAAGTACCCGCATAGGAGTACGGGATGTGCAGGTTTTCCCCTTCGGCAAGCCCGGTTTCCAGCACCGCAATGGCGTCTGCGTCATAAGGATCGGTGGAAAGCGTCAGCGTGGGGGATGACCCGTCGTCTTCCGGGAAGGAGATCTGGCCTGCGGCGACCGTACCGGCGCTCGGATTCTGTGCGGCCTTGTAAAGCCCCATTCTCGGGCCTTCCGCGCTGATTTTCAATTCGCCGCTCTTTTTGTCTTTTAAGTCGGTCACGCCGTTCCAGTAGTAATACGACTGCATGACAGTGTCGCCGTCTTCGTTGATCCGGGTGACAGCAACGCCGCGGTCGGTATTGCCGAGGCCGTTTTGGCCGTACAGCGCATATACCGGGACGTCGTCCGGGATCTCATAAGCGGCGCGGAAATCCTCTTCGGTCGGGAAGGTCTCATAGGTGGTCTGGTTTTCGCGGTAACCCCATAAGACGGCGCTTTTCCCGGCCGGGATGGTGATCCCGCTTTTGCCGATGAGGTCTTCGCTTGTAAGCTCGCCGGCCGCTAATTTCTTCGCGTCGGCACAGGTGGCTACGACAAGCTGCTTTTTAATGGTCTTGTAGAAGTAATAAAACTGATAGGACTCGTTGAAATCGATGTCTTGGCTTGTGGTGTTGGTGATTTCCACGAATTCCATCATATCGTTTGCGTCAGAGCCGAACTGCGCGTCGCGGTTTGCGTCGTTCGGATGCACTTCGGTGACATAAAGCCCGTCCGGCGTCAGATCGTCCGGCGCATAGCTGTTGCCGCCGAGCTGGTCGCCGTAGACGAATCCCGGGTTTGCAAAGCTTTTCTTGCCCGTCGCGATCATGCCGCTGCCGATGTCCGGGATGCCAAGGTCTGCGCCCAGCCCGTCGCAGATATCGCCGCCGTCGTTTTTCTCAATGGTCCCGTTTACATAGGTGTACGAGGACACGACAGCCGCATCCGACGTCTGGCGAAGCGCAAAGTAGCCGCTGTTGTGGTGCGTCATAAAAATGGTGACGTCGTCGGAGATCAGGTAATTTGCCCTGAAGTCCTCAACCGTCGCGTTGTTTTCAAGGGTTTCGCGGCAGTTCCAGATAACGGCCGTCTCGCCGGCTTTGATCGTCACATCCGACGAGCCGTCCAGCGTCAAAACCGGATCGACCGCCGCGTTTGCCGCGCTGGAGCCGTACAGGAGCTCGTACTCTTCGTTGAGGGAGATGTCCCGCCCGGTCGTGTTGGTCAATTCAACAAACTCCATCCGGTCGTCTTTGGTGCCGTAGGCGTTGTTGTTGGCTGTGTCGTAGTCGTTGGGGAAAATCTCCGTCAGCCACAGCCCCTCGCGCACGCCGCCGGACGAAGCATCCGCTGCGTCCGTGCCCTGCGCGGCTACAGGCTGGACCGACATGGTTGCCGCAGTCAGTACCGCGAGTGCCAGCGCAGCGGCGCGCTGTTTTCGTTTCTTCATTACATAATCCTCCTTTTCCTTTTTACAATTTTTATTATACGGCCCGCCGTGTAAAAAGCGCCGGGGCTTCTGTGTATTTTCTGTGTAAAATGTACGCAGGGCGGCCGTCTGGAAAAGGAGGATGCGTGAAGGCTGCACAAATTATCTGAAACGGACGCTGCGGCCGCCGGCATGCTTCGCGGCGTGCGGAGGGAAAGGAGGGCGGCAGCCGCACCAAACGCCTGAAGGCCCTATGGCTTTCAGGCGTCAAGATCAAAAGACAGGAAGACAGGCGCAAGGCCGGGACGGGAGCCCCTGTCCGGCCCGCTCTTTGCCGCGGCGTTCAGCGCGCCCTTTTGCGGAACTGCGCCGGGGTCGTCCCCGTCTTTTCCCGAAAGGCCTTTGTAAAATAGCTCTGGTTTTGGAAGCCGCACGCGGCGCAGATATCCAAAATCGGCAGATCGGTTTCAAGGAGGAGCTGCTTTGCCTTCCGGAGCCGCAGTGCGATCACATACTGGATGGGGGAGGAGCCGATGACGCTTTGAAACGAGCGCAGGCACTCCCTGCGGCTGATAAAAGCGTTGTCCGCAATTTGCTGGACCTGTATCGGCGCGGTGTAGTGCGTCTGGATAAACGACAGCATTTGCCGGACCCGGTCGATCTCCGACTGCTGGCCGGCAGAGCGCTCCGTCCCGCACGGCATATTCCGGCAGAGCTGCAAAACGAATTCGGAAAGGGCGCTGCGCACGCGGAATTCGTATCCGTATGCCTCAGCGGTCAGGAGGGAAAAAGCGCGCCTTGCCTGTTTGAGTGCTTCGGCCTGCCACAAAACTGCGTCCGTCAGGATAGCGCAGGAGAAGGCGCTCGACAGGATCAGCGGTTTGATATAGCGCTTCCAATAGACGCTCTCCTGCGAACCGTACAGCAGGGACGGGCGGAAGAGGATGTTCGGCATTTCCGCCTCAGTGCCGCAAACAGAATATGCGTGGAGGACGCGCCGCCCGATAAAGACGCCGTCGCCCTCCTTGAGCCGGAATGCTTTGTCGTTTATGCGGACGGTGACCCCGCCCCGTTCGACGTATGCGATCTCCCATTCGTCGTGCCAATGCCACGGATAGCCCTCCATCTTAAGGGAATATCGGTCGAGATAGCTTGTGCAGGGGAATTGTTCGTCGCCGTGCGGAAAGGTCTCACGGCGGTTTTCTGATATCGACGATAGCAGGATGTGCGCCGCATCTGCTTGGTATTGCTTCACCGGTGTGCCCCCTTATCTGATGATTTTGGCGTTTTTGTTATATTATATTCCTTTTTTCTGATAGAATCAACCGGTTTCGGGCTGATATAATGGGAGGCAAAATGAAAAAAGGGAGAAGTGAAGAAGATGGCGACCCTGCTTTTGATTGTCATATATATTGCGTTTATCGGCCTTGGCATCCCGGACTCCCTGTTCGGGGCGGCGTGGCCGGCCATTTATGCCGAACTGGATCTTCCGGTGTCCTGGGCGAACTTTGTCACCATGATTATTTCCGGCGGCACGATCGTCTCAAGCCTGCTGTCGGCGCGGCTGATCAACCGTTTCGGCACGGCCGCCGTGACGGCGGTCAGTACGGCGATGACAGCGCTGGCGCTGTTCGACTTTTCTGTTTCGGGCAGCATGCTGTGGCTGTGCCTGTCTGCCGTCCCGCTTGGGCTGGGCGCCGGCGCGATTGACACGGCGCTGAACAATTACGTCGCCTTGCACTATAAGGCCACGCATATGAATTTCCTGCACTGTTTTTACGGCATCGGCGTTTCCATGAGCCCGTTTTTGATGTCGCTTGCGCTTTCCGGCGGCTCGTGGCGGGGCGGATACCGCAGCGTGTTCTGGTTCCAACTTGGGATTGCCGTCTTGACGGCTGTGACGCTTCCGCTTTGGAAGAAAGCGGGCCATGCCGCGCCGGACGCGCAGCAGGCGGCCGCACGGACGGACAGCCTGTTTTCCCTGATCCGCCGGCCTAAAGTGCGCAGGGCCTGCATGGTGTTTTTCGGCTCCTGCGCGCTGGAATATACCTGCGGGGTGTGGGGAAGCACGTTCCTCGTCCGGGTGAAGGGCGTCTCTGCGGATACGGCCGCCCTGCTGATCACGTTTTATTATGTCGGCATAGCGCTCGGGCGTTTCCTTTCGGGCGTGCTCGCTTCTAAGGTGACGAGCGATAGGCTGGTAAAGGCGGGGCAGTGCGCCGTGGCAGCGGCCGTTTTCCTTTTGCTTTTGCCGCTGCCTGCGCCGGTGTCGGCGGCAGGCCTTTTCTTAACGGGGCTTGGGAACGGGCCTGTTTTTCCCAATATGCTGCACCTGACCCCGCAGTATTTCGGAAAGGAAGCGTCGCAGTCCGTCATGGGGATCCAGATGGCCGCTTCTTATGTGGGGACCCTGCTGGCGCCCGCCGTGTTCGGCGTGATCGCACAGTATGCCGGCGCCTCCCTTTTCCCGCTGTACCTCCTGCTGTTTTACGGGGTTATGGCAGCCGGCAGCCTATTGCTAAAAAGGGCGCTGCGCCGGGAGTAAGCGGCCCTTTTGATGCGGCGGGCAAAAAAAGGGCAGGGGACCGAAACGCCTTCGGCCCTCTGCCCGGATATACTGATATTGTTTTATCAAAAAAAGGGATGCAGGCGCATCCCTTTTTTTGCTGGGCGGCCTATCCTTCCGCCGGCCGCTCCGCCTTTTTTAACGGGAAATAGACGGACAGCAGCATGGTGGCAAAACAGGCTGTCCCGCCGATAAAGTTGGAGATCGGCTCCGACAAAAACACGCCGTTTGCGTTTAAGCCGAAACAGTGAGGAAGGATCAGGATCAGCGGGGTGACGATAACCGCTTTGCGGAACAGGGAGAAAAAGATGGCGTGCTTTGACTTCCCAAGCGCCGTAAACACCGACTGTCCGCAGAATTGCAGCGCCATCATGAAATAGCCGAAAAAGTAGATCCGCATGGCGGGGACGCCGGCTTCCACCAAAGCGGGCGTCTGGTTGAAAATGCGGATAAAAAACGCCGGGAAAAACCAAAGCAAGGCCCATATGGCGGCCGTATAAAGGATCACGATGACCGACATGCAGCGGATCGCCTGCCGCACGCGCGACGGCTCCTTTGCGCCGTAGTTGAAGCTGATAACCGGCTGGGCGCTGTTGGTGACGCCGTTTACCGGCATCTGGGCCACCTCCCGCACGGAGTTGATAACCGTCATCACGCCGACATAGATATCGCCGCCGTAGGCCTGCAAGCTTGCGTTGCAGGCCATCTGTACAAGGCTGTTGGTGATCGCCATGATAAACCCAGAAAGGCCCAGTGCAAGGATTTTCCCAACGCGCCTTGCGCCAAGCCGTATGTGCTGCAAAGAAAGGCGCACGAGCGTTTTCCGCCCGGTCAAAAAGCGCAGCGTCCAAGCGGCTGAGACTGCTTGGGAAAGGATGGTGGCAAGCGCCGCACCCTGTACGCCCATATGGAAAACCATAATGAAAAGAGGGTCGAGGATCAGGTTTAAAACGGCGCCGATGGCGACGGTCAGCATGCCGGTGCGTGCGAATCCCTGCGCATTGATAAAGCTGTTGAGCCCCAAGCTCAAAGAGACAAAAACGCTGCCGAAGAGATAGACCGTCAAATAGGCGTCGGCATAGGGAAGGGTTGCATCGCTTGCACCCAGCGCCCGCAGGAGCGGCGTTTTCACCGCCAGCCCGGCCGCCGTCAGCAGCACGCCGAACAGCAAAAGCAGGGTAAAGGAATTGCCGAGGATGCGCGCCGCCTCCTCATCGTCGCCCGCGCCGCGGGTGATGGAAAACAGCGGCGCGCCGCCCATGCCGATTAGATTGGTAAACGCGATGACGATGGTGATAACGGGGAAGCACACGCCGAGGCCCGTCAGCGCCAAAGAGCCCTCCCCGCCGATTTGCCCGACGAAAATGCGGTCTACAATATTATATAGTACGTTAATCAGCTGGGCCAGCGTCATCGGGCCGGCCAGCCGCAGGATGTGCCGGAAAATGCTCCCCTTTGAAAAGTCGAGCTGCTGTGCAGATGTCAAAACCCCGCCTCCCTGTCTGTCTGCTGTGCTGAATGTGATGCAAAGAGGACGTCAGCGCATCGAAAAATAGCGGGCGGCCGCAGGGAAGGCGCCGTCCCCCTTGCATTTGAGCGCGATCTTCTGCACCACAAAGTTGTAATCGTCCCATGAGCCGGACGAGACCATGAACAAAATGCGCCCGTCCTCGGAAAACCAGCGGGTGGGAAAATTCGGCTGGTAGTCGCCGTACGTCCCCCAGTCGTCGTCGCGGTAAAAAAGCTTCCACGGGCCCCACGGCTCCTTCGCCTCGTAAAGCGTCAGCTGGCTGATGTGCGATTCCGGATATTCCATCTGGTGGATGGGGCGCGGATGAAGCGCTTCGTCGATGAAGCTGTAATTCCCCATAATATAGCGCTTTAAGCCGGGGTTGTAGGCGACGTGATTGGATCCGGTCATCTTGCGGTAGGTAAAAACCGGCACGGCCAGACTGTCGTCACCGTTCCACTGCGGTGTACCCGGATCGCTTGAACAGAAAAATTCCCACGCCTCACGGTCTAAAATACGCGCCTTCGGCACGCGCCCCAAAAGCAGTGCGTCGTTGTTTTCCCAGTAGCTGCATCCGTCGTCCAAGTCGCAGGGGAAATAGGCGTAGACATATCCGTCCCGTGCGCCGCGGTAGCCGCGCCCGAACTGGAGGAAGTGGCAGGAGGAGAGCCGCCCTTCGAAAAAGTGCGTGGGCGTCGCATCGCAGTCAAAAGACCGGCCGCCGTCTTTTGAGGTGACGATCCACCCGTGGTAGTTTTTCTGGCGGCAAAACTGCGGCGCTTCGCCGTAATTCTGCGCCTCTACGGCAAAATAGAGCGTGCCGCCGATATCCAAAAGGCCGGAGGGCTTGATAAACGGCGCTTTGGGGTCGGTGCAGTATTTGGATACGTCCACGGGGCTGGGATTTACAAGGTCGAGCGTCCACGCGCCGGAGTTCGTGCGGCAGCAGGGCTCTACCCTGCCGGTTGGGTTCCAGAAATTCTTTTGCGTGG
The DNA here is from genome assembly GCF_016901855.1 of Merdimmobilis hominis. Classification (GTDB taxonomy): domain Bacteria; phylum Bacillota; class Clostridia; order Oscillospirales; family Ruminococcaceae; genus Paludihabitans. The sequence continues at coordinate 11,608 of NZ_JACJKY010000032.1, read as the reverse complement.
TCACCCTCCAAAGGTTCATCGGGCAGCCGCGGTTGTCGCCCGCGCCTGCATAAATCGCATCGTCCTCCGCCCATGTGAGCGGCCACATATCCCCTTCGGCACAGTGGTAGCGGAAGCGGTCGAACAGCACGTCTTCGATCAGCTCCGAACGGGGGAAGGGCGGTATGGCCTTGTCGTAAAGGATGTAGTCCCGGCGGTCGCCGTCGATGCCGGTGCATGGCTTGAGCTGTGTCACAAAAACCCCTCTTTCCGGGCGCTTGGCCCTTTTTTCCCATTATAGCCCTTTTCAAAGCGGAACGCAAGGAAGCGTGCCCCCTGCTTAAAAAAGGGAAAGGCGCTTTTGCATCCGAGGATGGAAAAGCACCTTTTGCGGGCTTTATTCTGCAAGGAGCTGGCTGCGCACCTGTGCGAGAAAGTCCAGTACCTCTTCGCGGTTTAGCTCGTAATAGGTCCGGTAGCTCCGCTTGTCCACGGTGACGAAGTGCGCGTTTAAAAGCGCCTGCATGTGGTAGGCGATTGTGCCGGTGCTCAGGTTCAGCTTTTTTGCAAGCTCCCCGCTGTAGTACCGGCGCTGCGACAAAAGCGTCAAAATGTCGAATTTGGATTTGTCGCCGAGCAGCTTTAGGTTGTTGCAGAGGTAAGCGCTGCTGTTTTGCTGCAGCCGGTTTGAGAAGATCGTCTCAAAATGCATGCCCCAAAGGATATTGCTGCACTTTCCCGGCTCGGCGGCAAGATATTGCAGCCGGCAGCAGCCGAACAGCGACGGCTGGATCAGGATCCTGTCGGTTTCCGGCAGGATGAGCTGCATCTTCTGCGCCATATGGCGGTAGAGCGTCTCTTTGTTGATCTCCTGCATAAAGCGGGAGTAAAAGGGCTCGGTCCAGACGCTGAGGGCGGGAAGAAGGGGGGAAAAGGCATCGATCGCTTCGCGCAAAACGTCGATGAAGCGGGAAAGATAGAGCGCGAAATCGTGGTAAAAGGTGAGAAGCCGCCATTTTTCCTGATCGGTGAGCGAGCAGGTCTCCATCAGCTGGAGCAGGTTTTGGGGCTTGACGGCCTTTTTCCCCGTGCCGAGGTTTAAAAGGTTGTAGTTGTCGAGCGTGCTGTAGAGGAAACGGAAGGGACCCTCTCGGAACATGCTTAAAACGCCGTCCCGGATCGTGAGGGGGTCTTGTTCGGAGAAGTCGCCGTAAAATTGCAGGATCGCTTCCGCAGGGGTGGATTCCTGCCGGCCGAGCGGGCGGAAAAGGAAGGCGGCGGCTTCGTCGTCTATGCGGATCTCTTTTGTCACCTGCGAGGCGATCTCCTGCAAAAAGTCCAAGAGCGCTTCCACCTCCGGCACCCGGATATCAAGCTGTGATTTCAGTTCCTTTTTGAGCATCGCATACGTGTGGCCGGAAAAATGGCGCATTAAAATATCCAAGCATTCAAATACGGGATTGACTTGTTCGGCAATTCGGATTTCCATAATAAAATCATATCCCTCCTTTCGCAGAGTCATGTCTTAAATTTATCATAACAGACTTTTTTTCTCTTGTAAATGGCTAAAGCGCGGCTTTTTACAGCTGGAAATTTTCAGGAAACGGAGAAAAACTGCCAATTAGCAGATTGACATTATCAATTTAACGTGCTACAATAACGTTCGATGTACTTGATATATCTTGCTCGAATATTGTCAAGTATGTTTCGGCGTTGATGTCAATCAAGTAAGGAGGAAAAAAGATGGTGAAAAAACATCTCTCACGGCTTTTGTCGGTGCTTGTAGCAGCCGCCCTGGCGTTTGCAAGCCTGCCGCTTGAAGCCGTGTATGCGGCCGGCGCGTCGGACAGCAACGGCAGTCTGACGCTGCAGGATGCGGTAAACAGCCATTTGCAGTCGTTTGAAAGCTATGCTGCGGACGACGAAGTGGAGTTTATCGTGGAGCTGGAAGGAAAATCCCTTCTGGAAACCAAATCGCAGAATGTGACGCTTCAGTCGTTTTTAAATACGGCGAAGGGCGAAGCAGCGGTAAATTCGATTGAAAAGGAACAGGCTTCTGTGGAGCAGAAGATGATGATAACCCGTTCCAGCGGCCTTGAGATTGAGTTTACATATAAAACAGTGCTCAACGGCTTTGCCGTCAGGGCGAAATACTCTGAAAAAGAGCGCCTTGAAAGCATCCCGGGCGTCAAAAACGTCTATGTTGCGGCAATGCACGAGTATGTTGAGCCGGTTGACGGCTATACGCAGGCTACGCATACCAGCGGCGCTTTGATGGACAGCGACCGTGCAAATGCGGAGGGCTATACCGGAAAAGGGACCGTAACGGCCATCCTTGACACGGGTTTGGACGTCAACCATTCGGCGTTTGCCAATGCGCCGGAGGATCCGCGCTATACGCAGGACGACGTGGCACAGATCGTTGCAGAGGGCGAGCTGAACGCAACGGGCGACGTCTCCGCGCTGTATAAGAGCGAGAAAATCCCGTTTGCCTATGACTATGCGGATAAGGACAACGATGTTGCGGACAGCGAAGGCCACGGGACGCACGTCACCGGTTCGGTCGGCGCGGATTCCGCTGCGCTTACAGGCGTTGCGCCGGACACGCAGCTGATGATGATGAAAGTGTTCTCCGACGTGCAGTCGGGCGCAAGCGACACTTGGATTTTAGCGGCTCTTGAGGACTGTGTCCTTTTGGACGTTGACGCGATCAACATGAGCCTTGGCTCAGCCGCAGGCTTTACCGAAAGCGACGAGCTGACCAATCAGGTCTATGAGCGCGTAGAGGCAGAGGGCCTCAACCTGCTCTGCGCGGCGGGCAACGACACAAGCTCCGCCTATTCGAACCTGCTTGGGACGGATATGAACCTCATCACCAATCCGGACAACGGCGTGGTAGGCTCTCCGTCTACTTATAATGCGGCGCTCTCTGTTGCAAGCATCAACGAAGAGAGCGTGTACTCCGTCTACTTTATGGCAGGCGGCAATAAAATCAAATTCAACGATTCGGCGGCAAGCGACGATCTGAAGTTTGAAAAAGCTTTAGACGGGCAGACGCTCGAATATGTACAAGTTCCAAACTTCGGCGACGAATATGACTTTGATGAAGTAGATGTAAAGGGCAAGATCGCGCTGGTTGAGCGCGGCTCCATCGCCTTTACTGAGAAAGAGCAGAACGCTTACGACGCAGGCGCGGCCGGCGTTATCGTTTACGACAACGAAGAGGGCGAGCTTCCGAACATGCAGGTCAACGGCCTGCTGCCGATGATTATCGTCACGAAAGCCGACGGCCAGTTCCTGCGCGGCCTTGAGGATAAGACCATCACGGTTTCTGAGGATTTTGCAGAGGATATGCCGGATGCACAGGGCGGGCTTATGTCCGACTTCTCAAGCCTCGGCGTTTCCCCGGATCTCTCCTTGAAGCCGGAGATCACAGCCCCGGGCGGCAATGTCTACTCGACGCTGCCGGGCGATACGTTTGGCAATATGAGCGGCACCTCGATGGCTTCCCCGCATATGGCGGGCGCTGCGGCAGTGATGAAGCAGTATGTCAACGAGACGTTCCCGGAGCTTTCCGCTACCGAGAAGCAGCAGCTTATCAATCAGCTGATGATGAGCACGGCCGTGCCGGTACAGGACGAAGACGGCGTGTACTATACGCCCCGTAAACAGGGCGCAGGCCTTGCCCAGATTTACAACGCCATCCACACCGGCGCATACCTCACGGTAGAGGGCTGCGACCGTCCGAAGGCGGAGTTGAAAGACAATGAGAACGGCACGTTCTCCTTTACCTTTACTGTTCACAATATGACCGATCAGGCGCTTTCCTATGACCTCTCGGCTGTCCCGCTGACGGCAAAGGCGGAAACGCTTTACGGCTATCGTTGTGTTTCCGAATCCTCCCGCGTTTTGCCGGAGAGCGAATTTACTGTAAGCTTCAGCGGCGATACGGTAAATGTTCCGGCCAACGGCACCGCTACCGTTACGGTAAATATGCAGCTGACGGAGGAAGGCAAGCAGCAGTTTGCTGAATTCACAAACGGCACCTTCCTCGACGGCTTTGTCATGCTGGATTCCAACAATGAAGACGGCATCGATCTGTCTCTTCCATATCTTGGCTTCTACGGCGACTGGGCTGACGCGCCGATCTTCGACGAGACGCTGTATGACGACGGCGAAGCTTCCACCTATGATATGAGCGGCCTCTACTTGATCAACTATGCCGACTACACCGGCTATCCGCTCGGCATCAACATGATCACAGCCGATATGGAGAGTGCGAGTGCGGATAAGATTGCGGTCGCCAGCCGTTCACTCGGCTATTATATGGTAACGCCGGTACTCGGCATGCTCCGCAATTCCAAAGAGATGACGTATACCGTCACCGACCAGGACGGCGAGGCTGTATTTACCGGTACGGGCTACAATGCGCCGAAATCCTACTATTATGCAAACGGTGACTTCTTTACCTATCACCTGCCTTCAACAGACTTATGGTGGCAGCCGATCTACGACGGCGGCGACGGGTACTATTATTACCTGCCGGACGGCGACTACACCTACACGGTGACCGGCCGTGTCGACGGCGAGGAAGGGACCCAGTCTATTTCTTTCCCGATCGAGATCGACAACACCGCGCCGGAGGTTACCTCACACCGGTACTATGAAGAAAACGGCACGCCGTATCTTGAAGTGACGGTTCAGGATAACCACTACATCATGGCGGCGCAGCTTGTGGATACGAATGACGAGCCGCTGTCCGATATCATCGCGACAGAGAGCCAAGAGGCCGGCGGTGCGGTAACGTATACCTTCGATTTGACAGAAGCAAGGGCATCAGGGGTAAACCTTGGCAAGGTTTTGATTTTGGACTATGCGCAAAACATGACCGAAAGCCCGGTTTACAGCCTGATCAGCCAGAACATCGACCCGATGGAGGTTCAGATCAGCCAGCAGGATCTCCACTTCTCTTTGGGCACAGCACCGTTCCAGCTGACAGCTGTGGTCTATCCGGAAGAGGCAGAGAATAAGACGCTCACCTGGTCCTCCGATGATCCGAGCGTTGCGGCCGTTTCCGAAACGGGCGTAATGACGACGGTCGGCGCCGGCACGACGACGATCCGTGCGACGGCATACAACGGCGTGCAGGGCACGACCACTGTTACGGTCGTTGCGCCCACCACCACATTCCCAGAGGACTTTGTCATCCGCGAGGACGGCCGTTACGTCATCCCGGCGGATCTCAACCGCGAAGTGACGATCACCGACAATGCGCATAATGTAACATTGGTCGGCAATACGGCGAATACGAAAGAAAATCCGTATGAAGGCCTGTCCTTCGTCAGTGAAAATACGGATCTGAACCTGACGATTGAGAATCTGAATGTAAACGCAGACAGTTCGAAGCCAGTTATCTCCTTCAAGGGGACCGGCAATACGCTGGTGCTGAGCGGGGAGAATACGCTGTCGAACGCCAGCTATAGTGCAAAAGCGCTGATCCTTGTCCCGCAGGACGGCGATGTCACGGTAAAAGGCTCTGGAACGCTGAACCTTCAGCTTGCAGCAGGCTCTTATGGCGCAGGCATCGGCGGCAACACCAGCGCACCGGCCGGCACCATTACGATTGACGGCGGCGTGATCAACGGCACCTCCTACGGCGCAGGCGCGCTCATCGGCGGCGCAGGTTCTTCAAACGGCGGCGCGACCGTTGTGGTCAACGGCGGCACGCTGGATTTAAACCTTTTGCTGAATAGTGGTTATCCAAACAACAGCACTTCATGCGGTGCGGGTATCGGCGGCGGCTATTCCGCTTCCTCCTCTAACGCGCAGGTCTCCGTTACAATCAACGGCGGCACCATCACCGGCCAGACGGATATTGGCGCATCGGTCATCGGAACCGGCTATGGAAGCAGCGTCCGCCCGAACATCACGATCAACGGCGGCAAGATCGACGTTGCAGCGACCGGTGACGGTGCGGCGATCGGCACAGGTTCCCGCCAGGTTTACAATGATTTTGCCCCGGCAAGGGTTACGGTAAACGGCGGCGAAGTAATCGCATCCGCATCCGGAAACGGCGCGGCCATCGGCGGCGGCTACGGCATCGGCGGTTCGATCGTCTATGTAAACGGCGGCACGGTGACGGCTTCCGCTACCGGCGCGGGCGCAGCGATCGGCGACGGCGGCTCTTCGGATACCGGCTCTGTCGGCACGCTCCGTATCAGCGCGGGCTCCGTAAAAGCTACGGCCTCCAACACCGGTACGGCCATTTCCGATCAGTCTGTTGACAACAACAACAGTGACAGGGTGTTTGAGGCGCTGGTTTACGCACCGAACGTCAAGAGTGTGATGATCGACGGCGTGGACTGGAAGGTTTCGGAAAACCATCCGGACGACGACAACCTCCACCTGTGGCTTGCAGCAGGCACCCACGACATCCAGGTAACAACAGAGGATGGAACACTGAAATATGAGGCTGTTGTGACGCCGACAGGCAGAGTGACAGTAAGACAGTACTTCAATGTAACCTATGTCCTGACCGGTTTGGAGACAAACGGCGCGGATAAGGTATACGCAGGGGAGACGCTCAGCGGGACGCTTACGGCACAGGACGATAAGCATCTTCCGGAGAGCATCACCGTGACAATGGGCGGCGAAACCGTTACGGCCGAATACAGCCAAGAGACCGGCGCGTTCTCTGTGGCCAATGTAACCGGCGATATTATCCTGACGGCGTCGGCGTCTGAAATCCCAGTTGACAAGTCTGCCCTGGCGGCAGCCATTGCAGAGGCGGAAGCGCTCGTACAGGACGACTATACTTCGGATAGTTGGAGCGCCTTTGCCGAGGAGCTTGCAGACGCCAAAGCTGTTTTGGCTGACGACGATGCAACGCAGCAGGCGGTAAACGATGCGGCGGCAGCTCTGGAAAGCGCAATGGAAGCTTTGGTAGAGCGCGGCGACAAGACGGCGCTTGAGGCTTTGATCGATGAGGCGGAGGCTTTGAAAGAGGCCGATTATACTTCCAGTACGTGGACGGCGTTTGAAGAAGCGCTGAATGCGGCGCAGGAAGTAGCGGCTGATGCGGACGCACTCCAAGGAGAGATCGACGACGCGGCAGAGGCTCTGGAAAGCGCAATGGAAGCTTTGGTAGAGCGCGGCGACAAGACGGCGCTTGAGGCTTTGATCGACGAGGCGGAGGCTTTGAAAGAGGCCGACTATACCGCCGATACTTGGGCGGCGTTTGAAGAAGCGCTGAATGCGGCGCAGACAGTAGCGGCCGATGCGGAAGCGCTCCAAGGTGAGATCGACGGCGCGGCGGATGCGCTGCGTGCGGCTATGGATGCACTGACGGCCAACAGCGACAAGAGCGCACTGGAAGAGCTGATCAGCGAGGCGGAGAACATGCAGCAGGATTCGTATACCGCCGACAGCTGGTCGAAGCTGGAAGAAGCGCTCGACGCGGCAAAAGCAACAGCGGCCGATAAAGGCGCGACACAGGCAGAGGTCGATGCGGCGGCAGAGGCGCTGCGCGCGGCAATTGACGGTCTGGAAAAAGTACAGGTGACGCCGCCTGAGACGACCGATCCTGAAAAACCGTCCCCGGATACGGGCGACAATACGGCAGTGGCAGTACCGCTGGTACTGGTACTTGCAGCAGGCGCTTGCGCGGTTGTATTCTTCAAAAGGAAGAAAAGCGCACGCTGAGTAACAAAAGCAGTGCAGGCAGAGCGGCCGCTTGCTGAAAGCACAAAAGGGCTTTCGCGCGGCTGATCGCCGGCAAAACGAAACGCGGATGAAAGGAAAAGGCCTTTCATCCGCGTTTTTGCTACTAGGTCTAACCTTAATCGTTACAGGCGGTTGTGCTATGTCGGGACAGAGGAAGAACCTAAACCTACTATGAAAAGATAGGATTATCGGAACACGGAATCATCCAACCTATAAGTTTTAACTTGCAGGTAGTCGAAACGAAATTGTCGTAAGACATATAAGTTAGACGCAATGGATGATAAGCGGTGGTATTACCGTTGATGTTTTCTGTAATGGAAAACGGAGGGATGACCACTAGTCGTAGGATAAGATTAACGTAAACTTACAACAATCTAACAAATTGCGAGTAAGAATAATAAACCTCGTAAAATTAGGATAAACATCCAGAAATCGAGGTGAATACGTTATGAGTGACAAAAACTTCACAAGAAAAGAAAAGTCTGCATACTATTCACAATGCATGCGGATGTACAAAAATCTATATGATTTGACAAAAGAGCAAATTAAGGAAAGAGGATATGCTTCGCATAGAAATCTAATCCGAAAAATATGCTCAACAAAGAACATTGTTAATGCAATAAGAAGTATATCGAAAAACACGGGTGGTCGTACCGCAGGTGTGGATGGAACAACTATCAAAGATGTTAAAAACTATAACAATATCGAGATGGTTAAGAAAATCCAAAGAAAACTTTTAAGTGGCAACTATCAACCTAAACGGGTCAAAAGAGTTTATATTCCAAAACCCAATGGGAAGACAAGACCACTTGGTATTCCTACAATTGAAGATAGAATCATTCAGCAATCTATCAAGCAAGTGTTGGAACCTATTGCAGAAGCACAGTTCTCTCGTGTGAACTCTGGTTTTAGACCTGGTAGGTCGGCACACAATTCAATGGCACAAGTAGATAGTCTCATACAGATGTCGAAAATGCAATGGTGTGTGAAATGTGATATCAAAGGTTTCTTTGACAATGTAGACCACAATAAACTCATCAAATCTCTTTGGAGTTTTGGTATCAGAGACAAATGTGTAATTAGCATTATCAAAGCAATACTCAAATCGGAAATAGTGGATATGGACGGTAAGAAGTTCAAACCGACTGCGGGTACACCACAAGGTGGCATAATCAGTCCACTTTTGGCGAACATTTACTTGGACGCCTTGGACAAATGGATTGAATCGCAATGGACACACTTTGAAACTGAACACACCTATTATTCCGATAAAAGAGAAAAAGAATATCAAAGACCAAACCAAAATAAAAAGTATCGAGCACTTCGTACCAGTTCTACAATGAAAGAAATGTATATCGTAAGATATGCAGATGATTTCTTAATTTTCACAAACACTCGTGAAAATGCAGAAAAGATAAAAGTGGCGACTACTCTTTGGTTGAAAGAAAATCTAAAATTAGATGTAGTACAGAGAAAACCAAAATCATAGATTTAAGTACAGAATTTGCTGAATTTTTAGGATTTAAGTTTAAGCTTTCAAACAGAGTGAAAGTTACTCGAAAGAGTAAAAGTAAAAAGTATATCATCGACTCACATGTGTCGGATGAGGCACTTAAAAACATCAAAGAGAAATTGTATAAACAAATAGATTATATTGCCACGGCTGGCGACAACACAACGTTCCACAAAGCAATACAAATCTACAACTCTATGGTTATGGGTTTCCATAATTATTATAGAGTTGCTCATTCGGTTAATAATGACTTTAGTAAAATCGGATGGGATATCCAAAAGAAACTCTATAACAGAGTTCTAAAAGACTATCCCAGAAGAAATGAAACCCCAGAAAAGATTAAACAATGCTATAAGGCAATTGTTCAAAAGTATGGAAAGTCAAAAGAACTGAAATGGTGTAATGGAATACCCATTATTCCGTTAAGATATGTACAATTTCAACATCCGAAGTTTTACAACGAAGGATACAATCTCTATGATGACAATAACACGCTGGACACGTTCAACTTGGAAAATATGGCAGATATAATTGCTTACTTTTCAAGCGATGTCCAGAATGCAAGAGACACTACCGAACTATATGAAAGTAAAATCAGTAGATTGGTAAGTCAAAAAGCAAAGTGCTATATCACACAACAACCGTTAATTAAAGGTGAAATTGCTACTCATCATATTACACCTGTATCAAAAGGTGGAACCGATGAATATGAAAATGTCATAATAAGATAGGTTTAAAAAGTCTATTGCTGCCTTATATAGTTAAACAGATGGAGGTGGAAAAATGAACAGCCAGAAACGCCTGCTTCTCACCCTAAAATACTTATGGGAGAAGACGGATGAGGAACATCCAGCCACCTTAAAGGAAATCGGTGAATATCTTCAGCAGAACGGCATTGAAACAACACGAAAGACCTTGCAGGCAGATATCAATCTTCTCACAGAATTCGGCATAGATGTCATATGCAATCACAGTACACAGAATCAATATCATATCGGAGAGCGTGTCTTTGAGATACCAGAAGTAAAATTGCTGGTGGACGCTGTGCAGTCAGCTCGCTTCATAACCGCCAAAAAGAGTAAAACATTGATCAAAAAGCTCTCTTCGTTTGTAGGAGATCCGCAGGCAGATATTCTTAAACGGCAGCTCTATGTCGACCATCGGTTAAAGGCAGAAAATGAAAACATCTATTTCACCGTTGATCTGATCCATCAAGCCATACAGTTAAAAAAGCGGGTTACTTTCCAATACTATTATTACACACCCAACAAGAAGAAAGAACTAAAGCATAACGGAAAAGTCTATGTTTTCTCTCCTTTTGCATTAATCTGGAATGATGACAGCTATTATGTCATTGGCTACAGCGACAGCCATCAGAAGATCGTCAAGTTCCGCATCGACCGAATATATGGTATGAAAATCAGCGATAAGTTTGCAGTGAGAAAACCGGAGGGCTTTAAAGTATCTGACTACTTTTCACAGGTATTTTCTATGTACGAAGGAACAGAAAGCAAAATCACCCTTCTGTGCGAAAATGAACTGATGACTTATGTAATAGACCGGTTCGGAGAAAATGTGCTGGTTACCCCGGCAGATGAGGATCATTTTTCAGCAACCGTCAAAGTTTCCCTCAGTCAGACTTTTTATGGATGGGTGTTTTCCTTTGGAGGCAGGATGAAAATACAGGCGCCGCCGGAAGCTGTGGATGGCTTTCAAAAACTCCTGCAGAAGTTTCAATAGATAAATTTTGCGTGAGGTGGGTTGAAACGAACCCACCTCATTTTTTTGCTATTGTATTAGAACATTTGTTCTGATATAATCAAGGCACGGAGAACAAAAAGTTCTCTGTATGAAAGGATGACAGAATCATGATAAAAAGTGAGGAACGCATTCAGAATATTAAAGAATATATTTTAGAATTTCAGTTTACATATCACAGGACACCTACAATGGCACAGATTGCAGAAGCCGTCGGCACGGTAAAAAGCAATGTGTATAAATACCTTTCTGAAATGGAAGAACGGGGAATCCTAACACGCAGTAAACGGGAAATTGTAATCAACGATACAATCCAAGCAAGCCCTGAACTCAACCGTGTACCGATACTTGGCAATGTGTCCTGCGGTCTGCCAGAATACACTGAAGAAAACTTTGAAGAATATGTGCCTTTGCCTGTGGCACTGTTCGGGCAGGGAGATTTTTTCCTTCTGCGGGCAAGCGGATACTCTATGATTGAGGCAGGTATCGAACCCGGCGACCTTGTGGTAGTTCGCAAGCAAAATACCGCAGAAGAAGGAGATATTGTTGTTGCGCTGGTAGACAACGAAACCACACTAAAGAGGTTTTACAGAGATAAAAAACACCGTTGCTGTCGCTTACACCCTGAAAACAGCA
>NZ_JACJKY010000031.1 GCF_016901855.1 Merdimmobilis hominis | reverse complement strand
AGCTGGTCGCGGTTTTCTCTTCCTTTTACTATCATTTTCATCACCCCTTCTATTATACCTTATTTATGCAAAAAAGCCCAGCTTATACTGGACTTTTTCGACAGACTGAAGCCTGCTGTCTTTCGACAGCAGGCTTTTCTTTGTTTATTTTTCGTTTGGATACATTGCGCGCAGAAGCGGAATGCCATACTCGCGTTTCGTGCCGGAAAGACGTTTGATATACGCTTCGAGCTGGCCGCGGCAGTGTTCCGGGCCGCCCTCTTTCATAACCGTCCACATCGGGTCGATCGGATAGTTCGAACGTTTCATCATCTCGTCTACCCAGTCAATGATGATCTTCGCACCCTTTGCACAAAGCTCCGGATGTTCCGCAGCAAGATTATGAAGCTGATGCGGATCTTCTTTGACGTTAAACAGCATCTCTTTTTCGAACAGATGATAGCCGCCGTGAACGGTACGGATGTACACATAATCGCCAAACCGCGCCGAACGCTGGCAGACATGACAGCACTGTGTCAGCACAACGGAATCCTTTGAGCAGTCTGCACCTTCCAGAATCGTTTTTGCATAGCTTGTGCCGTCGTAGATATAATCGGTGCCGAACAGCGGAGTGCCGAGCAATTCTTTGATCGTCGGGAGCAAATCGACGTTGTCATGGAAGCCCTCTGCAACAAATCCTTTTTTGCCGCCCGGCCATTTGATAATCATTGGGATATGACAGGTCGGTTCATCCGCCGTACCGTGCTCGCCGTAAAGTCCGAGCTCGCCGATGTTTTCGCCGTGGTCAGATGTAATGATGATTGCGAGATCCTCGCCATACAGTCCTTTTTCCTTGAGCAGATCGACGATCATTTTGATGTTGTCGTCCGTATAGCGAACGCCGCAGTCATAGTTGTCGATGAACTCTTTCATCTCTGCCATCGTACTGATTTTGCCCGGATGACGCGGGAACTGCGCGTTTTGGTCGTCGTTCCACATATTGATTTCGTTGGCGCCGTGCGGACCTATGTGCATCAGATGCTCTGCAAAGATCTCCTCGGTAATCCAGTTATCGCACAGCGGCACATCTTCAAACGGATTGCCGAACGAAGCCGGCGCACGATACGGCGTATGCGGGTCCCAGAAATGCACATGCATGAACCAGTTGTCTTTCTCGCCGTTCCGCTCGATCCAGTCAAGCACATGCGGGGTGACATCTTCCGCCGATTCGCCGCCGCGCTTGCCGACGTTATACATCTCATTGAAGCCGCTGTTGAACCACCACGACGAATGACGCTCCGCAAAGGTCGAAAACGACACCGTATGCATACCGGCACGCCGAAATTGCATGAACAATCCGTTTTCCGAATAGTCGTCTGTGAAGTGGCGGCTTTCTCCCTGCAAACGGAGATCTGCCGCTGTGCCGCCGTGACCTACAACGCCGGTACGAATGCCGTATTGACCTGTAATCAGCGATGCGCGCGACGGCAGGCATGGTGCATTCGGGCAGTAATAATCCGCAAAACGGACGCCTTCTGCTGCGATGGCGTCAATCGTCGGCGAGGTGTCGCGGCCATATCCGTAACATCCGAGATGATCGCTTCGCAGTGTGTCGATGTCAAACATCAAAACTCTCATTATGAATTCCCTCTTTTTTCTATTTTTAAGCGTTCACACGGCGCTTGCGCTCCGCGAGATACGCTTCAAATCGCTCTTTGTCGGCATTTACAATCAGTTCTTTCGGAAAATCCACTTCATCAAGCATTTTTGAAACGAGCGGAACTTGTCCGATACGATATGCAAAATGTGCGTCGGAATTCACCACCGCACGGCATCCGTGCTTTTTGCAGAGCAACGCGATTGTTTTGCAATTTTCGGCACTTGCCGGACGCGAACTGAACGTGCCTTCGTTAAATTCCACGAGCTTTCCTTCTTCTGCAAATACACGAATGGCGGTATCGTAATCATACGGATAATCGGCAAGTCCACTGTGACCGATGACATCCACATGACGATTTTTCGCCGCACCGATGTATGCCTGTGTGATTTCTTCCACACTCGCAGGCGCTAACACCGGTGAATGAATCGACGCAACCACAAACGAAAGCCTTGCAAGCTGTTCGTCTGTCACATCGAGCCCGCCTTCATAATCACAAATATTTGCCTCAATTCCGCGCAGGAGCTTTACACCAAACAGCTCATCCGGCAGAATGCGCAGGCTTTCAAAATGCCACCAATGCGGCGCATCGGTCATCTTAGGTGCATGATCGGTCATGCCTAAATACAAAAGGCCGATGCTTGCGGCAAACTGCGCGTTCTCTAAAATCGTGGAGTACGCATGCGTGGAAGCGAGTGTGTGCGTATGTGTATCTGCAATCAGCTTCATTAAAATCCTCCGGTGTTATTTAAAAAAGGTCCCAGTTTTTCACGCTTGTCGAATTCTCAACAGGCATGCCAAGGTTCTGCATGAGTTCCTGTGCAGCGTTATAACCCATCTTTTTCTGACGGTTGTTCATTGCTGCAACCTCAAGAATAATTGCCAAGTTTCTGCCCGGTTTGACCGGAATTGTCAGGCACGGCACCTGAATGCCCAAAAGTGTTGCATATTCGTTTTCCATGCCCATACGGTCATATGCTTTTTTCGGGTCCCACAGCTCAAGCTTTACGATCATGTCAATTTTTTCGGTCACTTTGACAGCGCCCATACCGAACAGACGGCGCGCATTGATAATGCCGATGCCGCGCAGTTCCAAAAAGTGACGGATGTTCTCAGGCGATGTACCGACCAGTGTCCGGTTCGATACACGGCGGATTTCAACCGCATCATCTGCAATCAAACGGTGACCGCGCTTTACAAGCTCAATCGCTGTTTCGCTCTTGCCGACACCGCTTTCACCCAAGATAAGCATGCCTTCGCCGTATGCTTCGATCAAAACGCCGTGACGCGTAATACGCGGTGCAAGCTCAACATTCAAATAAGACAAAAGTCCCGACAGAAAGCTCGAAGTGTTGTCGCTTGTTCGCAGGCAAGCCACGCCGTTTTCCTTTGCCGCCTCTAAAATTTCGGTAAAAATATCGAGCCCGCGGGTGACGATCAATGCGGGGAATTTTAATTTAAAAAAGTTATCGATTCGTTTTTTGCGCTCTTCATCAGGGAGTTGCTGCAAATACGCAATCTCACTCAAGCCAAAAATCTGAATCCGTTTTTTATCAAAATATTCTGTAAATCCCGCAAGATTCAAGCCGGGACGATTGACGTCCGCGCTGGAAATCAAGATACTTCCTTCCTCTTGGGGCATATAAATCACTTCAAGACCAAATTCTCTGACAATCTTATCAATATCTACTGTAAATGTTGAAGCCATATTTTAAGAACCTCCTTAAAAGTCATATCAGACCGACTTTATTATACACGAAATCATACGGACATTCAATCGTTTCTTTGAATAAATCTGTGTAAAACATGCATAATAGCAAAAGAATCAAAAACGGAGGAACCTGTATGCTTGTTGTCTTTTTCCGCGCGCTGTTTTTATATTTTTTCATCACATTAGGCGTGCGTCTGATGGGAAAACGTCAGCTCGGCGAATTGCAACCGGCGGAATTTGTCATTGCGATTTTGATTTCAAACATCGCTTCCCTGCCGATTGAGGACACAAGCATCCCAATGGTGATCGGAATTATCCCCATTTTTGTGCTGGTTGCCTGTGAGGTGATTGTATCGGGGATTTCATTAAAATCAAGACGGTTTCGCTCGATCATCTCCGGCAGGCCTGTTGTCGTCATTCATGACGGTGTGATCGACCAGGAAAAACTGCGCACGCTCCGATTCTCTGTTGACGACCTGCTCGCCTCTTTGCGCCAGCAAAACGTGTTCGACGTGTCTACGGTGTGGTATGCGATTGTCGAAACGACCGGAAAGGTCAGTGTGATTCAAAAATACGGCGAAAGCCCTGTGACCTCCAAAGAATTACATCTCACAGGACAAAACGAAACGCCGCCTGATTTGATCATCAGCGACGGCAAATTTATTCATTCAAACGAACAAACAAACGCCGAACTGCATAAAAAAGCAGAAGCTTTGCTGAAAAACAAGCATCTGACTGTCCGGCAGGTGTTTTTGATGACCGGAACAAAAGACGGTGCGTTTACCATTGTAAAAAAAGCACAAAGGGGGAAATCCTCATGAAACGTATCCCCGTCGCCATTGCAATTCTGCTTTTATTTTTAGGTGTGGCGACACTCGGTATTGTGTATGCAAAATCCACCTGTACCACAATGTCCGAATACGCACAGACCGCACAGCAGTATTGCGAAGAAAACAATGCCGCAGATGCTGCCGAAACGATAAACAGGATGTCCGCTTATTTTAAAAGCAGACATCCTGTCTTAAGTCTTTATGCACATCATGATGAACTCGAAACGCTGGACACCAATTTAGTTGTTGTCACAGAACAAGTTGCAGTCGAAAATCTGAGCCTTGCCGCTGTGACACTGTCCGAAATCAATTTTATGGTCAATCATATTTACGAGCGGGAGCTTCCGAGTTTTCATAATCTGTTTTAACGCGATCGGTTCTGCATCTCTGCAAGCTCCGCCAAAAAGCTGTCAATATCTTTAAAATCCTTATAAACAGAGGCAAAGCGGATATACGCCACCTCATCAATATCACGTAATTTCTCTAAAACCAGGCGGCCGATCTCCGCGGAAGGAATCTCCTTTGTCATCTGGTTTGCAAAATAGGTTTCGATCTCAAAAAGCAGCTGATCAATGCGCTCTGTGGAAACCGGACGTTTGACACATGCACGCTGAATTTTTCCGCGAAGCTTTTCTCTGTCAAACGGTTCGCGCGATTTATCCCGTTTTACCACCATAAGCGGTACTGTTTCTATTTCTTCGTAGGTTGTAAAACGCGTTCCGCACTTTAAACATTCACGTCTTCTTCTAATTTTTGCTCCATCTTCACTTTGACGTGAATCAACCACGCGGCTTTCCAAATTTCCGCAAACACTGCATTTCATCGACCGAATCTTCCTTTCGTGCACATCTTCGCTGTAAAAACAGCACCTGTGCGCTTCCATCAAACCAAAAGGTTTTCCCACTTTTTCTGGTTTGGTGTCCTCATTATAGCAGATTTCATTCACGGATACAAGCAAAAACCAACGTCTGTGCCGAAACCAGATCTTCTACAACATCAGCAAAATGAACCGGTTCAACCTCCTCTTCTTTTAAACAAACCAAAATGGATTCCACAAATGACCGATCCTCAGAAATTTCCGGTTCTTCATAAACAGTTTTTCCTGTCAGCTCATCTGTAATCCTGATACCATACTGGCTCTCATCTTCACCCGCCTGCGTACACGTCATTTCTGCTTTTAAATGTTCCCAATGCTGCATCGTTTACTCCTCCAATAATTTGTATATCCTGCACAATCTGAGCAGGTGATTCACATTATATTCCAATTATTAGATTTGTAAATATATGATACCGCGAAAAATTCGCAATAATTCGACACCGTTCGACTTCTCTCCACGGGGAAAATCAGAAAAACGCTGCACGTCTGTTGAAAACCGCAGCGTTTTATTTTATATAAACAAAATATTCACATGATGTTTGTGCATTATAACAGTTTTAAATTTTCATGGCTTGAAAAGATTTCCGCTTCACTTTTTAACAAATCGCGGTATAATTCAACAATTACTCCACCATCATATCCGACGGCACGCAGTGCATTCATCGTCTCTTTTACATAAGTGGAGCCTTTTTCAATGGCACAGCAGTCGCAGTCCGATGTGCTGTCGCTGATATGCACATGGCAAATCTGACGTCCAAACTGCCGGACAAACGAAACCGGATCGACACCCGAACGAAGCGCCTGCTTATTGTCAAACACAAACCGAACATCGCCGTCAAGATACCGGCACATCTCTGAAAGGAAGGAAACCGACCGGCTTTTGCACCGCTCCACATTTTCCTGCGCCACTGTGATGCCAAACGTTTTTCCAAGATCCCGCAGTACGGCAAACCGCTCATAATATTCCCGGTCGTCCAAAGGTCCCTGCTTCCGATCGCCATGAAACACGAAAATCTCTGCGCCCAGTACATTCATCATCTCAAAATACTGCTTGTGGTACTCAATTCCGTCCTGAAACCGGCGCGGATAATTCGTAAACAGCATAAACGGTTCAAACGCGCACGTATACGGATGCACGGAAAGAATCCGCATGCCTGTTTCTTTTGCAGCCTCTTTCATTTTACGAACGTACGACGGCTCCAATTCGCTCGCGGTATTTAAAAAAATCTCACAGCAGGAAACATGGCTTTTTGAAAGAAGCCGCACGCTTTCGAGCGTCTCCTGCGGATAAAAACACGCGGTCGAAATTCCATACTGCACACACTCATCCCCTTTTTTCTTTCTGTTTTAGTATAGCACAAATTTCACTGCAAAAAAAGAGAAAAAACAACGCCGAAAATCGGCTTGTCAAGAACAAAAAAGTGTGCTACCATACGAGTAAAGACAACAAAGATTGGAGCGTGTTTTGTATGGCAGCAATCAAAATTACCGGCGACAGCACGATTGATCTTTCAAAAGAACTGCTTGAGCGGTATCAGGTTGACATTGTTCCGCTGTATGTCACATTCGGCGAAGAAGCAAAAAAAGACGGTGTGACCGTAACACCGGAAGATATTTATACCTATTTTGCACAGACAAAAACCGTGCCGAAAACGGCGGCGGCTTCTGTACAGGATTATATCGACTTCTTCACCGAGCAGCGTAAACATCACGATGCAGTCATTCATTTTAACATCAGTTCTGAATTTTCAAGCACCCATCAAAATGCCTGCATTGCCGCAGCAGAAGTCGGCGGTGTGTATCCGATTGACTCAAGAAATCTTTCAACCGGTTCGGCACTGTTAGTGCTCGATGCGTGCGACATGGCTGCACAGGGCAAATCTGTGGAAGAAATTCTGGAAGCAATCAAACAAGAAACCGATTTGGTGGAAGCAAGCTTTATTATCAACACACTCACCTATCTGCACAAGGGCGGTCGGTGCTCGGGTGTTGCGGCACTTGGTGCAAATCTGTTAAAGCTTCGTCCTTCCATTTTGGTGCAGGGCGGAAAAATGAACGTCGGCAAAAAATATCGCGGCGCATACATCAGCTGTATGGAAAACTACATCAAAGACCGTCTATTGAACCGGACGGATATTCGCACCGATCGCGTATTCCTTACGCATACCAAATGTGATGATGCCTGCCTTGAAGCGGCACGCCGTACATTAAATGAATGCATGCCGTTTGCAGAAGTGCTTGAAACCACTGCCGGATGCACCGTCACCACGCACTGCGGTGAAAGCACATTGGGTGTGCTGTTTGTGCGCAAGCCGGAATAATGGTTGACTTTTCTTCATTTTTTGGATATACTATAGCTTATATATGAACAAACGCGAAGAAAAGAAGAGTACGCACAGCGGATGCCAAAAAGAGAGCCCGGTCAGGTGAAAGCGGGCGGCGGACAACCTGCGGAACATGGTCTTGGAGCGGCATCGGTGAGTTTTTTTAAAATAAACCGGTGACGGAACGCACCCCGTTATTCTGTGCACAATGAGGCACGGCACTGCCGTGTGAATTTAAAGTGGTACCACGAAGCATAAGCGCTCTCGTCTTTAAACAAAAGACGGAGCGCTTTTTATTTTGCAGGAGGTTTTTATCATGGCAGAAAAATTTTATATCACGACAGCGATTGCATACACATCGCAGAAACCGCACATCGGCAATACGTATGAAGCGGTGCTGACCGACGCAATCGCACGTTATCACCGTTTAAAAGGCGACGACACCTACTTTTTGACCGGTACCGACGAGCACGGCCAGAAAATCGAAGACTGCGCAAAAGCGGCGAACATCACACCGCAGGCATATGTCGACAACATCGCAGGACAGATTCGCACCATCTGGGATAAAATGAACACATCGTATGATCAATTCATCCGTACAACCAACCCGAATCACGAGCGCGTTGTGCAGAAAATTTTCAAAAAGCTCTATGAACAGGGCGACATTTACAAAGGCAAATACGAGGGCTGGTACTGCAAACCGTGTGAATCGTTCTTCACACAGACACAGCTTGTAGACGGCAAATGTCCGGACTGCGGCCGCCCGGTTGAAAAAACTTCGGAGGAAGCATACTTTTTCCGTATGAGCAAATATCAGGATCGCCTGATGCAGTATATTGAAGAGCATCCGGACTTCATTCAGCCGGAATCCCGCAAACGTGAGATGGTCAACAACTTCTTAAAACCGGGTCTTCAGGATCTGTGCGTGTCCCGTACCTCGTTCTCGTGGGGTGTTCCGGTTGATTTTGACCCGAAACATGTTGTCTACGTGTGGATCGATGCACTGTCGAACTACATCACAGCACTCGGCTATGATCCGGACGGCTCGAGCGAGCAGTTTAACCACTACTGGCCGGCAGATGTGCACATCATCGGCAAAGACATTCTCCGTTTCCACACGATCTACTGGCCGATCATGCTGATGGCACTCGATCTGCCGCTGCCGAAAAAAGTGTTCGGTCATCCGTGGATGCTGTTCGGCAAAGACAAAATGAGTAAATCGCGCGGCAACGTCATCTATGCGGACGAGCTTGCCGATCAGTTCAGCGTCGACGCAGTGCGCTACTATATGCTGAGCGAAATGCCGTACGGCCAGGACGGTGCCATCACCTATGAAACCGTGATCGCGCGCTATAACGCCGACCTCGCAAACACACTCGGCAACCTCGTCAATCGCACCATTTCAATGTGCCACAAATACTTTGACGGCACACTTGCACCGGCTTGCCCGCAGGGTGAAATCGATGAAGATCTCGTGTCCTGCTGCAAAAATGCATTTGCAAGCTACTGTGCAAACATGGACAGCCTGCATTTGGCAGACGCACTGTCGAATGCAATGGATTTAGCACGCCGCGCAAACAAATATATTGACGAAACCACACCGTGGACACTCGCAAAAGACGAGGCAAACAAAGATCGCCTGATGAACGTCATGGCAATGCTGGTGGAAACGATTCGCTATATCGGTGTCATGCTCCGTCCGTTTATGCCGGAAACTGCTGACAAGATCTTTGCACAGCTCAACACCGAAGCCATCTCGTTTGAAAGCCTCTCTGCATTCGGCGCAAACGGCATCGAAACCGTCGGTACCGCTTCCCCGCTGTTTGCCCGCATTGACGAAAAGAAAAAACTCGAGGAGCTCGAAGCGTTTGTTGCAGCTCGTGCGGCAAAAGCACAGAAAGAAGCCCAAAAAGCAGAGGAAAAACCGGAAGGTGTTGCACTCATCGGCATTGACGACTTTGCAAAAGTCGAACTGCGCGTTGTACAGATTCTCTCCTGTGAAAAAGTGAAAAAATCGGATAAGCTGTACCGCATTATGGTCAACGACGGCGAGAAAGAGCGTCAGATCGTCAGCGGAATTGCCGCATGGTACAAAGAGGAAGATTTAGTCGGCAAAAAGGTCATTCTCGTTGCAAACCTGAAACCGGCAAAACTGCGCGGTGTCGAGAGCAATGGCATGCTGCTCGCTGCCGATCAGGGCGATCGTGCTGTTGTGCTGTTCGTCGACGATGCAGTTGACTGCGGCGCACACATCCACTGATTAGGAGGACACAATGGTTTCGGGTATTTTTGATTCCCATGCACATTATGACGATGAACGGTTCCGCGATGATCTGCCCGATGTAATCTCGCATCTCACGCAAAACGGTGTGTGTGCAGTGCTCAATGTCGGATGCGACGAGCAGAGCAGTTTATCAACCGTTTCGCTCGCAAAACAGATTCCATGGTTTTATGCAGCAGTCGGCATCCATCCGCACGCGGCGGACGAACTGAGCGAACACTGGATGGATACGCTGATGCCGCTGTTTTCCGAAGAAAAAGTGGTGGCACTCGGCGAAATCGGGCTTGATTATCACTGGGATACGCCTGACAGAGAGAGCCAGCGCACCTTGTTTGAAGCACAGCTTCAGCTGGCGCAACAAGTGAATCTGCCGGTGATCATTCACTCGCGGGACGCCTGCGCCGACACGATGGAACTTCTGCACAAATACAATCCGTGCGGCGTTGTCCACTGCTTTTCGGGTTCTGCCGAAACGGCAAAGGAAGTCGTGAACATGGGGATGTATGTGGGATTTACCGGTGTTGTGACGTTCCCAAACGCACGCAAAACACTGGAGGCAGTGCGTGCCGTTCCGATGGAGCGGCTGCTTTTGGAAACGGACTGCCCGTATATGGCGCCGGTACCATTTCGCGGAAAGCGAACGACATCCGATATGATTCAGTATACCGCACAGGCAATCGCGGAACAAAAAGGGCTTTCCGCACAGGAAGTCATTGATATTGCACGCGAAAACACCTGCCGGTTGTTTGGGATTTCACTGTAATAATATGAGTAAAAAAGAGGCTGTCATCAGACAGCCTCTTTTTGTTTTGGTAATTCCGGTGGGTTCTTTTCTTTGACGATTTTTACGATGTTGTAAATTTGATATGGAATATAGAGTGCTACGCCGGCATAGAAAATACACGCCGCTGTAATGGGCCAAAGAATGGCAGCGACAATTTTAAACGAAAGAGATCGCTTTTTAAAAAATGTCACAGCAAGAATAACGTCCGACAGAAGCATACTAAATCCAATTCCGCCCAATAAGCCAAAGTAACAAAATGAAGCCCATTTGTTTTCAAAAATGAGTGATCCAATACTTGCGAGCGAACCATAAATGAAAAATGCGGAAGCCAGCACACACAGTGTGGTAATCAGATATGCGATTCGATTGTTTCTTGACATCTTGATCCCTCTTTTATGAATTTTTCGTCTTAAGTATAACAGATTTTTCTGTCTATGACAATCTATTTTTCAAAGAAACAAAAATCCCGCTCCGTTTCCAAAAGGAAACCTGAGCGGGATTTTTCAGATCAGTTTATTCAGATAAGAATGTAATGGATGCATCTTTTTTGAGCGCGAGTCCGCACTCTGCCTCTACGCACTTCGCAATTCCTGCAAGCACCGGACAAGAGCAGTGCCCCGGAAAATGCTTCGCTGCGTATTCATACAGCGGACCGGTTCCCGGTTTGCCTAAACAGAGTTCGTACGCATCAAATGTATTCCCGAGTGTATCAAACATCTGCTTGACTGCTGTACAGCCGGACGTCACGGTAAGTGTTACATCCTGCATGTCCTCATCAGCCACCGCGGTGACCATCGTAGGCAGTCCGCACACACCCGGATCAATCTTGACCTTCGTCATTATTTGCCGAAGTAACGAGCGAGCAGGCCTGCAAATGCTTTGCCGTGACGGGCTTCGTCGCGAGCCATCTCGTGAACAGTGTCATGGATTGCATCGAGGTTTGCAGCTTTTGCGCGTTTTGCAAGATCGAATTTGCCTGCGGTTGCGCCGTTTTCAGCTTCTACGCGCATCTCGAGGTTTTTCTTTGTGGAATCGGTGACAACTTCACCCAGGAGCTCTGCGAATTTTGCAGCGTGCTCAGCCTCTTCATAAGCTGCTTTCTCCCAGTACAGGCCGATTTCCGGATAACCCTCTCTGTGTGCAACTCTTGCCATTGCGAGGTACATGCCAACTTCGGTGCACTCGCCCTGGAAGTTTGCGCGCAGATCAGCGATGATGTCTTCGCTGACGCCCTGTGCAACGCCGACAACGTGCTCAGCTGCCCAAGTCATCTCGCCAGCCTGCTCTGTGAATTTCGAAGCCGGTGCTTTGCACTGCGGACATGCTGCCGGTGGCTCATCGCCTTCATGAACGTATCCGCAAACCTGACATACCCATTTTTTCATAATTATTTCCTCCATCATTTTCATGTATTATTTGTTTGTTTTCGGTTCTGTTTTGACCTTGGCTTAATTATACCGTATCAGTATACTTAAGTCAAGTCTTTTTTTCAGAAAATTTGTAAACAGATTATGTTTTGTGTTACAATAGGGCTATCAAGAAAAAAGGAGACGCTCATGAACATTCTGCTCGTTGGAATCAACACCAAATATATTCACACAAACCTCGCTGTCCGGATTTTAAAACGCTATGCCGCACCGCGGTGCAGCAGCCCGATCGAAACGGCGGAATATACAATCAACCAGTATACCGACGACATTCTGCGCGATATTTACTTAAAAAAGCCGGATATGATCGGCTTTTCATGCTATCTTTGGAATATCACGTTTGTGCAGATTCTGATGGACGCGCTCAAAAAGGTGCTTTCAAACTGTATACTGTTCGTCGGCGGTCCGGAAACAAGCTTTGACAGCGCAGACGTCCTTGCACGCACCAAAGCGGATTTTGTCATCCGCGGCGAAGGCGAAATACCGTTTACCGAAGCGGTACTTGCGCTTGAACAAGGTCAAACACTCGAAAATGTTCGTGGGATTACATGGCGCAAACCGACGGGCGAAATCATCGAAAATCCTGACCCAGCCGCGTCCATTGATATGGCAGACGTACCGTTTGTCTATACGAAAGAAGAACTGCCGGCACATCAGATTGTCTATTATGAAGCGACGCGCGGCTGTCCGTTTTCATGCCAATACTGCCTGTCCGGCCATAACAGTCGTGTACGATTCCGCCCGCTCACACAGGTCTATGAAGATCTCTCGTTCTTCCTCTCCGAAAATGTGCCGCAGGTCAAATTTGTCGATCGGACATTTAACTGCAACCGCGAATATGCCATGGCAATCTGGACATATCTGCGCGAACACGACAATGGTGTCACCAACTTTCATTTTGAAATGGCTGCCGAACTGATTGACAAAGAGATGATTGAATGGCTTTCTGATGTGCGTCCGGGACTGTTCCAGTTTGAAATCGGCGTACAGTCGACAAATCCTGACACACTCAAAGCCGTCAAACGCATTACACTCCCCGACAAGCTCACCCCCGTTATCACCGCATTAAAACAGCCCCAGAATATTCATCTGCACCTCGATTTGATTGCAGGGCTTCCGTTTGAGGGGTATGACCGTTTCAAAGAGTCATTCAACTATGTCTACAGCCTCTCCCCTGACCAGCTTCAGCTTGGTTTTTTAAAGTTACTGAAAGGATCAGGGCTTTATCAAAACCGCGAACAATACGGTCTTGTCTGCCGCAGTGACGCACCGTATGAGATTCTGTGCACGCCGTGGATTTCATTCGACGAGCTTTTGCGGCTCAAGCGAATTGCGGAGATGGTGGAGCTTTACTATAACACTTTGCGGTATCGTCAGTCGCTTTCGGCGCTTCTCTCACAGTTTTCCACACCGTTTGACTGCTTTGAAGCGCTTGCCGATTTTTACGAAGCAAACGGCTACCACTTAGCGCCGCACACAAAGCTTGAAAACTACACGATTCTGTTCCGGTTTTATGAATCGATCGCACCGGAACGCGCCGAATGGTTCAGCTGGCTTCTGCGATTTGATCTGTATGCACACGAAAAGGCAAAAAAGCTTCCTCCATTCATGGATGAAGGCAAAA
Source organism: Merdimmobilis hominis (assembly GCF_016901855.1). Lineage (GTDB taxonomy): Bacteria > Bacillota > Clostridia > Oscillospirales > Ruminococcaceae > Paludihabitans. The sequence continues at coordinate 6,337 of NZ_JACJKY010000031.1, read as the reverse complement.
AAGCTGAATATCACAGCCGGATCTATGCGTTTTTTGACGATCCGCAAGCCCGTGCAGCATATCTTCCCGAATATGCAGAGATGGATACCAGACAGATCATCCGCAGTGCGCATATTGAAGTATTTCCGTTCAATCCTTTCACCCACACGCCCGGTGATACCGCCGTTTTGTTTAACTACCGCCGGCTGACGTTTGATAAAAACGCATCTGCTGTGATGATTTCTCTCTAAAGATAATTTTTCGATTGATTCCACAAAACGAATCGGAGGAAAATTTCTGCTATTCAATCAACCAAAGCCCTAATTCTACACAGGGAGATGAATTTATGTACACAATTACGATTTGCGGAAGCATGCGATTCTCAAACGAGATGAAAGCGATCGCATTCATCCTCGAAAGCAAATATGGCTATAACGTTTTACAATGTACCTATAATGAACAGAATACAGAAATCACATTAGAAATGCAAGAAAATCTAAAAAAGGCGCATCTTGAAAAAATCAATATGAGCGATGCCATCTATGTTGTCGACATCAATCACTACATCGGCTGTTCTGTAAAACAAGAAATCGAATATGCTGAGAAAAGAAATATAAAAGTTATTTTTCACAGCGAGAAAGCGGTGCCTTATACTTTCACCTAAATACAGTCAAATCTCTTCTTTATTCATCGCGATACCGAAGAAGAAAGCGCCTTTTCTCAAAATACGGAAAAGCCACAGTCTTCGTTTGATAAAAACGCATCTGCTCCTGTGGTTGCGCTTCCCCCTTCCGATCTCCTTTAAAACAGCATATTCCTTCGCCTGTGACCTACAAGTCACAGGCTTTTTTACATGCATTTCACGCAGAATCTATCGACATCTAACGAGGCAAATGTAGACAAATTGATGTTCAATGTGGTACACTTAATTTATTGTTTATATAATATTCATAAATGAATCAGCGTACCGAGAAAGGAGTCGCTCATGCCCGCGAATTACACCCATTATGTATTCGGAAACGATGTGCTGGACGTGCTGGATGCTCCCGTAAAACAAGTGATTACCGATCATTTGCAGTCATTCTGCACCGGCTTGCACGGTCCGGATCTTTTTTTCTATCATCATCCGCTTTCAAGCCAAAGCCTGCGGACATACGGATCATTTTTGCACGATCAGCCTGCCGCACCGTTCTTTCTGCATGGCGCAGAAATTGTAAGGCAAACAAAAAATGATGTGATTCTCTCCTATCTATTCGGATTTATCTGTCATTTTGTGCTGGACTGTGCTTGTCATGGATACATCAACACATATGAAAAACAGCATGGCGTTTCTCATGCAAAAATCGAAGCAGAGCTCGACCGCTGTTTTATGGAAGAAACCGGCGTTGATTTTCACACGACAAACAGCGCAGCGCACATTAAAAAAAGTGAATCATTGGCAGAACAAATTACGCCGCTGTTTGAAAATGTGCGTCCTGCACAGCTTACAGAAGCAATGGATTCCATGCATCGGCTGAGCGAGTTGCTCACACCGTCCTCAAAAGCCAAAACAGCGCTGCTCAATGGCGTATTGTCCATACATCCGAAAACACGCTTTGTCCGCGATATGATTCTGTCAAACGTACCGTCGCGCAAATGCAGAATGTCCACGCATCATCTGCAAAACGTGTATCAGCAGTCTGTTCCGCAAGCTGCTGCGATGTGTCTTGCATTTTTTGATACGGTGCAAAACAACACACCCCTTCCGGACTTGTTTTTCTATAACTATGAATCAGAGCTGAAAAAGGAGAACTGATATGAAAAAAATAACGCCGCTTGAAAAGCGTTGGATTTTATATGATGTAGGAAACTCAGCGTTTGTTCTGCTTGTATCCTCCATTCTTCCGATCTATTTTAAAAACATTGCGGAGTCGGCAGGTGTTTCTGCTGCGAATTCTACCGCATACTGGAGCTATGCAACCTCCATCTGTACTGTCATTTTAATGGTTTTAGGTCCGATCTTCGGAACACTTGCTGACACAAGCGGATTCAAAAAGCCGATTTTTACGATGTTTATGATGCTCGGTGTGCTGGGATGTGCGGCGCTCGGACTGCCGCTTCACTGGCTGTTGTTTTTGGCGGTATTTGTGATTGCAAAAACCGGTTTTTCAGGAAGCCTGATTTTCTATGATTCCATGCTGCCTGACATTACAACGGATGACCGTGTAGACAGCATTTCCTCACACGGATATGCCTGGGGATATATCGGAAGCTGTATCCCGTTTATCGGATGCCTTGTGATGATTCTGACAGCAGAACAAACCGGTATTGGTACCATGACGGCCACAATGCTCTCATTGGTCATTACCGCTGCATGGTGGATTCTGTGCACACTGCCGCTTTTGCGCAGCTATCATCAGGTACACAGCGTTGTCCGACCAAAACAACCGGTGCGCGAAAGCTTCCGCCGCATCGGCGCCTTTTTCAAAGACATCCGCAGCCAGAAAAAAACGATGTTTTTCCTGCTTGCGTTCTTCTTTTACATCGACGGTGTCTACACTATCATCGATATGGCAACCGTCTATGGCAAGGATGTCGGTATTGACGACACACAGCTGCTGCTTGCGTTGCTGTTAACGCAGATTGTTGCCTTCCCGTTCGCGATCCTGTTCGGTAAAATCAGCAAACGGTTTTCGTGTGAAAAGCTGATTGGCTTTTGTATCCTCGGTTATTTGTTCATCGGACTGTTTGCGCTCCAGCTTGACAAAGCATGGGAGTTTTGGTTCCTGGCCGTTTGCGTTGCGGTGTTCCAAGGCGCAATTCAGGCACTTTCACGGTCATATTTTTCGAAGATTATCCCCAAAGAAAAATCAAGCGAATATTTTGGATTTTTCGATATTTTCGGAAAAGGCGCTTCGTTCTTTGGCATTGCGATGATCGGTATTTCCACACAGCTGACCGGCAATTCCAAACTGGGTATTGGTCTGTTGTGTGTGATGTTTGTGGCGGGATTCTTCCTGTTCAAGCAATCTGCAAAGCAACCGATTGGGAAATAAACTCACAGCGAATAAAAACAAAAGAGCCGCTCAATTTGAGCGGCTCTTTTATTATCACAGACTAAGCCCGTTTCCTCATCAAATAAAAAAACCTACGATCGCAAATGCTGACCGCAGGTCTGGTTGGGGTAGCTGGATTCGAACCAACGGAATGCAGGAGTCAAAGTCCTGTGCCTTACCGCTTGGCGATACCCCAATAAATACAAATGGGGTGGATAATGAGACTCGAACTCACGGCCTCCAGAGTCACAATCTGGCGCTCTAACCAACTGAGCTATATCCACCATATAAAAATTGGCACGCCCAACAGGATTCGAACCTGTGGCCTACTGCTTAGAAGGCAGTTGCTCTATCCAGCTGAGCTATGGGCGCATATGTAAGGTTATCGCCACGATTCAAAATCGCAGTAAAAAATGGAGCGGGTGATGGGAATCGAACCCACGCGACCAGCTTGGAAGGCTGGGATTCTACCATTGAACTACACCCGCATGATGTAGTCTTTTCTGTCGCTGACGACTATTGCATTATATCAAATGGCGTGTAATTTGTCAAGCATTTTATTAAAAAAATTTTTTTGATTTTTCCGATTGTAATTTGAAAACAAGATTTCAATCTGATATAATAAAAGAAAAAGTTCTTATTTTGATTTGGAACGGAGTGTTATCAATGAAAATTCGCAAAGCGATTATTCCTGCTGCCGGACTCGGCACACGCGTGCTTCCTGCAACAAAATCCATGCCAAAAGAAATGCTTCCGATTGTGGATAAACCGGCAATTCAATATATCGTGGAAGAGGCCGTCAAAAGCGGAATCGAAGATATCTGCATTATCACCAGCCGCGGCAAAGGCATCATCGAAGATCATTTCGACCGTTCGCCGGAGCTCGAAGGCCGTTTGCTTGAAAGCGGAAAACAGGCAATGTATGACGAAGTGGTTTCGATCGCAAATCTCGCCAACATCACGTTCATTCGCCAAAAAGAAACAAAAGGTCTCGGTCATGCAGTGTACTGTGCAAAATCTTTTGTCGGTGACGAGCCGTTTGCTGTTTTATATGGTGATGATGTTATTATCGGTGAAGATCCTGTCTGCGGACAGCTGATGCGCGCATATGATGAGTACGGCCTTGGCTGTGTCGGCATCAAAGAAGTTTTGATGCAGGATATTTTCAAATACAGCTCGATGAAAACAGCGCTTCTTCATGACAATCTGTATCAGATCACCGATATGATTGAAAAACCGAAAGATGAAAGCCAAGTTTTCTCGTTGTTCTCTATCTTGGGACGCTGCGTACTTCCGGCTAAAATTTTTGATATTCTTGAAACACTTCCGAAAGGTGCAGGCGGCGAATATCAGCTCACTGACGCGATGAAGATTCTTGCACAGCAGGAAGGTATGATCGGCGTTGACTTCACCGGTACACGGTATGATATGGGCAACAAACTCGGCGTGCTGAAAGCAATTGTTGAAGTTGGCTTAAAGCACAACGAAATCGGCGAAGGATTCCGCGAATATCTTTTGGAGATTGCAAAAACGCTGTAATAAATAGAAAACATAAAAAGGCAGGAACTTTTCCTGCCTTTTTTGTTTCTGTATCAAAAAATCCTATCAAGCAAGCTTTATGCCAGTGCTGCTCCTAATGCATTGCACGCCAGTACCGCTTCATCATCCGGTGCTTCATTGCAGATCACACTTTCACACGCGAGTACAGCACCCGCAGCAGCACACGTTTCCTCCCAATTTCGCATCCATTCTCCGTCTCCCCAGCCGTACGAACCAAAAAGTGCGATCGTTTTTCCATTCAGCTTACTTTCACACGCAGTGAACATCGGCTCAAACTCACTCTCTTCAAGCTGTTCTGCCCCCATCGAAGGGCATCCGAATGCAATCGCATCGAACTGATCAACCATAGAAGCGTCAAAGGCTGATGCCGTCAATAGCGTAACCTGCGCACCTTTTTCTTTTACACCGTCAGCGACAGCCTGTGCCATCGCTTCCGTGTTTCCTGTTCCGCTCCAATAAACAACTGCAATGTTTTTCATATCTTTTCAACCTTTCTTTATATACTTTTAAACAGCCACTGTAAGCCGTTCAATTGACCTGCCTTTTGTATACCATCTGGTATAGAGCTGTGTACACTTTTTATACTGTTCAAATGTTTTTTGTGCCTGTTTTTCATCACCGTATACTTTCCAACTGCCGACACATTTATAGCCTTGTGCCTGATGTTTCATGAATCCCCATACATCCTCCGGCGGATATCCTAAAAATAAGCCAATTTCATGCGGAAAATCTGCAGAAGCATTTAACCGTTTCATCAAATCACGCAGCAAACATTGCGGTGACTGCATCGAATAACCGCGCTCTGTCAAAATAGTACGTGCAATCTCATGGCTCAAGTCTTTTGAAAGCTTTGAGGGTCTATACAGATAAATCAGAGCACAATTATTTTGATAGCGAAGCGGCAAAATTCGAATTCCTTTTCCAATCAGCAGCCGATTCAGCCGTCGGACTGTATCCCGCAGTTCGACTTCATTCTTAAATGGATACGTGAACATATTTGCTGTTTTCATTCCGGCAAGTGTTGGCGAACAATGTTTGATAATCATCTCATCAGGCAACAAAAACATCTCCTTTCAATAAAGTACGAATCGTTGTTATAATAAGTTAGATATAACTAACTTGTTGATCTTTTTTATGCTTTGACGCAGGAATTTATACGTCAAAGCATGAGAATGTGTTTTACAATCAGTTAGTTTAATCTAACTTGATGTAAAGTATAAACGATGCAATACATTTTGTCAATCTTTTTTGAAAAATTTCTTCTCAGCTTTTTAGGTACGTCTATTTTTCCTCTCCATCTATGGCGGGCACACCCGCACCTGCGGTGGGCACGTCGCGCGGACTAAGTCCGATTTTCTCGCGTCCGAAGATCACGAACAAAAGGAAATTATCTATTCCGCGCGGGCACACCCGCTTTTCCCCCTTCGCTCCCGACGCGAGCATCTCACTAAAAATAAAAAGAACAGGTCCGAACGCGAATTACGTCCAGACCTGCAGGCTAAGCCTGTTTTCCACTATTCTACTTTAAAAGAACATTTCCAGATAAAATAAAAAAACTGCGGTAAGCATTAAGTTGCTCACCGGCGGGCACACCCGCTTTTCCCCCTTCGCTCCCGACGCGAGCATTTCAGTAAAAATAAAAAAACTAAGTCCGGACGCGAATTACGTCCAGACTTAGTCTGGTGGCTCCCCCAACTGGACTCGAACCAGTGACACCCTGATTAACAGTCAGGTGCTCTACCGACTGAGCTATGGAGGAATAT
>NZ_JACJKY010000004.1 GCF_016901855.1 Merdimmobilis hominis | reverse complement strand
TGTGATAGCATGTCTATAGGTATAGCGAGCATCGGATTGAGATACCACAATCTGAAAAGAAGTTAAATACAAAGCAGTTGGGGCACCTTCCTTACGGAGGGTGCCCCAATGAAGCGTTCTTTTTTATCAGTGATTAGTTTACTTTGCAGAACGTTTTGTTTGTCTCTCCATAGGAGAATTCATCATCTGTTGCAAACTGTTTTACGTTGTAAGTCATGAGATAACGCAGATGAACCTGTCCATCTGCATGGCGTGTAACTTTGACAGTCAAGGTGCCGTTCTCATCGAACGAATAGCTGTCAACGGTTACTTTGGACGCATCAGAAGAAATGATTTCTACATCAGTAAAGTCTTTGACATCGTTATAATTACGGATTCTCTGACCTTTGCTGTCATGGTCAAATACGATTGTTGTTGATTCGCCTGCTTCAAGGTCGTGTGTTGCACTGTAACCGCCAATGGACACACCATAGAATTTTGCATCAACCTGTGCAACCTGTACGTCGTCTGCATCTTTATATGTCAGTGTGTAGGTAGAAACACCCGATGCAATGCTTGTGCCGATGCTCAGATATTTTCCTTCTGATATGCTGATCAGCTGTGCCGGACCGTCTTTTAATTCAATTTCAAGACTTTCTGCGCCTTCCACAAATGCAACCAGATTCAATCCACCCCAAGAGCCCTGATCCAGTACAAGACCATTTTCAAGTGTCAGGCCGTGAATCATTCTTCTTGCATAGTAGCTGTTTGTTTCTGTGGAAGAAGAAAGCAAACCAGCATCTTTGAGAATCTGTGCTTTTTCTTCGTCTGTCTCAGCTGTTTCATAATCTTGAGCTTTTTCGCCGAGTACGTCTTTGATCATATCTTCGGTTACAACAGCGCCTTCTTCGTTATCATATGTTGCATCTTCGTCTTTGCAGGAGCAGGAAATGGATTAGTTTTTCTCAACTGTCCAGTAATAATATACGGTGCCGTCCGGATCGTCTACCCAGTGCGCCGGTGTTTGGGTTTCGGCATCATAACGAACATATGCTTTTCTGCTGGTCATTTCGCATTCGTCACCCTGAACCAGCTGGTATCCTTCCGGAATTTTGCTGTTGATTTTGCTGCCAACGTTATACCATGTGCCGCCGGTTACCTCAAGCGGTGCATTGTTATAAAATACTTCGTCAATCGTTGTGCTGTCACAGAATGTACGGCCATTCTCGTCCATATACGGGCAGTCAAAGAAGCCTCCGGTAACGCGTTCGATTCCGTTTTTGTTATAGTTGCGGAACGCAACCGAAGATCCCTGGAAATAGCCGCCCGAAATCAGTTTTACAACTGCATTGGAGCCGTTATAAAGACCGCATGCGCCTGTAATGGACGAGGCATATACATCTGCATGTCCTGCATAGCTGCCGCCTGCGATTTCCTCGATCACGCCATTGCTTCCAACATACTCGCCATCCTGCCAAGTGCCTGTTCCATTGTTGATGGCATCACTTGTGACTGATGTAATATTGCAGTTGAGCAAGCCGATGTTTGCGCGGTTTTCAAGACCATAGCCGGACTCTGCAACGATGGTGCCGTTTGTGAGGCTCTCAATTGTACCGAGATTTCTGATTCCGTAACCGGAAATCGTTTTTCCGCCCAAATCAATCGAAACAGTAACACCCTCCGGAACAACTGCCCGAGATGTCAACACGATATCCTTTCCCAGTGTAATCTCGCCGCCTTTTTGCAATGCAGCTGTGAATTCTTCTGCCGTATTTACAACACCTTCAAATGTTGCATTCTTGTCGTAATCGCTCGACTCAAAGCCGTCTTTTTCAACGGTTGCCTGTTTTGCACGCAGATAGATATCGAATGTAACTTTTGCACCCTGATAATCGTTATTTGCGTCCTCTTTCATTTTAATCACGACAGAGAACTCTTGGGTGTTATTTCTGTCTTCTGCTTTCAGCTGACCGCTGGTTACAACGCCGTTGTTCAAAGCAGACAGTTTTGCCGGTGTGCCTGTTACTTCGTTCGCATTGACATCGAGCACATAGACGTCGAGCACATCTGCGATATTGACATTGTTTGTGCCGCCTTCGGATTTGATGTTCTGGAACGAAAGCTCCCAGTCAAATGCCAGAGAACCTGCGTTTGTAACTTTAAAATCATAGCCAAACGATTTACCCGGCTCCCATTTCACATCGTTGAACAGTGCTTTGCTGTCCACTTTTTTGTAATTTTCGGCGGTCGTTTCCGTCAATCCGCGGTAATCGAATTGAACATCCAAATTGCCCGCCTGAATGACGTTGTCTTTGTTTGTTACACTGTCTGTAAACCATGCAAACGTTGTACCCAGAAGCATTACAACGCAAAGCATCATCGAAACAGCGCTCAGCCAAAGACTTTTCTTTGTTGTTTTCATTGCTTTTTCCTCCATTTTTATTTGATTTCAGTACAGTTTTTGTACTATGTGTTCATTATAGCACGCAAAACTAGTAAAATCAAGAATAACATTTTACAATATTAGTGTACAGACTTGAAAAATTATCCATGATTCAACACAAAAAAGCCTGAAAGAAACTCGTTCTCTCAGGCTTTTCTTTGTTTATCGTTCAATCGGAAGCCAACGCAGTACCGTCTGGATTTTTTCATCCCAGTAATTCCACGCATGATCGCCGGCAGACTCCTCGTAGGTCAGGTCATAGCCGAGCGACAGCAGATGATCGCGCATGCGCACGTTCTGCTCGTATAAAAAGTCCTCCGTGCCGCACCACTGATACATCTTCGGCAGCGGCTTTCCGGACGCTTTCAATCGTTCTGCTGCGGCAAACAGATCATTTTCACTGCCCTTGACCTGATCGGCAGGACCGAAAATCTGCTGCCAGATCGGATTGTCGCTGTTTTTGCGGCAGGTATCGACCACATCCAGCCCGCCCGAAAGCGATGCCACCGCACCAAACGATTCCGATGCACAAAGTCCAAGCTTAAACGCGCCGTAGCCGCCCATCGAAAGACCTGCCGCAAAGTTGTCCTCGCGTTTGTCGGACATGTTCGCAAAAAAGCTGCGGCATTTTCTCGGCAGCTCCTCACTGATAAACGTCCAGTAACGGTTGCCCTGCGCCATATCGGTATACCACGCAAGGTGCACCGTCGGCATAACGACCGCGATGCCCAATTCGCTCACATACCGCTCAATCGAAGTACGCCGCTGCCAGATGGTATGATCGTCGCTCATGCCGTGGAGCAGGTAAAGCGTCTTATACGGTTTTCCGCTTGCAACACCTTTCATACCGATCTGCGCCGTTGTCTGTTCGGGCAGAATCACGTCCATCGACATGCACATCGACAGCGCTTCCGAGAAAAAGTTTACATGAAACAGTGCCATTTTAAAAAACATCCCCTTATAGTTTTTCTATGGCACTATTCTACCATACCCGCAAGCAGTTTTTCAACCGAACCATCCAGCAATTCCGTATCATACGAAACAAGATGCACCACATAGCTGTTGTCAAACTGCGACACGTTCACCGCCACACCGCGCGGCAGTTCGCTTTCGTCAAACTCGATCTTCTTGACCGCATTGTTTCCGGCATAGACGATGTGGACAGCATCCGAGACTCCCACATATCCGTCCGCGTCCTCAAACCACCCGATGCCCGCCCACAAATCCTCGGGAGCGGCTGTTTCCACGTTATCCGCCGTCCAGAATCCGAGCGCATTTTTCTTTAGATGCAGCAGCATCGGTCTGCTGCCTTCATCGTTTGTCTCCGTACGGATCACCTTGTACTCCCCGTTTACATCATCCCATGCGTGGGTGATCGTCTGCACGCAGGAAGCGTTTGTTCTTCCGCCCGCAAGCGAAATCGCAATCGAATCGCTCACCGACGCAAAAATCCACCACAGCACAAGCAAAAACACCAGCACGACACCCGCAATGACCAACACTTTTTTCTTTGTCATGACCATTCCTCCGTTTCATTAAAAAAGGGCGCACGAATCGTACGCCCCTCTTTTTTTCTGTCTGTATTTCCCGGAAAACCGCTCCGGTGCTGTATCGGACAGCTTTCTGATTCGAGTATACCAAATCCTGTATCAAAAAGCAAGTCATTCCCGAAGCTTTTTTAAATGGATGACAAAAAGTGATTTCCCGATTATTCCTCGACTGCAAAATCCGCCGAAAGCAGAATCTCGCCGGCGTTTCTGCCGATCATTGCCGTGAAAGTACCCGGCTCGACTTCCCATTCGTAATTGCGGTTTAAGATGCACAGCTCTTTTGGCGTGAGCGTCATGGTAACCGTTTTCTGCTCACCCGCCAAAAGCGATACGCGCGCAAAGCCTTTTAATTCCATAATCGGCTGAACAACGGAGGTGTAGTGATCGTCCACATACAGCTGAACGATCTCGTCGCCTGCGCGGTCGCCTGTGTTTTTGACATCGACGCTGACCGTGAGTGTGCCGTCTTTTTTGATCGTATCCGCAGAAAGCCGCAGGTTTTCATACGCAAAGCTTGTGTACGACAGACCGTAGCCGAACGGATACAGCGGGTTCCAGTCCATTTCGACATATTTTCTGCCGCCCGCCGGTTTGCGTGCATAGTGGCACGGAATCTGGCCGACGGTGCGCGGATACGAAAGCGTCAGTCTGCCTGACGGGTTTACGTCGCCGAAGAGCACCTGTGCGGCTGCCAGTCCGCCTTTTTCACCGTTGAAGCCCGCCTGTACGATTGCCGGCAGATGCTCCTGCTCCCATGTGCACGAAACGGGACGTCCGGTATTCATGACAAGCACGACCGGTGTGCCGGTTTCATAGACGGCTTTCAAGAAGTCGAGCTGTTTGCCCGGCAGGTCAAACGATGTGCGGTCGAAGTTTTCGCCGCTTGTTTCGGTCGAATCGCCGAGTGCAACGATTGCGACATCGCTCTCTTTTGCGAGTGCAACGGCACGGTCAATCGTTTCCTCGCCGTCATCGACGCCGAAGATCACGCGCACACCGCGTGCATCATTTCGAAATTCGACGCGGATGCGATATTCACGGAAGCTGTCAAAATGGAACGGCACCATCTGGTTTGCGTCCTTTTCCTCCCAGCCGTCTACGATCAGTTCATCGTCGATATACAGCCGCATGCTGTCCGGGCTCGAAAGGCCGACACGACCATCGAATGTTTTTCCAAGATGCAGCGTACCTGTCCAGCGCACACAGAACTGTTTCGAATCGATCACATCGTGCGGTTTATGGTAGATCCAGTTGAAGTTGATCTGCGGGTCAAGGCGTGTGAGCACCGGTTCGCCCGAGAAGTCCGGGCCGTTAAAATATTCGCCGGTGAAGCCATAGTCGATATCGCGGATGCCGGCAGCTTCGTTGGGCACTGCGTGCATCCACCAGCGCTCGACCGGTTTGATCTCAGCGCCTAAGATGTTGCAGCCCTTATCATACACCACTTCGGTGTTCTCACCGACCAGCTGACGCACGCCGTCGAGCAGACTTACCGTTTTGTAATCCGGTTCGACGCAGTAGTCGCCCATGACGGCACGATCCGCATTCGGACCTAAGACTGCGATCTTTTTCACGTCTTTCGAAAGCGGCAGAATGCCGTCATTTTTTAAAAGCACGACGCTCTTTTGTGCGATCTCAAGTGCTTTTTGCTGGTGTGCTTCGCTGTGGATGACGTTTGCTTCGTTTTCTTCGTCCACATACGGGTTTTCAAACAGTCCGAGCATGAATTTGCAGCGCAGCATACGCGAAACGGACGTATCGATATCGTCCATCGTGATTTCGCCGCTTTCGAGCATTTCTTTCATCAAACGGCGGTAGTCCTCGTGCGAATAGTCGGCAAACTGCACGTCGACACCGGCTTTCACCGAGTTTTTAAGCGCCTCTTTCGGCGTTGCAGCGTTGTGGTGTGCGGTATGCTGCATGATGATTGCCGTCATGTCCGCGCGGACAAAGCCCGGCATACCCCATTTGTCACGGAGCACTTCGGTCAAAATCTCGTGATCGGCAATGACCGGGAATCCGTCAATCGAGTTATACGATGCCATGACGTTTGTCGCACCGCCCTCGACGACTGCCGATTCGAACACCGGCATACAATAGGAAAACACGTCATGGCGGCCCATAGTGGTCGGCGCACAGTTTAAGCCGCCGATCGGGTTGCCGTAGCCGGTATAGTGTTTAAGCTCCGACAGCACGGCATCCGGTGCAGACACGTCGCCGTCTTTCTGCAAGCCTTTGACAACAGCAGTACCAAGTTTTGTGCTCAAATAGACATCCTCGCCGTATGTTTCCTCGGTTCTTCCCCAGCGCGGGTCACGTGCCAAGTCGAGCACCGGCGCAAACACTTCGCAGATGCCCTTTGCACGGGATTCTTCTGCGATGGCACGTCCCATGTCGTATGCAAGTTCGGGCGAAAACGTGCTTGCCAGTGTAATCTGCTGCGGGAAAATCGTTGCATCCGAACGATGCAGGCCGTGCAGCGCTTCCTCGTGGATAAAATACGGAATGCCTAAGCGTGTGTGCTCAACGGCATAGCGCTGCAACGCGTTGTGCACGCGGGAATCCGATTTGCGTTTTTCCATTTTCTCTTTGCACTCACTGCGCAGCGGTTCTTCGATTTTCTCCCAGTCAATCGTCGAAAAATCCTGATCAATCTGATCGAGCTTTTCGTCTAATGTCATGCGGGAAAGAAGATCACGGATACGCGCTTCAATCGGTGCGTTTTTGTCTTTGTAAAGCATAGAAATACTCCTTTCTGTCTGTTTCGTGCCTGCACACGACTTTGTTACTGCAAGTATAGCACGCCTTTTTTATTTTGCAACTGTTTTTTCGTCAAATTTCGTATGAGTTTTCTTGCTTCCTCTTTCTTTTTATTAAGGAGATGTGGTATAATCAAACAAAAGAAATGCACAAAATAATGGAAACGCATTCTGCGTTTTGACAGGAGGAGTATTGTGGACAAATATAAACGCCTTGCCTCAAATACTGTGATTTTCGCAATCGGTACATTCAGCTCAAAGTTTTTGGTCTTTCTGCTGATGCCGCTTTATACATGGGCGCTGTCGCCTGCTGAATATTCCGTCACCGACTTGATTGTCCAATGCGGCAACCTGCTCTTGCCGCTTGTCACACTCGGAATCGTCAATGCGATCATCCGGTTTGGCCTTGATAAATCCGTGCGCAAAAGTGAAGTCCTCACAAACGGATTTTTAACGCTGTTTATCGGCTTTATCCTGCTTTTGTGCTTTGCGCCGCTCATTTCGATGGTCAAAACCATCGCAGGCCACACATTGCTTGTCTATATTTTCATACTGACTTCGTCGCTTCGGTCGATCTGCTCGCAGTTTGTGCGTGCAAGAGGACTCGTCAAGCTCTTTGCGTTCGACGGCATTTTAAGCACGATCACCACGATTTTATTCAACATTTTATTCCTTGTCGTGTTTAAATTCGGCGTCATCGGCTATATTATGGCGATCGTCTGCTCTGATCTTCTGTCCTCGGTTTTCTTGTTCTTCATCGCAAGTCTGTGGCGCTATGTAAACTTTAAACACATCAATCTTCCGCTGTGGAAAGAGATGATCCTTTATTCTCTGCCGCTCATTCCGAACATGCTCTGCTGGTGGATCACAAACGTATCCGACCGTTTCATTGTATCGTATATGCTCGGCAACGAAGCAAACGGCTTATATGCGGTGTCCTATAAGCTGCCGACCATCATCAGCGTATGCTCAAGCATTTTCATCAGCGCATGGCAGATTTCCGCCATCACCGAGGAAAAAGGCCGCAACCGCTTTTTCTCAAAGATCTTTAAATCGTACAGTGCGCTCATTTTCATGGCAGGCGCGGCGCTTATCCCGTTTTCAAAGCTCGCCGTCATCCTTTTAGCACAGGACAGCTACTACGGTGCTTGGGCATACATCCCGTTTTTGGTGCTGGCAACCGTTTTTAACTGCTTCGGCGCATTTGCAGGCAGTGTGTATACCGTCGAGAAAAAGAGTATTTTCTCGTTCTTGACGATCTCTGTTGGCGCTGTCATCAACGTCGTTTTGAACCTCATCCTGATTCCTGTCTGGGGTGTAAACGGTGCGGCATTCGCAACGTTCTTCTGCTACTTTGTGGTGTTTATCCTGCGTGTCATCACTGCGCGCAAATTCATCAAAATGCGCGTCTATCCCATGCGCACAACGATCAATACCGTCATTCTTTTGATTCAAAGCCTTGTCATGATTTTTGAAGTTCCCGGCTGGATGTTCATTGAAGCTGTTCTGGTGATCGGGCTTTTGATCTTCAATTTAAAACCAATCATTCAGATTCTTTTGACGATTCTCAAGCGCAAAAAACGCTGAGAAACGGTTTAGGAGGTTTTTCTTCATGGATGCATATACCGAACGAAATTATACACTGCTGTGCGACTTTTACGAGCTCACGATGGGAAACGCCTATCTTGAGAGCGGCCGCAGCGGTGACACGGCCTATTTTGACCTGTTTTTCCGCACCGTTCCGGACAATGGCGGCTTCGCGATTGCGGCAGGTCTTGAACAGGTGATCGATTATATCAAATCCCTGCATTTCACCGCAGAGGATATCGAATACCTGCGTCAAAAGCAGCTTTTCTCGGAGGATTTTCTCTCGCTTTTAAAAGATTTCCGCTTCACGGGTGATCTTTACGCGGTACCGGAAGGCACACCGATTTTCCCGCATGAACCGATCCTTACTGTCTGTGCACCCGTCATCGAAGCACAGATCGTCGAAACGTTTCTGCTTCTTTCCATCAACCACCAGTCGCTGATTGCCACAAAAGCAAACCGTATTGTCCGTGCCGCAAAGGGCCGTCCTGTTTCCGAATTCGGCTCCCGCCGGGCACAGGGTGCTGACGGCGCGGTTTTAGGTGCGCGTGCGGCATATATTGCAGGCTGTTCTTCTACCGCCTGCGCGCTGTCCGACCGTGCCTACAGCGTTCCGGCCGGCGGCACAATGGCACATTCGTGGGTGCAGATGTTCGACAGCGAATACGACGCATTCGTCACCTACTGCCGCACCTATCCGCACCAGGCAACACTCTTGGTCGACACATACAACGTCTTAAAAAGCGGTGTACCGAACGCGATTCGTGCATTCAAAGAAGTACTGCTGCCGCAGGGCATCACCTCGTGTGCCATCCGCATCGACTCAGGCGACATCACCTATTTATCACGCAAGGCACGCAAAATGCTCGACGACGCGGGACTGCCGTTTTGCAAAATCGTTGCGTCAAACTCGCTCGACGAATATATCATCGAAACACTCATCGAACAGGGTGCGAAAATCGACGCGTTCGGCGTCGGTGAACGGCTTATCACCTCAAAGAGCGCACCGGTGTTCGGCGGCGTTTACAAATTAAGCGCTGTAAAGCCGGCCGGCAGTGACGAAATCATTCCGAAAATCAAAGTGAGCGAAAATACCGCCAAAATCACAAACCCGCACTTTAAAAAGGTGTATCGCCTGTTTGAAAAAGAAACCGGCAAGGCGATCGCCGATCTTCTGTGTGTACACGACGAAGTGATCGACGAAACACAGCCGCTCGAGCTGTTTGACCCGGACGCCACCTGGAAACGCAAAACAGTGACCGACTTTATCGCAAAAGAACTGCTCGTTCCCGTGTTTTTAAACGGCGAATGTGTGTATGAGTCGCCCGACATCGAAACAATCCGCAATTACTGCGCCGAACAGATCGAAACACTCTGGGACGAAGTCAAGCGTTTTGAAAATCCGCACACCTATTATGTCGACCTCTCGCAGAAGCTTTATGACATCAAGCACGATCTTTTGAAAAAAGCACGTGCATAACAGAAAGAAGGCACATCAGCTATGAAACTATCGGAAAACGGACGCGCATGCGCATCCATCCAGATTGCGCCGGATGCAAGCGAGCCGGTTCGGTATGCCGCACAGGAGCTTGCGCACTTTTTGTCGCAGATCTGCGGCGACACTTTCCCGGTTTCCACCGGTCATATGGAAAAAACGGAACCTGAGATTTTGGTCGGCACAAGCCCGCGCACCGATGCACTGGACATCACCGGCGAAATCCTCGCACTCGGTCAAGAGGGCACGCTCATCCGTGTGGTGGATGACAACTTGGTGCTGGGCGGAAACGGCCGCGGCGCGCTCTACTGCGTCTATTCATTTTTAGAGGACTGTTTGGGCGTCCGGTTCTTTACACCAAATGACACCTATGTACCCGAACAGCCGACCATGGAAATCGCCGATCACACCGACTGCACGTATCATCCGGTGCTTGAGTACCGCGATCCGCATATAGGCGAAATGATGCACTATCCTGATTTTGCAGTGCGCCGGCGGGCAAACGGATGGTCTGTCCCGTTTGAAGCACAGCATGGCGGCAGTGTTCGTTATGCAGACGGCTTTTTTGTCCACACAGTGACAAAACTTCTGCCGCCCGATCAGTATTTCGACGAACATCCTGAATATTACGCCCTGCGTGACGGTGAGCGCCTGCGTGAAAAAACACAGCTGTGTCTCTCCAATCCGGAAGTGGTATCGCTGGTGATCGAGCGCGTAAAAGGAGAACTGCGCCGTCAGCCGGATGCGACAATTTTCTCCGTTTCGCAGGACGATAACTATAACGTCTGCACTTGCGACAAGTGCCGCGCGATCGACGAAGAAGAAGGCAGCCATGCCGGCACAATGATCCGGTTTGTAAACCAGGTCGCAGAAGCCATCGAAGAGGAATTCCCGAACGTCGTCATCGACACACTCGCATATCAGTTCACCCGCACGCCGCCGAAGAAGACAAAGCCGCGCAAAAATGTGTGTGTACGTCTTTGCACGATCGAATGCTGCTTTATCCATCCGCTGCGGGAGTGCCGCACCGATGATCCGGACGCACCGATGCCAAACGGCGAAGTGAGCCTTGCAGAGGACATCATCGGCTGGAGCAAAATCTGCGACCGGCTGTACATCTGGGACTATGTGACGAACTTCTCGCACTACTGGATGCCGCACCCGAACTTCCATGTACTCGCAGACAACATCCGCTTTTTTGTGGAGCACGGCGCCAAAGGCATTTTTGAACAGGGATGCCCTGCACCAAACGGCGGCGAAATGACCAATCTGCGTGCATACATCATTTCAAAATGTCTGTGGAATCCGAATACCGACGAGCAGAAAACGGCAGACGAATTCCTCACCTATTTATACGGTCCGGCCGCACCGCTCATGAAAGAATACATGGAAACGGTTTATCATGCGGCGCTCGATAAGGGCTGTCATCTCTACTGCTTCAACCACCCGGACAAACCGTGGCACACCATGGAACTGGTCGAACAGTGTGAATCGCTGTTTAACCGTATGGAAGATACTGCATCTTCCCCGGCAATCCTGTGGCGCATCCGCCGGGAGCGTATGGCGGTGCGGTACTTACGCATTCTGCTGACCGAAAAAGGCAGTGATGCGCGCGCACAGCTCCTTGACGCGTTTGAACGCGATGTCAAAACATACGGTGTGGACCAGCTGTGGGAACACGGCACAATGGAATTCTGCCTGGATGTCCTGCGCGGAAACAAAGAACCGGGATACTGGTGGGGCAAATGACCGACGCCTACCGTCGCTGCACGCTGTGTCCGCGGATGTGCGGCGTTGACCGAACTGCCGGACAAATGGGTGTATGCGGTATGACCGATACGCTGATGGTTGGACGGGCGGCGCTTCACTTCTGGGAAGAACCGTGCTTAAGCGGCAGCCGCGGCTCGGGAACGGTGTTTTTTTCAGGCTGCAATCTGCGGTGCGTATTCTGCCAGAATTACGCATTAAGCACCGTCCATGACGGTGTTGCAATCACAGCTGAGCGGCTCGGCGAAATCTTTTTGGAACTCGAAGCCCAGGGTGCGCATAATGTAAATCTCGTGACACCAACGCATTATGTCCCGCATATCATCAAAGCAATTAACTATGCGTATTCTCATCACATTTCTATCCCGTTTGTATATAACTGTGGCGGATATGAATCCGTCGAAACGCTCAAAATGCTCGACGGGCTCATCGACATCTATCTCCCCGACTGCAAATACGATCATCCGGACTATGCCGCCCGCTATTCGAGTGCACGGGATTATCCGGAAGTGGCACGTGCGGCAATCGCGGAGATGGTACGCCAATGCACCCCAATCGAATGGGATAACGACGGAATGATGCGCCGCGGCGTGATTGTGCGGCATTTGATGCTGCCGGGACGAATGAGCGAAACAAAGGAGATTCTCCGCGATCTTTATGATGCGTACGGCGACCAAATTTTTATAAGCCTTATGAATCAGTACACACCGCTTCCGCATTGCAGTGCCTTTCCCGAGCTTTGTCGGACGATCACGGCAGAGGAATACGATGAAGCCGTTTCGTTTGCACAGCGCATCGGCATTCAAAACGCATTCATCCAGGAAGGCGGCACGCAAAAAGAAAGCTTTATCCCGTTATTTGACGGTACAGGCTGTGTGAAATAAAAAAGCGCATGAACCGTTTGGGTTTATGCGCTTTATTTTCGTTATCGATACCGCTCTCCGCAGTGATGGCACATGCGGCCTTCGTTGCCGTATCCGACCAGCGGCAGAAGCTTTTTGCAGTTTGGGCATCGATAGAAAATCAGCCAGACTGCAATCAGAACTGCGGCAAGCACTGTATTTCCTATCACCACAGGCATCACAAGAAAGGAAAGCGACGGGAAAAACCGAATCACTGTACTCACCACCAAAAGTGCGAGAATCAGCCAACAGCCTCCCTTGAGAATCACTCGGACTGCACGCAATGTCATACGCCGCATGATGATGTCCCCTTTCGTTTTATAAAACATCCAATCTTCTGTGTCTATGGTATCAGGACTCCAATGCATTTTCTATCAAGTAAAGGTTAAATGGATGTAAAAACAAAACGTAAAAACGCCCGTCTGCTGACGAGCGCTTTTATTTTTCTTGATGGGAAACGCTATCATGGCTTGAGCATGATGATTTCATGTACAAAATACTGCTCCTGAAACGAAACCGCCGCTTCGATTTCGTCTTGTGTGTATGTGCAGCCGTCCACAACAGCCACCCACTTTTCTTCGATATCGTCCTCCCGGTGGATAACGGCAATCACCGTAGCACAAACAGAAGAAACCGCTCCCTCCACGCCGAGTACATACACGTCCTGTTCCTCGCTGTCCGGCGCCATGATGCCTTCCACATAGCCGTAATTCACAGGATAAATCAGATGCGGATACTTCGGATGACGGCTTCCAAGCGGGCGGTCAATCGTAACCGTCACGCGTCTTTGCTTCATCATAGGCTTCCTCATGTCTTTTTGATAAATTCTGTTCCGCATTTCGGACAGCGCACCCGCACTTTACCCTTTTTGCGCGGAACACGCAGTTTTTGCTTGCAGGTCGGGCAGGTGAAATATGCATAGTGCAGATGATCCTTAAAAAACGCAATCGGATGCGTAAAAAATCGCTTTACGCCACCCCATATCCGCAAAAACACCTGATTTTCCTGATAACGCGCCGCTGTCCGTTTGGACATAAACCGATAAAAATATACAATCAGTAATAAAAGTGCCGGAATCATCAGAATGAGATTGTTTAACGCACTCGACAAAATGGATAAAATCAAATAGCCAATGAGCGTCGCAAATCCCAGCGCATCATTGCCGTACCGGCCATATAAAAACCGACGAAGAAAATCAAACAATCGGTTCATCTTCGCTTCTCCCCTTTATTCTCATAAATGATCGTTATTTTTCAGTATAGCATAACAAAATTGCGGGATATGGACAGTTTGTAAACCTTTTTTGGCTTGACTTTGCAAACGACTCGTGCTATCATAAATCCAAACGACGATGAGGGACGCGTGCCTTTTTTCCTCAGCCAGAGAGAAACCCCGCCGGCTGAAAGGGTTTTTGAGCGAACAGGGCAAACCGCTACCACCCTCGGAGTGCACGGCAATCGATAGTTCGAGGAACCGTGCCGGGCGAACCTGTCCGTTATTGCAGGTATGAGTGGCCGGATTGTCCGGCAATTTGGGTGGAACCATGGAGTGTTATGCACTTCATCCCTTGTGTGACGGGATGAAGTGCTTTTCTTTTTCCCGTCAAAACGACGACTTGATTCACAGAAAGGGAGATCCGAACATGAACATCACATTAAAAGATGGCAGTGTCAAAACGGTGGAAGCCGGCATCACTGCCGCAGACGTTGCAAAAGAGCTGAGCATGGGTCTTTACAAAGCCGCTTGCGTTTGCGAAGTAAACGGCGAGATCTGCGACCTGCGCACCCCGCTTACTAAAGACTGCACGCTCTCGATTCTCACATTCGATGATGCGGAAGGCAAAAAAGCTTTCTGGCACACTGCATCCCACGTCCTCGCACAGGCAGTCAAACGTTTATTCCCGGCTGCAAAACTCGCAATCGGCCCGGCAATCGATGGTGGTTTTTACTATGACTTCGACGTCGAAAAACCGTTTTCTCCGGACGATCTTGTAAAAATCGAAGCGGAGATGAAAAAAATCATCAAAGAAGGTCTCGCACTCAACACCTTCACACTCTCGCCGGACGAAGCACTCGCAAAACTGCGTGAGATGGATGAGCCGTACAAAGTCGAGCTGTGTGAAGAACACGCACAAAAAGGCGAACCGATCCGTTTCTATGAGCAGGGCGAATTTGTCGATCTGTGTGCAGGCCCGCACCTGATGACAACTGCACCGATCAAAGCATTCAAACTGACTTCCTCAACCGGCGCTTACTGGCGCGGCAGCGAGAAAAACAAAATGCTCTGCCGTGTGTACGGTACTGCATTCCCGAAAGCATCCATGCTCGAAGAACATCTGACCCGCATGGAAGAAGCCAAAAAACGCGACCACAACAAACTCGGCCGTGAATTGGGCTTCTTCACAACTTCCGATCTGATCGGTCAGGGTCTGCCGATTCTGCTGCCGAAAGGCGCACGCGTTATTCAGCTTTTACAGCGTTTTGTCGAAGACGAGGAGCAGAAACGCGGCTGGCAGCTCACCAAGACACCGTTTATGGCAAAAAGCGACCTTTACAAAGTATCCGGTCACTGGGATCACTACAAAGACGGTATGTTCGTTTTGGGCGACGAGGAGAAAGACAACGAAGTCTTTGCACTTCGTCCGATGACCTGTCCGTTCCAGTATCAGGCATACCTTGCAAAAGGCCGTTCCTACCGCGAACTGCCGCTGCGCTACAACGAAACCTCGACGCTGTTCCGCAACGAGGCTTCCGGCGAGATGCACGGCTTGATCCGTGTTCGTCAGTTCACGATTTCCGAAGGTCACCTGATGTGCACACCGGCACAGCTCGAGGACGAATTCCGCAGCTGCCTTGAACTTGCAATCTACATGCTCAAAACACTCGGCCTTTATGACGATGTGTCCTACCGTTTCTCGATGTGGGACCCGAACGACCGCGAAAAATACATCGGCACCGAGGAACAGTGGAACGAAGCACAGGATATGATGCGCAAAATCCTCAATCACTTAGAAATTCCGTTTGTGGAAGGCGTCGGCGAGGCTGCATTCTACGGCCCGAAACTCGACATCCAGATCCGCAATGTCCACGGCAAAGAGGACACGCTCATCACCATCCAGATCGACCAGCTGCTCGCAGAAAAATTCGGCATGGAGTACACCGATGCAGACGGCACAAAGAAAACGCCGTACATTATTCACCGTACTTCCATCGGCTGCTACGAGCGTACACTCGCACTGCTGATCGAAAAATATGCCGGCGCGTTCCCGCTGTGGCTTGCACCGACACAGGTCAAAATCCTGCCGATCGGCGAGCGTCAGCACGCATATGCAAAAGAGCTGCTTGAAGCACTTAGTGCACACGGCTACCGCGTGGAACTTGACGACCGCAACGAGAAAATCGGCTACAAAATCCGCGAGGCACAGCTTGACAAAGTGCCGTACATGCTTGTTCTGGGCGACAAAGAAGTGGAAGCACGCACCGTTGGCGTTCGTTCGCGTAAAGACGGCGATTTAGGTCAGCTTTCGCTCGACGAGTTGTTTGCAAAACTCGACGAAGAGATCCGCACAAAAGCAATTCGATAAGAAAAAACCAAAAGCACGTTCTTTTTCACGAAAGAACGTGCTTTTTTCTTTAAAAAAACACTTGCAATGCATGAGAAAATCTGCTATAATAATTAAGCATTCGATTTCGGATGCTTTTTATTCGGAGAGGTATCGAAGTGGTCATAACGGGGCTGACTCGAAAATTTTCGAAAAAGTGTCAGTTTTGTCCACCTAAAATCCAGTGTTTCTGCGGGCTCCCGCAGTTCGAAAAACCGAATATTTCGCAGTTCTTTCCGTCAGTTCTTTCCAAAAGTTTTGGGAACGATTTTCGGATTGACATATGGAGAGTTGTCCGAGTGGTCGAAGGTGCAGCACTCGAAATGTTGTGCTGTTTTGAGAAGTCAAAACTTTACAAAGCCGTTAACAATGCGGGTTTACCACATACCAGCAGTTTCAGAATACGCTGAGTTCTAATGAAAATTCTAATAAAATTAAATAGTGCGTTAACCTCGCGAAAGCGAGTTAACATATACGGAGACGTATCGAAGTGGTCATAACGGGGCTGACTCGAAATCAGTTTGCCGGCAACGGCACGCGAGTTCGAATCTCGCCGTCTCCGCCAGAAACCGCTCTGAAGGTGTCTTCAGAGCGGTTTTTTTCATACCATGTTCCTATTTATTTTTTAATAAGGAGACAGTCTGATGGCATACGAAAACAACCACTATGTACCGCAGTTTATATTACGGCAGTTTGGAGATTATTTGAATGTATATAATGTCAAAGACTGTTCTCTCCATTCAGGAATGCTGACAAGCAATATCTTTTCCGAAAGAAAAATCTATCCCGCAGATCTTGAAAAAGCCATAGGATATAATCTGGAGTCCCCGTTTGCAAAACTTTTTCATGAAAAACTCATGTCCGGAAAATGCGGAGAAAAGATAATTCTTTCAAGAAAAGAAATAATGCTAATGAAACGGTTTTTCCTATTGGAAACAATCCGTGTCTCTTCAATGCTTGAAATTACAAAACAAGAAAAGACTATTTCAGAAATATATTCTCCTTTGTTTCCTTCTTTCAAAGAAAAAATAATTTCCGGTGAAACCGCATCCGACAGGTGGCACAGAAATATCAAAGTTGTGGTAGAGTCAGAAGATCTGTCACATCTTTCAGAACATCCATTATGTACTTTAGAACTGCTGAAATGGGGATATATATTTAATTCCGGTTATTTTGCTATTTGGGACTGCTCCGAATCCGGTGTTGATTTTTTAATTTCCGATATCGGTATGACATCAGAAGTGGAACCTTCAAAACTGACGGACGGCTACGAACACACAAAAATCGACGAGCTGCGTAAGATTATAAAACGCGAATTGAACTCATATAAAAAAGATGTATATAATTCTATATTATCTGCTCAGAATCTGTTTCATGAGAATTTTTATATGTTTCCGCTTTCAAAAAACCGTATGATAGTTACTGTCAATCCGTTTTTCAGATTATATGACAGAAAAGAAAAACTTATAAAGCCTGTAGGAGTTTGGTCCACGAAAATAACCGACAAGCGTCTGTTTGAGAAAAACGAGTCTCCCAAAGTCACTGTAATTATGGGGAAACCAGTTTATAAAGAAACTGATGAATTCAGATATACAATTCAACGAGTAAAAGCGGAAGATGCGGAGTATATCAATATGCTTATGCTGGATCGTATCGATACTTATATGGGATATTCAAAATGGGATAAGATTGAAACCAGTGTTAAAAGGTATATTGACTTTTATAATGAAATTAACATGAAACCGCCTGTCAACTACGGTCCCCTCACAGAAAAAGGAAACTAATATCGGCAAAAATCAGCTCTAGATTAACGGAAAGCATCAAAATTCACATCTAACTATCGCTCTTTATAAACCTTCCCATCAGACTTTTATATGCTTCATTCTGTACCAAAGCGATTTGCTTCGGCGATGAAATGTATGAGATAAATTCGCTTTTGGATATGTACTGTACTGCACGGACAATAATGCCGTGCAGTGCTTTTTCTTTGATCAGTTTATGAATCCGTTGAGGAGCGAATCCGGCAAGTGATGCTGCCGTTTGTGTAGGCAGAGCTTCCGGAAGCTCTGCCCACTCTTTTTCAAGCCACAGGCGGAAGGCTTTGCTGTTTTCCGCAGTCGGCTCTAAGATACGGCGCGGGTGGTGCTCGGTACGATTTGAAAATTTGCCGACAAGCTCTGCTAAAAAGCCGTCCTCTGTTTCCATACGGTACTTAAATTTTTCTGCCTCTTCTCTGCTCACACGGTACTTATGCGTCGCATGTCCTGTGTTTTCATGCGGGATATAATCATGATCCATCAGATATTTCATCTTCCGGGTAGAGATGTGCAGATACTGCCTCAGTTCGCTCCCGCTCATAAAATCTTTTTTCATATTGCACTCCTTATGTAACAGGCACTCCGCAGAGTGCCTTTCTTTTTATTCTTTTCCCATACTCAGAATATCCGTCATGATATCTGCGCTCGCCTGCTTGCTCGCTTTATCCAGGTGCGCATAGATATTGCTGGTGGTGGCAAGGTCAGAGTGTCCGAGGAAGTTTGACACATTGATCAGCGGCACGTTCTGGCTGATGAGAAGGCTCGCAAAGGTGTGTCTTAAGTCATGAAACCGTATATGCCGCAGACCGTATTTCTTTAACAGGTCACTGAAGTGCTGTGTCACATAGCTCGGCCGTATCAGTTCTCCCAGTTCATTGACGCAGACGAAGTCGTCATATTTTCGGTTGTAACTTCCCTTGAACATCCTGCGGTACATGTCCTGTTTTTCCTTTTCTTCCGTCAGCATCTCATATACCGGATCGGGCAGAGGCAGTGTACGCCTGCTTGATTTGTTTTTCATTTCCTCTTCGGGCCGGACGATAACCTTGCCGTTTTCTTTGTACTCGACGATTTTGGTATCCAGCAGGACGGTCTTCTTCTCCCAGTCGATCCGCGACCAGCGAATCCCCAGTGCTTCGCTCCGGCGCAGTCCCATACCGCCTGCAAGGAGAATTGCCGGATAGATCACATCTGTCCGCGTCAGTTCCAGCAGAGTTACAAGCTCTTCCTTACTGTAATTTGCGCCGTGGAATTTATTTTTTTTCGGACGGTCAATGCGGTCAAAGGGATTGACATCAATCATTCCGTCCTTGAACGCCTGCTTAAACGCGCGGTGCAGAATGGCGTGATAGTGGATTACCGTGTTGGAAACCACACCGTCTGCATAGAGAGTTTCATAAAAATCTTCTACATTTTTCACGGTGATGTTTCCAACTGTCAGATGGCTTCGGGCAGAAAAATACCGCCGAATCTTACCGTAAATCATGGAATGGTAACTTTCGACGGTGTTCTTCTGCAGATTCTGCTGTATCTTTTTGAGATAGCCGCACATATATTCAAAGATCGGAATATCTGACGGCTGACGGTTTCCCCGGGCAAGCTGTTCGGCGTATTCCTCCTCAAACTGTTTGACTACCTCGCGGAAGGCTTTGTTCACTTTAGACTTGTTGCTTCCCTCCGGCAGTCCCAGAGAGCGCCAGACCGGTTTGCTTTTCCCGTTTTCTCTTGTCTGGATCACGGCATAGAGCCGTCCTTTTTTAGGCTGTACGCTTGCAGGAAGGGTGTTTGATGCTGCCATGGTTCTTAGCTCCTTTCTTACTTTTCTTCTCCGCGACACACACAATACCACAAGTGTTTTGAGAAGTCCAGACAATATTTGAAGCCATTTTCGTGAAAGTTACGCCGGGGTGCGAAGATGTTTTTTCTCCATGTCTGAGATACTTTATCAGTTCCGATTTTGCGATTCTGTTTTCCCTGCCGACCTTCACAGCCGGCAACTTTCCTTCTGCGATCAGCTTATACACCGTCTTGGTGCTGACGCGCAGAATCTGTGCCGTTTCTTTTACATTGAGTGCGGCGGGATAGCCGCAAAGTGATTTTGTGATTTCTTTTTTGGTCATAGATTTTCCTCCTACATATTCATTGTAAGTTCCTGTTCCTCTGTTTCTTTTTCTTCCGCTGGTGTGTCGTCACGGTGTGTAAGTTCTGAGACAATACCCACGGCAAGACCGATGAGAGCGCCGGCATTGGCCCCGGCTTCCTGCGCTTCGATCCGCTTCCGGCGTTCCTCCGGATCCTCGGTGTCGTTTTCGATTATCCTGCCAGCTGCCAGAATACCACGGATATGATCACCGATAACAAGACCGCCGTCACTGATGTGCCGATCAGAATCTGCATGAACCTGCGGTTCAGCCTGTCGATCACCGTAGTTAAATTCCTGATTTCTTTGTCCATAGCCGAAGAGAGTTTCAAAATAAATTCTTCTTGATTCTTCCCAGCCTGTTCGGCGGATGCCTGCATCTCCTGCACCGTCATGCTGTTTTCCTCGATCAATGTTCTCACTGCTTTCTGATTTTCCGCTGTCAGTTTCGCAACTGTATTCTCCATATACGACACTTCGATTTCCTGAATCTTCTGAAAGCGGTCTTCCAGCTCTTTCTTGGTTGCCAGTTCGTCGATCATCCGATAGAGCGTCGGCTGAAAGGTTACGATCTGTTTTGCCAAATTGAGTTCCGTTGTTCTCTGCGTTACCGGTATCGCATAGACCACCGGCTGGTACGGCTGAAGTTCCAGTTCTGTTATGGCTTCGGCATTCTTCTGTATCAGCAAATCCACTGCACTGTTTTTCTGTGATTTGTTCTCTGAGTTGTAATTCATATTCTAAATTTCCTTTCCGATATTTTTCGTCGTGCAGTTTGATATCCCTGCACTTCATTCCGTTGGGACAGGTGAACGTGATATATTTTCGCTCATCTGTCCATGTGATTTGGTAGCCGCGGCGATTCATTTCAAGGATAAAGTCCGCACGGCTTCCGCATTTCTGCATTGCCTTTTCGATGTCTGTCATCAGACGAAACTTCCAGCTTTGGCCTTTTGCCGCCGCACGGTATTCCCGGGAAGAAAGTTTTGTACCTGATTCTTCATAAGGCTTAAGTGTTGAAAGCCCGTGCCGCGAACAGATTTCATCACTGATCTCCCGAAGGATTTTGAGCGTGTTCGGATTTTGTCTCAGCTTGTATCCGGTTTCAAAGCTCACCGAGTTGATGACAAAGTGAGAGTGAATGTGTTGGGCATCCGAGTGTGTTGTGACCAGCACCTCATAACCCGGCCACGCTTTTTCGGCAAACTCCAGGGCAACCTCGTGTGCTTTCTCAGCCGTGACTGATTCCTCCGGAGAAAAGGACTGCACATACTGATAAAAATTGATGCCGTCTGTCTTTTTGTACGCGCCTTTGGTTGCCATGAATTCCGTGAAGGCATTTTTACCATTGCAATTCACGCCGCCGACCAGCCCGCGTCCGCTTTGCCGGTCAAAGACTTTTTTGTCCTGCGTGCAGTAATCAATCACACCTTTCATTGCGCTCACGGTCTGTTTGCTTTCCCGAATATAGGTCACCGTTGCCATTGCCTGTTCCTCACAATCTCAAGCAGAACATCGTAGATTTTCTTCTGTCCGTCTATGACATCCTGAAAGTTATACGATGTGAAAGCGCCGGAATGAATTTTTGCCGCAATCTGATTGATGTTGTTGCCGATGCGTTTGAGTTCAATCAGCAGAGGTTTTATATCTTCCGCAACATGAATCGGTGTTTCCAGTGACAGTGCCACCAGATAATCTGTTACGTTTCTGTTCGCTTTTGCGGCATTCTTTCGGATGCGTTCCTTTTCTTTTTGCGTTACACGTATGGTCAGCGTAGTATCCCGTCTTCTTTTATCTGCTGTATTCATAAATTACGATCCTTTCTGTTGTTTTGTAAGTGGGTCCGGGCTTCCGCCCGTTATTGCGCGAACGATTCGCGGCGGTCGGCGGACAGCCGGACGCTCTGCTTGCCCCGGACTAAAGTCCGGGAAATTCCGTAATCTCAGGCATTCCCGCATTACGCCGAAATCCGCCCGTATTCGGCGTAAGAGTTGCAGGCGGATGTTTTCCCGCCCGGTGCCTTATCCTGCCTGAAACCGCCTTTATTCGGCGCACAGCGGCGTTTCAGTGACGAAAGGAACGGAAGGAACGCAATTTTCACCGCACAGCTGTTTTGCGTCATTTACGTCACTTTCGTCACCGTCAGAAGAAAAATAGGAAATATCCAGCAGTCTCTGCCCGTTGCTTCGGCGGTTTTCAAAGAAAACTCCACGCTCTTCCAGTGAGTATCGCCATCGGTTCATCATCTGCTTGAAACCTTTTACCGATACCGATTTTCCGTAATAAGCGCTGAACTGATCAGCAAAGTCAGAGTTCGTTCCGCTGAAAGAAATTTTCTCTTTCATAAAAGCAATCAGACTGTTCATTTCCTCCGGCAGAATAAGCTGTGGGCTTTCAAGGCTGTCCGACACAAGGTTCCAGACACAGGTCTCCGGCGAGAGCTGAAGCTCCAGTTCACGATAGCCGGTGTCGCGGCTTGTACAGATGAGCGTTGCTCCTGCGGCATTGCGCCTGCTCTTGTCAAGAATAAACAGCGCGTCCATGGCACCGCTGATACCGGTCGTGCCGGACAACTTATTCAGCGGATCGCTGTCGCCCTGCTTCCGCAGGTGATGCACAAGCAGAATGGAAATACCAAGTTCGTCCGCCAGCGCTTTGATCTGCCGCACTTCTTCATAATCGTTGGCATAGGAAGTATCAGCGGTACGGTTTCGGATGATCTGAAAGGTATCGATCGCAACCAGAACGGTATCTGGATGCTCTGATACAAAATTACGGATCTGATCGTCAAGACCATCTGTCAGCGTTCCGGCGGTAACGGCAAAGAAAACGTTGGGCGGAACCTCGTCGGTGATTCTGTTGAGCCGTTCCTGAACACGGCGCAGAGGATCCTCCAGACACAAATAAAGCGTGGTGCCTTTTTTCGTAGTCAGGTTCCAGATCTTTTCTCCTTTTGCGATACGGATGCACAGGTCAAGCACCATCCAGGACTTGCCGATCTTCGGTGCGCCGCCGAGCATGGACACACCCTGCGGTAACAGTGTTTCGACACAAAACCTGGTCGGTACAAGTCTCATGTCCATGAGTGTTTCACCGTCTATGACAGTGAGTTTGTTTTTGGTTTCATTCATTTCAAACCAATCCTTTCTGCAATATTTTCGGATACAAAAACTCCCGCCTTATAAAAGGTGGGAGCAGTATCCATATTGCAAACAGAAAGGTTTTTTGATAGAATATCCGTGAAAAGGAGGCGGTGCATGGTGCGGATCAAATATAAAATTTATACGCTGTCTGCAAGAGCAGTATTAAGTTATGCGAAAGAAAGAAACGACGGCATATATTCCATTTCGCTCAACAGCACCGCCACGGAAAAATGCAGAGTGTATTCCGCTTTGCACGAACAGGAAGACAACGCACTGTTCTTTCAGACCATGTGCGTATTGCACGGCAACGATTTTCAGATACCGTCCGAGCAAAATCTGATCACCGATCTTTCGGATATTCTTTTCTACATGGACTTTGCCGAAATCTTTGACCGGGACCCGAAACAGAAACGATATGCCGACCGGCAGAAAAAAGCGGAATCCATGTTCCGTCCCGAAGGAGTGACGCTGGATTTCGGAACCAGCCCACACCGCTATCTCGCCTTTGAGCGTTCCGGAAACATGAGCCGCAACGCAAGGCTTTCATTTATCCGGGAGGATTTTTATGTTCCCGTCCGACAGCGAATCATGCTTAATATGAAAATCGGCAGGTGTCAGCTTTCCAAGCTCTATGCCTATAACGGACTGATGCTTTCCGGCGGTGTACGGATCGACGGTGTGGATATTGACAGACCGCACCGCGTAATTGTTGTTGCAAACAACGAGTTTCAAAGAACTTCCAATGTGATCACTGTAGAAGAGAACGGCGGAACGGAGAGCATGCGCAAATACAAACGGGTAAAGAAAAACGAGACCTTTACCGTAATGGAATTTGACGGCGAAGGAATCATCGCAAAGGGATACGCCAAGACGATTGACAAGGCTTACTGCGGAAAACATATCCATACTTCTTTTCAGATCCGTATGCCCTATGTGAAAGGAATGCTTCACGAGGTGGATTTCAAAGATTTTCTGCACGAGTACGGCACAAAGGAAATTACCGATATATGGGGTGTGCGTCATCCGGTAGAGGATGTGGATATTATCCTGACAAAAAGCATGTTCAAAGGATACGGCTGGCTTACCGAAAATCAAATGACGTGGGAAGATTACTGGGAAGCATTCCGCCGTTACCGCCATGCACTGTATATCACCAATGTGAGCAAGGAAAAGCCGCAGAAATTCACCGAGCTGAATTATCAGTTTCTGAATACCGTCTCCATGAAAGCGGAGGAATTTCGTCCCCCTGATCTTCCCGACGGCTGGACGGAAAGCCCCGAAAGTGATTCCCGCAACTGGCTTACCAAGCAGACCGAAACAGAATACTACCGACTATGTGCCGACAGCGAATACCGCAGACAGCATTTTCTTTCTGCCCTTTCTCTGCGGGGCATCGATAAAAACAGCCGTCCGTACCTGCTCGGACAGATTCTGAAAAAGAATCCGTCGTTTATCGGTGAATCAGTATATGCAGACGAGCTTGATGCACTGGCAGAAAAAGTTTGTCGCAATTATTCCATGGGGATTTTGCGCATCGCCGGTGACAACCGGTTCCTGTCCGGAGACTTACTGCGCTTTTTGACTCTTCTCATAGATCCCGATATCAGAAAAATGAACACCGCCCAGCGCAGGCACTACGCGGCTCTGAGCGCTTTGACCTTTAAGGGGAATTCCTTTTATGCACCGAAAGCGGCATATGAACGGCCGGAGACCTGCACGCTTTTGCGCAGTCCGCACATCGCACGCAATGAGGAAATCCTGCTCCGTCCGTATGGAAAAGAAGAAGCGCTCCGCAAATACTATTTGGGCCATCTTTCCGATGTAGTGATGGTGGACTCTGAGATGTATGCGGCCGAACGTCTCGGCGGTGCAGACTACGACGGTGATATGATCAAAACGATTGCCGACCCCGTGCTGAATGCATGCGTCCAGCGAAACTATGACTTTGAATCACAGCTTGACAACACAAGCAATATGCCGTTCCTGAAAATCCCTGCGGCAGAGCCGCGCATCTGCGACGCCGACGATTGGCATGCACGGTTTGAAACCGTGAAGAATACTTTTTCCTCCCGTGTCGGGCAAATCTCCAACGCTGCGCTTGACCGAGGTATTATTGCCTACAATGAAAACTCGGACGCTGCGGAGCAGGAACGCTGCCGGGAAGAAACCGAAACACTGGCCATTCTGACAGGACTTGAAATTGACTCTGCAAAAAGCGGTGTGAAGCCGGACTTATCGGAATATCTCGGGCAGTCTGATTTCAAGCGGAATCTGTTTTTAAAATACAAATACCTGATAGAAAAAAACAGCGGCAGATCCCAATGGTATGAGCCGACGCCGCGCGAGAAGCTGGAGACGTTTATACAAAGCACAGACTGGAGCAAGGTTGATTCCAATTTAGAGCGGCTCCCATATCTTGCCTACAAGCTGAAAGCATGCACGCCGAAAATCAAGGCAAAGCCTGCGTCCGACAGTGAATTGTTTTCTTTTGCCGCCGATCCCGCTTGGAAAGACAGTCTCGATCCGTCACTCCTTTCTCTGACGGAAAATATCATCCGCGAGTACCATTCCTGTCTGAACCGTATCCGTATCAGCAAGGCGCCGGTTAAAAACCGTCAGAAGAAGAACGACATGGAACGGATTTTATTTTCCCGCGGTCAGGAGGAATCTTATACTATCGATGAACTATACACTGCGTTTTCGATATTGGAGCCAGAACACATTTCACAGCTCAGAAACATGCTCCGCGAGCAGGAATGGCACATGATGGATGCAGGCGAGCGGGAGTGTTTTCTGCGTGATAATCTGCCGGAGGACATCTTTGATGATTACGGCAGATTGCTGTGTGATTTTCGCTTTGGGGGTTATCGGATTCTCGGCGACCTGATCTGCGACATTGATGACGAAAACAAGAACCAGGAACGCAGGCGCTTAATCCGTGACGGAGATTCTGATCTCATGTCTGTTATGATAGAGTCCTACCAAACAAAACTGCCGGCGGAAAGTTATCGGGAAGCGACAGCCAAGGGATGCCGCCGGTACCTTGAGCAATATATCAGCCCAAGCCTTGCGGTGCGTTATGCCGTGGCGCTGGGCAAACGGGAATTCATATGGGACGTTCTGCTCGATAAAGCAGCAGAGAATGTTCGTGTACCGGAGGTGCGCCGTGATTAACGAAAAAGAAGAGTTTGATGCATACACGGGGACGGTGGCGTATACAGCAAAAAGTAAACAGGACACCGCTTATCTTGGACGGTTTACCTTTGACAGCATTCTGGACGTAGAAGGACTCGCCCGCGTGCTGACCGTTATCGCACGGGGATATCTGTGGCGTTCTGACTGTGATGCCGGCTATGCGCACCGGGCACTCTGTGCATGGTGCAGTATCCCGGACAGTAAAAAAGCCGCTCCGAAAGAAGAGTGGCAGTTTCAAAGTGATTTCCGTGATCTGTACGATGAGTTCCCCGAACTTGTAAGCAGTGACGGAGCAGGCTGGTTTTACCGCCATGTTCACGGTATCTCAGATTTTGTACTCAGTCATCCCGATAAAGTCAGCAAAACAGCCTATAAAAAAGCGGAACACATTTTCAAAGGCTGGGACAGGCAATGGCGCAAAAAGGTTGTACAGTATCAGGTTCCGCTGTTTTCGCCGGAGACAAAGGGCGGCTGGATCATTCGGTTTGATGACATCATCGCTGATGCACTGGAACTGGGCGCTTTGCGTGAGGAAGAAATATCACTTCCGCAGGAGCTGACAGATCGTCTTGCTTCTGCCGTACCGGAAATCCGTGACGATGTCCTTCCGACGCTGGTCCGATATTTTATCGCCAACAAACCCGATGATACCGACTGGGTTGTGCTTCCCGTCAGCAATTTTGACGCTTATTTCGGCACGACTTCTTTCAGCCGCAAGTGGCTGAGCAAAATTCCGTCTGAAATTATGGAACGGCAAAAGCAGAGCTTTGGCGTGTGCCGGTACCGGATCGCCGGAGATTGGCTGGTGTAATGAAATTAGTGTTATTTTATATTGTCGGTTGAATATGGTTTAATTTCTGCTGTTTTTCCCAAGGCTGAGATTATCACTGTATGCTCCGATTCGTTAATGATTTCAAACTCGTCTACATCGGAGTAGTAATTTTTAAGCCGATGCGGAGACAATATCTGAAAGCATATATTCATTTCTTCTCCGAACAACAGTGAGTCCTTAAACATTCCAATATGCTTAAATACTGTCAGCGGTTTGCTTTCACTGCCGTCATCATAAATGTAGGTGATCTTTTTAATAATATTTTCTTCATCATACAAATAAATCCTTGCCTTTAATGCTGTTTTACTGTTCATCTGTTTCCTCCGTGCAGTACATTCCTTCCACTGTCAGCTTCATGCCAAGCCGAAACCCTTCTATGAATGACCTAAGTTCGAATGCGCAGTGCATTTCACTCTCTGCATCTTTGCACTTTTGAAAGATGTCTTTTTGCTGTTCTGTGAGCGTTGCCAACAGGTCATTTTCGTTTTTGACTACGAGACGGAGCAGTGCGGATTCTCTGCCGGTCTTCTTTATATCCCGCTCATATGGATGAATATTTCCGTAATATAAATCTTCAAGCGTTGTCATCTGAAACTTCCTCCTCACGCAAAGAGAGCGGCTCTGCATCGGTCATTCCCGATACAAAGTCACCCTCTTGTTTCATTTTTTCTGCCGTTATTAGCGTGTGTTTTACGGTGAGAAGCTCTATCCAAAGCAATCCGTCATAACCGTCCGGAATGCCGTTCGTGAACAAATCCTTGATAACCGCTCCCATAATTCCGCCGGCACCGTACTTTTCACCGCCGCCCTCGCCCCGGTATAATTCTTCTATGCTGATTTGTGCCATGATAATACCTCCTTTGCAATACAAACACATACCACAAAGGAGGTAAAAAGTCCAGAGAAAAATGTTTATAATCTGATTGATTCGCCGGGCTTTACAATCAGAGCGCCGGGTACTGCAAGTTTTTTTGCCCGGTCCATATCAAACAGCTTTCCGGGCGACATATGCACGGGGATTGTATGATTTGCAGCAATCAGCTTCGCACAGCGGATCGTTTCCGGAACATCCATGGTGTAGGTAAAATCCATCGGTAAAACAGCATAATCAAGGTTTCGTTCTTCCAGATGCGACATCTGCTCTGTCTCTCCGGTGTCGCCGGCAAAATAAACCGAAACGCCGTCCACTGTTACGATGTAGCCGACGCATTCCGATTTGTTGTGATGATCTCCTTGTAACATAATTTCATTCATAATAACATATTTTATGTTATTTCTTTATAATCGACCTGGTTTCTATGCATATTTAGGTAAGGTATACGATTATTATTAAAAGTACAACCACATAATATGTATTGCAGTCAAATATCATAAACAAACCGACACTTAACCGACATTCAAACCGACATTTTTATGTAAGTGAAAAGAAGTCCCCGAAGGAACTTCTTTCGCCACAAATCATATTCTTTTTTATCGAGGGAAGTCCGGTTGATGATCCTACTGTTTTACAAAATAGGAGTACAATGGGGGGTACAAATCCCATCCACATTCCCTAAAAGCCTTGATTTTAAGCCTTTTCAGCCAAAAGTACGGTTTCTGGGCAAATTATAGCATATTGTTGCAAGTCTATTCTTACAATTCCATCAGAAAATGTTCATGCAGCGCACGTTTCACCTGATCGAAATTACCTCGCTCCGGACATTGGATGGAAACAACCAATCCCTTCTCTGGGAGAATCGTTGTAATCTGTCCGAATGCGCCATCAGCACGATAGGATCCTGGATATGGACTGATCCAGAACTGATAGCCGTATCCTACATGCCAGAGATCAGCAGATGGCTCGAAGGTAAATTTCGGGGTGGACACCTCCTGCACCCAGTCCCTGCTGACAATCTGCTCGCCCTTCCAGTTACCCTCAGCCAGATAGAGCTGTCCCAGTTTCATCATCTCGGTACAAGTCAGATACATACCTCCGCCGCCATTCGGATGTCCCTGTGGATCATGCTCCCAGAGCGGCCATCCCATATCAAGGGGCTGGAATACCTTCTCATACAGATACTCTCCCATCCGCTTGCCAACGGCCCGTTCTACCATATGAGCAGCCAGAATACTGTCGGCAGAGGAATAGCAGAATGCACTGCCTGGCTCCACAGGAACCGGCTGTGCCATCATATATTTCTCATAATCCGGTGCGCCGACGCCCGGACGTCTGTCCGCATTCATCAGAAGTGCCTTACCAAAGCCACTGGACATGCAGAGCAGATGTTTCAACTGAATCTTCTCCAGATTTGGATCCGGATTTGAAGGAAGTTTATCTTTAAACACTTCCGCCACATGATCTTCCAGGCTTAGTTTTCCCTCTTCCATTGCGAGTCCAACTGCTGTTACCGTAAAACTCTTGGTATGTGAATAAATATTTCTCGGTGCATTTGCTGCGTAGTGCATCTCACAGAGTACCTTGTTCTCATCTCCGACACTGATAGCTTCCAGCGGCAGATTGTGGCTGCTGGCATAACGATGAAATTCCAAAAACTTCTCTTCCAGTAACATAATACCTCTATCCTTTCCGGCAAATCTCTGATGTCAGTCCGATATAACCGATGCAACGTATCGCAAGGTTAAAACCAATCTATCTGACATCTCCAATCTGGTTCTATTATCTCATACACATCTCTGCATCTGTCGGCAGTGGCATCAGCGGTGCGGACGGCAGGGTCTGATACCAATAAGCAACACTGGTGTAATCATCGTAACGCGGTCCGGTCCAGCCCATGTTGTCGAGTGTCATACGAAACTTATTCTCAAAACGGATCGGGTCTGCAATATGGAAATGATACAGCAGGAATCTCTGTTGTCCGTTATAGAATTCCCGGTTGTCTCCATAGATTGCATACATGCCGGTATATAAGCCGCTGAAGGTCTGATAGCTCTTGATGATGATGTCATTTCCAAATCCATAGGAACCGCCGAAGTAGTCTTCAGTTCCGGTATAGTGGATAGACGGATACGGATCATCGTCCAGATACATGCGGGCTTCGCCTTCTACCCAACAGGTATTGTTGCCATTCATACCAGTTGCCAGAGTCACACCAACAAATTGTCCCCTGCCTTCGATTCCGTCAACGATTGTGTAGGTACGACCCTTCTGAACCGGGTGCTCTTGGCGATAGGTGGCATGGAAATAACCAGCCTCCGCCGGAATCTCCTGATAAGCTCCGGTGATAATATAATAGAGATTTTCATCCTTGTCACCACGGTTTTCCATCGTGACCCGAGCTCTCTTATGGAACGGCATCTCAAAATAGCTGTTATAGCCGCGACCAGGAGCTACCAGCATCATGGCAGAATTCAACACCGGATATTTGCCATCCCGGTCCACGAAATTTTCATCATATGCACATCCGAAGAATGCAGAGAGCGGAGCTTCCACAGACGGATATTCCTGATCATCCCAATACATACGGATGATAAAATGGTGCCCGACATATCCGGTAAACCACATATGCTGGATCACACCCGGTCCTGCAGCATCTACCAGAGTTACGGTTTCCCCTGCAGGAATCGTCACGGTCGGACGAAGCTTGGTGCAGTCACCGCCCTGGGAACCACCTGCGCGTACACCGGTTGGATTCTCTGCGGAAAATGCAAACGTTTTGGAGTTCTGGATCATACAATAGTTGTTCATATTCTTCTCCTCTCTGATCAAACCTGGATCATCTGAAATTATTGCTTACTACGCTATCGCATTTCTCTATTCACTATAACATTTATCTCCCATGAAGTGACAGAATTACAGAGTCATTCCGTCTGCGCCTTCTCATTTTCTTCCCGGATAATCTCCTTTAATTCTTTTCGCATCACATCCAGTGGAGCCTTCTGTCCGGTCCATAATTCGATCTGAGCAGCCCTCTGGAACTGGACATACCAAGACCATTCAGAATTTTGCAGCCCTTCTTCTCAGCATTTTTCAGGAATGCGGTCTTGGACGGGTTGTAGCAGGCATCAAAATAAAACTGTCCTGGCCTGATTAGTTCAAATCTTTGTATATGGGTTTTTGTATTGCCCGTGGTTTTGTGTTCTGTCACCGTATTGAAGGTTTTTCGGCTTTCTTAAGTGACTCCCTTGTGATCTTTTTCATATCAAGGAATGGCAGCCCGGATGATGCGTCTGCTCGACAATCTCCAATACAAGGCCGCCATCAATCGGCATATTCATCATGACGCATATAAGGTGCTGGCGGTTCTCATCCCCGATAGCGTTCAGCAGCTTCCGGCATTGTTTAAATTCCGCCTCCAGTTTATGGACCTCTTCGCAAAACAGATTCATGGTATAACCATCTCCTTTATTCAAGCGCTTAAACTGGTTATACCATAAATCTATGAACAAAGTTTATCTGTAAAGAAAATTGATACAGAGTTTTTCAAAATCGGTCCATCTGCACCAAAGCATCCTGCCAGCATTTCTCTCCTCCCCGCAGGAACTTCTTTCACCACAAATCATATTCATTTTTATCGAGGACAGTCCGGTTAACAAATTCCAACCCGAAAGCTTTGCTTTTAGGTTGTCGCGGTACACTCGCGCAAAATAGGGGTACAATGGGGGTACAAATACCATTCTCATTCCCCAAAAGCCTTGATTTTAAGCCACTTCAGACAAAAGTACGGATTCTGCCATGGCACACAAACATAATTTTCATATCCGTTAAAACTCAATCACAACAGGTTTGCTGGTAAAGGAGCTGATGGTAGCCGTTGCGTTTTTCATGTAGAATACCTGTGTGTTGCCGTCGTTTTCATGGTACATCCCGCGAAGATTCGGGTACGCGTCCAGCATGGACTTTTTCGCCTCGATACGGTCATCCTCCACAAGCTCACAGGCAACACGGATCCATTCCCCACCTGTAAATGCACAGATCTCCACCTTTGGGTTTACGGCAATCTGGTGGCTGACGGGTTTTACCTTGCCTGTCTGGATATAGAGTTTCCCCTCAAATTCGTTTATCGTCCCGAACGGACGCACTCTCGGCTGATCTCCCTCCACCGTCGCGAGATAATAGGTCTCTGCTTTTTTCAAAAAATCATAGACGCGTTTCATCATTTTTCTCCTTTCAAAAGTATATTCGTCAAAGAAAATAACATAATCAGCATTTGCCTTCACTTCAGAACTGCAAATTCTTATTACCCCAATCCGCGTTAAAAAACATAATGTAGTAGATCGGTATATAGGTTATCTTGCCTTTTTGCGTGACTTTTCTTTCGTTGGATACAACGAATGCTTTTTTGATATGATAATCTTCGTTTTGAACAAATGTATTCAATGCGCTGTGCACGGTATAGTCCTTACCCGACTTTACTTCGATCGGTACGGCAGAAAGGCTGTCATAATCATCAATCAGATAATCAACCTCACCCCTGCTGCGATTGTCATAATAAAAGAGCTTATGACCGTGCGCAATCAATTCACTGGCAACAACCGTTTCATACACAGAACCCAGATTGATACTTCTTTCATCATTCAGCACAGCTTTGATATTGTTTCCGTAAAGAATACCCGTAAGAATACCGACATCATTCAGATAAAGCTTCAGCAGATTCTTTCCGGTAGATTCGATCAGCGGGAATGTCGGATTGGAAATCGCCTGAACATTCAGTGCAATACCCGCACCGATCAGATAATCGAATTCATCCGCATAATGACCAAACGTCTTACCCCTCTTATTCTCTATGCTTTGTACGACAACTCTTTTTTTCTTATTCTCCATATTAGATGGAATCAGATCATAGATTCTGCGAATCTTCAATTTTTTTTCATCGTCATATTTTGAAGCATCTGCGGCATAGTAATCGTGAATTTCATTTTGAATATCACGGACTGCCTGAATGTTTTTTGTCTCAAGATAGGCGTTGACCGCATCGGGCAATCCGCCTACAAGCAAAAATTTGCGGAATAAATCTAGCATTTTATTGTGCATGGACTCATCTAATGTCTCCAATCGTTCAAACTTCTTACGCATGGAGGAAATCGCAAGTTCGTTCATTCCGTTCGCATAAAGGAATTCCTCAAAATCCAGCGGAAACATCCTGACCTTTCGGATGCTGCCCATTGGGATGGATGTGGTTTGTGATAGCGTAACACCTAAAAGCGATCCGCTCGCAATATAAGTGAACTTATTATCCTGCGATAAAAATTTCAGCAGAGTGAGCAAATGAGGATAAGCCTGTATTTCATCAATAAAAATCAGCGTGTTATCTTTACTCTTCATTTTATTCCCTGCGAGCATACTGACCTGCAGATAAAAATCTTCTACAGTTTTCGTATTTTCAAAAAGACGGTCGCCTAAAGAGTCCTCAATCATATTGATTTCGATATAATTTTCAAAGAGCTTGTTTCCAACATAATTGATGATGTAGGTTTTGCCGATCTGACGGGCGCCGTCGATTAAAAGAATCTTTTTAGAATCAGATTTTAAATGTTCTTCAATG
Source organism: Merdimmobilis hominis (assembly GCF_016901855.1). Taxonomy (GTDB): domain Bacteria; phylum Bacillota; class Clostridia; order Oscillospirales; family Ruminococcaceae; genus Paludihabitans. The sequence continues at coordinate 135,074 of NZ_JACJKY010000004.1, read as the reverse complement.
AGAGATTCTATCTTACGATATAGCATAAAAATTCCTCCGTCGAAACTTTTCAAATACATTATAGCATAATAACAACGACATTTCAATATATGATTGCTATAACTTTTATGACATTTCAAATATATGAGATAGAATCCTCTGCTGAAATGAGTTTTTATTTTTAAAGGGAACCATCCCACACGACTTTTGGTGTTGTGCGGCGTAACACTGCTTTATTGATGCACTGCCAAACGGGTGATTTTAGGGACAAAACAGGGGCATTTCTATGCGGAGTTCTAATCATTTTCATTGGATTTTGATTAGAACTGCTATATCATGATAAAAATCCGCGACTTAAATAACGGAGGTGCTTCGGCAGATTTTAGGTGCAAAAAAGTCCGCAATCACGGGGGTTGCGGGAGTTCAGTTAAGGTATATTATCTTCCATCAAATTCCGCCAAGTTCGTTTTTTGACACTTGACTCGAAATCAGTTGTACCTTCGGGTACCGTGGGTTCGAATCCCACCCACTCCGCCAGAAAACTCAGTCTGCAAGCGGTTTTTGCCGTTTGCAGGCTTTTTCTTTTTTCTGCACCTTTGGGATTTTTCCGTGAGTTCTCTCCTGAAAATCGGTAGTTCTCTCCTAAATTTTCCGAGATTTGAACTCTGGATATGTAGTTGGCGTATCCTTAGTAAAGCGATACGCCGCAGAAGCTATGAAATAACCTCTAATGCGCCACTCAGACCGTTTACCATTGCGTCAGCCGATGACAGCTTGGAATTGTAATCCAAATGGGCATATACATTTGCCGTAGTTGAAAAATCGCTGTGTCCGAGCCATTCCTGTATCTGCTTCATAGGAACACCGTTCGCAAGAAGCAGCGAAGCACAACTATGGCGCAGGTCGTGGAAACGAATATGGCGCAAATTGTTCTTTTCAAGCAGCTTTGGAAATGATGCTGTGAGATAGTGCGGAGAAATCAATGTCCCCATCTCATCTACGCAGATATACTCCAAATACTTTTTGTTGTAGCATCGTCCGCATACCCGCCTGTATTCTTCCTGCTGTTCCTTGAGCTTTAGGAGCTTCTCTTTGAACGCAGGAACAAGGGGCAGCGTTCTCATACTCGATTTGGTTTTGGTCGTATCCTGTGCTATCTGGATATGCTTGCCGTCAAGGTTGCAGGAAGTAACGGTATGTCTAATGGTAATCGTATTGTTTTGAAAATCAATAGCGTCCCATTTTAATCCCAGAGCTTCACTTCGCCTCAATCCATAGAACGCACCAAGAAAAATCGGTATTTCAATCAGCGTTCCTTTGGCGGCTTCAAATAATGCCTGTACCTCGTTGCTATCATAGAAGCTGCCGATAAACTTATCAGCTTTAGTGCGTTCCACTTTATCCGCAGGATTGACAGAAATAAGGTCAATCTTTACGGCATATTTCAAAGCCCTATGGATAACGGAATGGTAGTGGATAACCGTGTTGGCTTTTACTCGCTTCAACTGTTTCATATAAAACGCCTGAATGTCTGTCGCCTTTATTTCGGAAAGTGTGATTTTTCTTTCCTTGAAATACGGAATGATAACGCTCTTTGCCATACCTGAGTACGATGAGTATGTGGTAAGTGCGATAGTCGGCTTTGCGATTTCCAACCATTGAAGCAGAAAATCCGAAAACAGCATATCGTCCTTTATGGGTTTACACTCAGGCACAAAGGTCTGCCTTGTTTCCATCAGCATCTTTTCCGCTTTCTTTTTATTTCCCTTGACAGGCAATCCTGTCGGCAACCATTTCGTTTTTCTTTTTCCCGCAGCATCGGGATAGCTCAAAACCATATAAAAATAGCCTTTTTTCTCTTGCAGATGTCCTGCTACCATAAATATAACCTCCTTTGCGTAGCACCGACTTCTGCTGTTGACCATATACATTGTAGCAATTTAAGCCAAAGAAGTCGAATGTGCAAATTCTTTAATTCTCCGCATTTCGCAGACCTAACCTCAAATAAGAAAGAAGATGGGCTTTTGGTACTTTGTACGCTCTGCCCACCTTCAGGTGTTCTATTTTGTTTTCACGGAGTAATTGATAACCTGTTTTTGTGCTGACACCAAGAGCCTTGCTCATTTCATCAACGGTTAAAATGTCTGGGTATTCTTTTAAGACTAACGCATATATATCTCCAAAGTTCATAAGCTCCTCCTTTTTTCAACTCCGATACTGATGAGGAGAGGAAATTCAAGCGATTTCAAATACTGCTCATCAAGGTGTGTGAGATGTTCTTTCAAGCGGCTTTTATCAATCGTGCGTAACTGCTCAAAGAGAATGATTGAGTTCGCAGGAAGCCCCTCAATTTGCCCCAAATATAAGTGTGTAGGTAATTTCTTCTTTTTGCGTACACGGCTTGTTATGGCGGCAATAATGACCGTAGGACTGTGCTTGTTTCCTATATCATTGGAGATAACAAGTACAGGTCGTGTTCCTCCTTGCTCCGAGCCGACAACAGGGTTTAAGTCTGCGTAGTAGATGTCACCACGCTTAATTGTTTTATCCATTAGTTTGACCTCCTATCTGGATATAAGCAGGTAAGCTCTGCCTATGTAATCAGCCAAACACAAGGAAGTTTTTAAGGTCGGGAGAGCATAAACAATTCTCTGTTTCAATAGACCGCCTTGTATTTGGCTTTATGATAGAAGCATCTCTATTTGTCCTCGACACCCCGAAATGCTATGGGAAGTCGCCAAACGGTCAGCAGCTAACTGACACCACGGGAGTTCCACCCCAACTGACGGTCTGCCAGAGCCGCCCTCATTGCCTGCGACGGTTTTATCACGCTCGGACTGTGACTGGACGGGAGTATCATTATCCTCTTTGCGGGTTACGGCGAAATCGGTAGCTGCCCGATATTTTGAGTAGGTAGTTATCGCTCTCTGCCTTGCGGCAGGTCGTGGCGTACCTCTCGACACGCTTATGCTCATCACAATCGCAAAGAGAAGGTATTTGACGAATGATTATTCGATTGTCAAGGGGCAGTCCTGTTTTTGCCACACAAAGGAAAACAGGGTGTGAGGATTTTGTCCTCTCACCCTGTAGCCCGTGGGGAACAGCGATTTTCCCCTCTACTCAAAAAACTTTTTTATTTTTTCTTTGAGCCTGTCCAATCGCCTGTAAACAGCTTTCTCCGTAATGTCGAGAGAATGAGCTATTTCACGGGTAGAATAGCCTTGTATTTTCATCAAGGCGATTTGCAGGGTCAGCTTGTCCACATTTATCAAAACCTGATAGAGCTGCTGGTTTTCGATACTGTTCAGAAAGTCCTGAATCGTCTTTATTTCGGGCTGCTGCATATCATCAGCAACTCCCTCAAGGTATGTACCCGCTTCCTGCATACGCTGATAGTACCGCCTGTCTGAATTGAAAATCGCCCAATCGTGAGAACGGAGCGTTTCAATAGTGCTTTCATCAACGCCGAGCTTTCTTAACTGTTTTTCTTCGGCTTCTTTCCAGAGCTGCCATTTCTTTTCTTCTTTGGCTTTATTGTAAGCCATACCGTTTTACCTCCAATCTGAATTTTTTGAAAAATCCAGATTGAAAGGTGGCGAACGGCAGCCCACGCCAGATATGGGCTTGTCCTTTATTCCGACAAATAACGACAAACAAAAAACCGCAAAGGCAGTCATACCTTTGCGGTTATAAGCAATATAAATTCTATTGTGTAGATATATAGCTTCTACTTTAGAAGCGTAATAGTACCACGAATAACTTAGGATTTTTTTAACAGATTATCCTCACTTATTCGTGATGCTATGTAGGTAACTGCTGCTTCTGATAAACAGCAAGGCGCTCAGGGCAGACCAGCGCATAAAAAATCCCTCCAAACTCAAAACGGGTTTAGAGGGCTGAGCTATTTTTATTCGGGCGTGACAGAACAGCCCACCAAAGCACCGTTTTTTTATTCGGTGGGCTTGTTCAAATATAAGAGAAAGAGCCGATGAGCTGTGAGTTAACTCACAAGTTCATCGGCTCTGCGTCTTTGCGTCTGGCTCTTTGATGACGGTTACATATAGTTCCTTTACATTTATCAAAGTTTCCTGTTTACATTTCGGACAGTAGAGAGGATAGTTCTTCAATACCGTATCCTCTCTAAGCCTGTCACGAGTTTTGCTGCCACAAACAGGACAGCGTATCCATTCTGTTTTATCCATAGGCGCACCACCATATATAAAATTATTTCCACGGTCTGACGCTACCAAGCCAGCCCTGTTCCGCCCAATACTTTCCGTCAAGGTATTCGGGGTCTGATTTATGTATGGATTTCTGCATCATACGACAGACAAAAAACTTAAATTTCGTAATCAGATTTGTGTATGCAGGTTTTGTATAATCTATATAGGCAAATTTACGGGATAGTTTTTGAATCTTTCCCGTAAGCTCAGCTTGTTTCTTTTGGGAAAGTTTTTCCCAAACAATATCGCCCATCAAAGCACCAGTAAATATCCCAATTTGAGAAATTCCCCACCAAGATAAACTATGCTTTATATCTTTCGCCGCTGATTTTGCTCCACTACCCAAGCATTGCGTTATGATAACAGCTCGCTTTTCAAACATTTCAGGAGCCGGGCGATGCGGCATCCAACGATAGGCGAGATGATCAAGAAATGCTTTCATTGCACCAGTAGCATGAAATACATAGGCAGGCGATGTCATTACAATCAAGTCTGATTCCAAAAGTGATTTTTCGATTTTTTCGATATGGTCAGCGTCCTTACAGTTTTTTTCACCCTTTAAGATACAGTTTGTGCAACCGATGCAGAAACTCGGACAATCCTTGGGGAGAAAATATTCTGTAATATTCGCTTTATCCCTAAATGCTACTAAAAACATCTCTTTCAAACGGTAGGTAACACCGTGCTTTTCTGTTCCGTTTATGACTGTGATTTTCATGATTACACCTCCAGAATGTCGTGAAGTATCTGCGTGTGAAAGGCGCTACGATTATCTTTTTGGCTCAAATCAATATTCAACATTTTTGATATTGTTTCGTGCCGCAAAAATGTTTGCTGCATAATAGTTATTAGGCAGAAAGTTTTTCGCCTTACAGTTGCCGTATCCCAATCGGGGCGGCAGGCAGAAACAAGCGAAAGATATGCCGCATAGGTTCTGTAAGTATTGTCGCATTCTTTCGGCGACTGCATATCCGTGAGAACTGAAATTCTGGATACAGCGGCGTGTTCAAACAAGAAATCCAGCGTCATATTTCCGAGATATTCCAACTTCTCAAAAGAGGACAGTCCTTCGATTTCTTCCCGTATATTCTGGAAGCGTTCTACGATTCCATTTATAATGCGTTCTACACACGCTTCTATCAGCTTATCCTTACTGCCAAAATGGTAATTTACAAGTCCTAAACCGACACCTGCATTTTTACATATATCACGGACGGTTATCTCCTCTAAATGTTCACCGTTTTCCTCAATGAGTTTAATCGTCGCCTGTATGATTGCTTCTTTATTATCCATACCAACATCTCCTTTTGAACGCCGTTCAATTATATTATACTGAACTGTGTTCAAAAAGTCAAGGGGTTTTAACATATCGACGACTGTGATTGCTCACAAGTTCATCGGCTCTGCGTCTGTGCGTCTGGCTCTTTGATGACAGCTATATGTAATTCCTTTGCATTTATCAAAGTTTCCTGTTTGCATTTCGGACAATACAAAGGGAAATTTTTTAGTTCGGTATTTTCCCTTATCATTGTTCGGGTTTTATTGCCGCAGACAGGGCAGCGTATCCAATTACTTTTAGTATTTGCCGTATCCACTTAACCAAAATTCCTCCATAGCTGCATTAAATTTATCTGGTGTGTCCATATTCACACAATGTCCAGCTCCCTCGAAAATAATCACACAGCATTCTGGTTCATTTTTCTTCCACATTTCTACTGCGGATAGTTCCATTGGAATATCATACTTTCCGCAGCCAATAAGCAAAGGATATTTCCTTGGTTCTGTCTGCCGAACATTTACCATACTGCTTAAAGAAGATAAATACATAAATGACTTTTTAGAAAATTGAATATTCATCTCGTAAAAATCCTTTTGAGCCTGTAAAGTATAAGCAGATATTTTTTTATTCGACTTTGCAAACCATTTAATTGAAAATATAGCTTTAAGCATCATAAGTGTCTGTGATGCGCTATTTTCTTTCTGCATTTTTGCATCAAAATTGTTTATATCATAACCGCCGAAACAAGCAAGTGATTGTACTGCTTCTGGATACTGGTTTGCAAAGTCTTGAGCTAATACAGCTCCCAATGAAATGCCGACAATATGTATCTTTTCAATTTTTTCTGTTTTTAGGATTTCGCTTATCCACGCCGACATTTTATCTATACTATCACCTTTTCGCACTTTCGTTGATTTACCGTGACCAATAATATCAAGAGTAAGAATATTGTATTTATCCCGAAAATAGTCGATTTGGGTTTGAAACATATTATGATTTACAAAAGCTGCGTGAATAAAAAGTATCCATTCTGTTTTTTCCTTTCTGCTGATATAATAAACAATAGGTGATTTCTCTAAATGGTATTGCTTCATATTTCTCCATTCCTCATCTTTTCTAATAAATTCTCGAACCAATCAATATTAAATTTGATTATATCTTTGCCATATAGTGCAGATACAAATTGATAATTATCCGTGTTTTTCAAATACAGTTCGCCGTATTCCGTGAGGATATTTTCTTCCTCTGTCAAGGGAACTTCTGGGGCGTTGCCGTCCTCTGCCTGTGCCTGCTCTACAATTTCGGCAATATTCTCAAAGGCTTCGGTCTGTTCGGCTTCGTCGGCATAATGGTCGTAAATGTGATAGCCGCAAAAAGCCGCCGTACCTAAAAGGCACACGGCGGCAATCAGACAAATATACTTTTTCATTTTCATACGGTTACACCTCTCCAAATTTGGTAGTCATCAGCTTGTAAAGCTCGGTATTGCGTGGGAACTTGTTGACGAACGGAACAAGGGAGCTGCCGACTTTGAGCAAGCCCTGACCTGCACCGACATTCGTGATATAACTCATCTGAAGGTCGGAGATATTAAATCATGGAATGGTAACTTTCGACGGTGTTCTTCTGCAGATTCTGCTGTATCTTTTTAAGATAGCCGCACATATATTCAAAGATCGGAATATCTGACGGAGGTCGGTTCCCTCTGGCAAGCCTTTCGGCGTATTCCTCCTCAAACTGTTTAACTACCTCGCGGAAGGCTTTGTTCACTTTAGACTTATTGCTTCCCTCCGGCAGTCCCAGAGAGCGCCATACTGGTTTGCTTTTTCCGTTCTCTTTCGTCTGGATCACGGCGTAGAGCCGTCCTTTTTTAGGCTGTACGCTTGCAGGAAGGGTGTTTGCTGCTGCCATGGTTCTTAGCTCCTTTCTTATTTTTCTTCTCCGCGACACACACAATACCACAAGTGTTTTGAGAAGTCCAGACAATATTTGAAGCCATTTTCGTGAAAGTTACGCCGGGGTGCGAAGATGCTTTTTCTCCCTGTCTGAGATACTTTATAAGTTCCGATTTTGCGATTCTGTTTTCTCTGCCGACTTTTACAGCCGGAAGTTTTCTTTCTGCGATCAGCTTATACACCGTCTTGGTGCTGACACGCAGAATCTGCGCCGTTTCTTTTACATTGAGTGCGGCGGGATAGCCGCATAGTGATTTTGCGATTTCTTTTTTGGTCATAGATTATCCTCCGTATCATTTTCTTTTTCATTTTCAAACCAGTTGTCGTTCAGCAGTGACTGCAGATCAATTTTGCCACGTGTCTTCGCCACGCGGACATTTGCAAACCGCCGGAGCAGTTCTATATCATCAGGACTCCATTCAGTATCCTGATAAGCAATGATCTGACACAGCATATCGAGCATAACGGCATAGCGGTAAAGCCCTTTGGATAACCGCGAAGCAATCGGACGGACTTCGTCCCGAATCGCCTGTGACAGTTCCTCGGTAAGCAATCTGCCGTGAGCACCTGTGATCAGCTTGTCAATATATAATTCCAATGCCTTTGAGACAAAATCGGAAAAAGATTTTGCGCCTGCTTCACCAAACAGAATTTCACATCTTCTGGCAAGCTCTTCGTCCATATAAACAGTCTTTCTGACTGCGTTTTTGTTTTCGTTCATATCAGTTTTCCTTTCTGGTTATTGTTTATTATCCGCCGTACTTCACACCCTGAAAACAGTCAAACACGGCGGTTATTGCCTGTTTTTCACACAATCGGGGTGTGACATCTTCTTTACAACCCGTTCGTCATAATACACAGTCTCTTTTTACAAATCCTTATTTTCAGCAGAAATCCCCGACCGGCACTGCCGGACGGTGTTGTTCGGGGCGGTGTGAGACACCGTCCCTTTCTCCTGCTTCATTTTCGACCGTCTGTCGGGGTGCAGTGCCGTACACCGTTTGTGCATAATACACGATGTCTTATTTACGCACCGCGGGCAAGACTGAACAGCTGTTGATAAATCATTTCCTGACGGTCTATGATTTCTTCCCATTCCAGATAACCGGATTCCGCATTTTTGCAAACAGCTTTTTGCACCTCGGTCAGTTTTTTTAATATAACTTTCACTTGTTCTGTCATCACTGTTTGTGTTGGCAAAGCGGACAGCAAAATATAATCGGTAACGGACAGTTTCATTTTTTCGGCTCCGGCTTTTAAACGGCTTTTTTCTTCTGCTGTCAATCGTATCGTAAGGCTTTCGGTACGGCTTCTTTGATTTTTCATTTGAGTACCTCCCGTGTGTCAGGGACGCAAGGAACGGAAGGAACGCAAATTTCACCGCACGGTTCCTTTGCGTCATTTACGGCACTTTCGTCACCGGCAGAAGAAAAATATATTTTCAGATACCGCTGTCCGTTCGAGCGGCTGTTTTCATAAAATACACCGTTTGTTTCAAGTTCATAGCGGCATCTGTTCATCATCTGCTTAAGCGATTTAACCGACAAATCAAAACCGGAATACAAACAAAACTGCTCAGCGAATTCTGTATTGTTTCCGAAATACTTTCCGGTGGACTTCATAAAAGAAATCAGCGCGGTCATTTCTTTCGGCAAGAGAATTTGCGGATTTTCAAGGCTGTCGGATACTGCTTCCCACAGACATTTTTCTTTACAGAAACGAAGCTCAATCTCACGGTAATCAATATCCCTTCCGGTGCAATAGAGCGTGGCGCCGTTCTGACTGCGTCGGCTTACATCCAGGATATATGCCGCGTCTGCCGCACCGCTGATTCCTGTCGAACCGGAAAGCTTATTAAACGGATCGCTGTCTCCCTGCTTACGGAGATGGTGGACAAGAAGGATTGTTATCTTTAATTCGTCCGCCAGTGCTTTTAACACACGGATTTCCTGATAGTCATTTCCGTAGGAAATATCGGTATCGCTTTTCCGGACAATCTGAAAGGTGTCGATTGCCGCAATCACGGTATCCGGGTGCTCCGATACAAATTCTCTGATCTGTCCGCAAAGTCCTTCCGCCATTGTCTTTGCACAGACGGAAAAGAAAATATTAGGCGGAACTTCATCGGTAATGATATTGAGCCGTTCCTGAATGCGGGCGTAGCTGTCTTCAAGACAAAGGTACAGCGCTGTTCCGCGTTTCGTTTCCATATTCCAGATCTCTTCACCCTTGGCAATGCGCACGCACAGATCAAGTACCAGCCAAGACTTCCCGATTTTCGGCGCGCCGCCGAGAACACACAGTCCCTGCGGCAGTAATGTTTTCACAGCATATGCAGTCGGTTCAAGCCGCATATCCATCAGTGTCTCACCGTCGATGACAGTGAGTTTTTCATTTTCTTTCACAGATATATTTCTCCTTTTCATTTTAATTCCTGTTGCTGACTTTCTTTCTGCTGACAAAACACCCATATCTGTCATCAACTCCTTGCTCTTAAATTAGGCTTTTCAGAAAAAGCTGTACGGCATTTCTGCCACTTTGTAATCCCATGATTTGTTGTTTATTCTTTTCTTCTGTTTTGCACCGCAACGGCTATCGTTCACCTGTAATGTTTTGCCTTCATTACGTATTCATCAGAAACCCGTTAAAGTTCCTTACCCGGACGCAGAGATAAAAACAGCCGACGCGCTCGCATGAAGGTCATCGCGCATTCCCTTTTCGCTGTTCGCTCGCTCTCCGCCAAAGGCGTGTCATGGCGCAGCTCTTACTTTGTCCTTTGTATCTGTCACCGTTACGGCTATTCAATTGTCATTGGTGCTTTTTCTTTCTGCCTGTTTATGATATAATTGTAACAAGCAGAATCAGAGAATAAATGTGAGAGTAATCTTCACTGTTTTTCATAAAGTTTACTTCAAGACACGGGGATGGCTGCAAACCATGAATCAACCATACGGACTGTATGTAATCGCAGAAAAAGACGGCAGAATCAAAAGAAAGCTCGTCACAAAATCCGGAACGGAAACCGTTGATTCCGTTTCGGTTAAGGACGAGCTGATAAACTTTTCTGCACGCGATATGAGAACATATTTATATTTCATGAAAGAGACTGAAAAATGCGCCGATGCCATAACAGAAGCAATTTACGAAAATAACGGCGAAATCAATATGGATCATTTTGATGCATATCTGAAAGAGGTCAATATATTTCTGGAAAGTCTTAAACCCGAACCGGTCATTCAGACGCTGACGCAGGCGTTTCTGGAAGACAGTGTACAGGAAGATGACGGCTCCGCTATGTTTATATGTGAAGCTATGCCGGAAATACAATACTGCATTCAGGAACTGTACGCATTCAAAATTGTGCTCGACAATATTTTTCTTGATTATATGAAAGACGGGAAAATAGACGGCGGGCGTTATCCGTTTATGAGTCATTCGGAATTTAAAACAATTCATCTTCTTGACGGTACGGTCAAAACACAATATTTGTTCCGTGCTCCCGTAAAGTATTATGTTTTTCTTCTGATGCAGTTTTTATCGGAAAACCCCATGATTGCACGATGCGAAAACTGCGGAAATTTTTTCGTTCCGAAAACCAGAAAGAAAACACTTTACTGTGACCGTATTATTGCAGACGGAAAAACCTGCAAGCAGGTTGCGCCGAAGCAAAAGCATAAACAGCTTGCCGAGAGCGATCCGGTTATCGAAGCATACGACCGTACACAAAGAAAAATGTATAAGCGGCTGGAACGTGCCGCCGATATGCCTTTTCAAAATGTCCGGTACATGGACTATGAAATGTATGACAACTGGATGAAAACTGCGCAGAACGCAAAGAAGGACTATATTGCCGGCAATCTCACTGCAGAAGAAGCACTTGAGATAATAGAGGTAAACGATTAAAAAATTATGTTGACTTTTTATCTTTTTGCAGTATAATATAATGATTTAGCAATTATGCTATTTGGTCGGACGGGGGAATTGTTGAAAGGAAGAAAAGAAATGAAACATGATTTTCAATTTATATCAAAGCATTCCCCTGAAGTGAGCGAGGCGTATCAAAACATACAGCTGATATTAAATCAGGTGCACAGAGATCTTTCAAAGCATTACACATTTCAGGCAAAAGCAGTAGGAAGCTACTCCCGAAATATAATTACCAGGGATATGAAGGGGAATACCGGATTTGATTTTGACTTCAATATCTATCCCAATGACGATGAGAACAGCTTTTTGGCAAAAGAAATTAAGCTGTTATTTAAACAATCGCTGGATAAATTTGCACGAAACTACGAGTACGATTACGCAGAGGACTCGACCAGAGTTCTAACCATTAAAGTCAAAGACAGACAAAACTCCCGTATCGTGCACAGCGTGGATTTCGCGTTTGTAAATGATTATGAAGATGAGGAGGGAACCACCTGCCAGGAATATATTTGTTTCAATAAAAAACACAATTCCTACTCTTGGAAAGAACAATCGCAGGGCTTTTATATGCTTCCTGAAAGGATTGACTGGCTGAAAGAAAATGATCTTTGGATTAAAATGAGACAAGTGTATCTCGACAAGAAAAACAGAAACGAAAATCCGGATAAACATTCTCGGTCTTTATTTGCCGAAGCCGTAAATGAAACTTACAAAAAATTCTTTGACTGACCGTTGTAAAAGCACTGTTGAAAGATGTGATTTCAACAGTGCTTTTTGTTCCCGCTAAAACGGCGTAATTTCCGCCGTTTAGGGGATGAACATCTCTTTTTCGGCAACTTCCCTGTATATGGTGAATGCGCGTTTAAACGCGTGCACAGGTGCTTTACAGCGGGCGTTTTCGCCTATAAATAAAGCCAATTTGCAGCTTGTTTTGAATGCAGCTTTTGCTTTAATCTTCGTCTGTTTCCTCCGTACAGTACATTCCTTCCGCTGTCAGTTTCATACCAAGGCGGAATCCTTCAATAAATGACCTCAGTTCAAATGCGCAGTGCATTTCACTTTCTGCATCTTTGCACTTTTGAAAGATTTCTTTTTGCTGTTCTGTGAGCGTTGCCAGCAGGACATTTTCGTTTTTGACTACGAGACGGAGCAGTGCGGATTCTCTGCCGGTCTTCTTTATATCCTGCTCATATGGATGAATATTTCCGTAATATAAATCTTCAAGCGTTGTCATCTGAAATTTTCTCCTCACGCAAAGAGAACGGCTCTGCGTCGGTCATTCCCGGTACAAAGTCGCCCTCTTGTTTTATTTGTTCTGCCGCTGTCAGCGTGTGTGTTACGGTGAGAAGCTCTATCCAAAGCACTCCGTCATAACCGTCCGGAATTCCGTTCGAGAACAAATCCTGGATGACCGCTCCCATAATTCCGCCGGCACCGTACTTTTCACCGCCGCCCTCGCCCCGGTATAATTCTTCTATGCTGATTTGTGCCATGATACCCTCTCCTTTGCAATACAAACACATACCACAAAGGAGGTAAAAAAGCCAGAGAAAACTGATAATAATCTGAATCATCGTGTTCACTTGTTTTCCTTCGCAAGCCATGAAATCTTTCGCACCATCCGAAGCACGACAGCAAACAGTACTGTGTACAGGACCCATGTACAACCCGCAAGCAGGAAGATCCACTTTCCGCTCACAAACGCATACGACCGCCATTCATCAAACAGCGCGCTCCCGTGAAATTCCTGGATGTTTCCGATCCACTTCGTGATATAGTGGGAAACATCAAACAAATTCTCTGTCGGCAGCATTGCAGATGGAAGCGCCGCATCAAACGATGAAAGCCAGAAAATCAGGATAGCGCCCAGCAGAAATCCAAGAGAAGCACCCCAATACGCTTTTGGAATCCGCTGTGTTTTGATATAGCGCAGATATCCCTTTTTTCCCTGCCGCCACGCATAAAACAGCAGTACCACAATCACAAGGCTTCCCGCATAGAACCAGAACAGCCCTGTTAAAAACCGGTAAACCGCGCGCAAATCCCGATAATTGGTGCATGTATCGGCATCGACCAGCTGTCCTGTCCACTCATATACGCGGTCGGACGCCTCCGCCGTAAACGCAGCCGCATCCGGATCAATGAGCAGCGTCTGACAGCGCAGTGCTTTCCAGTTTTCGAGCGCACCGTACGGCACATACACCGTTTCCCTGTTGTCCGCCGAAAACTGCCGAAGCAAGGAATCATCGCTTTGATATACGCCGCAGACGGTGTATTCCTCTTCCCCGATTGTAAGCGATGCACCGACAGCATCCGTTGTAAAAAACAGTTCGGTCGCTGTCTTTTCACTGATGACTGCCCAGCGGTTTTCCTCCACGCTGTCGGCAACCGAAAAATAATTCCCGTTCACAAACGAAAGCGAAACCCGTTCACCAAACCGCTCATCGGTAAAAGTAATCTGTGCCGGAACCGGCTGTTCACTTCCCGGCTTTGCAATCATTCCGTTCTGCGTAAAGGAAAGCGACATCTGCTCCGATTTTAGATCGGTAAACCGCATATAAACCGTTTCATCAAGCGGAAAGCTGATCGCATCGGGATATGTGCGCTCCGCCGCTTTGATTAGGTTCTGCCAAGCGAAAAACGAACCGAGGAACAACAAAAGACAGCTGCACGCGCAAATGATGTTTCGTTTCATATTCGCTCCCTCTATTCTACAATCTTCACATCCGCACCGTCAACCAGTGGTTTTGATGTATTCACAACAATGCGGTCTGTCCGTTCGAGTTTCACCTGAATTGCCGCATACCGGTTGTTCTGTTCGAGCACTGTCACAGGCATGAGCCGCACCGTCAGATTCTCGCCGAAAATACCAGGCTGCGCATTCACCACATAAATGGCATCGCCGTCTCCTGTTTTTTGCAGGCTCGAACGCGGCACAACCGTTTCATAGGTTGTAGACGGCGGTGTCATTGTGACAGTTGCTGCATCGGTCGTAAAAATGTCGCGCTGTGCCGCAAACGCCGCTGTCATGGTCACCATGCCTGTTTCGTCCGGCAACGAGATCTCAGAAATGGGCGGCTTGCCTTGAAACAGCAGTGATTCACTGTTTGAAACAATGCATTCCACAGTGTCCTCAAGCTCAAATTTGCCGGCATTCTGCATCGGCACTTCCCACGTGACATCATACGATGTATGTGCCGTTTTTACGCGCACAAGCGTCCCGGTCACTGTCTGGTTCGGCTTGCAGCTTACCTCGCATACGATTCCGTCCTTTTTCGCGACAACGATCCCGTCTTTCGGATAGATCTCATCGTGTTCACGAAGTGCAAGTTCCGCTTTTTTAAGATCAATCTGCGCCTGTTCCCGTTCCATACCCGCCGTACTGTTTACACGGGCTTGCGCCATTTTCTGATTCAGCACAAGCTGCTTCCGTTCAAGATCCGCTTTCTCCGATTGAACCGTCATCAGTTGCTGTCCGGCTTTTACTTCGTTTCCGACCTGCACATCAACGGTGAGCACTTCCCACTCCACCTGTGCAGTCACGTCCTCTGTGTTTCTATATCCGATCTGCGCGGCGTAGGTCATCGGGTCTGTCAGCGACCGGGTTGTGGGAGAGGCAACGCGCACATCCGGCAGCATCAGACGATATACCGTTCGCGACAGCATGGTGCACACAACCATGAGAATCAAAAAACCTACCGTCAATCGAATGATGATCTTTCTCTTTTTCACAACACTCCCGCCTTTCTATTTCAGACTCGAAAAGGCAATGCCTTTGGTCAAATCGTTTTCAAACAGCCAGAATAACAGCAGTACCGGAATCATCGCCAGTACGCCGCACGTAAACGACAATCCGAGATTCGACGAATTAAAGTGCGCCAAAAACACCGACAGCGGATAACGCGACGGATCGTCAAGATAAATAAGCGGCTGTTCTACCATATTCCAATAATCAATAAAGCTTAAAATGACAAGCGAAACAATTCCGCTTTTACAGCTTGGCACGATGATTTTTCGAATCAACTGAAACTGATTCGCACCGTCAAGCTTTGCGGCTTCCAAAATGGCGTCCGGCATCGTCGAAAGGATCTGCCGCATCAAAAACACGCCGAACGGCGAGAAAATACCGGGAAGCACCAGTGCCCAATAGGTATTCAAAAGACCGATTTTTTCAAGCACAATATAATTGGAAACGAGCGTAACCTGATACGGCATCATCATCAGTGCAATAATGACAAACATAAAGAAATTCCGGAATGGAAGCGCAAATTTTGCGAGCGCATATCCCGCCAGCACGGAAACCACAAGCTGTCCGATGACGATTGCCGACGTCAAAAACAGCGAAATCCAGAATTTCATCAGATAGTCCGGCCGTCCGATAAACACCTTATAATAACTGTCAAGCGAAAACATGTCCGGAATCAGATGAAACGCCGTCGTACCGTTTTGCGCGTTGATTCCCGCATAGTAATGGTTAATCTCCGACGTTGCCATAAACGAATTGCACACCGTGTATACCAGCGGCAGCAGGATCACCACCGAACATATGAAAAGCATTCCATGCTTGCCGTAGAAAGCAAATCGTCCTTTTTTCTTCATGCGATCAGCTCCTTTCTACATCTCATATTCAAAGAATTTTTTCCGGGCGAAAAAGTACAGGCAAACTAAAGAAATAATCACCAAAAACGTCAGAAATGCCGCCACCGAGAGCCGCTGATAGTTTAAATTTTCAAAGTTATTGTTCATGAAATGCTGTAACAGATAAATGCTTGTATGCGGCAGTGTACCCGACAGCAGAAATGCTTCCCGGAAGCTTTTGAACGAATTGATGATCGAAATAATCACCACGAAAAACATCGTCGGCATTAAGAGCGGCAGTGTCACATACCGGAGCGTTTGAAACCGTGTCGCACCCTCTAACCTGCTCACTTCATACAGCTCATCCGGAATGCCGTTGAGTCCTGCCAAAAGCAAAATGATGTTATAGCCGACGTTTTTCCAGATATACAGTCCGACCAACAGGCTGAACGCCATATCGGAGTCGAGCCAGTTCACCGGCACAAGTCCGATTTGCTGCAGCCATGTGTTCACGACGCCGGAATATGCGAAGAACACCTGGAATGCCATGACCGCCGATGCCACTGGGATGACGAGCGGAAGCAAGAAGATACTCCGATACCACGACACACCGCGGAATGCACGGTGCAGCACCAGTGCCAGCAAAATCGACAGCACCATAATCAGCGGTACGCCGATGAGCAGAAACTTGAACGTATTTGTCGCTGCAATCTGAAACGCCGGAGACTCGAACACTTCGGTATAGTTATCGAATCCGACAAACGTAAACTCCACAACGCCTTTTGTAAACGAATACACGACGCTCAGCAAAAACGGTGCGACATAAAACACAACGAATCCGATCAAAAACGGCGAAAACAACGCAAATCCAATGAGCTTGTTTCGCTTTGCCATCGTGAGTCCGCGATGTTTTATCCCTGTGCGCATATGATCACCTCCAAACGCTGTTTCTGTTTACTCCGTAATATACACTTCAAGGCGCTTCTGCACCTGATTCATAAATTCGTCTGTTTCCATGTTTCCTGCATAGTAACTGTCAAACAAATCCGACAGCGCATACTGCCAGGTACTCGGTATGACGATATTTGATGTTTTTGATGGTTCAGGAATCTGATCCCGATACGGTTTATATCCGTGATCCACACAATTCCAACTGTATCCATTGTTCACAACATTCTCTTCAAGCAATGCTTGAATATAATCATATGCGATCGTTTGATTTTTGCTCGACGCAGGAATTGCTACCCAACGCAGTGCATAATGGCATGTATATAATCCGTTTATATCTTCTACTGCAATACTCACCCAATCTCCCATCATACCATCCCTTTCCGGATCTTCCGGATAGGTTCTATATAACAGATATTTTTGCTGTTTATATGCTTCCTTCTCAAAGTCATATGTTCCCTGATCTCCGAGTCCTGAATTCTCAATATCGGTTGAGATTGTGCGCAATGCTTCCACAATCCGTTTGACCGTCGGATTATCAAAATCTACTTTTCCGGTCTCATAATCTGCAATTTTCAAGCCGCAGACGTCAAATACTACCGATTTCAGTATATGAAATTGATAATCCGGCATGATCGATGGTGCATTTGGATCATCGCCATGCTCTTTCACCCAATCCGCACATAACTCTAAAAACTTTGTCATTTGGGCGCTTAACATATCCGGATACTCCTCAAGAGTCGGTTCCGGCAATGAAAACCCCCATTTTTCCGCAAGTTCTCTCGTTGTCCGATATACGAGAAAAGAATCTAATATCGGTACAAATGTCCATTGGTTTTCTGACGCAATTGCTGAATCAGAATTCACTCTCATATATGTCGTGGTGTCAAGCTGACCGTTTTCCTCTGCCAGTGGATTTAAATCCGCAAAGGCACCGTTTTTCATCAATTTATACCAATCGGGCGGTGTTGCTTCCGGCCACTCAAGATATGTAGCATCTCCCATTACAATATCGCCCGCCTGCCCTTTTCGTAAATCGGAAGTGATCTTGTCATAATACTCCTGAAGCGGCGTAATATCTGTATCTTTATTCTCTCGCGAATCAAGCATCATATATTGTGATGCACTCCACCACTTTGGATCGGTTTCGATATCCGGATATGTCTCCAGTACATTTTTCTCTGCTGCCATATACCATGGATCATTTCCGTTAGAAAGAAAATAAAAGGAAAGCGAGTCATTTTTCTGCTCCACGGTTTTGCCGCTGCATCCACTTAGTAAAATAGAAATTGTCAACGCGATTGCCATGATACCTGTTCTTTTTTTCATTGTCATTTCCTCCCTTCTTCAATGAAGCCATTTGATTTGTTGTTTATTCCGTAATATACACCTCAAGGCGTTTTTGCACCTGATTCATAAATTCGTCCGTTTCCATATTCCCTGCGTAATAGTTGTCAAACAAATCCGACAGCGCATACTGCCATGTGCTTGGAAGAACAATATTTGACGTTTTTGATGGTTCAGGAATCTGATCCCGATACGGTTTATATCCGCGATCCACGTCATTCCAACTGTAGCCATTGTTCACAACATTCTCTTCAAGCAGTGCTTGAATATAATCATATGCGATCGTTTGATTTTTGCTCGACGCAGGAATTGCTACCCAACGCAGTGCATAATGGCATGTATATGATCCGTTTATATCTTTTACTGCAACACTCACCCAATCATCCGTCGTGTCACCTTGTCCCGGATAAGCCCTATATAACAAATATTTTTGCTGTTTATATGCTTCCTTCTCAAAGTCATATGTTCCCTGATCTCCGAGTCCGGAATCCTCAATATCGCTTGAGATTGTGCGCAATGCTTCCACAATCCATTTGACCGTCGGATTATCAAAATCCACCTTTCCGGTCTTATAATCCGCAATTTTCAAGCCGCAGACATCAAATACGACTGATTTCAGTATACGAAACTCATAATCCGGCATGATCGACGGTGCATCCGGATCATCTCCATGCTCTTCCACCCAATCCGCGCATCGTTCTAAAAACTCTGTCATTTGAGCGCTTAATATATTCGGATACTCCTCAAAGGTTGGTTCCGGCAACGAAAACCCCCATTTTTCCGCAAGTTCTCTTGTTGTCTGATATACGAGATAAGAATCTAATATCGGTACAAACGTCCACCGATCTTCTGAAGCAATTACGGAATCAGAATTGACTTTCATATATGTCGTGGTGTCAAGCTGACCGTTTTCCTCTGCCAATGGATTTAAATCCGCAAAGGCACCGTTTTTCATCAGTTTATACCAATCGGGCGGTGTTGCCTCCGGCCATTCGATATATGTAGCATCGCCCATCACGATATCACCCGCCTGATCTTTTCGTAAATCAGCAGTGATCTTGTCATAATACTCCTGAAGCGGCGTAATATCTGTATCTTGACGCTCCCGCGAAAAAAGCATCAGATATTGTGTTGCACTCCACCACTTTAGATCGGTTTCGATATCCGGATATGTCTCCAATACATTTTCCTTTGCTGCCATATACCACGGATCATTTCCGTTAGAAAGAAAATAAAAAGAAAGTGAATCGTTTTTCTGCTCCACTGTTTTCCCGCCGCATCCGGTCAGCAAAATCGAAATTGTCAGAATAATTGCTGTGATGCCTGTTCGTTTTTTCATCTCGATCACTCCTTCTTTCAAAAAATGATCATGGAGGAGGAATTCCTCCTCCATGATTTAGCCCCAAAGACTAACGTTGCTGCTTACATTTGAGTATACATTGTTGAATGTGGAAGAATTAAGTGCATTGTGTATTTGATTTCTTTTTGGTGCTTCGTTATTACCAGACTGACCAGCAAAGACTTCTGTTCCTCCTGTACAAGTACATGTACAAGACGCTGTACACACCTCACACGAACAACCACATGACGATCCACAAGCACATGCAAATCCAACAACAGAATCCAACCGTTCGGGCTGATGTTTCATCAATCGTTTCATTTATTTCACCTCCTTCTTTTTCATTTATACAACATAAATTTTCAAAAGAAAATTACATCCATAATCAGTAAAAATGTTTTTCTCGTAATTCAATGATTTTATTCCGTAATATACACTTCAAGGCGGCTTTGCACCTGATTCATAAATTCGTCTGTTTCCATGTTTCCTGCATAGTAACTGTCAAACAGATCCGCCAGCGCATACTGCCAGGTACTTGGAAGGACGACATTTAATGTTTTCCGATTTGGATCCTGACGCTCCGGCGGCAATGTTTGATATCCACTGACCATAACCAATCCATCACCCGCATTTGTTGGCTTTACAGAAAGGAGTGATTGAATATATTCATATGCAATGGTCTGGTTTTTACTGGATGAAGGAATTGCTACCCAGCGCACCGCGTACCCACATGTATATGTATCATTGATATCCCGAAGCCACAGCATAGCCATATCATCGACATCTTTTATCGTATTTCCATACAACAAATACTTCTTCTCCTGATATGCATTCTGCTCAAACGCATATGTTCCCTGATCTCCGAGTCCGGAATCCTCAATATCGGTTGAGATCGTTCGCAGTGCTTCCAGAATGCGTTTCACGGTCGGGTTGTCAAAGTCCACCTTTCCACTCTCATAATCGGCAATCGTCAGACCGCACACATCAAACACCACCGATTTCAGTACCTGAAACCGAAAATCCGGCATGATCGACGGCGCATTCGGATCATCTCCATATGTTTCGACCCACTCGGCACATTGCTCTAAAAACGTCACAATGTTGATGTCCCGATGCACAGGTTCTGCGGGTTCATTTGGTTCCGGCAGCGAAAAATTCCATTGCTTTGCAAGTGTTTCTGTTGTCGTAAAACAATAACGTTCATATAATAACGGAATGATTGTCCACTGATTTTCTGATGCCAGTTCTTTATCAGAATTCACTCTTGTATATGTCGTCGTTTCAAGTTCTCCGTTTTCCTTTGCTAATGCGTTCAAATCTGCAAATGCACCGTTTTTCATCAATTTATGCCAATCGGGCGGTGTTGCTTCCGGCCAATTCAAATACAAAGCATCTCCCATCACAATGTCGCCCGCCTGATCTTTTCGCAAATCGGAAGTGATCTTGTCATAATACTCCTGAAGCGGTGTGATATCTGTATCTTTATACTCTCGCGAAGAGTACATGCCATACTGATCTGTGATCCACCAGTCTATATCCATTCCAATGTCCGGATATGACTCCAGTACCTTGTTTTTTGCAGCTGTATACCATGGTTCATTTCCGTTAGAAAGAAAATAGAACGAAAGCGAGTCATTTTTCTGCTCCACTGTTTTCCCGCCGCATCCGGTCAGCAAAATCGAAATTGTCAGAATAACCGCGATGATTCCCATTTGTTTTTTCATTGTCATTTCCTCCTTTCTTTCATCAAGCCGTTTGATTTTCTGTTTACTCCGTAATATACACTTCAAGGCGTTTTTGCACCTGATTCATAAATTCGTCTGTCTCCATATGTCCTGCATAGTAGTTATCAAACAAATCCGACAGCGCGTACTGCCATGTGCTTGGGATGACGATGTTATAACTTTTATAATTCGGATCTTGAAATTCAGGAGGCGTCTCCCTATAGGTATCTATAAGATTATCGCTATTTCCGCCGTTCACAGCCTTTTCATTCAAAAGCTCCTGAATATACGTATATGCGATCGTTTGATTCTTACTCGACGCAGGAATTGCAACCCAGCGTGATGCGTACATGCAGAAATACGTTTCATCTATGTTGAGCAAAGAAATAAACTTTCGCGTACCAACATCTGAAGGCAACCATTTATACAGCAAGTACCGTTTTTCCTCACACGCACGCTGTTCAAACTCATCCGTTCCCTGATCTCCGAGTCCGGAATCCTCAATATCGGTTGAGATCGTGCGCAGTGCTTCCAGAATCCGTTTCACCGTCGGATTATCAAAATCCACCTTTCCGGTCTCATAATCTGTAATTGTCAGTCCGCAGACATCAAATGCGACTGATTTCAGTTGCTGAAACCAAAAATCCGGCATAATAGAAGGCGCATTCGGATTATCACCATGTTTTTCCACCCAGTCCGCGCATTGCTCTAAGAAGTCTACGATACTCATGTTGCCATCGTCCACTATCGAAAAATCCCACTGCTGCGCCAATTCCTCTGTTGTGCAGAAAAATAATTTTTCTTCTAATATTGGTACAAACGTCCACCGCTCTTCTGAAGCTGCTGCCGAATCAGTATTGACTTTCATATACGTTGTAGTGTCAAGCTGACCGTTTTCCTCAGCAAGCGGATTCAAATCTGCAAACGCACCGCTTTTCATCAGTTTGTACCAATCGGGCGGCGCGGCTTCCGGCCACTCGAGATACGTAGCATCTCCCATCACAATATCGCCCGCCTGATCTTTTCGTAAATCGGAAGTGATCTTATCGTAGTACTCCTGAAGCGGGGTAATATCTGTATCTTGATGCTCCCGCGAAAAAAACATCAGATATTGTGACGCAGTCCACCACTTTAGATCGATTTTGATATCCGGATACGCTTCAAAAACCCTTTCTTTTGCAGCTTCATACCATTTCTCATTTGCATTGGAAAGAAAATAACAAGAGAGTGAATCGTTTTTCTGCTCTACCGTTTTGCCGCCGCATCCGGTCAATAAAATAGAAATTGTCAAGACGATTGTCATGATTCCCGTTCGTTTTTTCATCTCGATCACTTCTTCTTTTAAAAAACGATCATATTCACCATGTATTATATGAAATTCATTATCAAATCACATGAGTAAGGCAGCATTTCTTGTTGGTTAATTGATTCCCTCCATAATTCATCTCGATAAATATCACTTTTATCATACAGCTTTGTAATTTTAATATACAACATACCAATAATAATGTCAACAACCAAATGATTTTTTGTTTCATAAATCAAACGAGCAACAATATTTATCACAGTTAGATAAATAGACACTTATATTTATGTATAATTTTTAAAATCCCTGCCGCATACTGTGCTTTTGAATAACACCATATTTTATGTAGGCATCCACAACACACTGCTGCTCTTACGTTTATTTACAGAATATCACACGAAACCCCGTACATTTTCTGGTGCTGTGGATCTTCTCGCATTTTGATAAAAAAAGCAGCAAGCTGCAAAATTACAGCTTGCTGCTTTTTTCTTATCATAAAATTCACATAAATACGGCTTAGTACTCTACGCCTTTTCTTGCCGGAATCCCTTTTTCATAGGGATGTTTCCAGCAGTGCATTTCTGTAGAGTAGTCGGCGATCTCCGTCATCCAGTCTGCCGGATTCCGGCCGGTGAGAATCAGCTCCTGCTCTGCCGGCTTTTCACACACCGCTTTTTTGAGCATCGCCTCGTCCACCATATTGAGCTGCACGGCGGCACACGCTTCGTCCAGAATCAGAAGATCTGCCGGCTGCTGCAATGCGGCAAGCAGATTTTCGTCCTGCACCTTGCGGGCTTGCGCTTTTTCCTCTTCGGTCATCTGGAAAACAAACTTATGCCCGGCTTTTCCGCGATAAATCTGCGCGCCAAGCTCAGAAAGCAGTGTGATTTCCCCGCTTTCCTGTCCTTTTAAAAACTGCACAATCACCACTTTTTTCCCTGCGGCCAACGCACGCATTGCCACACCTATGGCAGCGGTGGTCTTTCCTTTTCCATCTCCCCAGTACAGGTGAATGAGTCCTTTTTCCATATTACCGCTTCCCTTCGATCAGTGCATAAATGGCGTTCATATCGAGTGCACGGCGAATTCCGTCTGCCAGCAGATCAAACTGCTGTTCCTGATACTGCGCATGAGAAACCGGTGCCGCCTGTTCGCATGAAATACCCTTGCGCTGACACAGGTATTCTGCCAGCTTTTGCGTAAGGCTTCCTGTATCAAACAAACCATGCAGATATGTGCCGAACACATTGCCGCTGACGCATCCGTCCGTCTGACCGTTTTCGAGCATACAGAATGCATCACCGCGCACGGTGGTCTTTCCGGTGTGAATCTCATAACCGTCGAGCTTTGCGCCTGCAAAGTCAGAGGCCAGCACCTCCGCCTGCATCCGTGTGCGGATCTTGCGGTCGCTGAACACGGTATCAATCGGCAGAAGCCCCATGCCGTGCATTTCACCGCCGCCTTCCGTTCCGTACGGATCGGAAAGCATTTCACCCAGCATCTGATATCCGCCGCAAATGCCAAACACCGGTGTGCCCGTATGCGCCAATTTGCAGACCGCCGCTTCGAGTCCGCTCTGCCGCAGCCACAAGAGATCGGAAAGCGTACTTTTCGTGCCGGGGAGAATGACCAAATCAGGCGTTCCGAGCTCTCTGGCGCTCTGCACATACCGCACACCCATTGCAGGATGCTCGTCGAGCAGAGAGAAATCTGTAAAATTCGAAATCCTCGGCAACCGAATCACCGCAATATCCAACGGTTTTTTCGCGTCCTGATTTTCAAGGCAAGGTGCCAGCGAATCCTCGTCATCCACATTCACGTGCAGATACGGCACGACGCCCAGCACAGGAATTCCCGTCTTTTCCTCGAGCATCGTCAGTCCCGGACGCAGAATCGCCTCGTCGCCTCGGAATTTATTGATGATCAAACCGCCGATCCGCGCACGTTCTTTCTCTTCGAGCAGCGCCACGGTTCCATACAGCTGTGCGAATACGCCGCCGCGGTCGATATCACCCGCCAGCAGTACAGGCGCGTCCACCAGCTCCGCCATGCCCATGTTTACAATATCGTCAGTGCGCAGATTGATTTCCGCAGGACTGCCCGCGCCTTCAATGACGATGATATCATTTTCTGCGGCAAGCCCATGATACGCCTCTAAAATATCCGGAATGAGCTGCCCCTTCATACGGAAATACTCGGTTGCACTCATCTGTCCGCGGATTTCGCCGTTAACGATCACCTGACTGCCGATATCACTCGACGGTTTGAGCAAAATCGGATTCATGCGCACATCCGGTTCCTTGCCGGCTGCCTGCGCCTGAACAACCTGTGCCCGTCCCATTTCCAAGCCATCGCGGGTCACATAACTGTTAAGCGCCATATTCTGGCTCTTAAAAGGCGCTACTTTCAGTCCGTCCTGCGCAAAAATGCGGCACAGTCCGGCACACAAGAGACTTTTTCCCGCACCGGACATGGTGCCCTGCACCATAATACATTTTGCTTGTTTCATCGTACCACCTCGTTTAACGCCTGGATCAGGCGGATATTTTCTTCATGGGTACGCACAGCGGTGCGGTACCAGTTTTCATTTAATCCGTGATAATTCGAACAGCTGCGCAATAAAATTCCGCGCTTACGCAAAGGCTCGATCAACGGAACCGGACAGTAAAACAGCAGATAATTGGCTTCACCCGGAATCACCCGACAGCCTAAACGGGTTAACTGCTCGCTCATCCACGGCCGTTCCTGCTTTACCATCTGCCGCACACGCTCCACATATGCCGTTTCTTGGAGTGCTGCTTCTCCGGCTGCCTGTGCCAAAGACGAAACTGCCCAAGGCTGACCGGTATTCCGCATATTTTCCACCAATTCGCCGTTTGCGCACAGCGCATACCCAAGCCGCACGCCTGCCATGGCATACAGTTTTGTAAACGCCTTTAAAATCACCAAATTGGGAAACGATGAAAGCGCAGATTTCATTGTGTGGTCTTCCGGCTCATCCAGAAAGTCACCGAAGCACTCATCCAGCATGAATAATGCACCGCAGTCACTGCACCGCTGTGCCACCTGCATCAAAAATGCACGGGGAGAGGACACACCGGTGGGATTATTCGGCTCGCAGACAAACACCATATCGATTTCCGGCGTGATTGCTTGCAAAAAGCCTTCATCCAATCGAAAATCATGTTCTTGACGCAAAAAATAATAGTCGACTTCACATCCGCAGGCGGTCAATGCCGCTTCATACTCGGCAAACGCCGGCGCAGTCAGCAACGCTTTTTTCGGTTTTTTCGCAAGTACTGCACGGAAAATTAAGTCGGCTGCGCCGTTGCCGCACAGCACATACGATTCCGGCACCTGCTCGTGAGCCGCCAGTTTCCGGGAAAGCGCGCGGCACAGCGGATCGGGATACCGGTCAGCCGTCTCCGCTGCCTCAGCAATCGCACGCTTTACACCCTGCGGAACGCCCAGCGGGCTGACATTCGCGGAAAAGTCGAGAGGCTGTGCACCGTACTCTTCCGAATATCCGGCCCAGTCTCCGCCGTGCACCAAAGGCGTTTTTACACTGCCGGTCTGATGATTTTCGTTCATGATGTCGCCTCCACTCAATCAAAACAAACATATAACAACGTGTATCTGCACATCGTCACGCATACTGTCTTACAAAATCCAATGCGGCCCAAACAGCAAAAAAACAACAGCCACATGAATTGCCACGCCGATGATCAGTCCAACCACACTCGAAACAATCATAATTCGGTTGGTTTTTAAAATATCTTCCGGCTCGATCTCCCGGACACGGTCGCCGATATACGGTTTTTCTACCAGTTTTCCAAAATAAGATGCCGGACCTGCCAGCTGTACGCCCAATGAACCGGCACATGCCGATTCCGTCTGTGCGGAATTCGGGCTCGCGTGGTTGCGGCGATCGCGCCGCCAGATTTTCCATGCGTTTTTGAGGTTTCCGCCTGCCAGCGGAGCGGACAAAATCCACAGCAGTGCCGCAATTCTCGACGGCAGATAGT
Source organism: Merdimmobilis hominis (assembly GCF_016901855.1). Lineage (GTDB taxonomy): Bacteria > Bacillota > Clostridia > Oscillospirales > Ruminococcaceae > Paludihabitans. The sequence continues at coordinate 108,444 of NZ_JACJKY010000004.1, read as the reverse complement.
TCGCCGCATCGTCAAGCTTTGCCGCCGCCCGTCCAAAATACAGATAGGTTTCATTTTTATATCCCACCATGCTGTCCATGGTGTTGATCGCTTTATACGCGAGTGCGAGCGGTGCACCGCCAATGAGCATATAAATCATGGGCGCCAATACACCGTCCGAAAAATTCTCCGCCACGGTTTCGACCGTCGCTTTGATGACACCCTCTTTTGACAGCGCCGCAGTATCGCGTCCCACAATACGGGCAACTGCTGTTCGGCCGGCATCCAGGCCCTCGGTTTTTAACGCGCGATATACATTCCGGCTCTCTTTTGCAAGACACCGCATTGCAAGCGCCTGCCAGCACCAGAGAATTTGCAGCGCTAAGCCAAGGAGCGGGTGAATCCACCAGAACAGCCAGCACAAACCGCCGCTGATGAGCAGCGTTCCCACCGGCAGCGTGATTGCCAGGATGATTCCGCCGGTGCGCTCACCCTTTGGCGTTTGCGGAAGACGGCGGCGCAGCCACTTCTCGAGCCGGGAAATGGCTTTTCCCATAAAGATCACCGGATGCGGCATTTTCATGGGATCTCCGAGCAGACAGTCAAGCAGAAATCCGCACAAAACGGCTGTAAAAATCATGCGTGATTCCTGCCTTCCTGCCCATCCTCCTTGCGGACATACTGCACTTCTTCGATCAGCTGCAAGGTGTGCTCGTTGTGCCAGGTATCGGCATCGACCTCGAGGACATAACCGCCTCCGTTGGGACCGCACCAGTGATAATAGTCATAGCGCGGCAGTCCGTACCGTTCCATAATTGCCATCTGGTTTCCGCCGTGCGCCATGATCACGAGCATTTCCTCTCCGTTTTCGAGTGCTTCTTCCAAAAGCGGCACAAAGGCGTCGCATGTGCGGTCACAAAACTCTGCTTTCCGCTCGCCGCCTGGACAGCATCCTTCACAGTTTTCGCCAACCCATGCGATATATTCGGGGTCGTGCTCCATTTCAATGTAGTTTCTTCCTTGGAAAATGCCAAAGCACATCTCCCGAAAATCATCGATCACGACCTGCTCTGCCTCAGGGAACAGGATATCCGCTGTACTCCGCGCACGAATGAGCGGGGAAACATATACTTTTTTCGGGAAGATATCCGCCTGAATCAGCTGTGCCCGTCCCTCCTCGGAGAGGGGAATATCCCGGGTTCCCTGATACCGCTTTTCTACATTATAGGTCGTTTGTCCATGGCGTAACAAATAAATTTTCACAGTCGTTCCTCTCCTTTTAACACGGTTGGAATGCCGCAGAATACCCGAATCACCGTATCGGCTTTTTTTGTAAGCAGACATGCAAGCCGGCCGGCAGCCTCACGCGATGCGCGGTCTTTTGCGTCGGCAGGTACAATGCCGCCGCCTATTTCTGTAGCGATCACCACTTGCTTTTTAGAAAGCGTTTCTGCAAGCGTTATCAAATCATCGCAGTCGGCAGCCAAGTCCTGCACATCCCAAACGGCATTCTCACGCATCGCTTCTTCGTCCCACTGAAGCCATTCTTTCACAAATGCCTTTTTTCCGCTGTAAAGCGGTCCTGTCACGAAAACCATTTCATTCCCTCCAACAGCTGCACTGCAGTCAACGCACCGAGCATCCAGATTTCGGCGCGCTGCAAAAACCAGCCTGCCAAATCACCCGTAATACCGCCGAACTGCTTGTTTGCGATACGGTAATACCGCCACAAAATCCATCCTGCCGCGAGCACCATTGCCGTTCCGGCAAAGCCGCCTGTGACAATCAAAACGACTGCCAGCACTGCTGACGATACCGCCAATATGACACATACTTTCTTTTTATCCGATGCCGCCGCAAACGTATGCGCAAGGCCGGTATTTTTCGCGAGCGGGAATGCTGCATTCGCAAATCCGGAAAGACAGCGTTCCAGCACAAAGGCGATGCCCATGCACCACAGCGCTCTTCCATCCCATTTAATAGACGCGCAGAGCGCAAAATATACAATAAACCAGGTGCAAAGCCGAATCACAGCAAATGCACCGCACCGCGGATCTTTTAAAATCTCCCGTTTTTTTTCAGGAGAGCCGCAGCTTCCCAATGCATCACTCGTGTCGGCATATCCGTCCAAATGAATACCGCCCGTCACGAGTACGGGAATCGCGCACATGCCGCCTGCCTGCAAAATGACAGGACCGCCCACATATCCCATCAGTGCAGACCATCCCCACCAGAGAAGTCCGCACACGACACCGATCAGCGGAAACGCACACAACGCATACCGCATATTCTTTTGCGTCCACACCGGCTGCGGACAGGGAATGGCGGAAAACATGGCAAATGCCACTGCAATCGTTTGAAAAAAGTTCATTCTGTTCTCCCCTTTCCCTTGTGGCACACGGGACAGCCGCAAACCACTTCATACACCGCGTCGGCTTCTTTCGCAAGCATCCGGTTAACATCTGCCAGCACCCGCAGATACCGAAGCGTATCGCCCTCATAGCAAGAGCCGCCGCTGAATACTTCGTTCGAAACAATGATCAGCTCTTCACACTGACTTTTCAACCGGCAAATTCCCCGCTGAATCGATGCCACTGTGTCATCTCCGGCGCCGTCGGGACTATATAGCTCATTGGCTGCCAAATTGCTCATGCACTCTAGGAGCACGACGCCTTTTTTCGGCAGTGTGACCTCTGCAAGATTTACAAAGCACTCGACCGTTTCAAACTGCTTTTTTGCACGCATCTCCCGGTGGCGGCGGATCCGTGCCCGGCACTCGTCGTCAAACGGCTGCATGGTCGCAATATAATAGCGCGGATGATTTCCGGCTTTTAGCACGAGCGCTTCGGCAAATTCACTTTTTCCGGAGGCGGCTCCTCCGATTACCAACGTCATCATTCCGAATCACCATACGGCACATAGTGTTCAATGCCGCCCTGTTCAAACGTATAACTCTCCTGATACACGGCACACGCCATATCTAAAAGCGGAATCGCCGCCACTGCACCGGTCCCCTCGCCTAAACGCATTTTCGCGGTAATCAGCGGCTCGCGGTGCAATGCGTCGAGCAGCATCCGTCCCGCAGGCTCTGCCGAAACATGGCTTGCAAAAATCGCTTTCTCAGCCTTTTTGCACATCCGAACGGCACAAACTGCCGCAACTGAGCTGATAAATCCGTCCGCGAGCACCGGCACGTTATAAATCGCACCGCCCAGAAACACACCGCAGATTGCCGCGATATCAAAGCCGCCCACCTTCGAAAGCACATCCAGCGGATCATTCGGATTTGGCTGATTGACACAAAGCGCTTGTTCAATGGCATGGATTTTCCGCTTCAGTCCCTCGTTTGAAAGGCCTGCGCCGCGTCCTGTCATTTCCTTGACCGGTCTATTAAACAACGCACACGCCACCGCGCTCGATGTGGTCGTATTTGCCACGCCCATTTCTCCGGTAGCAATCAGCCGCACGCCTTTATTTTTCTGTTCGCACACCAATTCAATACCGGTAAGCACGGCCTGTGCCGCCTGTTCTCTGGTCATCGCGGGACCTTTTGAGATATCACCGGTTCCGTTGGCAATCCGGCGGCTCAGTACCCCCTCAGTCGGCGGAAAATCAAAAACGCCCAGATCCACCGGCACCACCTGACAGTTGGCAACTGCCGCCATTCGGCATACGGAGGTTCGATTCATCGCCAGATTTTCGGTAACCACAGCGGTGACGTTGCGCGCCGACTGAGTGACCCCCTGTGCGATGACGCCGTTATCGGCGCACATCACGAGCACTGCGCGCGGAAACAGGGAAATTTCCGTACTGCCGGTGAGCGCGGCGATATTTTCGATGGCAGTTTCCAACAAGCCAAGACTTCCAAGCGGTTTTGCACAGTCATTCCATTTTTCATGCGCTTGACTGCGGGCTGTCTCGTCCGGTTCGGTAACGGTTTGCAGCAGCTGCTGCAGCTTCTGTTCGTTTTGTTCCATTCCGATTCCTTCTTCCTTCTCCTGTGCGGTACACAGGAGCGCGCCGTGTTTTATTCGATCATTTGATTCTGATATTCTGCTGCGGCGTTCACAAACCGCTCTCCCCACTGCGGATTTCCCCAGAAATACAAATGGGGAAACGCAGCATACAGATTTTTTTCGCCAAAGCCGCACGCCCAGCTTCTTGACGAAACCGGCTTTTTCGCGTGAAAGCTCTCGCCGTTTTCAGTCGAATCCCAGTAGTGAAATTCGTGCACCGGAATCTGCTCTCCTTTTGAAAACAGCAGGCTGTCGCTGTTTGCTGTCAGGTAAGCGTATCCAAACCGCACGAGTTTTTGTTTTTTGATTCCGTTTCCATTAAGTACGCCTGCCATCGGATAAGATGTACCGGTTTCGTCCTCTAAATTTTGTCCAAGGTACAAAAATCCGCCGCATTCCGCCACGGTAGGAAGCCCGTTTCGGATGGCTGATTGAACGGCCATTCGCATCGATTCGTTTTCGGAGAGCGCCTTTGCATACAGCTCCGGATAGCCGCCGGACAGATACAGCCCACCAATTTGCTGAGGCAAGTCGGTATCGTGCAATGGACTGAACTTCACAAGTTCGGCACCAGCATTCTCAAACACGTCCAGCGTTTCCGCATATGCAAAACAAAACGCTTCATCCCACGCCACGGCAATGCGCGCCTTTTTGGACACCTGTACCGGCGGCGCAGCACATGCCCGCTCTTTCCCTGCAAACAACGAAAGCAGTCGCTCCATATCGGTCGTTTCTTCGAGCTTTTGCGCCAAACGATCGATGCGCTGCTGCAATCCCTCGATTTCTCCGGCAGTATACAGTCCGAGATGACGGCTCTCAAAAGCCGCCTCCTCCATATGCGGAAGATATCCAAGAACCGGAAGACCGGTTTCTTTTTCGAGCATCGGTGCAAGACTTGAAAACAGCATCGGTGAGCAGTCATTGAGGAAGATGCCCTGAATGCGGCTGTTTTCCCGGAAGGTGCAAAGCCCTTTGATCTGCGCCGCCAGCGTCAAACTCGCTCCCTTAGGACGAATCACCAGCAAAACAGGAAGATTTAACGTACTGGCGACATGCCATGCGCTGGCCTCGGTTGTACTTCCGCCGACACCGTCGTAAAATCCCATAACACCTTCGCAGACAGCGGCACCATGACCCGAAATATGACGCTCATAAAGTTCTTCGAGCCGCTCTTTCCCGCAGAGAAACAAATCCAGATTGTGGCTCTCCACGTGAAGTACCGAACGGTGAAACATCGGGTCAATATAGTCCGGTCCGCATTTAAACGCACAAGGGGAAAGCCCGCGCTTTGCCAATGCTTCAAGCAGCGCGCACGTAACCGCCGTTTTCCCGCTCCCGGAGGCGGGAGCCGCCAGCAATAATTCAATCATTACAATTCCCCGCAATCAGAAAAATGGGATTATTCGCCATGAGCAAATGGAGCGAACCGGCAGTCTTTGCCCGGCTAATCGCAATTTGCGTCACTTCGGGTTCGATGCCGCGGTTTTGAAGCGATTGTACCGCCTGGTACAGCGTTTCAATGCAAATCGCAGAAATACAGATTCGCGCATGCGGATTCCGGTCAAGCACCAGATTCACGACCTCTTCCATCGAACCTTTGGTGCCGCCGATAAACACGGCATCCGGTGTTTCCAGTTCATGAAGCGCCTGCGGTGCTGCTCCTTCGATCAGCTTAAGATTCCATGCGCCCAGTTTTTCGCGGTTGATTCGAATCAAATCACAGGCTTTTTCGTTGTATTCTACTGCATAGGTACGTCCAAAACTTGCCGAAAGCGCCAGTTCAATGCTCACACTTCCGGTACCCGCACCGACATCCCACAGAATATCATCCGGTTTCGGCGCCAGTTTTGCCATCACTGCCGCCCGTACCTCCTGTTTTGTCATCGGCACTTCGCCGCGGGTGAACATGGTGTCCGGAAAGCCCGGTGTCCGGTGCGTCACACCCGGTGCAGGCTCTGCCAGCAGTACGCTGAGCGGTTCAAACTGCACATTTGCAAATTCTCCGGCAGTTCCCCGGTGAATGCGCTGATTCGGATACGAAAGGTTCTCGCCTACAATGACGTTTAATGCATCGAGTCCTGCTTCGGCAAGTTTATAACACAGCTGTGCAGGGCCAAGCGCGCCGCCCGTTAAAAAGAACACCGGTTTTCCCTGCATCACTGCGCCCACCGGATTGCAGTCGACGCCGTGTGCAGAAAGCAGCAGCCAATCCTGCCATGGCTGTCCGATCGATGCGGATAACAGCTGTACACTGGAAATGCCGGGATATACGATATAATCAATTCCCGCACTGCAAAGCATGGGAATGAGCGAACGGGTACCGGAATAAAAGCCGGTATCTCCGCTGTAAAGCACCACGCATCCTTCTTTGTTTTGTTTGATCGCGGTGAGGATTTCTTCCGGACGGGTCGCCGCAATGCGGTTATTCGTATAGGAATCAGGAAGTCCCGCCAACAGTCTTCTTGCTCCTATGATACAAGAAGCGTTCTCTAACGCCTGCCGGCAATCCGCAGTCATCGTGCCCGCATTTCCTCCGCCGGATGCTGCCAATATCACTTGCATTCCATCATCTCCCTACACCGTTTTACAATCATTTCATACGATTCGCCGCTCTCTTTCGGACGGCGAATCACCACCAGCCGCACGCCGGTTTTCTGTGCGGCCTGCGCTTTTTCGTCAAATCCGCCGGCTGCACCGCCGTCCTTTGTGACGAGCCACTGAATCGAAAATTGGCGAATAAGCGCGGCATTTAATTCGCTGGAAAACGGTCCCTGCATCGCGATCACATTGCCGCGCGGAATCTTGATCGCCTCGCAAGCCGCCAGACTTTCCTGCACCGGAAGCACACGCGGATACAGACGCTGCGGCTTAACCGCCGAAAAAACCGACAGCTCTTTTGCGCCGGTGGTAAGCAGGATGTTTCCCTCTGTGTGTTCCAAAAAGCGCGCGGCATCTTGTGCGGAATCCACCAAAATACAGTCTGCCGGCAATTCGCTTTCACGGCGCAGAAGCCTGTAAAACGGAACGTTTGCCGCTTCTGCCGCCGCACGGATATTCCGGCTTGCCTCTTTTGCATACGGATGCGTAGCATCGATGCACAAGTCGGCTTCTTTGAGCACCTTCACCATTTCGTCGGTATTCATCCTGCCCGAAAGCGTATGCGTGCCCGCTACGTGTTCCTGAATCGTTTTTCCGTATTCCGTGGCAACACATACCACCGTTTCAGCACCCATCGCCGCAGTTTCAGCCGAAAGTGCGCGTCCTTCGGTGGTGCCGCTGAAAATCACCACTCGCATTTTTTCTCATATCCTCGCGGTGTCACCATGCGACCGGAAATTTCCTGCGTCGTCGACGAACCGATAAACACGGTTGTAAACATATCAAGCTTTGCGTCCCGCAGTTCTTTGAGGGAAAGCACCTGCGCGCTTTGTCCATCTCTGCCGATATTGCGCACCCAGCCGCATACGGTATCCGGCGATTTTCCTTCCGCCAGCAGAATATCGCATGCCTTTGCCAGATAATCCGCACGTTTGTGCGAGCATGGGTTATATAGACACAGGCAGAAATCACCCCATGCGGCACAGCGCAGCCGTTTTTCGATCATTTCCCACGGTGTGAGAAGATCGGAGAGAGAAATGACACAAAAATCGTGTCCGAGCGGTGCACCGAGCACAGCGCCGCCGGAAAGTGCCGCAGTCACGCCTGCCACAACCTCAATTTCCACACCGGGATACTGCGGCGATAACTGAAGCAGAAGCCCTGCCATGCCGTATACACCGGCATCACCGCTGCAAACAAGCGCCACATCTTTTCCCGACTGTGCCGTTTCCATTGCCCAGCGGCAGCGATCCAGTTCTTTTTTCATCGGAGAGGTATACGTCTCTTTTTCAGGAAACAACGGCGCTACCAAATCGACATACACGGTATATCCGCACAGCACCTGTGATTGTTCGAGCGCTTTTCTGGCCTGTCCGGTGAGAAACTCCTCTTTGCCCGGGCCAAGACCTACTACATATAAAGTATTCATGGTCATCCTCATCTTTCTACCGGCTTGTTACCGGTCAACATTCCAGTCAAGCCGGAAAGGCTTTTCTGCTGCCGCCATCGTCACACCGTCAGCGGCGAATTTTTTCACCGATAAACTGCCGCCGCTGACAAACACGGCACTGCGTTCGCAGACATTATCGACGCCGGTGACCTGACTGACAAAGGCAGACGGCGTAAAAGTACCGGGGACACTGCGAAGCTCATCCGCAGTACACGTTTGAAACGGCCACCCATGTGCACGGCAAAAATCAATCAGTCCCGGCTCTTCTTTTTTTAAATCAATGCTGGCAGCCGCACAAATCGATTCGATGTGTAAGCTGTTTTCCTGCAAAAAGCGCCGAAACACTGCTTCAATGGTATCCTGCGGCGTTCCCTTTCTGCACCCTATACCGAGCACAACCGTGTTCGGCACGAGTGACAGCACCGCCTTCTCCTGCCGGACACTTACCGCCACATCGGCAGGAAGGTGTTCGGTTTGTGTGACACCCGGCGGACATGTTCCGTCGATTGGGTAGGCACTGTAGATGCTCACATTGCCGCCCGCCAGCAATTTGCCGGAAATATGCTTAATATGCATCGGATCGGCGACGCAAAGGTTCTGGCTTTTTGCCCATTCATCCACGGCAAACACGCCGTTTACATCGGTTGCGGTCGTGACGACTGCCTGTGCGCCGCACACTTGGCTGATTGCACGCGCAAGCCGATTTGCACCGCCCAAGTGACCGGAAAGCAGCGGAATCGCAAAGCAAGCGCATTCGTCCACAGCGACCACCGCCGGATCTTTCCACTTTTTTTCGATATAAGGCGCAATGGCACGCACGGCAATGCCCACCGCGCCCACAAATACGAGCCCGTCTGCTTCGGCAAAATGCTTTTTCGTCCAGTCTGACAGCGAATCGGGCTTTCCGCACCGCATCACACTGCCGCCCAACGTCTGCGCCAAAAAACCGGCAAGCGCAAAGCCTTTTTCGGTAAAGGCCAAAAACGCAAGATTCATCTGTTTCACCGCCAGTCTTTTTTGTTGTATGTGATTTCCCCGGAAAACACGATGGTTTTTTACCGGGAAACGGGATTATTGCTGCTTAGCTGCGCTTGCCTCACGGAATTCCGTGGTGAACGTCGGGTCATACAAGCGGCTGCGCTCATAGCACGAATCGAGAAAATCGCCAATCAGCAGCAATGCCGTTTTGCGGATGCCTTCCTCTGCGCCGCGCTGTGCCAATGTGCCCACAGTACAGCGGATCACCTTTTCATCCGGCCAAGTTGCCTTATACACAATCGCCGCCGGCGTATCTTTCTGGTAACCGCCCAAAAGCAGTTCCTCCTGTACCTCCTCGAGCAGGCCGGAGGACAAAAACAGCACCATGGAAGCCTGATGCTTTGCCATTGAAGAAAGTTTTTCTTTTTCAGGCACCGGCGTACGTCCTGCCATACGGGTGATAATCAAGCTCTGGCTTACACCGGGCAGTGTATATTCTGCATGAAGCGCCGCTGCTGCACCGCAAAAGCTCGAAACACCGGGTGTGTCGTCATACGCGATGCCTTTTTCGTCGAGTGCATCCATCTGCTCGCGGATTGCACCAAACAGGCTTGCATCTCCTGTGTGAAGGCGTACCGTCTCTTTGCCGGCTGCCTCCATGCGGTATATCACATCCAGCACCTGCTCTAATGTCATGGTCGCACTGTTGTGAATCTCACAATCCGCTTTCGCCATTTCCAACAGCGCCGGATTGACAAGGCTTCCGGCATAAATAATACAGTCTGCTTTTTTGAGCAGCTCAGCACCCCGCAGTGTAATCAGATCCGGTGCTCCGGGTCCTGCTCCTACAAAATGTACCATCGTCTCTCACTCCTTTACGATCACGGTTGCAAAATATCCGGTGGAGTCTTCGGGCTGTTTCTCTGCGAGATTTTCAAACACCCGCTCATCCGGCAAGCCGCAGTTTTGAATCATTGCACTCTTTTCAAGGCTTGCGTGCTCTGCAATCGCCTTTAATACTTCCGGCATCTGGCTGCCGGATTTCATCAGAATTTTATTTCCCGGCCAGTGGAGCACTTCCTCCAAATCAGAACTGCCGGGCGCAATATGAAGCGGGCTTTTCATCTCTGTAAGGCTCACACCAAGCCGTGCCGCAATCGCGCAAAAGCTCGGCACACCGGCCACCATCTGTGTCTGAAAGCCTCTCTCCCGCACCAGTTCCATCAAATAGCAGTAGGTCGAGTAAATCGATACATCCCCCAAATTAGGCATTGCCACATCCTGTCCCTGCGCAAGATAACGGCATACCTCGTCGGCCGCTTTTTCATGCGCCGCTCTCTGTACTGCCGCATCGCGTGACATGGTGAAATGCAGCGGCAAAATCGTCTTATCGGAAACATCCATCGCCTGCCGGACGATATCCAGCGCGAGCATTTCGCCGCTCTTTGTCTGCGGGCATGCCAGCACCGGGCATTCGCCCATAATCCGCAGCGCTTTTACCGTCAAAAGCTCCGGATCACCCGGGCCGACGCCTACACCATAAAAAATTCCTTGTTTCATTTCCATGATCCTATGATCTCCTTTGCCATTTGGGTTTGCCCTAACAGGCCGTATTGATTGGAAAACATCACCGCACCAATCCGGTATTTGTTGAAAACCCGGTGCTCGAGATGCTGCTGAATGGCTTTGAGCAATCGCTCCAATACCGCTTCCCGCAGATGGGCGTGGTCTAAAATTTCGATGCATGCATCCGTGGTGGCAGCTTCTAACAGTGCCGTGCATACCTCTTTGGAAGCGCCGCACACAGCGGCATGTGCGCACACAAGTTCGGTGCGGCAGTCTGCATATCGAGAATGCGTGTTCATCACGCCGCCTGCAACTTTGACAAGCTTTCCGATATGCCCCACCAACAGAATGCTTTCAAACGGATAGGTTCCCGCAATATCGAGCGCATCACCGATAAAATTCGAGCACTTCACCACCGGCACCGATTCGTTTGCAATATGCGCTTGACGCAAAAAATCCTCGCCGTAATTGCCCGGTGTGAGAATCAGCTGTTTTACGCCCAGTGCTGCCGCCTGCCGCAGTTCCACCGCGATGGTATCCACCAGTGCCTGCTCGCTCATCGGTTCCACAATGCCGGAAGTCCCCAAAACAGACAGGCCGCCTTCCACGCCAAGCATCGGATTAAACGTCTTTTGCGCCACTTCCCTGCCGCCGGGAATGCAGATAAGCACCTCGATTCCGCCGTCATAGCCCAGCGTATCGCACACCTTTTGCACCTGCTCTTCGATCATCTGCCGCGGTACACGGTTGATCGCGGCAAATCCCACAGGCTGATCGAGTCCCGGTTTCGTCACCCGGCCAACACCTTCTCCGCCGTCAATCAAAATGCCCGGACGGCGGCTTTTTTTCACATGTGCTTCGATGATTAAACGATGCGTCACATCGGCGTCATCGCCGCCGTCCTTCATCACGCCGCAGACGGCTGTATCCTGTTCCTGCTTTAAAAACGCGGGCGCGGTTGTTACCAAAATTCCCTTCGGCGTCATGAGAGAAAGCTCGTCCGGTGTTTTTCCCGAAAGCAGAAGCGATGCGGCACCTGCTGCTGCCAACGCCGCGCACGTGCCTGTTGTATATCCGCAGCGCAGCTGTTTTTGCCCGCTTCGGATGTAATAGTCCAATGCCATCCTGTTTCCTTCTCTCTTAGTTCAAAAGCGCCGAAAGATGCTGACAGTACAGTTCCTGCACGCCCGGGAGCACGCCCAGACCCTCTAAGACACACTCCACGTCATATCCTTTTTGGGTGAGGATGCTCTTCCAGCTGTCCTCTTCATCTCCGGCCATATCGTTAAGCGCATGATCTCCTGCCACCAGCATAAACGGTGCGGTACGCACATACGTATATGTTCCGGCACACAGCTGACCGCAAACTGCATCGATCTCCGGCCATCCTTCTACCGTACCCACATAGACGTCCGTTCGTCCCATCATGTGAAATACGGCCTGCATCGCAGGATACACCACATTCGAAAAGTGCGTTGTACCGTGTCCCATGAGCACCAGCGCGGTATTTTCCTTTTGCGGAAATTCCGCTGACAGAACGTGCGCGAGTGATTGCAGATCATCTGTGCAGGAAAGAAGCGGTACTCCAAGCAGCAGTGCGGGGAACTGTTTTTTTGCCTCCTCCACACTGGCTTTTAAGCTCTCATATTCCAATCCATATAAAAAGTGGGTCGGCTGGATCACCACACGGTCATAACTGCCGTCTGTCAGATGTGCAAGCGCCTCGTCCATGCTCCACACGGTTTCGCCTTTCTGCGCCAGAATCCGCCGAATGGTTTTGCTCGTAAACACGCGGAAAAAATCAGCGTCCGGCATTTGTGCGTGAAGCGCTTCCTCCACAGCCGTAATACTTTTTCTGGCAGCCGGCACACTGGTGCCGAAGCTGACGCAGAGCAATGCAGTTTTCATTCCGTTTTCCTCCCGATTTGATCATTTGCAAGTTCTTCCGGACATTTGGGCACCGGAATGTTCAGCGCTTTTGCCACACGCCACAATAACGGCTGTTCGAGTCCGCAGCGGCAAAGCAGTTCTTCCTCTGCAAACACAGCCTCCGGTGTATCATCCCGCACAAGCTGTCCGTCATGAAACACCAGTACCCGGTCAGCCCATCGCCATGCAAAATCCACATCATGCGTGGCAATCACCAACGTCATTCCCTTTTGATGAAGATCGTCAAGCGTATCCTCCAAACGCTGACGCCCTGCGGGATCGAGATTGCTGGACGGTTCGTCGAGCAGCATCACCTGCGGTTCCATGGCCAGCACGTCGGCAATGGCGACCCGGCGCTTTTCTCCGCCGGAAAGATACTGCGGACCGCGGCTTCGGTGCGCCGTTAATCCTAAATAACTGAGCGCCATTTCCACCCGGCGGCGCACCTCTTCTTCCGGCAGCCCTAAGTTGATCGGACCGAAGCTGATTTCTTCCTCAACGGTACCGGCGAGCAGCTGAACGTCCGGATCTTGAAAAACAAGTCCCACACTGCGGCGCAGCTGCATGCGCTGTTTTTCTTTTTTGCCGATTGCTTCGCCGCACAGCCGGATGGTTCCGCTGCGCGGTGTGAGAACACCGTTTGCAAGCAGGAAAAAGGTGGATTTTCCTGCACCGTTGCTCCCCAATACTGCAATTTTTTCTCCCTCATATAAACGCACAGAAAGCGGAAAAAGTGCTTCGCGCTCCCCGCCGCTGTCGTAATGATAGGAAACCTGCTCAAACGCAAGCAGTTCTTTCATACGCTATTCTCTTCTCCTTTTACAAAAGCCATATGCCGACGAGCATCCCGATTACCGGAAATCCCAGCAGACAAAGAATTTTGTATGTGACTTTCTTTTTTTGCGTCAAAAAAATCATTTGCCCGGTATAACAGCGGCTTTCCATCGCATCAAAACAAGCACCCGCCCGCTTAAAACTGTTCGCAAGCAGTCCGCCGTACACCATTCCGGTGGTATGAAGGCTTCGCTTGATGCCCTGATAGCCGAGCCGGCTCGCGGCGGAATCTTTCATGTTCCGAAACGTTGCCAACAAGATGAAAATGTACCGGTAAATCAATACCGCAAGCATCACAACGACAGACGGGACACGCACACGGCGAAGCACCTGCAATATTTCCGGCAAAGGCGTCGACAGGCTTATAAAATACAAACAGCTCACCGCGCCAAGCGCCCGGGATAATACGAGCATGCTCAAAGACTGCGCGGCGGGAACCACCGCCAGCCATCCGCCGAAAAACGGTATCATCAGCACCGCCTCACTGGGCAGCTGCTGATAAAAATCCCACAAAAGGGTAAGTCCCGACAGCAGCAAAAACACCGCAGGCAACCCTAACAGCGAGAGATATTCCCGCAGTTTTACTCCGCCTGCCGCCACAGTGACAACCGATAAAAAAACAAACAAGCCAATCGGCAGAAACGGCGATCCGCTGCAGATGCATAAAATCAGCAGCAGTACACTCACAGCTGTTTTAAACACCGCATTTTCTTTGCAAAGCTTAGAACGTCTTGCATACACGTCCATGGTCAGCACACCGTCATGATGATGCCCGCTTCCAACCAAAAAGAGAATCATTGCCAAAAGGCAGACTGCCGCCAGCCAAACTGGCGGCAGATGCCCGGCAAACAGGCTTAGAAAAATCAGCCCCGCAAGCAGTGCCGCAATCACGCCTGTTCCTCCTTATCGGAGGATTTTTCCTGTGAATTTCCGCTGTATTTCTTGCGTGCAACCAGATAGCCAAAGCTATATGCCAGTATACCGACACCCAAGCCGGTCTGAATGCAGAAAATCAAGCTTTCCACTTCACCCGGCAGTTCGCCGCCGAGCATTTGTTCGAGCACTGGCGTAAACCATGGCTCATATGCTTCTCCGGTTACTTCTTCTACCTTTTGGCTTCCTGCATCATCACTGCCGCCAAATTCTGCTCCTTTGAGCGCAAACAGCGGCAAAAATGCCAGTACAATCACTGCAAGCAGTGAAACAAGAACAATTTTTGTTTTCCGGCTCATTTGAACAGCCCCCTTTTTGCACAGCCGAGCTCATGCAGTTCTGTTTTGGCGTATGTTTCGAGTCCCATCACCACAAGCATGGTGAGAATGCCTTCAATGACTGCCAGCGGCAGCTGTGTTGGTGCGAACACGGCCAAAAACTCCGCCATACTTGCCCAGATACCGCCCTCTGCACTCGGATATGCCAGTGCAAGCTGAACACTGGTGATGCAATAGGTGAAAAGATCACCAAGCATCGCCGCCAAAAATACGTTGAACAGCTTCGGAAGCTTGCATTTTTTGCCGATCTGATACACACCCCAGGTCACAAGCGGTCCTGCAACAGCCATGCTGAACGTATTTGCGCCAAGCGTTGTAATACCGCCGTGTGCAAGCAAAAGCGCCTGAAACAGCAGTACGATGACACCGAGCACCGAAGTTGCCGGCACACCAAACAAAATCGCGCCCAGTCCGGTGCCTGTCATATGACTGCAGCTGCCGGTGACCGACGGGATTTTCAGCGAAGAAATGACGAAAATAAAGGCACCGGCCATCGCGAGCAGCAAAACAGATTTCCGATGCTGCTGTACCAGCCGCCGAATGAAAATGATGCCCGCCGCTAAAAACGGGAGGCAGACAGCACCCCATCCAATACAAAACGCCGGGGGCAAATAGCCTTCCATAATGTGCATCGCTGACACGGTCTGGGGTACACAGAACATGAGCGCCAACACTACGGAGATGGACATAAGTTTCTTTTCTCCAGTTGTCATGTGAATTCCTCCATTTGATGAAAAATAAGAAAACCTTCCTCAAACAGTTTTGAGAAAGGTCAGCATAAATCAGAGCGCATTCGCCCTCTGATCCATCATGGAAACGTTTCGTCCGTCCGTGCCCATGATTCCTGCCCTTTCGGCAGTATAAAAACAAAAGGCAGGTCTTCCGGCTCAGACGTCATCGCTTTGGTTTTGCCTTCCCATATGTACCCTTACAGTGGCATTCACAAACCAACGCTCTGTCTTTACGGCGGCGGTCCCGCACAGGCATTTCACCTGTTTCCCTATTATACCGGCTCAAAATAAAAGCCGGTCACCTTCTGTTCTTTTCCTTGTGAGAATACCACATTCTCGCAAGGATTTCAAGGGCGAAATCCATATAAAGTGATTATTTGTCTTTTCATTTAACGCATAATCTGATACAAAAGCGCGTTGCAGACGGCAGCCGCCACATTGCTGCCGCCTTTGCGTCCTCTGGCAACAATATGAGGTACCGAAGAATCAATAATCAGTTCCTTGCTCTCCACCACATTCACAAATCCCACCGGCACGCCGATGATCAGCGCCGGATGGAGCAGTCCTTTTTCCATCTGTTCATGCAGAGAAATCAGCGCCGTCGGCGCATTGCCGATTGCAAAAATGCAGGGCTTTTTAAGCTTTGCCGCCCGTTCCATCGAAACGATGGCGCGGGTAATGCCGCGTTCTTTTGCTTCTGCGGCAACATCGGGGTCAGACATAAAGCAGTGCACTTCGCCGCCAAGCTTACCAAGAATCGTCTTGTTGATGCCGGCTTTTGCCATCTGCGTATCGGTGACGATATCACAGCCGCCGCGAAGCGCTTCGATTCCTTTCTGCACGGCATGCGGTGAAAAAACGAGGTTATCCGCATAGTCAAAATCGGCGGAGGTGTGAATCACACGCTTGATGACCAGCTCATTCTCCGGATCAAGGTTCCGGTCTCCTAACAGCTCGGTGATGATGGCAAAGCTGCGTTTTTCAATATCCATTGGTTTGATCTGTTCGATCATAGCGTGTAGACTTCCTTTCCTTTTTGAAAAATGAAAAGCCGCGGCAGCTTAATCACTGCCGCAGCCGTTTTTCTGCAACATTTGCTTTCCCATGCAGCATGGAAAAAGCACATTTGAGCAGGTCTTCTGACTCATACATGTTAGGAAAATCCCAAAATTCTGCCCTGCCTTCCCGATTGCTCAGTGACTGATTTTCATCAACGGACAGAATTCATGTACATACAGCGGCGGTACCGTCCGGGAATCACACCCGGTTGTCTATTCTCCCTCTTTCCCATACGGAACACAGGGCACTCAAATTTTCTTTTATTTTAGGCACAGAATATCTTTTTGTCAACCATTATTTTGACGCTTTTCTCGATTGCACAAGTTTTTGTCTTTACATTCCCATAAAAAGCTGATAAAATAGATTCGATCATTGGTTTCGGGAAAAACAAACGCCGATTGACAGCGTTTTTCCCCATTTCCATCATCATGACAAATTGATACCGCTTGAGTGCTGCTGAACCCGTTCAGGCTCAGCAGAGAATAGGAAATCCGGTGAAAATCCGGAACGGTACCGCCACTGTATATGCGTAGGCTTCACACGCGGCGAAAGCCGGTCATTGGGAAACTCCCGAGAAGGCTGTGTGCGGGCTGACGAGGCATAAGTCAGGAGACCTGCTCAGCGTGATTTCTTTGCCGTCCGGCGTATATCGGAATGGCAGAGTTTTTGTGCGCGAAAAACGGCTGCGGCAGTATTGTGACTGCCGCAGTTTTCTTTTTCAAATTATAACAATGATAAAAATCAGGAGCGTGAATCATTGATGAATATTATCATGTCGGGTCTGGAGCACAGTTTGGCTCCCATCAGTCTGCGGGAACGGCTTTCCTTCACAAAACAGCAGACGGCTGAAATGGTGCAAAAAATCCGATCGTTTCCCCATATTTTAGGCTGTGTGCTCATTTCCACCTGCAACCGCACGGAATTGTATCTCTCCTGTTTAGAAGAACAAAACCCCGGCGAGCTATTGTGTCAGGCGGCAGGAACGGAATACGCCCCTTACCGGGATGTTTTCGTAACCCGTTCCGGCAAAAAAGCGGTCAAGCATCTCATGGAAGTCGCGTCCGGACTTCGCTCCCGTATTTTTGGAGAAGACCAGATTATCTCTCAGGTAAAAGATGCAGTGGCGATTGCGCGGCAGGCCGGCACTGCGGATTCCATTTTGGAAACGCTGTTCCGCTCCGCTGTTTCCGCCGGAAAAGAAGTCCGCACAAAAGTGCGGCTAACCTCCGTGCCCGCATCGGCTGCCAGCATGGCAGTGGCGCTTTTGCAGGAAAAACTCGGTGAGCTAGGCGGCAAAAAGGCACTCGTCATCGGAAACGGAGAGATGGGACGGCTGTCCGCATCACTTCTTGAACGGGCAGGCTGTCGGGTGTCTGTCACCCTGCGTACATACCGCCACGGCGAAACAATCGTCCCGCCCGGATGCGGCGTGGTTCCCTATGAGGAGCGTTTCGTTCACATGGACGGATGCGATATTCTGCTCTCGGCAACCACCAGCCCGCACTATACGGTCACAGCAGAACAGCTGTCCTCGTTGACCTCCGTTCCGCCTGTACTCATTGACCTGGCGATTCCGCGGGATATTGAAGCCGAAGCAGGACAGCTGCCGGGCGTTACGCTTTATAATATTGATGATCTGGGAAGCCGGTTGGAAAACCGGACGGTTCCGCCGGAAGTGACAGACATCTTAAAAGCACAGATGGAAAACTTCTACCGCTGGCTCAATTACAAAGACTGTATGACCTCCGTCGAAGGCCTCAAACAGGCGCTTGTCAACCGGATTCTCACTGCAAAAGAGTTAAACGAAGGACTGACGGAAGCAGAAATCATTGAATTGTCTGTCGATAAGACAGTAGATCTGATGATTTCAGGACTCGCAGAACGCATTACGTCTGAGAATCTGATCAAATGTGAAGGTAAAATTCGTCTGCACACCACCGGACGCCCGGTGGTATCCTGAGAAAGAAGGTCGCATATGGATCATATGGGATATCGGTTTCCCCTGTTTATTGATCTGAACGGGAAAAAGGCGGTCGTTATCGGCGGCGGAACCATTGCGCTGCGCCGGGTAAACGTTCTCCTTTCGTTCGGCGCACAGGTGACCATCATTGCACCGGAATGCAATGACGTACCAAAAGGTGCCGTGTTTTTAAAACGCCCCTATCAACCGGGCGATCTTGCGGGTGCGTTTTTGGCGGTCGCCGCCACCGATTGCCGCGCGGTCAACTACCAGGTCGGGCAGGAAGCAAACGCCGCAGGAATTTTTGTAAGTGTTGCCGACCGAAAAGAAGAAAGCACGTTCTTTTTCCCTGCAATTTGTACCGGGAACGGTCTTGTTGCCGGCGTCGTTTCCCAAGGTGAGGAACACAAAAAAACTGCCGCCGCCGCCCGGAAAATCCGTACCGTATTGGAGGAGTTTAAATGAAACAGATACGCATTGGCAGCCGGGAAAGCCGCCTTGCTGTGATTCAATCTGAGATGGTGATACAGGCTATTCATGACTGTGACCCGGACATGGATACAAAACTGATTACAATGAAAACGACAGGCGATAAAATATTGGACAGAACGCTTGATAAAATCGGCGGCAAAGGATTGTTTGTCAAGGAACTCGATGCCGCACTGCTCGACGGTCGTGTGGACATCACCGTACACAGCAGCAAGGATCTGCCGATGGAGATTGACCCGCGTCTTCCTTTGGTGGCGTTCTCCAAAAGAGCCGATCCGCGGGATGTGCTCGTTCTCCCAGAGGGAAAAGACAAGATTGATTTTACAAAACCCATCGGCTGTTCTTCTCTGCGCCGCCAGTTACAGCTGAAATCACTGTTTCCGGAAGCGACTGTTGCGCCCATCCGCGGAAACGTGCTCACCCGGCTTCAAAAGCTCGACAGCGGTGAATTTTCCGCACTGGTACTGGCAGGCGCGGGACTTGCACGCCTTGGACTCGAACACCGCATCAGCCGGTATTTTTCGACGGAAGAAATTCTTCCTGCCGCCGGTCAAGCGATTTTAGCCGTACAGGCGCGTGAAGGCGTGGATACCGCCTGCTTACACACATTCGCCGATGAGGAGAGCCGCGACTGTCTGCTGGCAGAACGCGCTTTTGTCCGGACACTGGACGGCGGATGCTCTTCGCCGGTCGCGGCATTTGCAACGCTTGCAGGCGACACACTCACCTTAAAGGGAATGTATGTGACCGCAGAAAATGATCTTTATTTTGAAACGATCTCCGGTCCGCGGACACAGGGAGAAAATTTAGGTGCCGCACTTGCAGAAGAAATGAGGAGGAAATACGAATGAAAAAGGGACAGGTGATTCTGGTCGGTGCAGGTCCCGGCGATCCGGAACTGCTGACCATTAAAGGACGAAAAGCCATCGAATCCGCTGAGGTTGTCGTATATGACCGGTTGGTGGGACAGGAAATTTTCAATCTGATTCCCGAAGATGCTGAACGTATCAACGTGGGAAAAGAATCCTCCCATCACATCGTACCGCAAGAGGAGATCAATCAAATTTTGCTGCAAAAAGCACTGGAGGGCAAACGGGTTGTCCGGTTAAAAGGCGGCGATCCGTTCCTGTTTGGCCGCGGCGGCGAAGAACTCGAACTGCTGAGTGCACATGGTGTTCCGTTTCAGGAAATCCCGGGCATTACCTCGGCAATCGCCGTGCCTGCCTATGCCGGTATTCCGGTGACGCACCGCGACTGCTGTTCTTCTCTGCACATCATCACCGGCCATCAGCGCGCCGGCAAACCGCTTGACATCAACTTCGAAGCACTCGTACAGACAAAAGGAACGCTCGTGTTCTTAATGGGCGTAAGCGCGCTCGAAGAAATCTGCAAGGGATTGCTAAGCGCCGGTATGGAGCCCGATATGCCTGCCGCTGTCATTGAAAAAGGCACCACCCCTTCTCAGCGGCCGATTCTCGCAACGCTTTCGACACTGCCCGAAACTGCCAAAGCAGAGCATGTGAAAAGTCCGGCCATTATCATTGTCGGCAAGGTGTGTGCGTATGCGCAGCAGTTTGACTGGTTCGATCACCTGCCGTTAAAAGGGAAAACGGTTGTCGTGACCCGTCCGAAAGAGCGGGCAGGCACACTGTCTGATCGGCTGCGCGCTTTGGGTGCAAACGTCGTGGAATTCCCCTGTATTGAAACGCATCCGTTCATTCCCTGTCCTAAAATGGAAGAAGCGGTGGACAACATCGGCCGCTATGAGTGGCTTGCTTTTACAAGTCCTGCCGGCGTGTCTGCGCTCATGGATCTGTTAAACCGCACCGGACGGGATGTCCGGGCCTTGGGTGCAATCAAACTGGCGGCGATCGGCACCGGTACAGACAGAGAACTTCGAAAATACGGACTGCGCGCGGACTTGATTCCGTCTGTTTACGACGGCGCACATCTGGGCGAAACGCTGTGCAATGCAAATCCGACCGGAAAAGTGCTCATTCTCCGCGCAGAGTGGGGTACAAAAGCCTTGACAGATGCGCTCGATGCGCGTACCATTTCCTATGACGATATTCGCTGCTACGAAACCCGGTATACGGCTGCTAACACAGAAGAAGTGCGAAAGCTGCTGATCCCGGGCACTGTCGTCACGTTTACAAGTGCTTCGACCGTCACCGGCTTTGTCCGCGCTTTGGGAGAAGACACAGACTTTTCTGCCATTACTGCCGCATGCATCGGCCAGCAAACCGAAGCAGAGGCATTAAAATACAGCCTGCATACCATCACCGCCGAAAAAGCCACCATGGATGCACTGATTCAAAGAATCGTGGAAGGAGAATAACCATGGAACTGATTCAAAGACCTCGCCGCCTGCGCGGCGGCGATACGATCCGCCGGATGTGCCGGGAAACCCGGCTCTCTGCCGACAGTCTGATTTATCCGATTTTTGTGGACGAAACGCTCAGCGGAAAACGCCCCATTGATTCTCTGCCCGGACAATACCAGTATGGTCTGGACACCGTAAACGAAGCCATTGCCGAATGTATTGCTGCCGGCGTTCGCAGCTGCATTCTCTTTGGCATTCCTGCATATAAAGACGCAGTCGGCTCTTCTGCCTGGGATGCCGAGGGTGTGATTCAAAAGGCAATCCGGACAATCAAAGCCGCATATCCGGATTTTTATGTCATCACCGACGTATGCATGTGCGAATATACCGATCATGGACACTGCGGCGCGCTGTGCGGACATACGGTCGACAATGACGCCACACTGGAACTGCTCTGCAAAACTGCGCTTTCTCATGCACAGGCAGGCGCTGACATGGTGGCGCCCTCCGATATGATGGACGGCCGTGTCGGTGCAATCCGCCGCACACTGGACGCAGCAGGATTTGAAGATGTGCCGATTATGGCATATTCCGCGAAATACGCTTCCGCTTTTTACGGTCCTTTCCGTTCCGCTGCCGGTTCGGCGCCTTCTTTCGGCGACCGCAGAGGCTACCAGATGGACCCCCACAACCGCAAAGAAGCGATGAAAGAATGCGCTTTGGATGTGGAGGAAGGCGCAGACATTATCATGGTCAAGCCTGCGCTCTCATATCTTGACATCATCCGGGAGTGTTCTGATGCGTTTGACGTGCCTATGGCTGCATACTCCGTTTCCGGCGAATACGCGATGATCAAAGCGGCAGCACAGGCAGGACTCGTGGATGAATACCGGATTATGTGCGAATCTGCCCTGTCTATTTTCCGGGCGGGTGCAAACATGCTCATTACGTACTATGCAAAAGAACTGGCGCAAGCCATTCAAAAAGGAGATATCGGATAATGGACACTTCTGCTGCTCTGTTTGAACGGGCAAAAAAAGTACTTCCCGGCGGCGTCAACAGTCCTGTACGCGCATATCGTGCCGTTGGACTCACACCCCGCTTTATCGCCAAAGCTGACGGCGCATACATCTGGGATGCAGACGGCAATCGGTATATTGACTACGTCTGCTCGTGGGGACCGATGATTCTGGGTCATAACCATCCTCTGATTCGCGAGGCAGTGGAAAAAGCCGTGAAAGACGGTCTTTCTTTCGGCGCTTCCACCGAGCGCGAGGTCGAAATCGCAGAACTGATGATCAACATGGTACCAAACATCGAAATGGTTCGCATGGTCAATTCCGGCACGGAAGCGGTAATGTCTGCGCTGCGTCTTGCAAGAGGTGCTACCGGCCGCGATAAAATCATCAAATTCGAAGGCTGCTACCACGGTCACAGCGACGCAATGCTGGTCAAAGCCGGCTCCTCCGCAGTAGCGGAAGGCGGTCGTCCGAGCTCTGCGGGCGTACCCATAGATACCGCAAAAGATACGCTGACTGCACAATACAACAATCTCGACAGCGTAGCTTCGCTGTTTGCCCAGTATCCCGGTGAAATCGCGTGTGTAATCGTGGAGCCTGTCGCTGCCAACATGGGTGTTGTGGGACCGAATCCCGGATTTTTGGAAGGATTGCGCGCGCTCTGCGACAAAGAAGGCGCTCTGCTGATTTTTGACGAGGTCATCACCGGATTCCGCCTCGCAAAAGGCGGTGCACAGGAGTATTTCGGCATCAAAACGGATATTGTTACATTCGGCAAAATCATTGGCGGCGGCATGCCTGTAGGCGCTTACTGCGGAAGCCGTGCGCTGATGGAGCATATTGCGCCGTGCGGTTCTGTATATCAGGCTGGTACACTCTCCGGAAACCCGGTGGCTATGGCGGCTGGACTTACTCAGCTTTCCTATTTGAACAGTCACCCGGAGGTCTATACTGACATTTCTGCAAAAGCAGATCGTCTGGCCGACGGAATGCGGCAGGCAGCAGCGGAATCCGGCGCCAACGTCAGAATCAATCAGGTTGGCAGTCTGGTGGCTCCTTTCTTCACGCCGGATTCTGTCGAATCCTTTACGGATGCAACAAAAAGCGATCTGAACAAATATGCCGCTTATTTTGAAAAGATGCTGGCAAGCGGAATCTATCTGGCTCCTGCACAGTTTGAAGCGATGTTTCTTTCGAGTGCGCACACCGATGCAGATCTTGAAAACACCATCACAGCAGTAAAACAGGTCTTCTCCGCTTTATGAGAAATGAGAGCACGACACCTTTTCGTAAATAATGACATATATTTTGTGACGGTTATTTTTAACCGTCACTTTTTTTATGAAATAATTGCCAAAAATAAAAAACATGGTTTGTGTTTCTCTTGAGATTAAATTCAGCTTCAATCTCAAAAGCGAATACAAACCATGTTTAAAAAAACTATATCATAAAACAAAATATATCAAAAACAAAGACGTTTATATATTATATCGTTTTCAATAGACAATTATATTTGCATCAAAGCACTTAAAATCTCTCTATTTCAGATAGCTGTATTTTTGTTGAATTTTTTTAGAACTTGTCTTAATATCCACCGATACAATGAGCAAACATATTTGCGATAAATGGCAAGAAGTAAAAGAACAAAAACCAGCATCATTACAATATTATACAAAATAGGTATTTCAACAAATGTATTGATCGCTGCATATAGATAAAACAATATTGTGACAATGGAGAATCTGTTCAATTCAAATTTTACGGGAAAAACCTTATTGGCAAAAACAGTTCTTAACGCAAAAAAGGCCGTATAAGAAATAGCAGTTGCTAATGCTGCACCTTTAGATGAAAAAATAGGGACAAACGCAAAATTCAAAACAACATTTATTCCACAGGATATCAACATTATAACAGTATGATACATCGTTTTTTTCTTGAAATTTATTCCGTAAACTGTTGTTTCCGAAATTGTAGTCATAATCGGGTTAAACAATAAAAACGGCACTACCGTAGAAGATAACCGATAATCTTCTCCTAAAAATAAAATAATAATATCTTTAAATCCAATTATGGCCGCTCCTATTCCAAACATAGCAATTGTTATATACGCGTTTGCTCTTACAAAAAAAGACGTTTCTTCGGGATCTTTGCTATAATGCTCCATCGCCATCGGCGCCCACAATAAGCAAAATGTTGTATTCACAACTGAAGTTAATGCTACAATAGTAGCAGCAGCAGAATAAATACCAACTTCATGAAGATTGGTGAGAATATTCAAAGACCATTTATCCGCTGCATTAAAAACGTCACCAGCCAACATCGCCCAAATGAATGGAATACCATATAGCATTAAATCTTTTATTCTAATCTCACAAGAATCTTTTTGGATGTCATAAAATTTCCAATATTTTTTTGTCATCCATATTGCTGCGATTGTTATAACAGCCTGTGAAACCATAGATGAGATAGTTAAAATAATAAAATTGTTTATTTGTGTTGATGTAATAAGCCCTATCGCCATCACTGCAAATACAATTTTATTTAGTACAATGAGTGTTGAATACGCTTTTCCTCTTTGCTCCATCCTAAGAACTAGTTGAGAAATACGATTTACAATTAATATGATAACATTTATCATTGTAAGTATATAAGGCAAGAGACCTTCATACCCAAACAAATCTAAATTTTGTATCCAACTAAAACTGCACAACGAAAATACAACACAAATAAAAAATGGAATCTTTATTGAAGTAAAAATTAGAAAACGTTTATAATTGATAGAATCATCTCTATAATAAAATCGAATAAACGCTTGATCCAATCCAATCATTACAATTGCATACAACACCGTAGAATAAGATGTGAATAATGACCATTGCGCATAGTCTTCTGGAACAACTAGTCTTGTAATCAATGGTGTTGTTACAAAGCTAATAAGAATATTTAGACACGTTCCCGCAAACATCGCAATAATATTTTGAAGCGTCGATTGTTTCTTCATTTATATACCATCCATTCAATATTTCCAAAGATACTCATCTATGTATCGCATATACACTTAAAGTACTTTACATTTTTATCTTATAACTTGACGGTTGCGATAATAATTTTAACATGAATCATTACCGCAACCGCCCTATTCATATTGTATCAGAGTCGCACTTTTTTACTAATAAAAAGGATGACAAAATCAGTATAAAATACATGATATTAATATAATTATAATAGTAAAACGTTGAGTTAAACATTCCTACTGCAACAAAATTTCCTACTATACTGAGTAATAAAAAGCTTTTATAGTCTTTTCGATTAATAATGCAAAAATATCCACATTTCAATAATCCGATTATTACAACCAGCAAAAATACTCCGCCAGCTAGCAAGCCATAGTCATATATTACTTGTATAAAAGTATTGTGTGCAGAAATAGATTGAAATGTTTCATCTTTATAACCTACTGTAACCGTAATATCCGTTGTATCTTTATGTCCTGTTAAATTAAAATGGGAAACATACTCTTTCCAAATATCAATCCGCCCAGCAGAAATTTGATTTAGATCTTTTCCATCAATTCCAATCCTATCTTCAAAAATATCCAAACTATCATCTGGACTTATTTCATCATCCGGAATGGAAGGTTGTGATTGAAAAGAAAAAATTTGATTTGCATATTTATAAACATGATTGTGAATCGTTAAAATTGTATTTAGACAAATAAAAATACAAACTGCCAAGAAAATAATTTTCAAAATTGTTTGTATCACTTGTCCTTTAAGATTAAAAATCAAATATACTACCCAAACACCAATAATGCAAATAGCACACACCAATCCGGTTCTTGAAGCACTATACACAATATATGTCAAATTGACAGCAACAAATAAAATCAAAAGATATTTTAACAGCATATGTCTTATCTGCTCAATCAAATAAAACACAAAAGGTAATAAAGTTGTAATATACATGCATAAACCAATCGGACTATTCAGTTTGCTGTAATATTGCGCAGACTGGATCGGCATACAAACCATATTTATAATCCACAAAAGAAGAAGAGAAATTGTAGCAGCTATACTAATTGGCTTTAAACACTTTATCAATTCATTTCCTGAATAAATATTAAAAAATAAGAAGAATACCAATGGTACTGTAGCAATAACATTCAATGATACATTTATAACACATGAAACAATTGATATTGCGATAAACAACATCCACAAAGCAAAAGACAAATTCTTTCTGATTTTAGGAATCTCAATCCTATTTTGAGGTTTAAGAATAAAAACCAAACCCAAAACTAAAATGAAATGAATCACTACTTTGTAGGCTGATCGCATTTGTATCATATTGGACATAATTATAAAATAATACAAATTAAAGATGATCATATATATGCACAAAATGAGATCTTTCGCCTTTTTCTGAACATTAAAGATTTTCCCGTGCAAAAAAAATATTTTATCAAATATACTCTGTATCAAATTCATCTTTCTCCTCATAAGCAAGTATGCAACACTTCATAAATTTGATGGCATGCTGTACCATCGCCGTATGGATTAGAAGCTTGAGACATCCGATTGTACAACTGATCGTTTTTCAGCAGTTCATCAAAATTAGTATATATATCTTCTTCTTTTGTTCCAACCAATTTCAGCGTACCCGCTTTAATTCCTTCTGGACGTTCCGTTGTATCGCGCATCACCAGCACTGGCTTTCCTAATGATGGTGCTTCTTCTTGAATTCCTCCGCTATCTGTTAAAATCAAATAACTTTGATTCAAAAAATTATGAAAATCTAAAACATCAAGCGGCTCAATAATATGAATGCGATCGCATCCTCCCAATTCTTGTTTAGCAGCTTCACGTACTACAGGATTCATATGAATGGGATAAATCGCTTTTACATCCTTATGCTCTTCAATAATCCTTCTAATAGCACGGAACATGTGGTGCATTGGTTCTCCGAGGTTTTCACGTCTGTGCGCAGTAATCATAATCAGTTTTGAATCTTGTGCCCATTCCAATTCTGGATGAGTATAATCTGCTTTTACCGTTGTTTTTAATGCATCAATTGCAGTATTTCCTGTTACATAAATTGTTTCTGGGTTCTTTCCTTCTCGCACCAAATTTTCTTTGCTTTTTTCCGTTGGCGCAAAGTTAAAATCCGCAATAATTCCAACCGCTTGTCTATTAAACTCTTCCGGAAATGGAGATTTAACATTGTACGTTCTCAGCCCAGCTTCAACATGTCCTACTGGAATCTGCAAATAAAAACATGCCAAGGCTGTTACAAAAGTTGTAGATGTATCGCCATGCACAAGTACAATATCCGGTTTTTCTGTCTCTAAAATTTCTTTTATTTTATTCAAAATACTAGTCGTTACATCAAACAAGGTCTGTTTCTCTTTCATAATCGAAAGATCATAATCAGGGTGCACATTAAATGCATTTAACACTTGATCCAACATTTGGCGATGCTGTCCAGTTACACATACTTTTACATCAAATTCATCTTCATGCTTTTTCAATTCATTTACAAGTGGACACATTTTTATTGCTTCAGGTCTAGTGCCAAAAACCAACATTACTTTTTTCATTTTTCTCACTCCGAGGTAAATATATTTGAAGTACGATAAAAACTATTCCAACACATCGTTTCACTCAAACAGAAAACATGATGTTTATGTATGCTACTTTAAAAGACGAATAACCGGATAAGCAACTTTTGTAATACAGCCCAAAAAGGAAATTCTTTTGACACGGATTTCGCTGTTGTTAGCATTCATTTTCTGAAAATTCCAATAATCATACCAATATGATATTTTAATTTTTAACCTAATTCCTTTTGTGTGTGGGAAAATGTACTCTAGTTTTGAAATAACATTATACAAATATCCTAAGGAATTTTTTTGTACAAAATTGTCACGATTTCTCGTAATACCATCACTTTGATATTCAATAATCTTTACGACTTCATTAAAGCACATCATTTGATATTTCAAACCAATTTGATCTGTAATATATGCTTCTGGAACAAAACGCACCCCTTCAACAATAGGAAAACGATATCTTTTTAAAATCTCTGTACGCAAACATTCGCAACAATCACCATATCCGCCATTTTTCACACCAGAAACAAAGTGGAAATCCACATAGTTAGAAATAAAATAGTTTTTTGGAAATAAATTTCCGTGAATCTGCTCTTTTCCGATTTCTCTGCAACGCATCATGATTCCGCAGAAATGGTCTTTATCCTTTATTTCATTCCAGTGCATATAAAATTGTTTTAATGCGTCTTCGGTGAAATAATCATCAGAATCCAGAATAATAAACATTTCTCCGGCCGCATTTTCAATTCCTAAATTGATAGCAGTATGCTTACCACCATTTTCTTTCCAAAAATAACGGATGGGTAATTGATGTTGATATTTATTTATTATCTTCTGTGTATTATCTGTAGATCCATCATCCACTACTACAACTTCAAAATCCTTAAATGACTGATTTATAAGTGAATCCAAACAACGATTCAACGTATATGCTCGATTATATGTAGGGATAAAAACAGTAAAAAAAGGCATTATTATTCACCTGCTACCAGTTGAATTTCTTTTGTAATTGTTTTTTCATAACCACATTGTTCCTGAATTTCTTTTGATATCTTTTCAGATAATTCAGTATAAAGAGAGGGGTGATTATACAAATACACGAATTTTTGAACCATATCATCTGTATCACAGGACAAAATTTCCTGTTCTTTTACAAATTCAGGGATGGCAGTATTATTCAATGTGAGAGGAACCAAGCCACTCGACATAGCTTCGCACATCGAAACGCCTTGCGCATCTTGACGTGTAGGACAAAGAAAAATTCCATATTCATCGTGATAAGATTTAATTTGCTCCTGATTCAAAAACCTATTTTCAATTAAAACATTCGGAAACATACTAACTTTCGATGTTAACTCAGCAAACATATTTCCTTTTCCAACAATCTTAATTTCCAACTGGCTAAAAAAATCATACTGGCTTAATTTTTGTATAAAGTCCATACTCATATCATTTGCATATTTCGAACTACTATATGGACGAATAGATAAAATTTTAAGCCGATCAGCCTCCGATTTCCTTTTTGAAAAAAATACTTCCTCATTAATATAGTTCGGAATAATTGTAAATCTAGATTCATCGACCTTCCAATTCTTGCATGTCTTCCTCATCATCCATTCAGATACAGTGATAAAGTGCAGACAATTTTTTGTTTTTCTTAAGAATCTGCGAATGTTAAAAATCGAAAGTGTGTTAAATACTGCATTATGGCAATATACTAAAAAATTGTGGATGGAAGACGTAGTTGAACGAAATAGCCGTTCATACCAGAACAACGCTTCATTTCCATGAACAAAAATAAACAAATCAAACTGCTTTTTAACACGATCCATTCCTTTGATCATTTCCGGAGAAAGAAAATGTATGCAGATTTTCTCTACTTGATGTTCCTCTAAATATGTTTTTAAGTCATTTGCACTGCCGGTAACAACACTAACGCCTTGATATGTATAAGTTGTTTGTCCCATATTTTTTTTACAGACAAACACTTCTACCTCTATCCCTTTTTTCAGATATCCCAAAACCCTTGTGTGCACAAAACCATTTGCATATAAATTGTCTTCGGAAGGATAATTATTCGTTAACACTAAAATCATTGAATCAATCTCCTTTCTTACTCAAGCAGCAAATTGTAAATTGCATCATATTGTTCCGTAATGAAGTCCCAATTAAATTTTTTACTTAGACTTATGCAATTATTAGAAAGTTCCTTATAATTATCCAATATACTGTGAACCGCTTCGATCACTTCTTCTGCTGAATCAGAAGAAACTGCATATCCAACCTGACCATTTGGAAATTGGTTGTCAAATCCTTGACCTTTTGTATAGATCACCGGAACACCTTGCGTCATCGCTTCAACATACACTAATCCAAATGTTTCAGTAATTGACGGCATGATAAAAATATCCGCATTTCGATAATAAGAAATTAAAGTTTCCTTCTTTTGAGGCGAAATATGCTTGACAAAATCATAGGCAGAAACAGTTTGATATATTTTTTTATCTGTAATCTTTCCAACCATTGTAAACGTGCATTTTCCCTCATGATTGAGTTTATCGATACATTTTGCTGAAAACAATACATTCTTATTTTGATTGATCTCTCCGACATATAAGAAATCAATTGCATCTTCATGCGGTATTTTCGGTGTTTTCAGCGCATGATCAATATAATACTGATCTACACCGTTCGGGAGTACTACTGATTTTTCAAGAAATTCTTTCTCAAATTGTTTAGGAATATATTTTGAACGCGTCAGTTCTAAATAGTTTTGAGATATAAATATGATTCTTTTTGCATTTTTAAGAATATTTACACCCATTTTGCGCAAATGCAGCATTTTCTTAAAAAACACATTTACATCTGTATTTCGCACAGCTACAATATAAGGGATATTATACTTTTTGTATAATTTATAAGCAATATATCCATTTGAAAATAATGAATGGGCATGAATTAACGAAATATTGCTCCAATCATATCTTTTTTCAATGCTAGAAAATATTTTCCCATGCTTTAGATGAAAAAAAATCCGATCATAAGAATTAAAACAATTATCAAGAAGCGCATATGAACCATAATCAAACGAATTGTTGTCGTTTGATGAAACCGGAACATATACTGCAATATTCTGTGCTTTTTGAAATTGTCGATCATATAAATTTTTATAAAAGCGACTATGCTGATAATAAGAATTGATATGGAGGATTTTTTTCATTCTTAAAGTCTCCAAAAAGTATATCCCAACTTACTCAAGTCCTCTATTGTGAAAGAGTTTTTCACGTCAATTAAGACTTTTTCATTATTAGGAATATCTTTATACAATGCATCGATTTCATCCAGTTTCAGATTTTTGAATTCATTATGTGCTACTGCAATAATAATGCAATCTGCATCATGTACATCTTCGAGTTTTGTCAGCGTTACGCCATATTCATGCATTGCATCTCGTTCGCTTGCCCATGGGTCAACAACAATAGGTTCTATTCCATATTCATTTAATCTCTTAATGATATCATTTACTTTACTATTCCGAGTATCCGGGCAGTTTTCTTTGAAAGTTAAGCCAAGAATCACCACTTTTGCTTTCTTTGGAGCCTGACCAACGGAAATCATATTTTTAATGGCTGCATCTGCTACAAATTTACCCATACTGTCATTTACAATTCGGCCATTTAAAATAATTTGGCTGTGATACCCAAGTTTTTCAGCTTCATATGTAAAATAATAAGGGTCTACGCCGATGCAATGACCGCCAACAAGTCCCGGACGGAATCCAAGTGCATTCCATTTGGTATTCATGCCGTCAACAACTTCATTAGTATCAATGCCCATACGGTCAAATACCATCGCTAATTCGTTCATGAACGCAATATTAATATCTCTCTGACTGTTTTCAACAACCTTGATCGCTTCAGCTGTTTTAATGGTTGACACAGGATATGTTCCAATTTCAATGACGATATCATAAACATTTTTAATTACTTCAAGGCTTTCTTTATCCATGCCAGATACAATTTTTTTAATATTCTCAAGTCTATGCACTTTATCGCCTGGATTGATTCTCTCCGGAGAATAACCCACTTTAAAATCAATTCCACATTTTAACCCAGACTCTTTTTCCAAAATCGGAATGCACACATCTTCAGTAACACCCGGATATACGGTAGATTCATACACAACGATAGAACCTTCTGTCAGATTTCGTCCAACAATTTCACTTGCACCAATAACCGGAGTCAAATCAGGAGTATGGTCCAGATTGACTGGTGTTGGCACTGCTACAATATGAAATTTTGCTTTTTTTAAGTCTTCTGCGTCAGATGTAAAATAAACTGTAGAGTTTTTTATTTCTTCATCGCCAACTTCTTTTGTTGGATCAACACCGGATTGATACAACTCGATTTTCGCCTTATTTAAATCAAATCCAATGACATCAATTCCTTTTTTTGCAAACGCAACTGCAATGGGCATTCCTACGTATCCCAGACCTACAAGGGACAATTTCTCTTCTTTGTTTACCAGTTTTTCATAAAGTGACATTTTAGTTTCCTCCTTAGAATGTATTTTAGTTCCTTATTAGATTTTTTTCGGCTGATATTGATTGGATGGATATTTCCTCAAAAGCAACTTTATAATTGCTGCAATCGAACCGCAACCATAAGAGACATGGAAAATCGGAAATAAAACGATTAACAAAAATATCTCTTTTACCGAAGACGCCTGTTTTATCGAAAACAACACATCAAGTCCAAAATATAAAATCAATTCTGCGCCCAGCGCGATCCAAAATATAGGATGAAAAAAGCCCAAGACCAAAAGAACTACAATAGACAATACAAATGCAAACGGAATAAAATGTCGAATTCCCATTGAGCCTGGACACAGCTTCATCGTAATCAAATTCCACATTCCATTTTTATTTGCCATTTTTGCAATTCCTTTAATCGTATCTCTGCAATAATACGATAGATGAATATCGTTAGACAAATAGATTTTTCCACCGCCTTTGCGAATTCGATAATTCATTTCATTATCCTGATTGCGTACAAGGCGCTCATCATATCCACCATACTTTGTAAACACTTCTCGTTTAAAAGCACCGAAGGGAACAGTGTCTACATATCCGCTCTCTCCATTCGTGCGAAACTGAGAATTTCCTACTCCGAATTTTGAAGAAAGCATTTTTGCAATTGCATTTCCCATCATTCCATTTGCCTTTGTTTCCGCTACACCGCCAACATTCTCGGCGTCTGTATGCTCAAGATAATACACACACTTTGAAATATAATCATACGCATAATCTGCATGTGCATCCAAGCGTACAATATATCTTCCGCATGATTCAGCGATTCCTATATTCATTGCATATGGAACAATTTTATTTGGATTGCTGTAAATTCTAATTAATTCAGGATATTTTTCCTTGTAATCATTTAGAATTTTTACGGTATTGTCATTGGAGCATCCATCGACAAAAATCCATTCCATCTGACTGATAGGATAATCTTGATGCAGCAATGACTCGACACACTTTTCAATATAGCGTTCTTCGTTATACACTGGCATCACTACAGATACAATAACATCTTTATTCATTGTTTTTCTGATTAACCTCTGTCTTTCCTGAAGCAATATCGACTTCCATATTTTCCTTTCCCAGCATTGCGAGTATTGTTATAAACAATACTTTTATATCATTCCAAAAACCGAATGTTTTGATTGCTCTTAAATTATAACGCATTTTCCCCGGCAAAACCAATTCAGTATATGTTCTGTCTGCATCTTCGGTATTATTTAATAGTTCTGCTTCATCTTTATAATACACGCTTGCAAGACTAGTCACGCCGGCGGGCAAAAGCAGCGTTGCCATCATTTCAGGTGTATAGCGTGCTACATATTTCTCCACTTCCGGGCGCGTGCCGACAAAGCTCATTTCGCCGCGCAGAATGTTTAACAGCTGCGGCAGTTCATCCAGCCGGCACTTGCGCAGACGGTGACCCATTTTTGTGATACGGCTGTCGCCGCCGACTGTCACCTGTGTACCGAGCTGTTCTGCATTTGTCACCATTGTGCGGAATTTGAAAATGCGAAACGTCTTTCCGTACTGCGTCACACGCACCTGCCGAAACATCACCGGTCCTTTGGAATCAGCTTTGATCATGATGCTGAGCACCAAAAAGACAGGCGACAGCAAGATAAGCAAAAACAGCGAAACAACTATATCAAACAAACGCTTCAGAATCAGGCTCAATGTTTTGCGTTTGAGCGCATCATAGTACGGCTTCACCGCTTCCGTCTGCATGGATACGGGGAGTGCCTCCCATTTTTTTAGAATCATTGATTCAGCTCCTTGATAATCTGTGAAAACGTACGAACAATGTATGCAACCTGTTCGTCTGTCAGGCAGGTATGAAGCGGAAGCGTCATTTCGTTTTGATACATCGAGAACGCATTCGGATAATCTTTGATATCGAAGCCCAGATTTTTATATGCAGTGAGCAGCGGCAGCGGTTTATAGTGCACATTCGTTGCAACACCGGCCTCTGCCATCTTTTCTACCACACGATTGCGCATCTGCTCGTCTGCTCCATGCAGGCGTACAAAATACAAATGTCCGCTCGATTCAAAATTGTCACCGTAGTGGCACAGCACACTGACCGGCAGATCTGCAAACGCCTTGTTATAGACAGAAATGATTTCTTTTCTGCGTGCAAGCATCGACGGATACCGAGTAAGCTGCACCAGTCCGATCGATGCCATAATATCGGTCATATTACATTTATAGCCCGGGAAAACAATATCATATTCCCACGCACCAGCTTTTGTTTTCGCAAGTGCGTCTTTCGACTGTCCGTGCAGCGAATAGAGCATAAAGAACCGATAGATTTCCTCGGAGTCAATGCCCGGAATCTCTCTCCAAGTAACAGCGCCGCCTTCTGCGGTGGTCAAATTTTTGACCGCATGGAACGAGAACGAAGTGAAGTCGGCAATCTGTCCGCACATTTTTCCGTCTTTCTGTGCACCGAATGCATGCGCGGCATCCGCAACGACTGCAATGCGTCCCATTGCTTTTTGTATGTCGTTTGCCGGACAAAACAGTCCTTGTTTCTCCTCTACAACACGGTAAATCGTATCATAATCGCAGATGATTCCGGCAAGATCCACCGGAATGATCACTTTTGTTTTCTCTGTAATTTTTTCTGCAAGCTGCGCATAGTCCATCTCAAACGAGCCCGGTGCTGTATCGACAAGCACGAGTTTGGCGCCGACATGGCATACAACGCTTGCAGAAGCGGTGTATGTGTATGCTGTTGTGATGACTTCATCGCCTGCACCCACGCCCAGCAGCCGCAGCACACCTTCTAAGCATGCTGTTGCAGAATTGAGACAAACCGCTTTATTCGTATGACAAAACGATGCAATTTCCTTTTCAAACTGTTTTGTTTTCGGCCCTGTTGTGATCCAGCCGCTTTTTAACGTATCGGCTACTTCGGCAATCTCCTCATCCGTCATATCGGGTGGTGAAAATGGAATGTTCATCGATTAGACTTCCTTTCTTGCAAAACCGGAAGAAGACACGCTTTTTTCCGATTCATGTTTATATAAACTTACATTCAGCAGGCGGGAACATGAAAATGTAGGTACCAGTTCCTGCAAACAACAAAGCATTTGATTGATCTGCCGTGCCTCGATTGTTTGATGCAGTTTTTCAATCATCTCGTCAAACTCTTCGCGGTTAACCGGAATCTGTTTTCCGATAAAGATTTTATGATTGAGCGTCGATTTGAGTCCTTCCTCATCCATCAGAAGCTCTTCAAACAGCTTCTCACCCGGACGCAGACCGGTAAATTTAATTTCAATATCTTTGTACGGCTCTTTCCCGTACAGGCGAATCAAGTTTTCAGCAAGCGTTGTGATTTTCACCGGCTCGCCCATATCAAGTACGAAAATTTCGCCGCCTTTTGCCATTGCACCAGCCTGTAATATCAGCGAAACAGCCTCAGGAATCGTCATGAAATAGCGGATAATATCCGGGTGTGTAACGGTAACCGGGCCGCCTTCCTCAATCTGTTTGCGGAACAGCGGAATGACCGAGCCGTTCGATCCAAGCACATTGCCGAACCGAACTGCAACAAACTCAGTGCCCGTAGAGATTTCGGCCATATACTGTGCAATCATCTCGCAGCAGCGTTTCGTTGCGCCCATGACATTCGTTGGATTGACCGCTTTATCTGTCGAAACCATGACGAATTTTTTGACATGGAATCGATTCGCAAGCTTTGCAACGTTAAAGGTACCGAAAACGTTGTTTTTGACTGCCTCATCGGGATCTTCTTCCATCAGCGGGACATGCTTGTGCGCCGCCGCATGAAACACCAGATCCGGATGATACTCTTCAAACAACTGCTCCATCTTATCGAAATCACGCACAGATGCAATGCGCACCTGAAGCGGCAGCTCCTGCCCATATTTGCGCAAAAGCTCCTGCTGAATCGCATATGCGTTATTTTCGTAGATATCGATCAAAATAAGCTGTTTCGGCTGATACTGCACAATCTGCCGGCAAAGCTCCGAACCGATCGATCCGCCGCCGCCGGTGACCATGCAGACA
Source organism: Merdimmobilis hominis (assembly GCF_016901855.1). Taxonomy (GTDB): domain Bacteria; phylum Bacillota; class Clostridia; order Oscillospirales; family Ruminococcaceae; genus Paludihabitans. The sequence continues at coordinate 72,017 of NZ_JACJKY010000004.1, read as the reverse complement.
CTTCCGCAAATCAGATTTGCAACCTGAACGTTATCAAACTGTGTCGGTTCTCTGCCCAGAAGATCTTCAATACGGATGTCTTTTGCCTGCGAAAGCAGTTCTTTTTCAAAAATCAATTTGTGCAGGTAGGGAAGGATTTTGACTTTGCACCCCGTTGTAGAACACAGGTGCAGAATGCGTTTTCTGTCCTCTTCATCACAAGACGGAATCGCAAAAAAGATCGCTTCAATTTGCTGTTCTTTGCAGATTGCCGGAATTTCGTCCGTAGGACCGTAAATCTTAATACCATGAATGCTTCGGCCAATTTTTTCGCGGTCATCATCCACCACGCAAATCGGCTCATATCCGCAGCCTGAAATGCTGAGCATTTCACGCAGAATACTCTGGCACGCCTGTCCGCCGCCGACAATCATTGCACGCTGTTTACGCACTTCTTTTGATTGCGCGTCGGAAGAATCGAGCAGATACAAATATAAAAAGCGTGCACCGATAATCGCCAGAATCGAAATACCGCATGCGAGAAGCGGATACAGCACTGTTTCCAGCTGACGTGCCACAATTAAGATGACACCTGCCGCCGCTGTTCCGGACAGTACGCTGAACACACAATATACCATATCGCCCACCGCCGCATAGCGCCAAACTTTTTGATACGTACCCCATGCGACCAAAGAAAGCACATTGCACACAATAAATATGGTTGCATTCCAAAAAACGCCTTTTGGTGTCAGTGGAATCTTCGTTGTAAAGATCACCAAGAAATAAGCGATCAAACACGAAATCACAAGCACCAGGCAATCAATACCCATCAGCAGTAATTTTCTCTGTCCAAGATTTTTCAATTTACCTTCCCCACATTTCGTTTTTATTCTTCTTCAGAAAAAGCAGATGAAGACTCAGTCGATTCGTCTTCGTAAATAAATGTATGCAGCCTGTCTGCCGCTGCATCTAAATCAAAGTTCCAAACCCACGGATTTCCGCCGCCCACAGCATGATCCTCTTCACTTGGAATCGAATGCTGCACAAGCGGCAGTTCATTTAAGAGCATCGGTGCAAAACCGATAATATCAGTATAGCTGAGCGATGTTTCCACCAACGGAAGCACTGTACGCAGCAGATTCGGATATTCTGTTACGCTGAGTGTTTTCACATTCTCGAGCATGCATGCAAGCACTTTCTTCTGGCGGTCTGCACGTGCATTGTCACTGTCAATGTTGCGAATACGGGCATATGCCGTTGCCTGCGCGCCGTTTAAGTGCACAAGTCCCGATGATGTCACCACCTCTGCATGCAGTCCGTCACTGTTCGCGTTGAGGTTGATTTGCTGGCGTTCTGCTTCTGTGATCTCAATGTCAATGCCGCCGACTGCGTCAATAACGTTCGCAAGTCCTGCAAAATTGACCGTTGCGTAATCCTGAATATCCAAGTGGAAATTGTCATTGAGCGTTTTGATCGCAAGCTCCGGACCGCCGTATGCATAGGCATGCGCGATCTTTTCCTCACCATAGCCGTCAATATGCACCTTGCTGTCGCGCAGAATCGATGTGAGCTTGAGTGTATTATTTTTTTGATCGACAGACAAAATCATGATGGAATCGGATCTTCCTTCATTTTTGTCGTAATCTCTGCTGTCCACGCCGAACAGCGCAATATTGATGATTTTATATTCCTTCGATTTTTCAGCGACAGAAGAATCCACCTCAAGCTCCTGCGGCTGTGCAGTAATCGGCTTTGTTTTGAGTCCGGCAAGCAAATATTGAAATATGAAAAAGCCGGCAAGAATCAAAACCAGCACAACCGAGACAGACGCAGTAACGATCTTTCGTTTCAGCGACCATTTTTTTCTGTTCTTTGTTTGCATTGTGCAGTCGGTTGGTTCTTCTTGTCGGCAGCTACAAAGTTCTTGATCTATAGGCTGTGCTTGTACTGTATTCTTTTGTTCTCCAAGAGAATTCCGTTTTTTCATGTTGTCTGTGTCCTCACAATCTGAATGGAAACGTACTCCTTACACATCTTTTGTACTATAGCATACATTAATTATATTACCACCTACTCCTATAAAAATCAATACATCTGGCTTTTTTCAGCAAAAAAACGGAATCTGTTTCCGATTTTGTCACAATAAAAATCCCCCTGCCGCCGCACAATATCTGTACGTTAGCAGGGGGATTTTGTAATCTGTTGATGTGAGCCGCATTTATGCTCTTAAGTCGACGTATTTGATAATCAGATCTGCTGTTTTTTCAAGCCCAAGTTTTGTGGTATCAATGCACAAATCATAATTTTTCGCATCGCCCCACTTTTTGCCTGTATAGTAGTGATAGTACGACGCACGCCGCTTATCAATTTTCTGCACTTTTTCCTTTGCGCCTTCCGGCGGGAAATCGCGCATCCGAATTGCAAAATCGGTCCGTGTATCCAGGTCAGCATGCAGATAAAAATTCACGACATTCGGCATATCGCGCAGTACATAGTCGGCACATCGTCCAACAATCACACAGCCGCCTTTTGACGCCACTTCCTTGATAATATCTGATTGAATCAGATATACTTTATCATTTAGCGGCATTTCAAAACTTGCCATACCGCCAAACATGGAGAGAGAAAACAGCAAACTACCCGTCGGTTTTTGATCGGTATGCTCAAACATTTCCTCCACAAAGCCGCTTTTCTTTGCTGCAAGCGTGATGAGTGCATTGTCATAGTACGGAATCGAAAAATGATCTGCAATCATTTTGCCGATTTCACGTCCACCGCTGCCAAATTCACGGCTGATTGTAATAATAGGTTGCTTCATAAAAATCCCTCCTGTTTGGCTTTTTCTTTTATTATGCGCCGTTCTGTTCATTTTGTCAATATTTTTTATTTATTTTTATTAAAACAGTATAAAATAAATAACATGTTTTATTTGAGCGCACTTCTAAGCTTGCTCAATGCTTTTTTCTCAATGCGGCTGACATAACTGCGCGAAATATTCAAATACGCTGCAATTTCCCGCTGTGTAAGCGGTCGTTTTCCGTACAGCCCGTAACGCAGGCTCACAATCTGCTTTTCACGCTGATCACACACCTGCTCTACCGCACGATACAGACGATCTGCCTGCATTTTCAGATCAATCTGTTCGATCATGCAGTCCTCACCGGAAAACACGTCCATGAGTGTGAGCGGACTGCCGTCTCCCTCGGCGTCAAGCGGATCACTGATCGATACCTCCGCGGCATTTTTCCGGATGGCACGAAAATGCATCAGGATTTCATTTGAAATCCTCACCTTGCGGCTCTTCCATTTCTGACGCAGGATTTGAAAAGTCGATTCCCTTATCATCCGCCCCAAACAGGAAGATATGAACGGTTTCTCCGTCCCATACAATCCTTTTAACAAAGCTGCGAAGCGCTGACCGCTTTTGTTCAACGCTCATTGTATCAAAGGAACTGGAAAAGTTTTTAAGCATTTCTTTTAAGATATCAAACTCCAAATCGGTCAGGGATTGCCCCATTGTCAGGTTTTCCATGTTCTCAATCTGCTCTTTCAGCGATTCATTTTCTTTGTCCAGTTCGTTGATTTGCTCGGTGATATATTTTGCGGCGGAACCTGCCGTATCCGCTAAAGTTTCCACCAGCGATTGAATTTTACGTTCAGTTTCTTTCTGCGCTTTTTTCAGTTCGTCCAAACGCTGGTCGAAATCCCCCTGATGTTCTTCCAGAGATTTTCTCGCCTGTTCCAGTTCTTTCAGGAATGCGGAATGGTCTTCCGAAAGGGCTTTGATCTGCTCGCAGACCAACCGGTCTAACTCATTGCCGTTGGGACGTTTCATTTTGCAATCCTGACTTCTTGTTTTTTCCTTGGTTTCACAGAGATAGTCATAAATCCGTTCCCCATTCGCATTCAATCGACTGCTCAGTTTGGGACGCATATACGCCCCGCAGTCACCGCAGAACAACAGCCCGGAAAGCAGAGCAACATTGCTTTTTGGCTTGTGATAGGACTTGGATTTATTTTGGTCTAGCATTTTCTGTACCTGTACCCACTGCGCCCCGGAAATCAAGCCTTTATGTTTGCCGACAGCGATAATCCAGTCTTTCACATCCTTTAACTGGTTGGATTTTCCAGTTGTCTGGATGGTCTTGCTGTATGCCATAATACCATGCACTCCGTCAAAAGCGGATTCCTCCGAAAACAGCTCCACTCCCAGACGTTCAAAATAGTTCCACGCTTCTTTGTCGGCAATCATATAAACCGGATTCCGCAAAATATTGCTGATAGAAAAACGGCTGAAATCCCGGTTGTTTTTTGTCTTGATATGTTGTTGCCGCAGATAAGTTTCCGTCTTGGTAAGGGAGTTGGTTTCGATAAATTTATCAAAAATCAGCTTCACCAGTTCCGCTTCCTGTTTGATGATATCCAGCTTAAACGCTTTTCTCACCTTTCCGTCTACAGTGATACTCCCCACCAGTTCCTTGCTTTTATATCCGGTCGGCGTTGTTCCGCCGAGCCACCGCCCGGATTTGGCAAGTTCCCGCATATTGTCCCGGATACGCTCGGCAATCGTTTCCCGTTCCAGTTGAGAGAACACCGAACAGATAAACATCATGGCACGCCCAATCGGAGAAGAAGTATCAAACTGTTCGTTGATAGAGACAAAAGAAATATTCAGTTGCTGCAATTCCTGAATCAGTTCCGCAAAGTCCTTGATATTACGGCTCACCCTGTCCAGACGGTAACAGACCACCGCATCGAATTTGTGATGTTTTCCGTCGTTCATCATCTTTTTAAACTGCGGGCGCTGTGTGTTCTTTCCGGAATAGCCCTCGTCCTCATAAACCAAAATATCTTCTTCCGAAAATCCCGGATAATGCAGACGGATATAATTCTTGCACATTTCAATTTGGTTTCCAATGCTTTCGCCTTTCCCGGTAAACTTGGATTTTCGGGAATAGATTGCGATTCGATGGGGTGCGTTTGTTTCCATAGGTTTTCCTCCGCTTTATGTGATGATATTGTTCGTTTTCTATCATTTCGGCTTACAGAAATATTATACCACAATCATTCCAAAAGACAACCTGCCCTTAAAAGAATGCAGTTTTATTTCCTGTTTAATATTCCCCGTATGTTTTTCTCTGTATCATAGCAAACTACATAATCTCCGACGGCTGTATGAACCAGCGAAAACGAATCTGCATATTGGGGGATTGTTTGCTTGAAAATAAGGTCTTCCGGTGGTTGCTCCCCGCAATAGCGAAGATAGCCGCAGATTTCGTCAAAGTCTTCCTGCCCGTAATGCGCATAGCCGAACAGGGGATTGATGATATATTCCAAATCCTTTTGACTGGAAGCGGATAAAAAGCCACTGATAACCGACCATAACTCTTTCTGCGTGATAAGCAGGGAATAGAGGGCAGTGTTTTGAAAATCCTCGTCTTCCATCGGTTGAAGCAAGGTGTTTGATGATTCCTGACTCATAAAAATTTCCTTTCTGTGATATAAAAATGCAAGGCGCTGTACTTCCCTTAAGAAGCACAGCGCCTTTGTCAGTTATTCTGCTGTTTCCGATTGATATAAACTTAAATTCCATTCATTGCGGATGGATGGCGTGAGGGGATGAAGATTTTCTCGTCCGGCGCAGTCGGAGATCGTCTGCACTTTATCCATATAGGGTTCTAACAGTTCCAGCACTTCTGCTTCCCTTGCCTGAAACGCTTTATTCATCCCGGCGATCCGTCCCCATGCCAATATGGTGAGCGCTGTTCGTTTGACGCTTTCTAAAATATAGCGGTCGGTTTCCTCACCGATATCATCAATCAGGCTTTTCAGTCTTTTTGCTTCTACTCCTACTTTGGAAATAAGATTAACCAGTTCCACACCGCCGCAGCCTAACGCTTCCAGATTATTTTGAATCAGCATAGTTGTTGTGTCGCAGGTTACATTGTAAAAGGTGCTTGGGCTAATGGAAATCACCGTTGCAATCGGTCTGTTCTTGTCCCAGACTTTGGATAACAGATAACGGTATTCTTTATCGTCAGAAAAAATCGCTTCACAGCGGATGGTTGCTTTTTCGTTTGTCATTGTAGTTCAATCCTTTCAATATTCGTCCGCCAATAACATGGTGGAGTGGGTTTCATCGTCAATACAGAATATTTTGGCCCGAACGGGATTTTCACATGGGAAACAGAGTGTTTTCTGGTAGGGCGGCTGTTCCTGTGTATGAATGACCTTTTGCATAGTAACGCCCTGTTCATGGGCGGGATATAGCCGGAATACCTGCAAATAGTCAAGTGGTGTTTCCCGTCGTGCTGTTTCAATCATTTCCCATAGAATTATTGTTGTGAATGCGGGGATTTCCGCTTGGATTCCCCGTGTAATATAGCGGCTATTTTGAAACATCAAACCGCACCTCCTTAGATGTAGAATCTTCCAGTAAAATTTGTTCCGTTTCCGGTTCCAGAATCCCCGGTTCCATAAAAACAGAAATTGCATAGCTGTCGTTCAACACAAAACAGCTATGCAATAAACGGATTTCCTGAATTGGACTGCGGAGAGTCAAAACTTCGGTAAATTCCGCAAAACAGGCGGATTGTTTCAGCGGAAGGGACAGTCCCATATCTGTATGGTGCAAGCTGTCCTGTCTGTTTTCCAGCAGAAAAAACGCCCCGAACTCTGTCATGTCGGGGCAGTGGTATTCTCTCAGGAAAAAATACAGATAGTCGGTCAAATACCGAACAATCAGAGGGTGGATTTTTGGTTTGTCCCGAAAAATACACAGGTCTTCCGGGCGTTCTATTTTTATCATCTGCGTTTCCTCACTTTCGAGCCGGTACACAACAGTGTAACTGCCGCACCTGCACCGGATAAAAATAATTCGATAGAAGCCTTTGCAGTTAGTCCCGCAATCAGTCCCAACACCATTTTTATCACCTCTTTTCACGTTTTCTGCAACGCTCTGTTACTTCTTCCGTTGCCACAATCGCAACGAGTGTAGCGACAAAGCCGAAAATAAACCAAAATGATTCCATCGCTTAATCCCTCCTCATCGAAAATAAGACTTCCTTAAAATCGTCTGCGTCCAGCAAATAATCAGCGTTTTTCCAGCCTGTTTCGGCTATCCTTTTCGCTTCTTCCTTACTGTCGGCAGATACGGTCACGGTCTTTTGCAAAACCTCTGTAATCACAACTTGAAATTCTTGCATATGCTCACGCCTTTCTGAAATATAGTTATATATAAAAAAGCCTTACAAACGACCTTTCATCGTCTGTAAGGCTTTCTTTACCTTTATTTTGACAAGCAAAATAATAAAAGGCACTTCTTATGAAATGCCCTTTATTACTTTGCTTGCGTTATAAAATATTTTTGTCAAAGTTGATACAGAAACACCATTAGCTATATTTATAAATTTCTAAAAAAGTTTAAAAGAATCCCTGCCCCCATACCGATCGCTTCGTCTCTATTTCGATCTATCTCATTAAGAGCTTTTTTTGATTTTGAAATTTCTTTTTTGATACGCTTTTCCTCCATATTAGCGACTTGCAGCGAAATAAACGCTGCAAGCGCTTCGTAGAAAGATGATTCTGTAATTGATAAGGGGTATGTGCGTTCTTCGATTCCTCCACATTCATACTCTAGCAAGGAACGAAGGGAATATATTTCTTCTTTAGATAAACAAATAGGACGTTTTTCGTCTAAAATAATATTTTCAATTCCCGTTCGATAGCAAGTACAAAGATTCGATTGGTCGAGTTCTTCATCATAGACGGTACATTTATCGTTAGAATAAACAAAAACAGGATAAACAGGAACGGATTCAAATTCCGTATTTTTAAGCAGTCTTCGCAAAGAATGTTTATGTCGTTGTGCTTGTTCAATAACATTTTTAGGACGTTTTTTGTGTAAACCTCTATCGCCCATAGAAGTGTCACCTACAAAATCTTTACCAATCGAAACCAATCCCTGTTTTGTTATCGTCACAAACCGAGCGGAGAAATACTTAATTTCAAGAGTAAAAATTCCTCGTGTAGTAATAGCAATGATATCGTGTTCTTCTGTACTGTTTTGAAATGGGACGCATAGGTTTTGAAACAGTTGAATCTCATCGTCTAATACCTTGATGGTTTTATATGCTTCATATTCACCCCTTATCCCATTCTCTAGTCCCTTTTTTAATCGCAACACAGATTTATATAGTTTTGAAAAAATTTCAAATTCTTTAGGAAGACTTTTAGCTCTTTGAGACTTTTCTTTCGGGGTACTGCTTATCTCTGAAAAAAATCTTACTAAGTCTATACCATATTTTTTGCTGTATTTTTCAGCGGTTGAGATCATCTTATCATATATTGCAATTTGCCCTTTTCTAGTAAACTCGCTGTCATCTGAACAAATTGTTTCGTTTAAAATCTCTTGTTTTATTTTCAATTTTACTTTATTAGGATAGGATTCTAATTGTTTCTGTAAAGAATCAACTTGTTGGCAGATCCTTTTTCTTTCCTTGCTCATGTTTTATCCTCCATATAAATCTAAATCCATGGCTTTGGTTTGGTACTACTCTTACATTTTCAGAATGTTTTTTCAAATGTGACGAGGGGGAAGTGGGAGACGTTACATTTTTTTGAGCATTTCCTGTTTCTTCGCCGTAAATTCATCGTCTGTAAGGATTCCCGCTTCTTTCATCTCAAACAGCTTTTTGAGCAGTTCCATAACTTCTTCCGGGTTTTTATTTTCCTCTGTCTGCATAACAGGGGCAGGGGAAACAGGCACGGAAGCGGTCTGGATAGCAGGCTGTGCTTGCGGCTGCTGCGGAACAGGCTGAGAAACGGGCGGCGTCTGCTGAACCGTTCCCTGCTGGTTGTTTGCCGCAGAAGCTGGTTTGTTTGCCATGCTTTCTGCGATGTTTTTAATCTGTCCACTGACTGTCCCGGCTACATTCTGCGCAAAACCGGTGATTTTTTCGGTATCGATATGGGGCATTGTCATTCCCTGTCCGCTTGCCGTATTATCAGAAGCATTCACCGCTTCAAAGACCTTATTGCCTTTCAGATTGAAAAGCTGAATTACAGACAGCGCAACAAGGGCAATCAGGAATACTAACATCAGCCAAAAGCCGATTTGATAGCTGGTATCTACATCCACCTTGGCTCCTGAAGATTCCGCAATTCCCTGTGCCGCATTTGCACCGTATGCCAATTGACCGGGAATAATAAATAACAGAACCGTTCCGATAATAGACGCACCCAGACAGATATATTTCTTAAAGGCTGCCAGCGGCGGAAGGTAACAGGCAACCAAAATGAGAATTGGCATAAGGAAAAATAAAATGCCAACAAAACCTCCGTCCGTGACAATGTTGATTCCTTTGAGAACAGGGGCTTCTACCGATACACCTTCGGTCGATGTACCAAACTTTACAAAGGGCAACAGCATAGAGAGAATCAATGCGCCGCAAAAGATACCGGTTAGATTTTTGAGTAAGATACTTTTATCAAATTTCATTTTCATTTCCTCCTGAAAATATTTTCGCAATAATTCCTATGAAGCAAAAATTCTGTTTTCATTATTCAGTATAAAAAACGATTGTTTCCAATGAATTGAGCGGCTCACCGCCAGTATAGCGCAAATTTAATATTGTATCTTGTATGCTTTCTACTACGTATATACTTTCATTGCTACCTGATGAAAAATGAAGATTATTTCCCTCAAGGCGATACGAATAGGTCGTTTCTTCAAACGGTGTATAGACGAAATCACCACCGAAGTCCACATAATATCCCGCCTGATATTGAACTGTTCCGTTTGTATCAAAGCTAAGTGTATAATACACTTTATCTGTGGACGGCATGGGATCTGTATAAATAGATGAAATGGTATACCAGTGTCCTAATAATAATTCCGTATTAAATGCAGGAGGTTCCGGTTTGGATTCAGGCTTTGGCTCGGATGAAGCAGTACTTTCAGGCGGTACGGATGATTCTGCCGACGCAGTAGATTCCGGTTTGGAAAAACTGCTCTCCGGTGCGCTGGACGGCTCTTCCTGCTGTTCTGAACGCTTATAATCTCCCGCAAAAAAACCGGACTGTTCAGACGTTGCTTTTAAAATCAGACCATCTTTGGATAATACTGCTTCACAAGTTTCCGTTACAGTATCGCCGTCAGCGGTAACGGAGATTGTCACTTTGTTGCCGGAAATCTCGTAGGAACCGTCTGTGGAGGTCAGCGCCGCCGTATCGCTTCCATTTTCAAACCTTTCATACGTCAGCTTTTGGTTGTCCGAAAAGGTAAGACGGTGTACGGTGGTTCCGTCCGTGTGTTCCCATATTCCTTTTATATTTTCACCATTCAGTTCTATCGTGTCGCTGACGGTTGAAGCATTGGAAGAAGTTTCCTCACCGCCTTTTCCCGTGCCAACCGCTTGCCAGATACCGTACCCTGCAACCGCAAGCACGATTACCCCGACCACGATTAAAATAATCAAACTGCTTTTGTCCATCTTTTTGTTCAATGAATGCTCCCCCTTTTACCAATTTGCGATTTTTGTAATAACTTCGCTTTTTGTAATCATTGCTTCATACGCTGCTTTGCCTGACCCTACCTCTTGATTTAGTTTTTGGTCGTATTCCGCTTTCAAAATCTGCTTGCCGTCCCAAGTGTATTGATAATTGGTATCGTTCTCCTCATAGGATGTCCCATAAGGATCCCGCAGTTCAAATTGTCCGCTGTGCAGTTGCATAAAGGCTCCATTTTGAATGCTGTAGATCGTGTCAAAATAAAGCCCCATATTTCCGCTGCGTACATGCAACCGATTACTGCCCTCATTATATTTCGTAATACCGCTTCTGAGATTTTCTGATACCATTTTCCCATTGGAGTAGGTGCAAATTAAGTTCCCCTGCGCCGTTGTACTTCCCTCGATATATAGTTCCGGTATGGAATCTCCGTCAAGGTTAATCAGCTTGAAATTCTGCCATTCATCGCTGTGAAGCGATTCGATATATGAAATATATACCGGTTTCCACTGATCGTTTTGCGGTTTTGACGATGATTCCAGCGGGGAACTGCTTTCCGGCGACGCAGATGATTCCGGTTCAGAAAGATTGCTCTCGGCGGTGCTTGAGGATTCTTCCGGTTCTGTTCTGCGATAGGTTCCCGCAAAATGTGACGGACTTTCACCTGTTCCGGTAAGAGTCAGAGTATCTTTTGTTAAAGAAGCCTGACAGGTTTCTGAAATATCCCCGGTTAAAACGGAAATCGAAAGGGTAAGGGTATTCCCCTCAATTTTGTAGGTATCATCTGTTGTAGAGAGAACGGGCATTTCATTTCCCGTTTCAAATTTTTGATAGGATAGCTTCTGTTCTTTGGAAAAGGTAAGTTCATGGGCAACGGTTTCTCCTGTGCAAATCCACCGACCTTCCAGATTTTCTTCGTTCAACTCCAATGCGCCGCTTACTGTTAAAGCGGAAGAGGAAGACGAGCCGGTTCCCTTTCCCATCGTCTGCCAGATTCCATAGCCTACAACCGCTAAAACAATGACTCCAACAATGATTAAAATAAGCAGACTGCTTTTATTCATCTTCTTTGAACCGTTTTCCAAAGATGTCACCTCATTCTTTTCTCTTTTTCTTGGCACTGATATCGTCGATATGGTCTTTCAAAATTTTTCGTATCCATTTTTCGCTGTAGCCAAACTTTGTGGCTAATTGCTTGATATTGTATCCGTCGTATTCTTCTACAATCTGGCGGATAATAAAGTCCTTGCTGAACAACTGAACAGGCAATGTCAGTTGTTGACCTCGATAGGTATTGTATATTTTCAAAACAGCTTCAATGCCTAGGAGGTTGGCAAGTTCATTGTATGCGCCGTTTAAGTATTCACCTTTGATTTTGCTTGGATCCATAGGCATATTCACCTCCGTCAAGATATACTTTCCCTCCTTACATTATGACTGATTTCGACGGAACAGTATAGAGCGACAGTGCCCTAGAACAATTCCTTGTAAAGTTCCACCATTCTATATTCACTGCATTTATCATACTGATTGTGATACCCACATGCCGTCCATCAGCCGAAAAAATCAGAAGCGCCGCATGATTCATGACGAACCATGCGGCGCTTCTATTCAAAATAATAATATATATTTAAAAAATGAAATATTTCCTTACGAGTCCTTTTGTTCAGATGTTTATGACGAGAAAAAACAAAAAACGATTTCTTATAAAATAAACGGTTATTTCATCTCAAGGTTTCGGCTAAATTGTCCTCATCAATTACAGCTTTATTTGCCATAAAACTATGCGGCTTCGTTTTTTTTGCGAATTTACCAAAGGTTAAAACCTTCGTCAATGCCAAGCTCTGCCTTTTGGTGGCAGAGCAGGCATTTCCTCTGGTAAATTCGCAAACGCTCCGCCGCTTCCTCTGTTCATTATCCTAGAAAAATCAGGCGAAAAAGAATTACATAATTTTGTAAAAAACATCGGATCATAGAGATTTTTCATTTCCAGTTATTTGAGCTGTTGACGGCACATCTCATCAACATACTCTCCAAACGAACGTCCATCAAGCACATCATCTTCCCAATATTTTCTTGCATATTGATAAAATGTATCATATGAAATGGGAATTCGTTTGAAGATTTCTCTGTCACGGAGAAGCTCATAGACTTCTTTATAATTCTTCACGCCGTTATGATACGCTCGAATCCTTCTGATGTATTTAAAATATTTTCTTTTCCGCTCATAAAAATCTTTCTCGTCCACTGGCACTTCAATACGTTCCGGAGAATAGCAGATGATGTCTGAAAACTTCACATCATACTGAGCGCACAAGTTACGTATATACTCCTCTGGCTTCTTTTTCAATCGTTGACAGTTGAGGTGTTCTTTACAACACGCTGCTATTTCCTGTTGATATGCTTCTGTCACCTTTCGAGTGCGTGGTTCAATTTTTTTCGTAAAAGTACGTTTTGCTTCCTCTTCTTCGGCTAAAACACACTCTAACTCTTTTGCTCTATACTTATATTTTTTACAAATATTATAAACAGTGTTCCAGTGCATTTGATAGTCAGCCGCTGTCTGTGTTTTGGTTTTATGCTCAATATATACAGCTTGCAAAACGGCTACAATCTCTTCATTCGAATACATTTTTCCATTCTCTCAATCCACAAATTTAATAAAAAATGCCGCTCCGGACAAATCATTATCGGACATAAACGCTATGTCCGAAATTTATTTGTTAGGAGTTTTTTTATGCACAAGCGTATAAACCCTAATCACGGCGGTATAGACCATTTGCAGCAGGAAAGAAGTCCATGGAAGAGAAATCAGTTTTTCTCCGAGAACGCAATTATTCGTAGAGAGCATGACGTAAAAAAAGGAAGAGCGCCTGATTCATTTCTAGACAGACAAGACTATGAGTTTGAGCTTTCTAATTTTTTACACCATGAACGACGGATACTCAACCAGTGTATAGCTAACCTAAAAATAGAGATAGCTCCTACAGTATACAACGGAAACGGCTATTCGTTTTGCCTTCTGGATGCAGAGTTCTGTTATTTTCTTCTAACCAGTAATCGTAAAGCAGGAAGTTTTTTCAGCAGATTAAAATGTGGTAAACTCCTTAAAAAAGAGGAGGTAAAGCAGTTCCTCAAAGATTTCTCAGCGTACCTTATAATGCAACACAACTGTCCCCTAAAAAGTGCCTGTGAAGATCCCACCATGTGCGAGGGTTCTTTTTTTTTGCCCTTTTTAAAAAAAACAATTGAGTGAATGCCCCTGTTGGCAACCTCTCTAAGCCGGTATAATAAAGTCAACAAAGCAAGAGGTCATCCGGAACCTCATTCCATGTGGGGTGGGGTTCCTCTCAAAAAACTTGGTTTCTTGGTTTGTAATAATCTGAAAGGAGGAAAAAGAGATGAAGCCTTTTTCCAGCAAAAAAATCTCTGATGATGAAGCGAAGAAGCTTCGTAAAGGCAATCCCACATATCCCTTTGTTGCTGATGACGACTCTGTCAATTGCATAGTTCGAAACAAGGACGGGGAGAAGCACATTGATTGGGGGTGAACGCTGTTTAGAGTTTCGGCGGTGGTTTACGATGAAGAGTCTCAGACCATTTCTTTGGAGCTTGCCATTAAGACACGCTTTGGTGAGAGTATGGTGTCCGTTGACAAAAGTACTTTTACCAGCAGACGTGTAGACGAGCTAAAAAGGTACGGTATCGACTTTAACCCAAAACATCTAAGCCGACTACTCAAATATGTACTTCTGTCCGAACAAAACGCTCCAATACAGAGACGGTCATCCATATGTGGCTGGAGTCGTGACGGAACCGTTTTTGACGGGTTCGATGATGGCTATACAGGGAACATGGATTTATCCGTGCAAAAGGCATCAAGCAATTACATTACCGAGCTAAATAATCTTATTGATAAAAGCATCGGTTGTCAGCTTGCAATCATGTTGAGCCTTTCATCAGCCACATTAGCACTTTTGGAGCAGTACCTGCATACGGGCAGTCCGATTTACCATTTCTATGGGGATAGTTCCAGAGGAAAGACAACGGCGTTACAGTTGGCGGCTTCCATGTGGGGTAATCCCGAACAAGGAAGAGGTCTTCTCCACAGTTGGAACGCAACGGATAATGCGATACTCTCTCATCTGAACGGCAATTATGGTATTTGCGTTTGTTTGGATGAGTCTGGATCGGCTCGAAAGAAAGATTTCACCAACACGATTTACTGCGTGAATCAGGGTATTGACCGGGCAAGGTTAAATAAAGATTCACAGCAAAAACCAGCCAAACACTGGAATACTGTTGTATTGTCATCCGGAGAACATTCTCTTCTTGACATGAGTAACCAAGCCAGCGGGCTTCGTGCAAGGCTAATCGAGTTTTTAGACACTTCTATCACCTTATCCGCTTCTCACGCAGAAAATGTTAAAAACTTTTCTTACGGCAATTATGGGATTTTAGGAAGAAGATGGGTGACTGTCCTTCAATCCATGCCCATAAAAGACCTGTTAGAGTTACACAACGAGTGGAAAGATTATTTTCTTGATGAGATTGATTCAGATAAAAGTATAGTTAAGCGCTTGGTCTGTTTGATAAGCATACCGATGATTACCGCACAACTGGTGCGTGAACAACTGGGAATTGCTCTGGATATTGAGGGCTTAACAGATTTTTGGGTGGAATATCTAAAGCAAGTAGAACACGATTCCCTGTCTTTGGCAGACCGGGCGTATGATATTCTCATTGATTGGCTCTCTCAAAACTCTCATACCATCCAAAAGCAAGGCGAATGCGGGTTCTCCGGGATGAATGCCAAAATGGTGAAGCCAAACGAAGTAGCTATTCGGTCAACCGTATTCAAGAAAATTTTGGAAGACAATGGTTTTTCAGACGTAAAGGTAGTAGCAAAAGCGCTGAAAGACGCCGATTTACTACATCCTGAAATGAAAGATGGTCTCCAATGCCGCATTGTATTCGGCAACATTAAAGTCCAGACTTACCGGCTCATCTTGAAAAATGAGTCGATAGGAATGTACTAATAAAAAGGTGTACAAATCGGACGCACTTAAAATAGTCCGAAAAATTTTAAAAGAAAGAGAGGTAGCTATTATGCTACACTTTATACAAACACCTGTGGTGAAAAAATTAAAAACCACAGATGATTTTTATCATGGTATTATACTCAATATGGAGTCTTACGTTGCGAAAGGTATAGAGTACCTATCAGTGTCAATCGGCATGGAAGAGCATATCTTCAAGACTTCCGTTCGTGCCATCATCGATACAGATCATCCCTTATACAAAATTGGCTTGGATTTGTTGTTGAACGAATTTCCGGAAGGAACTGAGCTATCGGAAGATGACTTTCTTAATCTCGCAATCCGCTTCAAAGTTGCGGATGTTAATGACATGTACTCCCGACTCACTGTAGTTGAGTATGACGAGGGTATTGATGCCGAATCATGCAAGCGTTATAAACGCCACTAATGCATACACGGCAGAAACGGCTTTCGGGCTGTTTCTGCCCCTTCCATTATAACATTTTTTTGGCTTGTTGCAATAATAAGTATTTTTGAAATATGGTAAAACGCAAAGTGAAAATGTTTCTACATGTAAGTCGTCATAACGTACAAGCTGAGTCTCATACACTTTTTGTATGAGGTTCGATTTGAAGTTAAGGAGGGTAGCCATGGGTGAAAGTAGTGGTGTATTACCCAACGGCGGAGGAGGATATTGCCGCCTTACAGCAAAAGATATCTGAGGTTCATGCACAGGCAGTTGCAAGTTATCTTCAAAACTTAAACTGTCCAAAAGAAGAAAAAATAAGACTGTTGAATGATATAAAGAGCAATACTGAAAAATAATTTTTGAAAATAAAGGTTTGAAAAAGACTATCATATAGAGAGCAGCCGGGAACAGCCGTTTTCCTGACTGGTAATGAAAAAAATAATAAAACTCAAAGACAAAAAACGGATAGAAAAGCTGTTACGCCTTTCTATCCGTTTTTTGTTCCCTGATTGTATGCGCCAAATGGACAAGTTTTTCCCAAGTTGACTTAAAAATCACGACACGGTCATTTTCCCACCGCTTCACTGCCCCGGCGCTTACCCCCATCCGTTTTCCAAACTGGTATTGCGTTAAGCCCATACTTTTGCGCAGCTTCCGTATCTGTTTGCCTTGCCCGTCATACAGGAAGCGGTTGTAATCATCTAGCAATTCCAATATATCCACATCAAACAGATTGGCAATCCGTTTCATCTTATCAATGGGATAGTAGTCCCTGTCGCCGGATTCATAAGAAAGATAGGTACTTGTATTGATTCCGGCATAATCCGCCACTTCCGATTGAAACAGCCTTTTCCCACAGCGGTAATAGCGAAGCTTATCGGCAGTGCTTACCAGTTGTTCTGGGTGTTCCGTCCGTTCAAAATACCATTTCGTCTGCTTGACGTTTATCACCTTATAGAAAGGGAACCGCAGAATGTAGAACGGCGCATAGGCGACAGAGCCAAAGAACGTGCGGTAGAGGATAAACAAACGGTCGTTTTCCTGTTCCCAGACCTGCCAGCGCAAAGGAGAGGGGTCACGGTTTCCCTGTTTGATATGGAATAGAGCCGTTGTGTGAGTATTACATTTTCTATACATCTGGCTGCATACGTCGCAAAGCGAATCCCTTTTTCTGCGTTAAATGTGCTGACCGCTTTAATCAGCCCGATCGTGCCAATTGAAATGAGATCGTCCTGATCGTTCGTAATCGAGTAGTATTTTTTGGCGATATGCGCCACCAGCCGAAGATTGTGCTCAATCAGCAGATCGCGTGCGCCGCTGTCTCCTGCCGCCATTTTTTCAAAGCACTCCCGCTCCTTTGCGGCAGACAGCGGTTTTTTAAATGAGCTTCCTTCAATATGCAGTGCAAACCACAGCATTTTGGATGCCAACAGCGAAAACAATTCAAACAACAAAACACTCGCCCCTTTATATGAATCTTTCTTCATTCGTATCACCAGACAAGGCCGCTTATTCCTAAAAAACAGCAGGAACCGAAAAATTTCTCTTGACAAATCGCCAGACTGCCTTTATAATAGTAAAGGTATTCGGAGAGGTCGCCTAGTCCGGTTTATGGCGCACGACTGGAACTCGTGTATGGGTTGAAAGCTCATCGAGGGTTCGAATCCCTCCCTCTCCGCCACACCTGCGGTGAGCAATTCGCTCTCCGCAGGTTTTTATTTTGTAAGAAATTAAAAGCCCGCGTCGAAAGTTAACAAATTAAACGGGCTTAGCCTGCACCTGTGGTGAGCAATTCGCTCTCTGCAGTTTTTTTATTTTGTAAGGAATTAAGAGCCCACATCGAAAATTAACAAATCAAACAGGCTTAGCCTGCACCTGCGCGAAATCAAAGCGGCTTAGCCGCCCGCAGTTTTTTGACGGAATATGTTTATAAATCTCCTTTTTCAATTTAAAAATCCTTAAACCCTGGCTTTTCCATGTTACAGGATATACTGTTTTATTAGGGATTTCTGTATAAATAAGTCGAAAACACGGGAATTTTGACTCATCCTGCGCGATCAATTCTCTTTTCTCATGCTCATCAACAGCAATCGTTCGTAAAACTGCAGAAAAAGAGTATTCGTATCTGCAAAAATCCTCCTACCGTATCAAAAAGATTGAAGCATATACGCTAAAAAATTTTTTTAATTTTTTTGAAAATATAAAACCTTTTTGCAAGTTCATCTGTCATAGTCCTGTAAGAGAGGTGAGATGAACGAAAAACAGCATGATTCAATGGTTTGTGTGTCTGTTTAAAAAAGGAATGGACGAATATACGGAAAATCAGCGGCTGAAGAAAAAAATATTCCGCTGTATCAGAAAGCAGCAATCGGGAGGGAACGAACAAAAATGAACTATAGTCAGGCGGTAGCACTCGCGAAAGAGGGAAAGGAGATCGGATTTCAGTTTTTATACGAAAGCACCTATAAAAACAAATATTATCTGGCGTTAAAGTAGGATTTCATTACAGCAAACACACTGTAATCATCAAATAAACAATATAATATCAATGGATTATCAGGAGGAATTTATGATGTATTGTCCAAATTGCGGAGCAAATATCAAAGAAGGCGCAACATTCTGCGACCAGTGCGGCGTATCGCTGCAAAACGCACAGCCGACACAGACAACAGACTACGCGGCACAAACTGTCATGCCGCAAGACAATTTTACTGCACCGGCACAGCCGGAAAATCAAAACCAGGGATTTTACGACGCACAGTACGCACAAAACACCTGGCAGGCACCCAATCAGTACGCACAGCCGCAACCGCAGCCGATGAATTACGGCCCGGGAAATCAGCCGCCTTACGGTGCCGGAAATCAGCCCTTCCATATTCCGATCAGAAACTATGATCCGTCCAAAGACTATACACCGATCGGTATGTGGGGATATTTCGGATATCAAATTCTGTTTGCAATTCCGATCATCGGGTTCATTCTGATTTTGATTTTCTCGTTCGGCGGAACAAGAAATATCAACTTAAGAAACTATGCACGCTCTACGTTCTGCCTGTGGATTATCGTACTCGGCGCGGTATTGCTGATTGCGCTGTTTGCCGCCATTACTTCGATGTCAGTGGCAGGGCATTAAAGCCAAACAGACGAAGATGTTCTTCCGATACCCAAGAACATCTTGTAAGCGGCTCTGCGTTAAAAACAGCGGCAGTATCAAACGCGTCGGAGATTATTCTCTCCGAATGGTCGCGTCTGCTGATACTGTAACAATACACACAAGCAATTTGTAAAAAACGAACCTGTCCGTTTGGACAGGTTCGTTTTTTATTTTACATACAGCTTTTTCGCTGCCGTTTCCCGATTTTACCCGTTTTGCAACCTCGAATTTACAAATTGACAGCTTTACATGGTAGCACGCAACCGCCCGCTATGCTATACTAAACGCAAACGAGGAGCTCTCCTCTATCAAACAAACGGGGTGAATCTAATGATTTTAGCTGAAAAGATTATCAAGCTCAGAAAAAAGAACGGCTGGTCACAAGAGGAACTGGCAGAGAAATTAAACGTGTCACGTCAGGCTGTTTCCAAATGGGAAGGTGCACAGACGGTTCCCGACATCGGAAAAATTCTTCAGTTAAGCGAGCTGTTCGGTGTATCCACAGACTACTTGTTAAAAGATGAAATGGAAGCCGAAGAATTCACCGAGCAGGTATCTGATTCTCCGCTGCCGCGCGTCACACTCGAACAAGCCAACGCCTATCTTGCACAGCGAAAAAAAGCCTCTGTCCAGATTGCGCTCGCAACGTTTTTGTGTATTCTATCGCCAATTCCGCTGCTTATTTTGAGTGCGGCATCCGAATCTCCTGCTATAAAAATTTCCGAAAGTGCCGCAGCTGCAATCGGTGTCCCGCTTCTCCTTGTGATCGTCACGATTGCAGTGGCACTGTTCATCTTCTGCGGATTTCAAAACGCACCGTTTACCTTTTTGGAAAAAGAGCCGTTTGAAGCCGAATACGGTGTTACCGGCATGGTAAGTGAACGTAAAGCTGCCTATTTCCCCACATATGTCAAAGGAAACATCATTGGCACCTGTATTTGCATCCTGTCGCCGATTCCGCTCTTGGTGGGCGCTTTTTTGGAAAACGTATTTCTGCTCATCTGCTTACTGTGTGTCACCATGTTCATCGCCGGCATCGGTGCCTCCTGCTTTATTGTAGTGGGTGTTCGGTATACAAGTATGCAGAAACTGCTCAAAGAAGGCGAATTCCAGCCTGAGCAGACAGAAAACAGTAAACAAGAAGAATGCAGCAAACAGGAAGAAGCACTTTCTTCCGTCTACTGGCTGCTGACCACTGCGCTGTATCTCACCGTCAGCTTCCTCACGGGCAGATGGGGACAAACATGGATTATCTGGCCGATTGCAGCCGTCTTATACGCCGCAATTCTTTCCGTTTATCATCTGGTGTTTAAAAAATGAAGATTTGCATAGCGAAACGAACCTGTCCGTTTGGACAGGTTCGTTTTTATTATTCCGATGTGCTCTCTTTCTGCTTTTTGGCCGTCTCTTCCGCCTCTTTTTCCACGGCAACTTCCTTTTTCACGTTTTTGATCTCCCAGTGAATCAAGAACGTCAGCGCCGCACGCAGCAGAATAATCGCACCGACAATTAAGATTTCACTTAAATCACGCACCACCACAGTACGCAGAATCTCACTGCCAAGCTTAAACTCAAGTCCCATTGCCATGCCCTCCGCAAGCTTTAGCCGCGTGAGCGGATCCCGTTTTATATAGTGAATCACACCCTGAATGCCTGTCACAACAAGCACCAGCACACCAATCAGCTCAAACAGAATAATCGCCGCGTTGCCGATCACCATGAGCGCATTATGCATCCATTCCATTGATTCATCCTCCTGTAGTGTGGTTTAGATTGCGTGTATAACAAACGAAAGCAGAATCATCACTGCCAAAAACAGCACGTTGAGCGCAAAAAACAGTCCTGTAAACCGTTTGGCATTGGGCGATTCGCTCTTTAAGTACAATTTAAATGAAATCAAGCTTGCAAGCGATGCAATCGGTGTGCCGAGTCCGCCGATATTGGTGCCAACAAGCAGCGCCGCGCCGTTTTGCGTGAATCCCGAGAGCAAAACAGCCGCCGGCACATTGCTGATGATCTGGCTTGCAGCCGCAGCAGTGAGCATCGGATTTGCAGAAAGCATGGAAGAAAGCAGGTCGCGCACTGCCGGAATCTGTCCCATATTGCCCGAAAAAATAAAGAAAAAGATAAATGTCACAAGCAAGCTGTAGTCGATCTGCTTGAAGGTCTGCCGCGAAAAAATGAGCAGGCACAGCACCATAATTCCCACCAGCACATCCGTACGGAACAGCCGCAGCACACACAGCAGACACAGCACAAACAGTACCAAAAACAAAAAGAGCGACCGTTTTTTAAGCGGTTCGGGCGATGTGCCGACCGAAACCGACACCGGCTGATTTTTAATCACAAACACACCCGCCATCAAAAGCAACAGACTGCACACACCAAACGGAAACACCGTTTTGAAAAAGTCCCAGAACGAGAACGAATACGATGCATATAAAAACAGATTCTGCGGATTGCCGAACGGAAGCACCATACTGCCGGTGTTGGCGGCAATCGTCTGAAGCACAACAACATACGGTATCGTCTGTCTGGCTTCACACAGCGACAAAATCAGAATCGCAAACGGTACAAACGTGATGAGTGCAACATCGTTTGTAATAAACATGGACGTGAAAAACGGCAAAAGCACCAGACTCATGCACATCAGCCGAATGCTCTTCTGCCCGCTTAACAGTACCTGCGCCATTCGATTGAATAACCCACTCGCCGAAAGACCCGCTACCACCGCCATCAAACAAAACAGCAGTCCAAGCACGGACCAGTCAATATATGCAAGATACGCTTTGCTCGGCGGCACAAACAAGCACGACACCGCCGCACACAGAAACGACAGCACCAAAATCAGTTCCTTTTTCACCCACGCTGTGATCCGCTGCCCCATACGCTTCACCCCAAATTAAGTTCTTTCGCGTTTGAGTATAACACAAACGCAAAGAAAAATCCACAGCCGATGCGGAATCATCTTGCTTTGTTTTTTGTATTGCGAAAATTATTTATCGTAAAACAATAAAATTATATTGACAAACGAAAAAACTCGGCTATAATAAAAATCAAAAGGAGGTCATGTTTATGAAACCCAAAACCATGGCACTGTGGCTGTTTGCCGTTATCATCGGCATCGGCTTTTGCGGAACTGCCGTTTTGTTCTACGTCATTCCTTCACTCGCATCCTCTGTCTGCCGCGAATTTCCGGAATTTGCAAACGCGTTTTGGCCTTGGATGATCTTTTTGTGGATCTCTGCGCTTCCCTGCTACGCCGTGCTCTGCTGCGGCGGTGCGATTGCCGCGGCAATCGGAAAAGAAAACGCCTTTTCCCATCAAAATGCGCGCCGCCTTTTGACGATTGCGCACCTTGCCGCCGCGGATACCGTATTCTTTTTTGCAGGGAACGTGGTGCTGTTCCTGCTTTCTATGAGCCATCCGTCCGTTTTCCTTGCCGCAATGGGAATTTGCTTTGCGGGCATCTGCGTCATCATCGTTGCGCGCACCCTGGCTTATTTTACGCAGAAAGCCGCCGTTTTACACGAAGATGCCGCGCTGACAATCTGAAAAAGGAGGCGTTTTGCGATGATTCAAATCAATATTGACGTGATGCTCGCCAAACGGAAAATGAGTGTCACCGAACTTGCAAACCGCGTCGGCATCACGCTTGCAAACCTTTCGATTTTAAAAAACGGCCGCGCTAAGGCAATCAAGCTCGAAACACTCGATAAAATCTGCGCCGCACTCGACTGTCAGCCGGGCGATATCCTCACATTTCTCCCCGAAAGCGAGGAATTCGAATGAAACGGCTGTGCACACTCTTTTTCTGTCTGCTTTTGTGTCTATCGATAACCGGATGTGGTATCGTTTCCTCGAGTAATTCGTTTTTATTGCTTCAAAAGAGCCTGACCGAACATGGCACCGTCGTGCGTCACATCGACACACACGGCGGATTCCATGGCGACGGCATCGAATACACCTGTATCACCTATGACGAAGCCGCGGCAAGCACCGTCGAATCCAGCATCAAGGCTGACCCGCGCTTTTCACCTATTTCGACGGATGATGCACTGCTTTCCTCCTGTGACAACGCGGTCGCATATGAAAAAGAGATTCCGCTCCCCTCATCTGTCCGATCATCCGGATGGTATGCCTATGTTGACCGTTCGCCGGCGGACAGTGAACATGTTTTAAACTTCACGCTCATTTTGTATATAGCGCCGACACACACGCTCCATATCTGGCGGGCAGATGCATAAAGCGAAAAAACGCACCGGAAAACCGGTGCGTTTTCTTTAGATTTTCAGTTTTCGCTCCAAAAATGAAACGATTGCGTCGCCTTTTATAAACAGCAGGATTCCTGCCGCAAAAATAAACAGGCTGATGAACTGCGAGGTGGACAAAAAGCCGATGAACCCGCGTTCTGCATCGTCATAGCGCAGATATTCAAGCAGAAAACGCACTACGGCATAATAGCAAAGATAAAACGCCACACCGTCTGACCGCTTGCACTGCTTTCTGTTCGTAAGCCACAGCAGCAGGACAAACAACAGCAGGTTTGTGCACACTTCCAAAAGCTGCACCGGGAAAAGCGGTATCCCGTTCGGTGCAATCTGTGACTGTGAAAACGCAATCCCGAGCGGCGGATCGCACGGAATGCCATAACAGCAGCCTGACAAAAAGCAGCCGATTCTGCCGATGCCGTGAAATACGGGGATAATGACAATCAGGCGGTTTGCATAGTCGAACAGATGAAGCTTAAACTGCCGGCAATAGATCATCGCACCCGCAATACCGCCGATCAGTCCGCCGTAAAACACAAATCCACCCGAAAGATACCGCGCCGAAAACGTCTGCACATCGGAAAACAACAGCGGCAGATCACGAATCAATGCAGGCGACACCTGAATTAAATAGAGAAGCTTTGCACCGACCAACACACCGACCATGCCATACAAAAGCATGAACATCGTATCTTCAGCTGAATGTGCGGACGATTTTCGCACCCGCAAAAAAGCGATCAAAAACGCGGCACCCACGCCAATCAGCGCACAGATTCCGTATGTCGGAATGGAATAGCCGAACAAGGACAATGAAGGGCACATGAAAAAATCTCCTTACTCATACAAGAAAAAATAAGGCATACGTGCGCCGTATGCCTTATTTTTCATTGTTTGTTTCTCAATCAATAATACAGCGGAAGACTGCTTGCTGCACAGCCGATCGAACCGATGACCACTGCACAAGCGACAAATACGATGCCGCCGACAACAGTGCCGATGATCGACAATACAAGACCTGCGGTCAGCATACCGCCGACAAAGCCCTGTTTTTTCGCATTGACTGCCAGAATGATACCTGCGATACCTGCCAGCAGAGAAATGAAAGCAGAAACGCCAAACCAGAAGAACACGCATGCTGCAATGCCGCAAACGAGCGAAGCGATTGCCAAACCTTTGCCCGGCTGGTTCATCGGCGGCTGTCCATACGGCTGCTGGTACTGCGGCTGCTGGTATTGCGGAGCCTGCTGATACTGCGGCTGCTGGTACTGCGGTGCCTGATACTGATTGTTATTGTTGTTGTTATTCGGAAATTGTTGATTATCCATCGTAAATTACCCTCCTCTTATCCTATAATTTATTTTATGATAGCGCACCAACATGAAATTGTCAATAGGATTTACATAAAATATGAATAAAATATGTCCTTACAAAAGCATGCTTGCGGGCTTTTAAAAACTGTGCTACACTGAAAAACAAAAACGATTGGGGAACCACCATGAAAACCACGATTTTATTTGACTTAGACGGCACGCTTCTGCCAATGGATCAGGAATTTTTCATGAAAGCGTACTTCGACGCATTGGGGAAAAAATGTGTGTCACTTTCGCTCGATGCACAGGCGATGACCGGTGCAATCTGGGCGGCAACGAAAGCCATGATGAAAAACGACGGCAGCATGACAAACGAAACACGCTGCTGGAATGTGCTGGGCGGCATCATGGGCGATGCCATCGCCGGCAAAAAAGAACTCCTCACATCCTTTTATGAACACGAATTCTGCAAAATCGGCGATTTTGTCACACCCGACCCGCGTGCAAAACAATGTGTCACACGCTTAAAGGAAAAAGGATATACTCTCGTTCTGGCAACGACGCCGCTGTTCCCGCGGGTGGCAACGCTCGAACGCATCCGCTGGGCAGGTCTTTCGCCGGATGATTTTTCGCTCATTTCCACCTATGAGGATTTTTCGTTCACAAAGCCGAACCCGGAATATTACCGCGAAGTACTGAAAAAATGCAATAAACAGCCGGACGAATGTTTGCTTGTGGGCAACGACACGGTCGAAGACATGGCGGCGGCAAAAGCCGGCATCTCGCTGTTTTTCCTGACAGAACATCTCATCAACCAAAACAACACCGATCTTTCCGCATTCGCACACGGTGATTTTGATGCGCTGTGTGCGTTTGTGGAATCGCTCCCCGATGTAAACTAAACGATATTTGCAAAGCAAAAGCGTTTTGACGTCACCGCGTCAGGACGCTTTTTTGCATTTGTCCTGCAATGAGCCGCTCACCGTCGGAATAGCCCTCTTCTCTGCCGGCAAGCTCCTGCACAAGAAGTGCGCGCAGTTCGTCAATCCGGTCTTTGCACGAAGGATCATCGATTCGGTCATGCAGCTCATGCGGGTCTTCGCTCAGCACGAAATACTGCTCTTTTCCGCTCTCCATAAACCAGATGAATTTGTCCGTTTCGGTGACAATGTACTGGTTGCCGATTGCACCGCCGCTGTGCTCGCCGTGCAGATATGGATGCACCGCATCCGTTTCCCCGCGCAGAACAGGGACAAGTGACCGGCCGTCGAGTGTATCGGGAATCTGTCCGCCCGCAAGATCAATGAGTGTCGGCATGATATCCTCGAGGCACATGACACCTTTGTGCGTCTGCGGTGTACCAAGTCCCGGCACCCGAATGAAAAACGGAATGTGCGTACTGCCCTCATACGGACGTGTTTTCCGATAGGTATGATGATCACCGAGCAGTTCGCCGTGGTCGGATGTAAACAGGATGATCGTATCGTTTAACAGACATTCCCGTTCAAGCGCCTGCAAAATCCGCCCGATCTGATGGTCAAGATGGGTGATGCATGCATAATATCCGATCTGCGCCTGCCGCATCAGTTCCGGATCTGCCGGACCCTCTGCGCTGTCATACACACGTCCCGTGCGCAGATATGTTTCAGTATCCGCCCAATCGCCAACAACAGGAGGTATAATCTCCATATCTTTATACATATCGAAATAGCAAGCCGGTGCATCAAACGGCGGATGCGGCCGCACAAACGATGCAAACAGGAAAAACGGCTTGTCGCGGTCACGCTGTCTTAAAAAATCAAGACAGCCGCGTGCCACCCAGTTTGTGGGATGGCTTTCCTCGTCATAAATCCACGGACGGGCAACGAATGAATTACACTCGACACCGGTTGCCGTCACATCGGCGTCGATGCCCTTTTCGTTTTTGAGCCAGTGGAAATAGTCGTCGGCATTCTCCTGTGTCATACACGACGGCGTGTCAAACCGGCGGTAATAGGCAAGATAGCCGTCATGGAGCTGCACGTTTTCAAAGCCCATGCGGTTACGGGGCGGATGGACGTGCATTTTTCCGACACACTGCGTCTGATAGCCGGCTTTTGTGAGCTCGCCGGCGAGTGTTATGGGAAAATCAAAGCGCACGCCGTCCTGATAGCCGACGCGTCCGTTGTGAGCGGGGTACAGTCCTGTCATCAGCGCCGCGCGTGCCGCAATACACGACGGACAGGTGGTATATGCGTGCTCAAAAAAATGACCCGTCGACGCAATCGAATCAAGATACGGCGTTTTGACGTTCGGATGTCCGGCAAAGCCCATGCAGTCACCGCGCATCTGATCGGTCATCAAAAAGAGAATGTTCGGCTGTTTGTTCATTGAATAAAAACCTCCTTCGTTTTATGCATAGCAGAAAAATCCGGGGAAAAATAAGCAAAAAGGGGGAACCGTCATGAAACCATTGCTTTTACTTTCTCATGTGCAAAAACGGTATACATCACACGGCTTGTCGGTGCCGGTGCTTCACGATTTAAACCTCACGATCGATCCGGGTGAATTTGTGACGATCTCGGGCAGCTCCGGCTCGGGAAAAACGACGATGATGAACCTGCTCGGCTGTCTGGACACGCCTGACAGCGGCACATATCTGCTCGACGGCGCGGACGTATCTGCGCTGTCCGAAAAAGAGTTAAGTCACATCCGAAACGAAAAAATCGGCTTTGTGTTTCAGGGGTTTCACCTGATTTCGTGTTTGACTGCGCTCGAAAACGTTGAGCTTCCGCTTCGGTACCGCGGTATTTCCAGGGAAAAGCGGCACAAACTCGCGCAAAACGCACTAGAGCGCGTGGGACTTTCCGCGCGCATGCACCATCTGCCTGCGGAGCTTTCCGGCGGACAGCAGCAGCGTG
This sequence comes from Merdimmobilis hominis, assembly GCF_016901855.1. Taxonomy (GTDB): domain Bacteria; phylum Bacillota; class Clostridia; order Oscillospirales; family Ruminococcaceae; genus Paludihabitans. The sequence continues at coordinate 44,386 of NZ_JACJKY010000004.1, read as the reverse complement.
TGGCGATTGCACGTGCCGTTGCAGGTGCACCGCCGCTCATCTTAGCGGACGAGCCGACCGGCAACCTCGACAGTGCGTCCGGCGCAGAGGTGATGAAGCTATTGACCGAGCTTTGGAAAAACGGTGCGACGCTCATTCTCATCACGCACGATCCGGCTGTTGCTGCGGCGGCACCGCGTCAGATCCGCATCTCTGACGGCGCGGTTATCAGCGACCTTCGGCTGTGATGCACGAAAGAATCAGCTTGCACAGCGTTTCGCTCTCGCCGCTTTGAATCAGTGTGACGTTATTTCGGCGGTCGGTGATCTGCGTTTTGCCGTATCGTTCGCCGCAGTCGACCGTGATGCCGCACTGTATGGTTTCAAAATATTCAGGGAACAGGTAATAAAGCACGGCGGTCGAATCGTGCATGGTGGAGCCTTCCTCGCCGTAGCGCGTGCAGTTTTCGTAATTTGCCGTCAAGATTTTTTGCATCAGCGATGCAAGCGGTGTATTTACGTCTGCCAAAGCGTTAATCTGTTCCATCGAAAATGCGACGTGGTTTGTTGTATCAAGCGGCACGAGTGCCACGGGCAGTCCGGACGCAAACACTTGGTCGGCGCTTTCCGCATCGCAGTGGATATTGAACTCCGCATGCGGCGTCACATTCCCGCATGCAATGCCGCCGCCCATTGTCACAACGCGTGCAATGTGAGACGCGACATCGGGATACCGTTTTAACAGAAGCGCTAAGTTTGTAAGCGGTCCCAATGTGATATAATCGACTGTGCCCGCTTCTTTGATCGTTTCATAGAGCGTTTTCAAAAAATCATCGCTTGCAAGCGGCTTCTTTGTCACGGTACCGAGCGCCATGCCGCCTAAACCGTCTGCGCCGTGAATATGAGCGGCGTCCTCATAGCCGCGCATCTGCGGCACAACCGCACCCGGCAGAACGGGGACATCCATATCCAACAGCTCGCACATCATCAAGGCGTTTTTGACTGTCTGCTCCGCTTTGATATTGCCGTATCCCGCCACAATCAGCCGGACACGTTCTTTGCAGAAATGATGCAGGACAATCATCGCAACGGCATCATCAATGCCGGGATCTGTATCTAAAATAATCGGATTTTTCATAAAAACCGCTCCTTTTTTGTTTCTATTGCCATCATATCATACCCATTCGGTGTTGTAAACCGCTTGTTGGTTTCTCTTTTGTGTGTTACAATATTGTTAAACAATATTTGCCGCTCGTTAAAAAAGAGAGACAGATGCGGCCACAAAAGGGGATTGAGTTTTTATGATGATGAAAAAGCTGCTTGCGCGCGTTTTCTCTGTCCGCTACATGTTAAAGCCTTCACAGCGGACGGACAAACCGCTTCCGCCTTCCAAAGACGTGTATGCACGGCAGTATCGGATGTCATGGCCGTGCGCGCTCGAGTCGATTCTTGTCAGCCTCATTGGTTCAATCGACACGATGATGGTAGGCGGCATCGGCCCTGCGGCTATCACAGCCGTGGGTCTTACGAATCAGCCGAAATTCATTCTGCTGGCGGTGATTTTTTCGCTCAACGCAGGTGTTACGGCAGTATGCGCACGCAGAAAAGGACAAAATGACCACGAAGGCGCAAACCGGTGTTTAAGACAGTCGTTTATTCTCAGTTTGTCGCTGTCGGTTTTGATGGCGATTCTCGGCACAATCTTTGCAGAGCCCATTCTGCTGTTTGCCGGTGCGGCTTCCGACACGATTGCCGACGCAACCGCATATTTTCAGATTCTGATGATCAGCATTGTGTTTATGTCTGTAAGCCTTACGATCAACGCGGCACAGCGCGGTTGCGGCAACACAAAGCTTTCGATGCGCACAAACGTCGTTGCAAACGTGGTAAACGTTATTTTCAACTACTTCTTAATCAATGGCATCTGGATTTTCCCGGAGCTCGGTGTACGCGGCGCGGCGATTGCAACCGTCATCGGCAACATTGTCGGATGCGGGATGTCGGTGCTCTCTGTTGTCCGGCACACGCATTTTCTCGATCTGCGCGGCAATGTAAGCTGGGGATTTGACCGCCGCACAATGAAATCACTCGTTTCCATCAGCGGCAGTGCCATGGTGGAACAGGTATTCATGCGCATCGGCTTTTTCACCTATGCGAAAATCGTTGCAGGCCTCGGCACCATCCCGTTTGCGGCGCACCAGATCTGTATGAACATCATCAACCTCTCGTTCTCGGCTGGTGATGGTCTTGGCGTTGCGGCATCGTCGCTTGTGGGACAGAGTCTCGGTGAAAAACGTCCCGACATGGCGATTATCTACGGAAAAACGGGACAGCGCATGGCATTTTGCGTATCGACTGTGCTGTTTTTCGTCTTCATCTTTGCACGCCACTTCCTCGTTTCGCTGTTTACAAACGATGCAAGCGTCATCGCTATGGGCGGTGTCATTATGATTATCATTGCGTTCACCACCCATATCCAGACGGCACAAGTCGTCTATTCCGGCTGTCTGCGCGGTTCGGGTGACACAAAATTTGTAGCCCTTTCCTCGTTTGTGAGCATCGGCATCATCCGCCCGCTCCTTTCGTGGGTATTGTGTTTCCCGTGCGGCTTAGGATTGGTCGGTGCATGGCTTGGCCTGTTCGGCGACCAAACGATGCGGCTGTTATTCTGCATGACACGTTTTTGCGGCGGAAAATGGACGAAAATTGAAGTGTGACGCACATGGAGAAATCAAATGAAAACAATCTATCTCATCGGCGGAACCATGGGTGTTGGAAAAACAACCGTATGTAAGCAGTTAAAGCAAGAGTTATGTCACAGCGTGTTTTTGGACGGTGACTGGTGCTGGGATGCCAGCCCGTTTGTCGTAACCGAAGAAACAAAGGCAATGGTGCTCGATAATATCTGCTATCTGATCAATAATTTTTTACATTGCTCGGCTTATGAAACGGTCATTTTTTGTTGGGTCATGCACCAGCAGTCCATCATTGATTCGATCATCGAAAAGCTTGACCTCTCGCATTGCGAACTGAAGTGTGTTTCCCTGATTGCAGATGAAATTCATTTGCGTGAGCGATTAACCGCAGATGTCGAAAAAGGAATCCGTACTGCTGATGTGATTGAAAGAAGTATCGCAAGAATCCCGCTGTATCAAGCGCTTGACACGATTAAAATTGATACCAGCAACAAAACGGTTCCAATGATTGTCGATGAAATAAAGGGACTCACATCCTGTAAATGATCGAAAACAAAATGAGGCACGCTCCCCAAGGAGCGTGCCTCATCTGTTTTACATAACGTTTTTATTCGTTTCTTTTCTCTTTTCCATAGTGGTAGACCGCACGGTATTTCCGGTAGCAGATCACACCGACGACGAGTGCCAATGCCTCTGCCACGGGAACGGCAATCCATGCGCCGTCCACGCCAAGCCACAGCGGGAGCAAAAGCAGTGTGCCCACCAAAAAGACAAGCGTGCGCAGAAACGATAAGAGTGCGGAAACGGCGCCGTTTCCAAACGCGGTGAACATCGCCGAAAGGAAAATATTGACGCCCATAAACAAATACGCAGACGAGAAAATCAAAAACCCGCGCTTTGTGAGTGCATAAACGGGACTTCCCGGCCGGATAAACAGTGATACTGCCAAATCTGCGCCAAACACTGACAGAATAATCACCAAAACAGAACAGCCAAGCAAAAACCACAGGCTTGTTTTCACCACATAACGAAGCTGCTGTTTGTCGCCTGCACCGTATTTATAGCTGATAACCGGCGCGATGCCCTGTGAATAGCCGAAATAAATCGCCGCCTGAATAAACTGGACATACAAAATCACAGTGATTGCCGCAACGCCGCCTTCGCCTGCATAGCGCAGCATCGTGAGATTAAAAAGCATCGTCGTAATCGCAACCGAGAGGTTGTTTACAAGCTCAGACGAGCCGTTTGTACAGGTATGAAGCAGTTTCCCGCCCTCAAATTCCGGTTTTGCAAACCAGAGCGTTCCTTTTCGGCTTACAAAGAAATAGCAGACACCGTAAAGTCCCGGAATCATATAACCGATGCCTGTGGCAAGTGCCGCGCCGGCGATTCCCATATGAAACACGGCGATAAACACATAGTCTAAAACGATATTCGTAATGCCGCCCAATGCCGATACCAACAGTCCGACGCCCGGTTTTCCCTCGGTAACAAAAAAGTTCTGTGTTCCGACCTGCAAAAACAGCATCGGCGCAAACAGGCAGAGCACGGTGAGATATTCTCTTGCATAGGAATAAAGCGTTTCGGTCGCACCGAGCAGCGAAAGCAGCGAATCCATGAGCAGCAGGGTAATCGCTGTGGCGGCAATGCCCATCAGCGTTCCCACAATGTAAACAAGCGAGAAAAACCGCCGTGCTTTTTCCGGCTGTCCCTCACCGAGCATGCGGGCGATGATGGCGTTTGCACCGGAAGTAAACATCAGCGAAAGTGCGAGCACCACGCTCATCACCGGATAGACGACGTTAACGGCCGCCAGTGCATCCTCGCCAATCAGCCACGACACAAACGCGCCGTCGACCGACGTATAAAGCGACATGAACACCATCATCACGATGGTTGGAAATACAAACAAAAGCAAGCGCGGCAGATTAAACTTCTGTGCCAGTTTTGTCGATTGCATGGGTTTTGATCTCCTTTGCATAAAGTTCGTCTAAATCGGAAAGCATCGTACAGAACGTTTCGATTTCCTGCGGGGAATATTTCTCGCACATCCGCTGTGCCACCTTTTTGCCCATTTCATCGTAAAACACATATTCCGGAAGTGTTTCTTCGTTGACATACAGATAGTGCACGCGTTTATCCGTTTCGCTCTGTTTTCGGTAAAGATAGCCCTTGCGGATGAGTTCATTCACCTTCATAATAACCGCCGGTTTTGAAATATGAAGCACATCGGCAAGCGATGACGCCGTATAAAATCCGGGGCGTCCATAAATCAAGTCTACATACAAAAGGCTTCTGTATGTCAGTCTTGATTCCGGACCGTATCGGTTCATCATATACATTTCATTCAGCGTATAATCATGAAAAAAACGGCTGACGGTCTTGATGAGCTTCTGTTTCATGCGTTCCACCTCAAAATAAGTTCAATTTGCTTATATAATATCGCTTATCTTTTTGAGTGTCAACATCTTTTTTGCGGTTTTTCGCATTCTTTCTCTTGTCATCGCTTTAAAGGAGTGATATAATATATAGTTAATAACCGGATTTCACCGGCATTTTATTATCCTGACGGAAAGAAGGCTGTTGTTGATGGAAGAGATCAAAGTGACCCTCACCGAAACACCAAAGCAAAAACCCGCCGAAGACGCACTGGGATTCGGCAAATATTTTACCGACCACATGTTCATGATGGACTACAACGAGGAAAAAGGCTGGCATGACCCGCGCATCATTCCTTACGGACCGATTGCGCTTGATCCGTCTGCTTCCGTGTTCCACTATGCGCAGGAAGTATTCGAAGGCTTAAAAGCATACCGCACCGCTGACGGCACCATTCAGCTGTTCCGTCCGGAGGAAAACTTCAAACGCTTAAACAGCTCGAACGATCGCTTGTGCATTCCGCAGGTGGACGTCGATTTCTGTATCAAAGCACTCTCGAAACTGATCGAGGTCGAAAAAGACTGGGTTCCGCACGCAGAGGGCACTTCCCTTTACATCCGCCCGTTCATTTTTGCATGCGAGCCGGTTTTGGGCGTTCATCCGTCGAAAGAATATAAATTCATCATTATCCTTTCGCCGTCCGGCTCTTACTACGCAAGCGGTTTAGCACCGGTCAAAATCTATGTGGAACCCGAATATGTCCGCGCGGTCCGCGGCGGCACCGGCTTTACAAAAACAGGCGGCAACTATGCTTGCTCCTTAAAAGCACAGCAGGAAGCAAAAGGCTATTCGCAGGTACTGTGGCTCGACGGTGTTGAGCGCAAATACATCGAAGAAGTCGGCGCAATGAACGTGTTCTTCGTCATCGGCGACGAGGTTGTCACACCGGCACTGCTTGGAAGCGTACTCCCGGGTATTACAAGAAAATCGTGCATCGAGATCCTGCGTTCGTGGGGATACACCGTAAACGAGCGCCGTCTGTCGATCGACGAAGTCGAAGAAGCGGCGAAAAACGGCCAGCTCAAAGAGATGTTCGGCACCGGTACGGCGGCAGTCGTCTCTCCGGTCGGTGAGTTAAAATACAAAGACGACGTCATCGAAATCAGCGGCGGCGAAATCGGCGAACTGACCAAACGTCTCTACGACGAACTGACCGGCATTCAGCTGTCAAAACGCGAAGACCGTTTCGGCTGGATTACAAAAGTCTGCTGAGATTGCGCACAAACACAGCAAAAAACGGCACCGGATGGCGCCGTTTTTTCTTTGCGGAAAGGAAGCTTTCATGAACAAACGAAACTATCAGCGTGAGTTGGACGCGTGCATTGCGCGCCACGAAGCTGCCGGTGAACGGCCCACACTTCTGCTCCATGCATGCTGCGCACCGTGCAGCAGCTATGTGCTCGAATATTTGTCGAAATACTTTGCGATTACGCTGCTTTTTTACAACCCGAACATCTCGCCGACAGCGGAGTACGAAAAACGCGCGGCAGAACTAAAACGGCTGGTGGACGAAATGGCACTTTCCTCACCGGTACAGATTGCGTCCTGCAATTATGATGCATCGGAATTTTTTGAAGCTGTCAAAGGGCTCGAACAGGAACCGGAGGGCGGTGCACGCTGCACGGTTTGCTACACGCTCCGGCTCAAAGCGGCGGCAGCATACGCCAAAGCGCACAGTTTTGACTATTTCACGACGACACTGTCGATCAGTCCGCTAAAAGATGCGGTACGGTTAAACACGATCGGCGAAGCGCTCGGCAAGGAAGTGGGCATCCCCTATCTCTGCTCCGATTTTAAGAAAAAAGAGGGCTACAAACGCTCGATTGTACTCTCAAACGAATATCATCTCTACCGGCAGGACTACTGCGGCTGTATTTTCTCAAAACAGCAAAGACACAACCCATAAAAAAACGAACCGGCGTTCTGAATATCAGAACGCCGGTTCGTTTTGGATACCGTGTATCCAAATTTATCACAGCACTTTAGACAAGAAATCTTTCAGTCGCTCGTTTTTGGGGTTTGTAAAAAATTCTTCAGGTGCAGCCTGCTCGAGCACTTTGCCGCCGTCCATGAACAGGATGCGGGTGCCAACCTCGCGGGCAAAGCCCATCTCGTGCGTGACAACGACCATCGTCATGCCGTCATCGGCAAGCTCTTTCATGAGCTCGAGCACTTCGCCGACCATCTCCGGGTCAAGCGCACTCGTCGGCTCGTCAAACAAAATCACATCCGGATTCATCGCCAGCGAACGCACGATTGCGATACGCTGTTTCTGTCCGCCCGAGAGCATGTTCGGGTAGATATCCGCTTTGTCAATCAGTCCGATTCGTGTGAGCAGCTCGCGTGCACGCGCTTCGGCCTGTTCTTTTGTCTGGAGTTTAAGCATCACCGGTGCCAATGTGATATTCTGCAGCACGGTCAGATGCGGGAAAAGATTGAAATGCTGAAACACCATACCCATCTTCTGACGGATGCGGTTGATGTTGCATTTTTTCGTGTTGATCTGCTCGCCTTCAAACCAGATTTCACCGCTGTCCGGCGTTTCAAGCAGATTTAAGCAGCGCAAAAACGTACTTTTTCCGGAACCCGACGGTCCGATCACGACCACTTTTTCACCTTTTTGAATCGTTTCGGTAATCCCGTCAAGCACGACGTTGCCGTCAAAGCTTTTTACAAGATTTTTAACCTCGATCACTGCGTGCCAGCCTCCTCTCAAGCAATGCAAACAATTTCGTCAGTCCGAATGTGATGAGCAGATAGATCACTGCAACAGTAATCAGCGGAATCCATGCATTGTAGGTGGCATTTCGGATCAGATCGCCTGCTTTGTTCAAGTCGGCAACTGCGATAAAGCTCAGCACGGATGTCTCTTTGATGAGTGCGATAAACTCGCTTGTATAAGTCGGCAGCGCCGTTTTGACTGCCTGCGGAATGACAATGCGCCACATCGTCTGCGCACGGCTTAAACCAAGCGAACGGCCGGCTTCCGTCTGACCGATATCAACGCCCTGAATGCCGGCACGGAAAATCTCGGTGACATATGCACCGGAGTTGATGCCGCATGCGATGATTGCAACCAGATGACGGTCCATGCCAAACGATGCAAAGATGACAAAATAGAAAATCATCAGCTGGGTTGCAAGCGGAATGCCGCGGATGATGGTTGTATATATATTTGCAACGGCACGGAGCACTTTTGATTTTGAAATTTTGCAAAGCGCTAAAAGGCAGCCGATCACGGTACCGATGAGCACGGCGCAGACGGCGATATAGATCGTGTTCCAAAGGCCTTCCAGGAGCAGTACCCAGCGTCCGCCTTCAATCATGACCCGATAAAAATCGTTGAAGATCCCGACAAAAAAGTCCATGCGTTTCCCTCCTTATGACACGGAATACCGGACGGTAAATGCCGGCCGGTACTCGCTTTGATGTTTCTTAATTATTTTCTGACAATGACAACCTGCTCGGAAGCGTAGTATGTATCGGAGAATGCAACCTCTTCTTCACGCTCCGGTGTAACGGACATGCCAGCTGCGATGAAGTCGATGCTGCCTGCCTGCAGTGCTGCGATCAGGGAGTCAAACTCCATGTTGATGATTTCGAGCTGTTTGCCCATGCCTTTTGCAATGTACTGCGACATGGTGATGTCAAAGCCAACGATGTCGCTGCCCTCGGTGTACTCAAACGGCCAGAACGCTGCGTTTGTACCCATTTTCACGGTTTCGCCGCTTGTCGGTGCAACATTTTCCGGAATGACGATGTTGCCGTCTGCCGGCATGAACGCGCCGGTCAGTTTGTCGTAATCGCCGTTTTCTTTCATCTCAGCGATTGTTTTGTTGATCGACTCAAGCAGTGCGGTGTCGTCTTTTCTGACTGCGATTGCGTATTCCTCTTTGGTGAAGCGCAGATCAAGGATTTTCAGATCGTCGTTCTGCTCAACGATACGCTGTGCCGGCAGTTCGTCGATGACAACTGCATCAATGCCGCCGTTTTTTAAGTCGAGTGCAGCATCCATGCCGGATTTGAATGTGATAACCTCGGAATCGGTGTTTTCTTCACACCAGGTCTGTCCGGTGGTACCCGACTGCACGCCGATTTTTAAACCGTTTAAGTCTTCTGTGGAATTGATGGTGACCTGTTTTTTCTCAGCGCAGCCTGCAAAGGTCAGTGCACAGAGAACAACGGCCATGAAAAGTGCTGTGATTTTTTTCATAACGTGAGTTCCCCCTCAACAAATTTGTTCCCGTTAGGGATGATGGTACTTACTGTACCACATCTCTTTACAAAATGCAAGCATTTTTTGTATTTTTATAACACGTTTATTCATTTTGCATGAGAATACGCCATGTTTTATTCATTTCTATGCAAAAAGTCACCGGTTTTCCGCTGATCGGATGTATAAAATGCACACGGCTGCAGGTGAGCGCCTGCCTGCCCGGCTCGCCGCCTGTGCCGTACATCGTATCACCGGCAAGCGGATGCCCGATATATGCCATGTGTACGCGGATCTGATGTGTACGTCCCGTTTCAAGCGAAAGTTCAAGCAGTGTATAGTGCTTACTCCGCGCTTTGACCCGATAATGCGTGACGGCACGCTGTCCGTCGGCGCGCACGCCGCGTTTCATCTGGTGGGGAACAAGCTGCACGATCGGTGCATCCACGGTGCCCTCATCCTGCCCGACCGTTCCGCAGACAAGCGCTGTATACGTCTTTTCGATCTTTCCTGCCAGAACAGCCGCCGCATGGGTGTTTTTTGCACAGACACACAGTCCGTCCGTATCGCGGTCAAGCCGGTAGACCGGACGGAACACGGCGTTTTCTCCCATATGCGCCGCATACACATTGGCAAGCGTATCGACCTGGTGCAGCTTGGACGGATGCGTCGCTAAAAACGGCGGCTTGTTATAAATAATCAGATCATCATCCTCATAGACGATGGGAACCTGCATATCGGACGGCGTGGTCGTCGCCGTCGTGTCCGCAAGCGTAATGGCAATCCGGTCGCCTGCAAAGATGGAATCGACCATGCGGATATGCACGCCGTTTCGCTGCACACACGCAGGCTTTTGCTTTAAACTGCGGATCGTCCGCCTCGAAAAGCCGTGCTCTCCCATTAAAAATCGTTCAAGCTTCATGCCGTCGTGCGTGTTGTCAATCGTATAGCAAAGCGTTCGTTCCATGTCTCCCCCCTTGTTCAGTTGAGCGTTGTCTGTCCGCTCTGCAAAAACATCCGCTGCACGCTTTTGCGCAGACCGCGGTGTTCATCCGATGAAAGCGGCGGGTCCTTTGCCAGAATCTGTTTGGCGCAGTCCTGTGCCTTATGCAGAAGGCTTGTGTCGTTTACGAGGTTTGCAATCCGCAGCTTCGGCAGTCCGTGCTGACGGCTTCCGAAAAAGTCGCCCGGGCCGCGCAGACGCAAATCCTCCCTTGCAATCACAAAGCCGTTTGACTCACGCTTCATGACATCAAGCCGCGCTTTTGTTTCCTCGCTTTGGTTATCAGAAACGAGAATGCAATAGCTTTCAAACGCGCCGCGTCCGACGCGTCCGCGCAGCTGATGCAGCTGGGAAAGGCCGAACCGTTCGGCGTTTTCGATCATCATGACGGTGGCGTTCGGCACATCGACGCCGACCTCGACGACCGTGGTCGACACAAGCACATTCGTTTCGCCGCTTGCAAACGACTGCATCAGCGCGTCTTTTTCCTTTGGCTTAAGTTTTCCGTGCAATAAGCCGATTTTGACATCGGCAAGCGGCGACTCCGCGAGTGATTCGACATACTGCTTGACCGACGAGAGCGCCAGCGTTTCGTTTTCGTCAATCAGCGGGCACACGATATACGCCTGTCGTCCTGCTCTGATCTGCTCGCGCACAAACGAGAGTGCGCGGCGGCGCTGTTTTGAGGGAATCACCGTCGTTTTGATCGGTTTTCGGCCGCCGGGCAGCTCGGCAATCTGCGAAATGTCAAGGTCGCCGTAGATGAGCAATGCGAGTGTGCGCGGAATCGGTGTCGCCGACATGACAAGCAGGTGCGGATGATTGCCCTTTGCGCACAGTGCCGCCCGCTGCGACACACCGAAGCGATGCTGTTCGTCTGTCACGACAAGTCCGAGCGCGTGAAACGACACTTCCTCCTGCAAGAGTGCGTGCGTGCCGGCGATCACCTGAATCTCACCGGACGCGAGCCGTTCCTTTTGGTCGCGGCGGGCGGCTGCGCCCATGGAACCTGTCAGCAGTCCGCACGAAATGCCGAGCGGTGCGAGAATTTTTTCGAATGTGCGCGCGTGCTGTTCGGCGAGAATCTGCGTCGGTGCCATCACGGCGGTTTGCAGTCCGTTTTTTGCGCACACATACGCGAGCGCCGCCGCAACCATTGTTTTGCCGCAGCCGACGTCGCCCTGGCACAGCCGGTTCATCGGCACATCGCCCTGCATGTCCGCAAGCGATTCGCGGATGGCAGTCATCTGCCCGTTTGTGAGCGAAAACGGCAATGATTCAAGAAACAGCGCAAGCGACACATCAGACACAGAAACGGACGTCTGCACGCGGTTTTTCTGACGCAGTAAATGCATCGAAAGCGACAGGGTCAGCAGTTCTTCGAAGATAAGCCGCTCTCTTGCAACCGCGAGCGCATGGCTGTCCGGCGGGAAATGAATCGTTTCGAGCGCATAGCGAAACTGACAAAGCCCGTATTCCCGACGCACACCCTCGGGCAGTTTATCGCTTAAGCAATCACCCCAGACGTGCAGTGCTTCCCGCATATGCGACTGTACCTGTTTATTTGTAATGCCCTGCGTGAGCGGATAGACGGGATACATCTGCGATGACTGCGCGTCGGAGAAGATCTGCGGCGAGCGCATCTCTTTTTTTAAGAATGTGCCGTCCATTTTGCCGTAAAAAAGGTACGTCTCTCCCTCCTCGAGCATAGCAAACTGATAGGCGGAGTTGAAAATCGTGACCGTCATGGCTCCGCTGTCATCCGACACGAACACCCGGAAGATCGAAAGCCCTTTGCGAATACGCTGTTCGCCCTGCTTGCGCATGACGGTTGCCCGCACAACATACACTTCGCCCGGCTGTGTTTCCTCAATCGGAATCGGGTGCGACAAATCGAGATATTCGCGCGGAAAATGAAGCAGCAGCTCACCGATGGTGGTAATGGACAGCTTTGCGTACAGCTCTGCCCGCTTTTTGCCGACACCTGCAAGCTTTTCGACCGAATCGCGCAGTGTAAGCGCCATACTTTTCCTCCTTTCCCGCATACAAAAACAGGCAGGAATCCCCCTGCCTGTTTTTTCGCTTTTAAAAAGCGTTATTCGACTGAAATCATGTAGTAATAAACAGGCTGACCGCCGTTTATCAGGTTCACTTCAAAATCAGCGCCGTATTTTTCCGCCACAGCGTCACGCGCACGCTCTGCCTGCTCATCGGTCACGTCGCTGCCGTAGATGAGCGTGATGAAGCTTGCTTCACGTTTTTTAATCAGGTGCTTGACCAGACGCATGAGCGCTTTCGTCAGATCACGGTCGGTAAAGTCGAGTTTGCCGTTATCGAGCGCCAAAATCTCACCTTTTTTGATCGAATGACCGTCAAATTCACTGTCGCGTGCCGCAAACGTGATAAGACCTGTCTGAACCTGATCAAACTGCTTTGTCATTGCAACGCGGTTGTCGCTGTAGCTCTGCTCCGGGTCAAATGCGAGCATTGCGGAAATGCCCTGCGGAACGGTGCGTGTCTGGAGCACGCAGACGTTGCGGTCTGCAAGTTTGACTGCCTGCTCTGCCGCCATGATGATGTTTTTATTGTTCGGCAGAACGAACACGGTTTCCGCCGGTGTCAGCTCAATCGCACGCAGAATGTCGTCGGTGCTCGGGTTCATGGTCTGACCGCCCGAAACAACCTGATCTGCGCCAAGATCGGTGAACAGCTCGCGCAGTCCGGCACCTGCCGCAACTGCCACAAAGCCAAACGGTTTTTCCGGTTCCACCGGTGTGTAGCCGGCTTTTTCCGTTTTTTCCGCTTCTACGACTTTCGACTGATGCTGCACGCGCATATTGTCAATTTTAATATTCACAAGCTGGCCGAATTTTAAGCCCGCCTGAATGGCGTTGCCCGGGTCGTTTGTGTGGACGTGGACTTTGATGATATCGTCGTCATCGACGCAGACCACGCTGTCGCCGATCGACTCAAGATATGCACGCAGTTTCATCGGATCTGCTGCATCCGGCTTTTTGTCAACGATGAACTCGGTGCAGTAACCGAATGTGATCTCGCCGTCTGCCTCTGCGACAACGCTTGCAGGCGATTTTGCCTTCGGTTTTTCCTCGTTTGCCGACTCGATCACCTCGCCGGTGCGGAAGGTGTGCGCCATACCTTCAAAAATCACGACAAAGCCTTTGCCGCCTGCATCGACGACGCCTGCTTTTTTGAGCACCGGAAGCTGCTCTGGTGTTTTGTCGAGCGCTTCTTTTGCCGCACGGATAATCTCATCCATCACGATCTGCGGATCGTTTGTCGAAAGCGACAGCTCTTTTGCCGCCTCTGCCGCCAGCCGTGCAACCGTCAAAATAGTGCCCTCGGTCGGTTTCATGACAGCTTTATATGCCGCCTGCACGCCGATCGACAGCGCTTCTGCCAGATCCTGGCCGTCTGCTTCCGTTTTGCCCTTTAATCCCTTGGAAAAACCGCGGAATAAAAGCGACAGAATAACACCCGAGTTGCCGCGTGCACCGCGTAAAAGTGCGCTTGCCGCCACGTCAGCCGCTTTTTCGACCGTCGGGTTTGTGAGCAGTAAAAGCTCACGCTTGCCTGCGCTGATGGTCATGGACATATTGGTTCCCGTGTCGCCGTCAGGAACCGGAAAGACGTTTAATTCGTCAACCATTTGCTTCTGGTTTTGAATATTGTTTGCGCCGGAAATAATGGCTTTCGCCAAAAGACTTCCATCTATCACAATCAAACACTCCTTGTTTCGTGATTCTCGTTATTCCTGTGCAGTCATGCCGTCGACAAAGACATTGACCCGCGCCACGGAAAATCCCGTGTTTTCCTCCACCGCAAAACGCACCTTGTGCGCAATGCTTTTGACAATTGCCGAAATGTTCATTCCATACGAAACGATGATATGCAGATCGATAACGAGCTTTTGCTCCTTGACCCGCACGGTTACCCCTTTGTTTTCAGGTTCTTTTCCGAACAGCTTTGAAAGAAACGTCTCTTTCCGTGAACTGTGGGAAAGTCCTGCAACACCATAGCAGCTCACCATTGCGCTTTTGACGAGACTGACAAAGTACGCCTGAGAAATGTCAATCACACCAAGATGATTTTCATATTTCACCATACCGATCTTCCTTTCCTGCCGCCCTTGCGGTCACGTTTCTCTGATTCCTATTATAATGCAGCCGGCCAAAAGCCGCAAGCGTTTTTCACCGTTTGGTCCGATTATGAACGCTCTGCTGTTGTCTGCACCGTTATTTTGTGCGTTTGCGCATCAATTCTTGCAAGAAACGAAACAATTCCCGTACTGCGTCCTGTTTTCTTATCGAGTGTGACGCACACGCCGCCCATCACGCACGGTTCTTTATCGTCCACTTCAAACCGCACCGGCAGATTCGTGCGAAGCCGCTCAATCACGCGTTCCGGCTTTACGCCGAGCGCCGAATGTTCGGGACCCGTCATGCCGACATCGGTGATATATGCCGTGCCGTTTTTTAAAATCTGCGCATCAGCTGTCTGCACATGTGTATGCGTGCCGAACACGGCGCTCACACGGCCGTCCAAATAAAATCCGAGTGCACGTTTTTCACCCGTTGCCTCCGCGTGAAAATCGACAACCGTATACGTCGCGTCATACTGCTTTAAAATCTCGTCCATCGTATCAAACGGATTTTTAAGCGGGTCTAAAAACGATGTGCCCATCAAATTGACGACGAGCAGAGAAAACGATCCGCCGTCATACAGGTAAACACCGTTTCCCGGTGCGTCCGGACGGTAGTTTGCGGGACGGATGATCTGCTCGTGCGAAGCAAGATAGTCGTACATCTCAAACCGGCGGAACACATGATTGCCTGTAGTGATGACGTCCGCTCCGCTTGCAAACAAATGCTCCGCCGAACCGGGCAGAATCCCGTTGCCGATGGCTGCATTTTCGCCGTTTACAATCGCAACATCTGCGCCAAACTGCCGTTTTAGCTGCGGCAGACACGTCCGCACCATCTCGCATCCGCACTGCGACACCACGTCGCCGATCATCAGGATTTTCATGCTTCCTCCTGTGTTGTTTCTTCTTCCGGAACACGCTGTGCGAGAATCCGCACAATGCGGCGCTCTTCAATTTTTGTCACGGTGAACAAAACGCCGCCCACGGTGACTGAGGGTTGTTCGCCGTCCCCTGGAATCCGTCCAAGCAGATTGATGACCAGTCCGCCCAGTGTGTCGGTATCCTCGTCGGCATCTAAATCAATATCAAACAGCTCTTCGACCTTTTCAATCGACACGCCGCCGTCAAACGAAACACTTCCGTCCTCAAGGCGTGCGATTTCTTCCTCTTCGCTGTCATATTCGTCCTGAATATCGCCCACGATCGATTCAATCAAATCCTCCATCGTGGCGATGCCTGCTGTGCCGCCGTATTCGTCCACAATGACTGCCATATGCTGTTTCGATTCTTTGAATTGTTTAAACAGCATCCGACAGCGTGTCGATTCGGGCACATAAATCACAGAATGCATGTGTTCAGCAAGCGGCTTATTCGAAAAATCACAGTCCCCCACAAAACACAGCAAATCTTTTGCGTATACGACGCCGACAATGTCGTCGATGTCGTCTTTGTAGATCGGAATGCGCGAAAATCCCTCTTCGATGACGAGTGAAAGCACATCCGAAAGCGACTGGTCGATGCGTGCCGCACAAATTTCGGTTCGGTGCGTCATGACGGCGTCCACCGTGCGGTCGTCAAACTCAAACACGTTGTTGATCATCTCACGCTCCGACATTTCGATGGTGCCCATTTCGTTGCCGGTGTCCACCATCAAGCGGATATCCTCTTCCGAAATACCCTCTGCCGCTTTGTTCGGGTCATGGCCTGCCATGCGCACAAACAGCCGCGTCAGCGCTGTCAGCGGCCACACAACGACACGCATAATGCCGCCCAAAACCGGGAAAAGCCGCAGCATGAAATATCCGAATGATTCTGCGTGATAGGAAACAAGCTTTTTGGGGAACAGATAGCCGAATGTGACAAGAATCACCCATTCAAATAGAATGACACCCGCTGTGCCGAGTCCTTTAGCCCATGCGTCTGCCTCTGAAAGCCAAAGCGTCTGCACCGCATGCACAAATGTACCTGTGGAAATCAAAGCCGCCGCAATCAGCAGTGTGAGCGTACTTGCGCCCGCATACAGTGAAAAATCAAACTGTTTTTTCTTGATGGCGTAAAGCTTCTGCGCTTTTTCGTCCTCTTCCTCTTCCGCAAGCCGCTTTAATGTACTGCCGCTCAAAGACGCAACAGCCGTTGCTGCCGCCGAAAAAAACATAGCGATCAAAACAAGCAGCACAAATCCTGCTGCCGTCCAAATATATCGCCCTATGTCGTCCATGCATAAACTCCTTTCAAGGAAGGAAGCCTCCCGCGGTTTCCCGGCCTGCGCTCTGCCCTTCCTGCAAAGCTCTGCACGCTTTAGCACGCACAGTGACCGGCACCCGACAAAGTCCGGATGGCGGATATATAGAATGATACAGTATATATCATATCGTTTTTTTGCATGATTGTCAAACAAAGGCGCAAAAAAAGCAGGATTCCAGAGAATCCTGCTTTTTTGAATACCGATTATTTTTCTGCTGCTGCAAGCTCTGCTTCGTGTTTTGCAAGGAGTGTTTTGATCTTTGCAAACGGATCGATGAGGCTGCTGGTCGAATTGTCGTGGTTTAATTCCTCGATGATATATGCCACATATTTGGTCATATCTACTTCGTGATACCACGGTTTTGCACGGAGTGCATCGCTTCTGTAGATCAGGTTTGTTGTGAAGATGCCGTCGAACATTTTTTCTTCGTACATTTTGTCGAACATCTCAAGGCCGTGTGTGAACAGACCGAACGAAACGAATGCATAGATGCGGCGCGCACCGCGTGCTTTTAAGTTTTTGAAGATGTCGAGCATCGAATCACCCGAAGCGATCATATCGTCGACGACGATGATGTCTTTGCCCTCAACGCTGTTGCCGAGATATTCGTGCGCTTCAATCGGGTTTCTGCCGTTGACAATCACCGAGTAGTTACGGCGTTTGTAGAACATGCCGACGTTGACACCCAGCACCGACGAATAGTAGAGGCAGCGCGACACACCTCCCTCGTCCGGGGAAATCATTGCAAGCGACTCGTCCTCGATGCGGATATCCGGTACGACTTTGGTGAGTGCTTTGATCATCTGATAGGTCGGCTGGAAGCTGTCGAATCCGGACATCGGGATTGCATTCTGTACGCGCGGATCGTGTGCATCGAATGTGATGATGTTGGAAACGCCCATGCTCACGAGCTCCTGCAGTGCGAGTGCACAGTCAAGCGATTCACGCGACGAGCGTTTGTGCTGTCTTCCTTCATACAGCATCGGCATGATGACGGTGATGCGTTTTGCTTTGCCGGAAGCTGCGGAAATCATACGTTTTAAATCCTGGAAATGATCGTCCGGACTCATCGGGACGTCCATTTCGTACATTTTATAGGTCACGTTATAGTTAAAGCAGTCGGTGATGATATACAAATCCTTGCCTCTGACCGACTCGCGGATCAAACCTTTTGCCTCACCCGAAGCAAAACGGGAAATCACGGTGTTCACCACATAGCTGTGGTCTTTTTCATTGTGCCATGTGCGCAAGTAGTTCTCCACCTGCTCGACAAATGCTTCGCAGCCCGGCATGCAGATAATGCCGAGATCGCCAATCGTTTCACTGTGCAAACGTTCCATAGTATCCTCCTGCTTTCACAAAGTGATAGTTTCCATTTCAACACGCCCAAAACGAACAAAGGGCGCAAAACTCTATCTTTATCATAAGAAAACCGTCGCATTTTGTCAATGTAAACGCCTCATTCCGTTTGTTTTTTCTCCGTAATGCAAAAAACAAGCGTTTTTTTTCGTTTTTTGTGTGTCGTTGTCCACAAAGCCCGGATTCTTTTGCGCATTCCCTTTTTCCTTTTCTTTACTCTTTTTCACAGCTTGATTTCTCAAACGGCAGATGGATCTGCGTCACATATTCCTGCGGCGAACGGGAAGTAAAGCTGTCGAGCACACAGTATTCATACGAATATCCGCACGGCGAAAGCCCGTTTTGATGCAGAAATGCAATCATCCGCTCATATGTTTCGCCGATTGTTTCGTATGTTCCCTTGTGATAGCCGCACAGATATTCGCCTGCCGGCTTTTTATGCACCAAAAACGCACCGTGTGTGTTCTTCGGCCGTTCACAGAGCGGCAAAAATGCACATTCGGCGGCTGTATATGCACCGCGCAGAATCGAAGATACCGGAACCGTCACGCCAAGCAGATATTCATAGCCGACCTGCGCGTCTGCACAGCGCAAAAGCAGCTGCTTGGTCGCAAGATCGACGTCAAACAGCGTGTACGGCGGCGTCACCGGCTGCATCGCCAGATACTGGGCATGCGGCTGTGTATAAAACGTAATATCGTCCGCACCGGTTTGCAGCGCGCGAAGCGTTTCGATTTTTTTCGAAAGCCGTTTGACGATGCGCTTTTTATGCGCAATCTCATCTTCGAGCAGACGTTTTTGCTCCTCCATATACACGGCGGTGCCCACGCCGTTTCGTCCGTCCAGATATACACGGATTTCCGAAAGGGAAAGTCCGATTTCCTTGAGCATCAAAATCGTGTCGAGCGTGGGAAGCTGTGCGGCGCTGTAGTACCGGTATCCGTTTTTAGAATCGACATACGCCGGCGAAAACACGCCTTTTTTATCATAAAACAAAAGCGTCTGCTTCGAAATGCCGTGAAGCTGCGCCATCTCACCGGCAGTAAAAAAGTGTTTGCGCGTCATTTTTTAAAACCTCTTGACTGTATAGTTACTATATCCTTTATACTATCGGAAGAGGCGAAAAAACACAAGGAGGAAATCATGCATCTTTTTTCACGGTATTCGCACTTTTTTTGCCGGCGCACACTGTTTCGCATTTTGACGCTTTGTCTTGGCGCCATGATTTTAGCGTTCGGCATGTTTCATATTCACAACCGCACCCACATCACAGAGGGCGGCATTTTAGGGCTTACGCTGTTTATTCAGCACTGGACCGGCATTACTCCCGGTGTATCGGGCATTGTACTCGACAGTCTTTGCTATCTCATGGGGTTTAAACTGCTCGGCAAATCGTTTTTGGTGTTTGCCGCATGTTCCAGCGTCTTTTTTTCGATGTGGTACAACCTGTTTTCGATGATCGGCTATATATTCCCCGATTTAAGCGACCAGCCGCTGCTTGCAGCACTGATTGGCGGCCTATTCGTCGGTGTCGGTGTCGGGCTCATTGTACGCGCAGGCGGCGCTTCGGGCGGCGATGATGCACTCGCACTTATTATTCACAAAAAAACGCCGTTAAAACTCGCACAGGCGTATTTTATCACCGATTTTATCGTGCTCATGCTCTCGCTCTCGTATATTTCGCTTCATAAAATCGCGTGCTCGCTTCTGACTGTGACGCTTTCTTCTTTTTTGATTGGGAAAATTCACGGACTGAGTTTCCCGAAGAAAAAATCACAAGACAACCAAAGCCAAACGTGATATAATACGATGTGCGGCACAATCGCCGCATTCGTAAAAAGGAGTGAACCATCTCATGAAACTGGTCGTTTTGGACAGCTATGCAGCCGTTTCCACCGACTTATCGCTTAGCAATTTTCACGCGCTGTGCGATGAAATGACCGTGTATGACCGCACCCCTGCCGACAAAATTGTTGAACGCATCGGCGATGCGGAAATGATTCTCATCAACAAAACCATCATCACCCGTGCAGTCATGGAATCGTGCCCGAATTTAAAATACATCGGTCTGTTTGCTACCGGATATAACGTCGTCGACATCGAATGCGCGAAAGAGCGCGGCATCGTCGTTTCAAACGCGCCCGCCTATTCGACAAACGGTGTTGCACAGCTGACATTTGCATTTTTGCTTCACTTTTTCTCGCTTGTGACAAAACACAACGATGAAGTGCACCATGGCGCATGGTGTGAAAGCGAAGATTTCTGCTTCTATGACCCGCGCATCCGCGAGCTTGCCGGCAAAACCATCGGTCTGATTGGATTCGGCAACATTGCAAAGAAAGTCGCACAGATCGCGCAGGCGTTTGACATGAACGTGCTCGTCTACTCCCGCACGGTATATCCGCAGTACGAGTCGGACACGCTTCACTTTGTTTCCCTCGACACACTGTTAAAAGAAAGCGATGTCATTTCCCTGCACTGCCCGCTCTTTAAAGAAACGACGCGGCTTATAAACAGCCAAACAATCGCCAAAATGAAAAAAGGCGCACTGCTGATTAACACGGCGCGCGGCGGCGCCATCGACGAACAGGCAGTTGCCGATGCATTAAACAGCGGTCATTTGGCAGGCGCAGGACTCGATGTTGCAACCGTCGAACCGATCAACGAGGATTCGCCGCTGCTGACTGCGAAAAACTGCGTAATTACACCGCACATTGCATGGGCATGCAAGGAATCCCGCGAACGCCTGATCGACATCGTCTACGAAAACACAGAAGCATTTATAAACGGCACACCGAAAAACAACGTTGCGGTTTGAATGAACAAAAGCACCAGCCAAATTGACTGGTGCTTTTTTATGTTCTCTTTATTCGTTCAGCGTCCGCCGCATTACATAGACCTCTACGGTATAGGCTTCGTTTCCGGGCATTTGTCCTGTTTCCTGTCCGGACACACGAAATCCGAGCCGTTCATAAAACGCGCGTGCCGGTTCATTTCCTTTGAGTACCTCCAAAACACAAATCTGCGGAAACACCGAAATCATGTGCCGCCACAGACTGCTGCCGACACCTTTTCGCATATGCTCCGGCGCGACATACAGCCATGCCAGTTCCTCTTCTGTACAGGCGGCAAAGCCCAGCACTTCGCCGTTTTCCTCCGCCACAAACAGTCCCGGATAGTCAAACAGCTGCTCGCGCGCGGCCGCAATGCAAAGCGGCAAAAACGCCTCGTGAAGTCCTGCATGAGAGAGTTCCATTTTCCGTGCGCTGTCGTGGATTCGCTCGATTGCCGGCCAATCAGCGCGCTGATATGTTCGAACGTTCATCAACATTCTCCTTTGTTTAAGCGATTATGTTTGTTTTTTGCTTCGGACAGATTTTTCCGATGCGCCAATAGTACGCAATCATCAAAAGGACTGCCGCGCCGATCCACGCGCCGACTTCCGCAAAATAAACACCGTATTTTCCGGCGACCGCACTGAGCAAAAGCACCATGCCGATTCGCATGAACAGCTCCATGATTCCTGACACCATCGGAATCAGCGTATCGCCCATGCCCTGCAGCGTTGTACGGTAGACGAACAGCGCATACAGCACAAACAGGCAAAGTCCCATAATCACCAGATACGGATATGCAGCATCGACCACCTGTGCCACGACCTCCGGTTCATCGGAGATAAAGAAGCGCACAATATAGCGTCCGAATGCAATGACTACCGCGGCAATGGAAAATGCAATGATAATCGAAATGAGGAGTGCCTTTTTGATTCCCTCACGGATACGGTCATATTTTTTCGCACCGAGGTTTTGTCCGGCAAACGTACCCATTGCCGCCGCAAACGACGAGCCCGCCTGCTCCATCAGGCCGCACAGCTTATGCGCCGCTGTCACGCCTGCAACAAAGATGTATCCGAATCCGTTTACAATATACTGCACAACGAGTCCGCCGCCGCAGATGACGGCGTTCTGGAGTGTTACCGGCAGTCCTAAACGCAAAAGCTCCTTGCAGACGGCACCGTCAAACCGCCAGTCCTCTTTTTGAAACCGCAGAATCGGAATGCGCACAACGGAAAACAGGCAGAACACACACGAACAGCACTGCGCCATCACCGTTGCAATCGCTGCACCCGCAATTCCCCAGCCGAATCCCATGACAAACAGCACGTCCAAGCCGATATTGATGATCGACGCGATAACCATGGCAATCAGCGGCGTTTTGCTGTCGCCGAGCGCGCGCAGAATTGCTGCGAGCAGGTTATACGTCATGATGATCGGGATGCCCATGTAAATGATGCTGATATAAAGATGCGCGCCGTCGATGGTCTGTGCAGGTGTATTGAGAAATTCAAGAAGCGGCCGCGCAATCAGCAATGCTGTCACTGTAAATACCACGATGGTTACAGCTGAGAGCAGCATCGACATTGTGACCGATTTGCGCAGTCCCTCATAGTCCTCCGCGCCGAATCGCTGGGAAATGAGAATCGCAAATCCCTGTGTCAGACCGATGACCATGCCGAGCACCAGCCAGTCAAGCCATCCTGCCGCACCCACCGAAGCGAGCGCTTCCACGCCGACGCCGCGTCCGACGACGATCGTATCCACCATGCTGTAAAGCTGCTGAAACAAGTTGCCGAGCAGCATCGGCAGCGCAAATCCAACAAGCAGACGCGCAGGCTTGCCTGTTGTCATGTCTGTAATTTTTGCCATAAATATCCCCTTTTTCTGATATATCTTTATATAAACAAACAATATCATATCAAACAAACAGCGTCAACCATCTTTTTCGAAGAAAAAACAGAATTTTTTTAAAAAAACACTTGCAAAGTGATTTTTCGTGTGATATAATACCATTCGTACTCGCGGATATGGCGGAATCGGCAGACGCGCTAGATTCAGGTTCTAGTCGGGGCAACTCGGTGGAGGTTCAAGTCCTCTTATCCGCACCAAACAGTATAAATCCGAACCTTCTCATAGTTGGAGATGGGTTCGGATTTATCTTTTCTATTGAATATCCAAACTTTAACAGCAAGAAATAAGCCACAGGGGCAGAGAACTTTTACTCCCTGCCCTTGCATGCGTTTTAAGCCGTTTTATCGGCTTGTGGTGGTGCTTTCTGTTCTTTCTCCGACTCGTATTCTTCAAGGTATTTCTTGCCCTCATCGGTGGCAAAGAACTCTTGAATGTCGGGTAAGAAACATTTTACTATTGCTTCTAATTCATAATCCGGAATATCCCATTTGCCTCTTTTCATAAGGCATCACGGAACTTATGGGATTATAACGATCATTCCTCCTTACATTTTCATTTGCATACCGCCATCGTCGTGGCTGTCTTGTGTATGCTTTTTCTTCTGCCCGCGTTTGCGTTCACGGACATATTTCGGATTGTGCTTATCATTATCATTGCCTCCGATCATCGCAAGATCAGCTGCAAGATACAGGCTATTAACGGCAATATCGATCCAATCGCCGCCCATTTCAGCCTGAATCTCCAGGGTGTCAAGTCCCGTGCTTTCAGCTCGTCCTTCATATTCTTCAGTTCGGTATGCATCATTTCCCTCAATCGGTCGGTCAGATTCGATGATTGTACCTCTACTGAATATCGTATCGAGTTCATTCCCTCGGATACAATTCTCCGAGCCTGAAACAGGTTGTCCTCGACCGTCTTGGTCATTATATTCTTCAAGCCTTCCTGCGTCGGTAGCTTGGATATCAAATCCGTGTTCTGCACAATGGCGTTCCCAGTCTGTGAGATATGCTCCGCCAATAGATTGTATTGCTCGGGCTTGAGCATCAGGTAGATTGGCTGTATCGGTTCGGTCAAAGTTCCTACCGTCTGATCGGTTATCGTTTGTATTTGGTTGATTTGTTTTAACTGCTCCATATTCATAAGCAAATAATTCCTCCATATTGGTTTTCAAATATTTATCATCAAGTAATCGGTTGTCCCGAAAACGCTGACCGTCCGGTGTGGTGTAGGTGATATACTTGTAATGGTCTATCCAATTAACACCGTATCCGAGTTTTTGCATCTGCTCGATAAACTGATTTTTGTTACGGCTCTTGGCTACCGCATAGTCTATAGCATTTGTCAGCCTCAGCTTTTTACTGTTGCCGCGTAATGCGGCACGGTACTCCCGCTGATTTAAAGACCGCTGTTTAGGCTTTTGATACGGTTTCAGTATCTCTAACCCAAACTGCTGACAGATTTCATCAGACTGGTGCCGAAGTTCTTCCAACCCTTTTTCATTTATTTGGATTTTTAAGCCTGTTTCACAGTTTACCGAGTTGACAACGAAATGATTGTGCCAGTGGTCGCGGTCAATGTGCGTTGCCACAAGAACTTCGAATCCGTCAAAGGCTTTCGCCATCTCCAAGCCGATTTGGTGTATCTGCTCAGGCGTCGCACCGCAGTCCGGCTTGAAGGACTGCACATACTGCTTGAAGAATACACCGTTTGCCTTACCGTACTGATGCTTGGTAGCCATAAATTCTTCAAATGCTGATTCGGGAACACAGTTCTGACCGCTGACAAGCTTGATGCCGCCTAACACGGTTTTCTTATCCTGCATCACATAATCAAGCACCCGCTTCATAGCCGTGGCAGTTTGTGTTTTCTCGGGAATTGCCGTAAAGGTAGCCATCAGCCACACCTCCCGACTATCTCGTTAAGTGTAGTCAGAACCTCGGTATATTGCTCTTTCAGCTCTCGTAGATCGGGACAGACAATTTTGCCCATATTGCAGAGGGTTGTGAGCTGATTGATATTTCGACCGATGGCTTTCTGCTCTTTCAGCACATTTTCCAGACCGTTAATAACGGTGACGGGTTTGTTCATTGCCGCTGCCGTTACAAACTCGGTGAAGTTCATATTTGCTTTTTCAGCTTTTCTTTTGATTGCCGCGTAATCGCTCTCACGAAAACGCATGGCAATCATTTTTGTTTTGTTGTCGGTTTTAGTGTTGTCCTCTCTTTCTGCGGACGGCTATTGCCGCTGACAACTCGCACCAGCGGTATTCATCCGCTGTATTTTATTCCCCACTATCGTTCTCTTTGGGGTTCGGGGTTCGCCCCGACAAACTGTTTGTATTGCGGCGGCCGTAAGGCCGACGTATATACAAACAATATGCTTGCCTATCCCAAGGGGATAGAAATCTTTTGTGACATCCATATTTATCGTC
Organism: Merdimmobilis hominis; assembly: GCF_016901855.1. Taxonomy (GTDB): domain Bacteria; phylum Bacillota; class Clostridia; order Oscillospirales; family Ruminococcaceae; genus Paludihabitans. The sequence goes on along the minus strand of NZ_JACJKY010000004.1, from coordinate 19,112 downwards.
AGCTCCTTTCAATTGATATGTAAAAATCCCTGCGTGAAAACTGTATGGATATACCTTGACAGTTCCCGTGCAGGGATTGCATTTTTCATTATGCTTATGTCAAGGAACATACCGGCAGAGAATAAAATAAGTCCTATGCTGTCAAGCCGCTCACTTTTGACTATGTTCCGCAATAAGACTTATATATGTTTTATTCTGTTGGAATGCTATTGTACCGGAGAACAATTGTTTTGTCAAGGCCTTCGCAAGACACAAAAAATGTGCCAAACGGAATCGTACGATATCGTGCAATAACTTTACAAATCAGATGATTTATGGTATACTATAAAAAATATAACTTCGAGGTGCTTGTTATGGCTGAAATAGGAGATCGCTATTATTCTATGCCGGAGATTATGAAATATCTCGGCATCAGCAGAGATACCGCATTGCGCTGGATTGCGACAAAAGAAATGCCAGCGCACAAGGTCGGCAAGAAGTGGAAATTTAAGGTTTCCGAAATTGACGAATGGGTAAATAGTGGTAAGGCTGAAGAATAAGGAGTTGATATTATGGGTTTTATTCAAACAATAATTGATAAGCACAAAGAAAAAGTAAAGCTCCGAAACGATATATGCGATAATCTAATCATGAAAATTGATACAGCCTTACAAGAAATAAATATATTATTTTTGGATTCTTATTCTTTTGTTGAGCCAAGCGAAGAAATTGAATGGAACAATCGCAATGTTTCTCTAATTGCAGATGTGAGTATAACAAACATTCAAAAATTGAAAAAAGCAATACACTATAAAAGTCTATTGGAGAAACAAGCGGAACTATATCACAGTGCGAACTCGCTTAAACAACAAATAAGCGTTCACAATGATAGAGTTGCTGATGCAAAAATACAAAATGCATATGCATTGATTGGAAATGTCGAGGGACGAAAATTAGACAAACAACAAATGACTTGTATTGTCAAAGATGCTCACAACCATCTTGTAATTGCTGGGGCGGGAACGGGCAAAACAACTACTGTGGTTGGTAAAATTAAATTTCTGTTAAAATCGGGGAGATATAAACCGGAAGATATTTTGGTATTGTCTTTTACAAATGCTTCTGCAAGTGAGATGAGCCAACGAATCAACCAAGAAACCGGTTGCAACATAGATGCATCTACATTTCACAAACTTGGGTTGAATATTATTACTAAGGTAAATGGTATCGTCCCTAAAATAACGCAATTAAATCTACGCACGTTTGTTAAAGAACAGTTGTTGCTGAATATGCAATCAGATGCATATTTAAATTTATTGAGTTCGTATTTATTGTATAATCGTGTTGTTTCTAAATCCGAGTTTGAGTTCAAAACGCAAGCGGAATACGAAGAATATTTGCGATTGAATCCGCCAACAACAATAAGCAATGAAACCGTAAAAAGTTATGGCGAAATGGATGTAGCAAACTTTTTAACACAAAACGGAATACAATACATCTATGAACATCCTTATAAAGTCGATACACGCACAAGCGAATATGGGCAATATAATCCGGACTTTTATTTACCTGAATATGATATTTATATTGAATATTTTGGTATAAATAAGAACGGCGAAGTCCCTTCCTATTTTAAAGGTGCTAATGGAATGACAGCTACCCAAACATATCAAGCATCTATGAAATGGAAACGAGAAACCCATAGTGCTAATAACACTATTTTAATTGAGTGTTATGCTTATGAAAAATTCGATGGTGTTTTGCTTGATAATTTAAAGGAAAAACTTGTCGCAAAAGGTGTAAAACTAACTCCCAAAACCACAAAAGAGTTATGGGAACAAGTATCGGTTGACAGTGATTCTATTCTCGATGGTGTTATAGAGTTGTTTGAAACCGTTATCAATCTTATAAAAAGCAATGGATACACTATCGCTACTATGCGGCAATTAAACATTGGGAATAGCAATGCTCAAAATAATAATACAGTTCTGTCACTTCTTGAACCTATATTTAATGCATATTGTGACTATTTGAGTGAACATAAAGAAATTGACTTTAATGATATGATCAATATGGCAACACAGTATGTGGAGCAAGGAAAATATATCAGTCCTTACAAATATGTTATTGTTGATGAGTATCAAGATATTTCCAAAGCTCGTTTCTCGTTGCTAAACAGCATGAGAAAATCCAAAGATTATGATCTGTTTTGTGTGGGCGATGATTGGCAAAGTATTTATCGTTTTGCAGGTAGTGACATCGGATATATTTTGAACTTTGAGCAATATTGGGGTTCTACTGAAATCAGTAAAATAGAAACCACTTATCGTTTTACTCAAAAACTCATAGAAATTAGTGGCAATTTCATAATGCAAAATCCCGTTCAAATCAAAAAATCTATAAAAGGAAAAAATGACACTGTTGGATTTGCTTTAGGTGAAATCAGCGGATACACTGATAAATTCTCGATTGAGTTTATGGCTAAAAAACTTGAAGATTTGCCAAGGGATAGTAGTGTGTTCTTCATCGGAAGATACTCGTTTGATGCAAAATTGTTGAGTGATAGCGGATTATTTGAATGTCAGTACAACAATGTTAGTGGATTTATGGAAGTAAAATATCGCAAGCGAATCGATTTAAAAATGAGTTTTATTACTGCACACAAGTCCAAAGGATTACAGGCAGATTATGTTTTCATCATTAATAACAAAAAGTCAAGAATGGGTTTTCCTAGTAAAATACAGGATGCAGCAATCCTAAATCTATTGCTTGATAATTGTGATCAATACCCCTACGCAGAGGAGCGCCGCCTCTTCTATGTTGCATTGACAAGAGCGAAGAAAAAAGCATTTCTTGTTACTGTCAGCAATCAAGAATCTGAATTTGCTATGGAACTCAAAGAACGCTACGGCGAGGAACTCAAACGAGAACAATGGGAATGTCCGTTATGTGGCGGAAAATTATTAAAAAAGTCGGGACCGTATGGGGAGTTTTTCGGATGCTCAAATTATAGGAGTTCCGGTTGCACTTATAAAAGAAAAATTAAGTAAAGAAGGTGATTGCGAATGACAGGTGTAATCTATGCACGATATTCAAGTGATAATCAGCGCGAGGAGTCTATTGAAGGTCAGTTGCGCGAGTGCAAAGCTTTTGCCGAAAAGAACGGTATTCAAATCGTTGGCACATACATTGACCGTGCACTATCTGCGAAAACGGATAACCGTCCCGACTTTCAGCGAATGATTAAGGACAGCGGCAACGGTTTGTTTGATACTGTCCTCGTATGGAAACTTGACCGTTTTGCTCGTAATCGTTATGACTCGGCACACTATAAAACCACACTTCGTAAAAATGGTGTTAAGGTTATATCTGCAACTGAAATTATTTCCGATACTGCCGAGGGCGTTTTGCTTGAGTCCTTGCTTGAAGGTATGGCTGAATATTATTCTGCCGACCTTGCGGAAAAGGTTATTCGCGGTCTAACTGAAAATGCACTGAAATGCAAATATAACGGTGGTACGCTTCCTATCGGCTATACTGTTGATTCTGAGCAGTTCTTCCAAGTTGATCCGCTTACCGCCCCTGCTGTATTGCAAGCCTTTAAGTCTTATGCAGAAGGCGCAAGTATGCAGGAAGTTACCGACCAATTAAATATAAAAGGTATTCGCACTAAGCGTGGCGGTAAAATCAGCATAAACAGCGTTACCCGTATGCTGCACAACCGCAAATATATCGGTGAATACAAATACCGTGATATTGTTCAGCAAGGTGGCATCCCTGCTATCGTTCCGCAAGATTTGTTTGACCGAGTTCAAGAGCGTATGGCAGCTAATAAAAAAGCTCCGGCGAAACATAAAGCCGAAGACGAATATCTGCTTACCACTAAACTGTTCTGCGGTAAATGTCAGTGCCTTATGGTTGGCGAAAGCGGTACAAGCCATATGAAGAAAAAGGTTCACCGCTATTATAAATGCGTGAGCGTTAAAAACCATAAAGGATGCGACAAGAAAACCGTCAGAAAAGAATGGATTGAAGATGCAACTATCGCATTTATCCGCAAAATAGTGTTTGATGATGACTTGGTAGCAATGCTCTGTGAAACGGCTACTAAGGTACAAAACCAAGCAAACACCACCTTGCCGTTACTGAAAAAGCAATACGGAGATACACTTAAAAGCATAGATAATCTGCTTAATGCCATTCAGCAAGGTATTCTGACTCCATCTACAAAACAGCGTATGGAAGACTTAGAGCAACAGAAAACGGAACTGTCTATCCAAATTATAAAAGAGGAAATGACAAAGCCGACAATATCTGCGGAAGATGTTGAAGCCTATTTCAACCGACTCCGTAAACTTAATTTTAAAAGGCACGATCACCGCCGCCGTTTAATTGATACCTTTATAAACAAAATTATTCTTTGGGATGACGGACGAATTTATTTCGGCTGTAATTATAAAGACTGTTCAAGAGAAATGACATTTGCCGAGCTTGAAGAAGCAGGCATTTTAGGTTCGGATATCAGAGCACTCGGTGCACCAGCGTGACGCTGGACCCAATTCGTTTTGGGTTCAGCGTTATTTTTTGTTTTATTGCCCGACAATTCGTTTGGCATCTTGTTTGGTCCGCACCAACCCTACGGTTTAAAGCCGTATGGTTTTTTATTTTTCAAAAAAGTGATTGACTTTTATTTTTTAACATGATAAAATAATCATCAATTTCATACAAAACAAAAGCTGTGATGAAGACGGTCGTGGCAGAAACATTTTCAGAGAGCCGGTGGATGGTGCAAACCGGTATTGTTCTTCCTTTTGTGACCCATCGCTTCTGAGCTGGTGACCTGAACAATCAAAACGATTCAGTAGGGAATCCCGTGGATGCTGCGTCAATGCATAGAGGTTTTCTGACCTCGAAGAGGTGGCGGATCGTTTGAATCCGCAATTTGAGTGGTACCGCGAGTGCAACAAGAGAGCTGCACCCGTCTCAAAGCAAACAAACTGCTTTGAGGCGGGTGTTTTTTGTTTTTCGCCCGCGTAAAAGCGAAAGGTGGAAGTGATATGTTAACGTTAGACAAAGTGTTCAACGCACAATCCGTACTCAAAAAAATCATCCGTGAAACGCCGCTTGTCCGCGCATACGGCATTGCGCCCGACTGTGAACTATATTTAAAGCCGGAAAATTTGCAGATTACCGGCTCGTTTAAAGTCCGCGGCTCGGCATATAAAATCGCGATGCTCTCCGACGAGGAAAAGCAAAAAGGTGTTATCGCCTGCTCCGCTGGAAACCACGCACAGGGCGTTGCACTTGCCGCTACAAAAAACGGCATCTCCTCGCTCATCTGCCTGCCGGACACGGCGCCGATCTCGAAGGTGGAGGCCACCAAAGGCTTCGGCGCACAGGTTTGCCTGGTACCCGGGTGCTACGACGACGCATACGAAAAGGCGCTTTCGCTCAAAGAGCAGGAGGGTTACACATTCGTACATCCGTTTGACGATGAAAACGTCATCGCCGGTCAGGGCACGATTGCGCTCGAAATTTTAAACGATCTTGACAACATCGACGCGATCGTTGTACCGGTGGGCGGCGGCGGACTCATTTCCGGCATCGCCTATACAGCAAAACAGATTCGGCCGTCCGTCAAAATCTACGGCGTACAGGTGGCGGGTGCTGCCAGCATGTATAACTCTGTTAAGCACAGCCAGATCGAATGCCTCGACAGTGTGCACACCATCGCAGACGGCATTGCCGTGAAACAGCCGGGCGAAAACACATTCCGGTATGTAAACGACTATGTGGACGACATCGCACTCGTCACCGACGACGAAGTGTCCTCTGCAATTCTTGCACTGATCGAAAAGCAGAAAATGATCGCGGAAGGCGCAGGCGCTGCTGCTGTTGCCGCTGTGATGTTCGACAAGTTTGCGCTCAAAGGCAAGCGTGTGGTGAGCATCGTTTCCGGCGGAAACATCGATGTGACAAGCCTGTCCCGCGTCATCGAACGCGGCCTGTTCCAGTCGGGACGCTCCTCGAGCCTGCTGATTGAACTGCTCGACAAGCCCGGCCAGTTAAAAGACATCTCGCGCATCATCGCAGACTGCGGCGCAAACGTCACCGGCGTGCACTACGAAAAGGGCAACACCGAAAGCGTCAACGGCTGTTTTTTACGCATCGAAATGGAAACAAGAGATTACGCACACGTCCATCTGATTATGGAGTCGCTCCGCGCAGAAGGATTTAAAATCGTATAGCAACCAAAGAAAGGAACCGTACTATGAGAACCATTATTCATACCGAACATGCACCAGAAGCCATCGGCCCGTATGCACAGGCAGTCACTGCCGGAAATCTCGTATTTACCTCGGGACAAATCGCACTCGACCCGCAGACAGGTACAATCTGCGGCGATACCATCGAAGAACAGACCCACCGTGTCTGCCAAAACCTGCGCGAAGTGCTTGCTGCCGCAAACAGCAGTCTGTCCGACGCAGTCAAAACCGTCTGCTATTTAAGCGATATGGAGAACTTTGCCGCATTCAACGCAGTCTATGCGCAGTATTTCACGACCACACCGGCGCGCTCCTGCGTACAGGCTGCACGGCTTCCAAAAGACGTACTCGTCGAAATCGACGTGGTTGCACTCACCAAAAACGCATAAGCCTGCGGCAGACCTGCCGCCTGATTTTTAAAACGGAGGGATTTTTACCATGATGTTATCCGGTGCGGATATTGTTGTAAAAACACTGATCGAGCAGGGGTGCGACGTCGTTTTCGGCTATCCCGGCGGTCAGATTTTAAACGTCTATGATTCGCTGTACCGCTATCAATCGGAAATCACACACATTTTGACGGCGCACGAGCAGGGCGCGGCACACGCCGCCGACGGCTATGCCCGTGCAACGGGAAAAGTCGGCGTTGTGATTGCAACGTCCGGCCCGGGTGCGACCAATCTCGTCACCGGCATTGCGACGGCATATCTCGATTCCATTCCGATGGTTGCCATCACCGGAAACGTGATGACCTCGCAGACCGGCACCGACAGTTTCCAGGAAATCGACATCACCGGCGTAACACTGCCGATTACAAAGCACAACTTCGTCGTCAGCCGTGTTGAGGAGCTCGCCGATACCATCCGCGAGGCGTTCTCGCTCGCCGTTTCCGGCAGACCGGGACCGATTCTCATTGATATTCCAAAAGATATTCAGGTGGCGTCGTGCGAATATGAGCCAAAACCGGCGGTACAGCCTGAGCCTCGCATGCCTGCAAAGGATATCCGCATTGAAGAGGCAGTCGCATGCCTCAAAGAATCGCGCCGGCCGTTTTTGTATTTCGGCGGCGGACTCATCCAAGCGGATGCCGAAGACGAACTGCTTACATTGGCAGAGAAGCTGGATGCGCCGATCGGCTGTTCGCTCATGGGTATTTCCGGCGTATGCACCGATCATCCGCGTTTTCTCGGCATGCAGGGCATGCACGGCCACTATGCGTCGTCGATGGCGATGCATCATGCCGACTGCATTCTGTCGCTCGGTGTGCGCTTTAACGACCGTGTGACCGGCAACCGCGAAAAATTCGCAAAAGGTGCAAAGATCATTCACATCGACATCGACGGTTCGGAGCTTTGCAAAACGGTATCGCCTGCACACGCACTGCGCGGCGATATCAAGCTGACACTTCAGAAAATGATCGCGATGCTCGACAAAACGACGCATCCCGACTGGTGGGAAACAATCCGTGCGCTGCGCGAAACAGAGGAAGAAACACTCGACCACCGCGAAGGCATGACGCCGCGCAATGTGATGCTCACGGTAAACCGTCATCTTCGCGCAAATACGCCGGTTGCCACGGACGTCGGCCAGCATCAGATGTGGGCGGCGCAGTCGCTCCGGTTCCAGCATAAACGCCGGTTTATCTCGAGCGGCGGCCTCGGCACGATGGGATTCGGCATCGGCGCGGCAATGGGCGCGCAGATCGGAACAGGGGAACGCACGGTACTCGTCACCGGTGACGGAAGCTTCGGCATGTGCTTGCAGGAGCTCGCAACCGCTGTGTCCTACCGTTTGCCGGTCGTGATTGTCCTGCTCAATAACGGTGTGCTCGGCATGGTGCGTCAGTGGCAGACGCTGTTTTTTGACCGGCACTATTCAAACACCGTCTTAGACCGGAAAACCGATTTTGTAAAACTCATTCAGGCATTCGGCGGCGACGGCATGCGCGTTAGCACACCAGAAGCGCTCGACGAAGCGCTCACAAAGGCATTTTCTGCGGACGGACCGTATCTGATTGAATGCATGATCGACAAAGACGAATTTGTGCTCCCGATGCTGCCGCCGGGCGGCTCGATGGACGATATTATTGTGAAGGCAGGGGTGTAAGATGGAGAAATTTACGATTGCCGTTTTGGTACACAACCGGTTCGGCGTGCTCAACCGTGTCACAAGCATGTTCCGGCGCCGCCGCTTCAACATCCGCGCTCTGTTCGTAAGTGAAGCCGCGTCCACCGAATATTCGCAGATCGTTTTGACGTTTGAAGGCGATGTGCAGGCAAAAGAACAGCTTGTAAACCAGTTATACAAGCTCATTGACGTCTGTGCCATCAAAGAACTCGACGCATGTGAGCTTCCCGCGATGCCGGTCATTTCGTTTGATTGAATTTTTTTAAAACAGGTGAATCATTTCACCTGTTTTTTTATCGTCTTTTTTGAAAAAATGCGCTATAATGAAGCCAACAAACCAATGTTTAAAGCGAAAAAGGAGGTATTTTCATGGACGAAAAGCTGCTTCCCCGCTATGTCGGAACGGTGCATCCGGACTGTGACGAAGTCCACGGTCGGATTCCGCCTGCGCGCGGCGTCAAATGCTATCAGGTGACGCGTGCAAACGCCCGTCATCCCGAATGGGACGACAACACCGGATACACCTACAAACACGCACCCGACCTGTGCCTGTTTCACGGCAGATACTATATTCAGTACCTGTGCAATCCCGAAAGCGAGCACTTAGGCGCCGGACAGTCGATTCTCGCTTCGTCGGCAGACGGTGTGCACTGGGACCGCTTCACGGTTTCATTTCCGCCGTATCGGATTCCCGCCTGTACCATCACCGACTGCGACGGCAAACAAACCCAGTTTTCCGGTGATACGTTTGCTGTCATGCATCAGCGTATGAGTTTTTATCAGACGAAAACGGGCAGAATGCTCGTATCCGGATTCTACGGCTTTACACCCGAAGCATGGATTTGCCCGTGGGACCGCCGCGGCATCGGCAGGGTGGTGCGCGAGCTGTATGAAGACGGCACGCTCTCCGACATCTATTTTATTTACCCGAACTGGCAGGCAGGCTGGTCGCGCGATCAGCTTTTATATCCGCTGTTTGACGAATGTCCGGATGAAGGCTTCAAAAACGCCTGCAGAGAGCTGCTTTCCGATCGGCTGGCTACCCAGCAGTGGGCAGAGGAAAACGGCGACAAAGACGATATCATCACGATAAAACACGGAAAAAATCAATCGTACCAGGCGTTTTGCTGGTATCACACTGCGCCCGAAACGGTTATCGGCCTGTTTAAGCACTCGTTCTGCGCACGCAGTGACGACAACGGAAACACCTGGTCGCCTGTGCAGAAATCGTGGTCACTCGTGATGAGCGGACAGAAGGTGTGGGGATGCCAGACACCCGACGGCGCCTATGCAATGGTCTATGATCCGACCCTTGAAACACAGCACCGCTATCCGCTGTGCATTACCACCTCAAAAGACGGGCTCGCCTTTGACAACATGCGCCTTGTATGCGGTGATTTAACGCAAAAACGCTATCCCGGTCTGTTCAAAGACTTCGGCTTTCAGTATATGCGCGGCATCTGCGAAGGCATGGACCGTCCGGATGACCGGCTTCTTATCGCCTATTCCGTCAACAAAGAGGACATCTGGATTGCGCATATTCCGACACCGGTCTGCGGCGAAGAAACAGCGCCCGTTCTGCATGAAAGCCTTGCACAGGCGGACACACTTGCAAACTGGAATCTTTACTGTCCGAAATGGGCAAGTGCAGAGCCGCACACAGACGGCCTTTTGATGCGCGATGCAGATCCGGCCGACTACTGCCGGGCAGAGCGTTTGCTTGCATCTTCGGCACGGTGCAGCATCACCGTCGAACTCACACCGAAGCAGGACACGCACGGCTGTCTGTATCTGACGCTGTGCACGGCACAGGGTGCCGATGCGGTTCGGATCGTTCTGCGCGATGACGGCACCGTTTATCTGCGCACAACAACCGAAATTCCTGTCGGCACTTACCGTGCAGACGAAGTGCTGTCGCTCACTGTGCATGCCGACTGCCGCACGTTTTGCTGTACCCTCGAAATAAACGGCGTACCCCTGTGCGAACCGGACGGCACCGTCCGCACATTCCGGTTCATGCGTGCGGCAAACAGCATCTCCCGCTTTGTGCTGCGCACCGGCGCCTATCCGCACACACCGACACTCGACATGGACCCGGAAGAATATCCGAAAGAGGTTCTGCCCGGCATCGACGAACCGGTTTTGGAATCGTCGTACCTCATTCACCGGTTCGATTTTTCTAAAACAGACTGATACTTACCGAATCAACGAAAGGACTGTTTTCATCATGATGGATTTTCAAACGATTGCATCCAAATTTCAGGTGAAGGGGACGTTCATCTTCGGCGAGCCGTTTGGCTGCGGACATATCAACGACACGTATGTGCTCTATTTCAAGCGCGAATTTGAACATCCGCTCCGCTATATCGTTCAGCGCATCAACCATGAGATTTTTAAAGACGTTCCCGCACTGATGAAAAACATCGATGCCGTCACATCGTTCTTAGACAAAAAAGTCACCGAAGCAGGCGGCGATCCTGCGCGTGAAGTTTTAAAGATCGTCAAAACAACCGACGATCAGCTGTTTTACCACGACGAGGACGGCAGCTATTACCGCGCCTATGTGTTTGTCGATGACGCCGTTTGCTTACAGCGTATTGAACAGCCGGAGCATTTTTATCAGTCCGCCAAAGCGTTCGGACGGTTCCAAAAACGATTGAGCGATTTTCCTGCCGAAACGCTCACCGAAACCATCCCCGATTTTCACAACACGCGTGCGCGCTATGAAGCATTTCTCGCCGCGGTTGATGCAGATCTTGCCGGACGGCGCGCATCGGTACAAAAAGAGATTGATTTCGTCAAAGCCCGTGCACAAGACACCGGTGTTTTGCTCGATTTACTGGCATCCGGACAGATTCCGCTCCGCGTCACCCACAACGACACGAAACTCAACAACGTCCTGCTCGACATCGCCACCGGCAATGGCATCTGTGTGATCGATCTTGACACGGTTATGCCGGGACTTGCACACTATGATTTCGGCGACAGCATTCGGTTCGGTGCAAGCAGTGCCGCCGAGGATGAAACCGATCTGTCCAAGGTATTTATGCGGCTTGATTTGTTCGAGCTTTTTTGCAAAGGCTTTTTAGAGGAATGCGGCAAAAACCTCACCCAGACAGAGATCGATTTTCTGCCGTTCGGCGCAAAGCTCATGACATTTGAATGCGGCATGCGCTTTTTGACCGACTATTTAAACGGCGACACCTATTTTAAAATCCACCGTCCCGATCACAACTTGGACCGCTGCCGCACACAGTTTACACTGGTGTTGGATATGGAGAAAAAATACGACGAGATGATGTCGATCGTCAAACGCTGTCAGGCAGATTGCAGGTGACCGCATGGAAATCGATGTATTGGCCAAACGACTAAGGCAATGCAGACGCGAACGAGGACTTACACAAAGTGAAGTGTCCATTTTTTGCGATATCACGGAAAAATCATATCAATACTACGAATTAAAACGGCGCGAACCAAAGCTTTCGATCCTTGTACGCATCGCCGATTTTTACGGCGTTTCGCTCGACTATCTTGTCGGCAGAACCGATCAAAAATGCTGAGTACTTAAAAAACGTACAAACCGCCGCCTCTTAATAAAAAGAGGCGGCGGTTTTTGCGTATTGATTTTACAAAATTTTTTCGTCATCAAAACCATAAGTCAAAAGCGCGTCAGGAAAACACTCCAAATAATAATCGCACTCATCGCAGCAGCATTCTATTCGATTTCCTTGCTCATCATCATGCGTTCCATTTCCTAAACAATTTCTGCCTTCATTTCCCGGTATAAGAACGGTTCCTGTTGTATCGACAATCATCGTAACGCCTCTTTTTCACACTCACAATTGTTAGTATATCTTAAATTGTAATCACCTATACTGTTTGTGTCAAGAACAATTGTAGGTGATCTCATGGAAAACGAAGAATTGGCCAACCGCCTCAAACAGTGCAGAACCGAACGGGGACTCACACAAAACGAAGTTGCCATCTTCTGTGATATTACAGAAAAAGCATATCAAAATTACGAACGAAACCGCCGTGAACCAAAGCTTTCGATCCTTGTACGCATCGCCGATTTTTACGGCGTTTCGCTCGACTATCTTGTCGGCAGAACCGATCAAAAATGCTGAGCGTTTGTACAGACATTCTGCCCGACTTGATCGACGAAATCGTGTCGTTTGACTGCAAAGCGCATCCGATTGTGCGGGCGGTGTTTAAAGCGATTGACGCGGCGATTGCCCGCGGAAAATCCTCTGCCGAACCGCTTGTGTCATCGCTTTCCGAGGTGCTTTTGACGTATGCCGACCAGTGCGGCGTCATTCGCAAAAACAGCAAAGGGCTCGGGCTGGCCGTTTCGTATATTGCATCGCATTTTTCCGAGGAAATCTCGGTCGAAACGCTCAGCGCCTTATGCGGCTATCACGAAAAATATTTCATCCGGCTCTTTTCCGAGGTGTTCGGCCGCTCGCCGTATCAATATCTGATTCACTACCGGTTAAACCGTTCGTGCTACCTGCTCAAAGCAGGTGTTTCTGTGACCGAAACATCATATGCCTGCGGCTACAAGGATGCAAAATCATTTTGCCGGGCGTTTCACCGGATGTTCGGCATCACACCCGGCACCTACGGCAGTTCAAAATGGATTGTCCCGTGATGGTTTTTCGTTGACACGCAAAAATACGGGTGCTATACTGCTCTTAATAAGATGTGCCCGTACACAAATTCAAGAGAAAAAGAGGAATAACAATGAATTTTACCATGTACACGACGACAAAGGAAACGCCGTGGAAGCATGTCGAATCGATGGAAAAAGCGCTCTGTAACACGACGCTTTCGCTCACCGGCGAGACCGATCAGGTCTTTGAGGGATTCGGCGGATGCTTCAATGAGCTTTCCCAAATCGCGATTGAAACACTTCCGAAAGAGGCGCAGGAGGAAATTTACGACGCGCTGTTTTCAAAAGACGCAGACGGCGTGCAGTTTGACTTCTGCCGCCTGCCGATCGGTGCATCCGACTATGCAGAGCGCTGGTATTCGCACAACGAAACAGAGGGCGACTACAAAATGGAGCACTTTTCGATCGAACGCGACGAAAAATATCTGATTCCGTATATTCAGGCGGCAAAAAAACGCAATCCGGCGCTTAAACTGTTTGCGTCGCCGTGGAGCCCGCCGACCTGGATGAAAACACACAAGGCATGCAATTTCGGCACGCTCATTCAGACGGATGAAAACCTCTCCGCGTATGCGCTCTACTTTTTAAAATTCGTCAAAGCCTACGAAGAAAAAGGCCTGCCGATTGCACAGGTGCACGTGCAGAACGAGCCGATGTCGACACAGAAATTCCCGTCCTGCATCTGGACCGGCGAGGAGTTTGCCCGCTTTATCGGCAAATATTTAGGCCCGCTGTTTGAAAAAGAACACGTGGACACGAAAATCTGGCTCGGCACTTTAAACGGCCCGGAATCGGATCACCGGATGCTGTACACCCGCTTTAACGACTATGCAAATCTCGTGCTCCACGATCCGGATGCGGAGCGGTTTGTTGAAGGTGTCAGCTATCAGTGGGCAGGCAAAGCGGCTGTCGCGCAGACCCGCCGCGCATTTCCTGAGAAAAAATACATCCAGAGCGAAAACGAATGCGGTGACGGTCAGAATACATGGGAATATGCACGCTATATCTTCGAGATGTTCGTGCACTACATCACAAGCGGCGTATGTGCCTACACCTACTGGAACATGGTTCTCCCGAAAGAGGGCGAGAGCACCTGGGGATGGAAGCAAAACAGCATGATCACTGTTTCGGCGGACAAAACCGTGTCGTTTGAGCACGAATACTATGTGATGAAGCATTTTTCGCGCTTTGTGGTACCGGGTGCAAAACGGCTCGTATTATCCGGACATTTAAGCTCCAATGCGGTCGCATTCAAAAATCCGGACGATACCATCGTTTTGACGGTGCAAAACCCGTTTGCACGGCCGCTCACATTTACATTCGGCGGGGAAGTCATCACACTCTCGCCCGATTCGTTCAATACAATCGTACTGAATGCATAAACAACCGATCAATCAAAGAAACGGAGGAACGCACAATGGATGCAATGGAAAATTTACTGACCCGCAGAAGTGTCAGAGCATATAAGCCGGATATGATTCCGGACGAAGTGCTCTCAAAAATTCTCGAAGCCGGCACATATGCTGCAACGGGAATGGGCAGACAATCGCCGATTATTCTGGCCGTCACCGACAAATCCACCCGCGACAAGCTTTCAAAGATGAATGCCGCTGTGATGGGCAGCGACAGCGATCCGTTTTACGGCGCACCGGTCGTGCTTGTTGTACTCGCAGACAAGTCGGTCGGCACATACCTGTATGACGGAAGCCTTGTGATGGGCAACTTGATGAATGCCGCACATGCACTCGGCGTTTCAAGCTGCTGGATTCACCGCGCCAAAGAGGAATTTGAAAGCGCAGAGGGCAAAGCGCTGCTTTCCTCACTCGGTATCACCGGCGAATATGAAGGCATCGGTCACTGCATTTTGGGCTATGCGGCAAACGGAGAACCTGCGCCGCGTCCGCGCAAAGACGGCTATGTGCACTGGGTTAAATAACTGAATCGATGTCAAAACCGGAAGGAAATTCTCCTTCCGGTTTTTGCTGTATCCGCCGCTTTGATCTTCTGATTGTGTAAAGCGGCAAAGCGTAGTATAATAAAAATACCAGCTGCCTGTTGTCTTGATACAGACAGGCAGCTTATTATTTTTCTGTTTTCGGGAGGTGTGCGTCATGCGGTCGCTCATGAAATATATCCGTCCGTTTTTCGGCTATATTGCCGCGACGCTCAGCATCAAATTCATTGCTTCGATTGTCGAACTGTTTATCCCCCTCATTCTCGCAACCATCATCGACGACATTGTGCCGACCGGTGATGTGCGTGCAATCTTTTTGTGGGGCGGCATGATGGCACTGTGCGCCGTGACTGCGCTTGTGGGCAACGTGGTCGCAAACCGGATGGCTGCCAAATCGTCCGGCAGTATCACCGAGCACATCCGGCACGATCTGTTTTACAAAATCTCGTTTTTGTCTGCCCGTCAGCTCGACCAGTTCACCATCCCGTCGGCGGTGTCTCGCCTGACCACCGATACATACAACGTAAACCAAATGCTTGCACGCATGCAGCGTCTTGGCGTGCGCGGCCCGATCCTGCTCATCGGCGGCATTATCATCACGATGATTATGGATGCGGGACTGACGATGATTTTGCTGTTAACACTGCCGATCATTGCCGTGCTCGTCTATGCGGTCACGAAAAAGGGTATCCCGCTTTATACCAAACAGCAGGGTGTACTCGACCGGATGGTTCGCGTTGTACAGGAAAACATCACCGGCGCACGCGTCATCAAAGCGCTGTCAAAATCGTCATACGAACGCGCACGCTATGACCGTGTCAACAACGACCTTGCAGACGTGGAACAGCATGCAGGCAATGTCATGGCGATCACAAACCCCGGTTCGACGCTGATTTTGAATCTGGGACTCACACTCGTTGTTGCAGTCGGCGCATTCCGGCTAAATGCAGGGCTCACAAGCTCCGGCGTCATCATCGCATTTTTAAACTATTTTACGATCATCCTAAACGCCATGCTCGGCATCACGCGGATTTTCGTGCTCTGTTCAAAGGGCGAGGCATCCGCAAAGCGTATCGCCGAAGTCCTGCGCACGCCGCAGGATCTGACAGTTGAGCCGGCGGACGAGAAAGAATCCGAAGTGCCCACGCCTGCACACATTGTCTTTGATCATGTGTGTTTTTCATATGAAAAGGTCAAAGCAAACGTCAAGGATTTAAGTTTTTCACTCCGGCGCGGGCAGACGCTCGGCATCATCGGTGCCACCGGCAGCGGCAAAAGCACCATCATCAATCTGCTCATGCGGTTTTACGATGTCGACAGCGGCTGTATCCTGATTGACGGCAAAGACATCCGCACAATCGAACCAACAGCGCTTCAGAAAAAATTCGGCGTTGTATTTCAAAACGATTTTCTGTTCGCCGACACAATCGAAGAAAACATCCGCTATTTCCGCGCGCTTTCCCGCGAGGAAATTGCCGACGCGGCACAGGCGGCACAGGCACAGGAGTTTATTGACACCGTCGGCATGGACTACGGTGTGCTTGCGCGCGGCAACAACTTAAGCGGCGGACAGAAACAGCGTCTGCTCATTGCGCGCGCACTGGCGGCAAAGCCTGAAATCCTGATTCTTGACGATGCATCGTCCGCACTCGACTACAAAACAGACGCCGTTTTGCGCCGGGAACTTTCCCGCCGTCATTTCGGCACAACCTCGATCATTGTCGCACAGCGTATCAGCTCCATCAAAGGCGCGGATATGATTCTCGTACTCGAAAACGGCAGTGTGATCGGCTGCGGCACGCACGATACACTCATGAAGACCTGTGCGGTCTATCAGGAAATTGCAGAAAGCCAGATGGGAGAGGGGGCGCACACAGATGCTTAAAAAGCAGGGCGAAAAGCAGAAAAAAACGATTCTGATCGGCCGGCTGTGGCAGTATTTAAGCCGTCATAAGCTGCTCATCCTCTTAGCGCTTATCTGTATGTTTTCAAGCAACATTTTAGCGCTGTTCGGCCCGAAGCTTTCCGGCAGTGCCATCGACGCCATGGGCATTGACACCGGACAAGTCGATTTCCCTCGTGTCCTTTACTATGTGGGACTCATGACGGTGTTTTACATTGCATCGGCGATTTTATCATATGCGCTGTCACTGCTGATGATCCGGTTGAGCCGCCATGTCATCTACGACATGCGCAAAGACGTATTCGAAAAGCTCTCCGCACTGCCGGTCAGCTTTTTTGACCAATATCAGACAGGTGACATCATCAGCGTCATTTCCTATGACATTGACACGGTGAACCAGTCGTTTTCAAACGACCTCTTGCAGGTATTGCAGAGCATTGTCATCGTCGTATTTTCGCTTGTGATGATGCTGAGCATCGCACCTGTGCTTGTGCTGGTGTTCGTCGTGACGATTCCGCTCTCGATTGTGTTCACAAAATTCATCACAAAGCGCGTGCGGCCGCTGTTTCGCGCCCGTTCGAAAAAGCTCGGCGAATTAAACGGCTTTGTCGAGGAGATGATCGGCGGCCAAAAGACGACAAAGGCATACGGTCAGGAGCAGAAGGTCATCGAACGGTTCGACAAAAAGAACCGCGAAGCCGTCTCAGCATACAACAAAGCCGAATATTACGGCACGCTGACCGGTCCGTCCGTCAACTTCATCAACAACCTCTCGCTTGTGTTTGTGAGCGTATTCGGCGCGCTGATGTATTTAAACGGCAGTGTCGGACTCGGCAACATCTCGTCGTTTGTGCAGTATTCGCGCAAATTCTCCGGCCCGATCAACGAGATCGCCAACATCATCGGTGAACTGCAGTCGGCGTTTGCCGCGGCGGAGCGTGTGTTCCGGCTGATGGACGAAGCACCCGAGATGCCCGACCAATCGGATGCGTCGGTACTGACCGATGTACGCGGCGAAGTGGATGCCGAACATATATCGTTTGGCTATGTTCCGCAGAAAACAATCATCCATGATTTTAACATGCACGCCAAACCCGGCAGTCTTGTGGCAATCGTGGGCCCGACCGGTGCGGGAAAAACGACGCTCATCAACCTGCTCATGCGGTTTTACGATGCAGACAGCGGCACCATCTATGTCGATCAAAATGACATCTATCATGTGACCCGCAGCAGTCTGCGCGGCGCATACTCGATGGTATTGCAGGACACCTGGCTGTTTTACGGCACGATTTTTGAAAACATCGCATACGGAAAAGAAAACGCCACGATGGAAGAAGTCATAAAAGCGGCAAAGGCGGCGAAAATCCACGACTATATCGAAAGTTTGCCCGACGGATATCAGACCGTTTTAAGCGACAACGGCATCAATATTTCAAAGGGACAAAAACAGCTTCTGACCATTGCACGCGCCATGCTGCTAAACGCCCACATGCTGATTCTCGACGAAGCAACCTCAAACGTGGACACCCGCACCGAACAGCAGATTCAGTCGGCAATGCGCGAGCTGATGCGCGGCAAAACGTGCTTTGTCATTGCGCACCGGCTGTCCACCATCAAAAATGCGGACAATATTCTGGTGATCCGAAACGGCGATATTGAAGAACAGGGCACGCATGAAGAGCTGATGGCAAAAGGCGGATTTTACGCAAAACTCTATTACGCACAGTTTGAAACGTACGAAAAAGCGGAATAAACCGGTTGACAAACGAGCAAAAACCGCATACAATAAACGGCAGGGAATGAAGTACTCCCCCGGGAAACCGAAACCGCTTGTTTTTTAAGCTGATGACTTCTGTGATTTTGATTGTCGCAGAAATCATCGGCTTTTTTGCGGCATAAGGAGGATTTTCATGTTAACATCACTCGCACTCATCTTTTTGGTCGGTCTGTCGATGGCGGGCATCTGCCAGTTTTTAAAACTGCCGCGCATCATCGGCATGCTCATCACCGCACCGCTCGGTGCGATCGGCATCGACGCTTCTTACAAACGCTGTCTGCAAAAAGAATCCGCATAACGAAAAACACACGATGCATCAACACGCATTGCACTTGTCAAGAGAAAGTAGACAGTAAAAAGAATATTTATCAGAAGCCCCGTTCGGTTTTAAACTGAACGGGGCTTCTGTAACCCAATGCAGCGGCCGGACGGTG
>NZ_JACJKY010000030.1 GCF_016901855.1 Merdimmobilis hominis | reverse complement strand
CACCGTCCGGCCGCTGCATTGGGTTACAGAAGCCCCGTTCAGTTTAAAACCGAACGGGGCTTCTGATAAATATTCTTTTTACTGTCTACTTTCTCTTGACAAGTGCAAGGGAAATTTCCCTGCCGCTCTTTTTTAAGGCCAAAACGTTTTCGCAAAAAAAGCTTGTATTGCGCATTTGTTTATAGTATAATAATACGCGTATCATGAATTGGCAGCGCAGGAGCTGTGCAATCTGAGATACGGATATATGGGGCCTGTGCAACAGAATGCCGCGAACCATGTCAGGCGGGGAACCGAGCAGCATTAAGCGGATGTTTTTGTGTGCCGCAGTTCACCCTGTATATCCGTATGTCAGGCTGGACGGCAGCCGGTTTTTCCGGACTGCACTGCCATTTCTTTTATCGGAAGTTGCGCGGAAAGGGGGAGAAGCGTTGTATCTTGCATTGTATCGAAAATACCGTCCGGCATCGTTTGCCGATGTGGTCAGCCAGCCGCATGTGACGCGTACTTTACAAAACGAGGTTTCACAGGGAAAAACGGCGCACGCCTATCTGTTCACCGGCTCACGCGGAACCGGTAAGACGACATGTGCGAAAATTCTCGCAATGGCAGTCAACTGCGAACATCCGATCGACGGCGACCCCTGCCATGAATGCGAAAGCTGCAAGGCGATTGCCGAGGGCGCAACGCTCGACGTCATGGAAATCGACGCGGCGAGCAACAACGGCGTCGACAACATCCGTCAGCTCCGCGAAGAGGCAAACTACACGCCGGCACAATGCCGCTATCGTGTATATATCATCGACGAGGTGCACATGCTCTCTGACGGTGCGTTCAATGCACTGTTAAAAATCATGGAAGAGCCGCCGCCGCACGTGAAATTCATTTTGGCAACGACCGAGGTGCACAAAATCCCGGTCACGATTCTGTCGCGGTGTCAGCGTTTCGATTTCCACCGCATCCGTGCAGAGGACATTGCCAAACGGCTCTTATATATTGCTGATAACGAACCGTTCACGCTCACCGAGGACGCCGCTTCGCTGATTGCGCGGCTGTCCGACGGCGGCATGCGTGACGCGATCTCACTGCTTGACCAGTGCGCGTCGTTTTCAAACGAGATCACCGCGCAAACGGTCGTCGATGCCGCCGGTGTTGCAGGGCGGGACGACTTGTTCGCACTCACGGACTGCGTCATCCGCGCAGATGCCGCCGGCGCGATTGAACAGATCGGTGTGCTTTACGAAAAGGCGAAGGATCTGTCTGTGCTGTTAAGCGAGCTGTGCGTTCATTTTCGGAATCTGATGCTTGTGCACACGATGAAGGACGTGTCCGCTGTGCTGACCGTTTCTCCCGAGGAGGAAGCACGTATCAAAGAGCAGGCATCGTCCCTGCCGCTTTCTTCGGTGCTGTCAGCGCTCACGCAGATGCGCGAAACGCTCGATCAGATGGGCAAAACGGCTGACCGGCGGCTTTTGTTGGAGCTTTGCTTTGTGCGGCTGTGCACGCCGTCGTTAAATCGGGATGAAACCGCGATGCTCTCACGGCTTGACCGGCTCGAAGCGACTGTGCGTACGTTGCGTGAAACGGGTATTCCGGTACAGACCAAAACGCCTGCACATACAGCGACCGCACCGTCAGAATATCCGGAAAGCAAACCGGCTTCTTTACCAAAACAGACCGCTGAACCTGTCCAAAACACACCGCCGCAGGCACAGTCTTCGCCGGTGATCATTCCGGAAACACCGGAAGCGCCATCCGAACAGGCACAACCTGAACAGATGCAATCTGAGCAGACTAAGCCTGAGCCGGTACAACCCGCACGGGTGCAGCCTGCTCATGAGATTCTGCCGTTTGCGCAGTGGGACGAAGTGCTTTTGCTTCTTGCCAAAACGGGCGGCCCGCTTTACGGCATTTTGCAGTCGGCGCGCGCATTCACCGACGGCGTTACGATTTATATTGATTCGTCGTCCGCGTTTGCCGCTTCGATGTTTAAGCAGGAGGGCAACGCCGCGAAGTTTTTGGATGCCGCCGAACAGGTGACAGGAATTCGGTATAAACTGCGCGTCAAAGGCGCCAAGGCGAAAAAAGCACAAGCCGATCCGCTTTTGGATGTTCTCAAAAAAGCGCAGGACGCGGGTGTTGAGATTCACGCAGAATCGTAAAACCCGTCAGAAAGGATGAATGCTTGATGAAACAGTCATGGACCTGCCCGAAATGCGGCAGTAAAGAGATTGTCCGCGTAGACGGACTGGGCGGCGCGTTCGGTGCAAACGGAAACGTCATCCGTATGGGCATGATGTCGTCGTCCGCCATTCCGGTGACACGATATGTCTGCATTTCATGCGGATTTACAGAAGAATGGGTCGATATTCCCGAGGACCGCGAGCGTCTGCGCGAACGGTACGGGATCAAAGAATAAATAAAAATGCAATCAAAATGAAATGAGGAACGAAATATGAAAGCAAGACTTCCGCAGGGATACGGAAAAGGCCCGGGCAATTTGGCCGGCATGATGAAACAGGCACAGAAAATGCAGGAGGAAATGACAACGCTTCAGGCAGAGCTTGAGCAGACCGAATATGAGGCAACGGTTGGCGGCGGCGCTGTGACCGCAGTTGTCACCGGCAAAAAAGAGTTAAAATCGCTGTCCATTAAACCGGAGGTTGTCGATCCGGAGGATATCGAAATGCTCGAGGATTTGATCATCAGTGCGGTCAATGAGAGCGTGCGCAAAGCGGAAGCTGATTCGGAAACCAGAATGAATCAGATCACCGGCGGCATGAACATGGGCGGACTCGGCGGCCTGCTGTAAGAAGAAGGGAACCGATATGAAATACAATGTGCTTCCGCTTTCCCGGCTGATTGAACAGTTTGCGTCCCTGCCGGGCATCGGCCGGAAAACGGCACAGCGGCTTGCATTTTATGTGCTCACGATGTCAAAAGAGCAAGCACAGGCGTTTTCGAGCGCCATCATGGATGCGCACGAGAAAATCCACTATTGCAGTGTCTGCCGCAACTACACCGACAAGGAAACGTGCGAAATCTGCGACGATCCGTCGCGTGACCGCTCGGTCATCTGCGTGGTGGAGGATGCAAAGGATGTCGCGGCATTTGAGCGCACACGCGAATACCGCGGGCTTTACCATGTACTCGGGGGACTGATTTCCCCGATGGACGGCATCGGTCCCGATCAGCTCTTTTTAAAAGAACTGCTTTCCCGCGTAAACGACGGCACGGTCAAAGAGGTCATCATGGCAACAAACCCGACGATCGAGGGTGAGGCGACTGCGATGTATATCGGCAAGCTGTTAAAGCCGCTCGGTGTGACGGTGTCGCGATTAGCGTATGGTGTGCCGGTGGGCTCTGATCTTGAGTATGCCGACGAAGTGACGCTTTACAAGGCGATTGAAAACCGCAGTACGATGTAAAAAACGGCGTGCTTGTTTTCAAAAAAGACAAGATTTCGCGCTCGTTTTATCGTATAATAAGCAAAGAATGAAAAAAAGGAGGGTTGACCGATGGCAGAGGTTTCGACCAAGACGATTGCGCAGAATAAAAAGGCGCGCCACGAATATTTTGTAATCGAAAGCTTTGAAGCAGGCATTGAGCTTGTGGGCACAGAGGTCAAATCACTCCGTGCCGGCGGCGTCAATTTAAAAGACAGCTGGTGCAGCATCGAAAACGGGGAACTGTACGTCAAGCAAATGCATATCAGTCCCTATGATCACGGCAATCTCTTTAACCGCGACCCGCTCAGGGAACGGCGGCTTTTGATGCACAAACGCGAGATCAACCGGCTGTTCGGATTGGTCAAGCAGAAGGAATACACGCTGATTCCGCTGTCGCTTTACTTCAAAGGCTCGCGCGTGAAAATGCAGTTAGGACTCTGCAAGGGCAAAAAACTGTATGACAAGCGTGAGGATGCGGCAAAACGGGATGCCAAACGTGAGATTGACCGCGCGATCAAAGAGAGGAATCGATAACATGGTTCATCAGGCAATCGAAATTTCTTTGGAACATACACCGCTCGGCGTAAATCCGAACGGCTGGACGCCGAAGCTTTACACCTATGTGCTTGACAATTCGCCTGAGATCGATGAAAACCGAGTAAGACCTGCGGTGATTATTTGTCCGGGCGGCGGATACATGATGACCTCTGACCGGGAAGCGGAAGCGGTTGCAATTCGTTTGAATGCACTCGGATTTCAGGCGTTTGTGCTTCGCTACAGTGTGGCTTCCGCGGTATTTCCGCGCGCACTGGCGGAACTGGCGCTCGCCGTTTCGACGGTACGGCAGCATGCGGCGGAATGGCATGTTGACCCCGGTCGGATTACGGTTGCCGGATTCTCTGCAGGCGGTCATCTGGCGGCAAGTCTTGGTGTGTTTTGGAATCATTCGATTTTGACCGACCTGTTCCCGGGTGACTGCACCGCGTGGAAGCCAAATTCACTGCTTCTTTGTTATCCGGTAATCACGTCCGGCGTGTTTGCAAACCGCGATTCATTTGTCAATTTGCTTGGCGACCGGTATGATGAATTGGTTGATGCCGTTTCACTGGAAACACAAGTTCACGATCAGGTTCCGCCGGTTTTTGTCTGGCATACGGATGAGGACGACGGTGTTCCGGTTGAAAATTCCCTGCTGTTGGCGATGGCGCTGAAGACGCATCATATCCCGATGGAAATGCACATTTATGCGCACGGACCGCACGGCATATCATTGGCGACCGAGGAAACAAAAACACCGTTTGCGAACACCGTTGTGCCCGAATGCGCCGGATGGATTGATCTGTTTGCATCTTGGGCAAAATCATTGTAAAATAAAAGCAGCCTTTGTGCTGCAATTATGGGGGCGTAAAGGTTTCGACGGGGATCAAGAACTGAGGTAAGCGAGCAGAGCGGGCGGAAGCTCTTTAATCGCCGCACTTTAAATTTAAACGCTAACAATAACGAATTAGCTTACGCTGCCTAATTAGGCGCGTCGTCCATGCCGGGAGGGCCCACGGACCCGACAGGGCGTCAAACAAGTGGGGAACGTATCATCGGCGCGGCCCGTCCGTTGATAGGCACAAGGGTCTACTAAACTGATAAGCCTGCTGTTCGGCGTATCGGCAAGGGAATGTTAAAAGAATAAGCTACGCTCGTAGAAAGCTTTGGGGAACGGTTTTCGGACAGGGGTTCGACTCCCCTCGCCTCCACCATGAAAGTCACGATTGTATATACAGTCGTGACTTTTTCTTGTTATGTGTGTCTTGAGAAACTCGCCACGCATGAGGGAAAATACATGTTTTTCTATGATCCGGTTGATATCAGAAAAGGCTGACCGATCACTGTAATGAGACATTAACCGTTTTCTTTTGATAGACACGCTTTGATAGACAGTAGGATTTAGCTGTTTTTCATCAGAAATAGAAAAAGTCACCTTAAAGGTGACTTTTACGGTTTCATTGGAAATATCAATCCGTTCAATATACTGAGTGAGAATATACTTTGTTCTCACAAGATTTTTGGGATTGCTCATATAGTCCTTTAGCTGATTGATTTTTTCCCTGACATCATTTTCTGAAATAACCATTTCACATTGATTGTGTTTATGAGATTCTATGAAGTCTTTTGCGGCTCCTATTTCGTTCTCATATCGTTTGAGTTCTTGAACCAATACTTCACTGGAGCCTGTTTGAGCGATTGCATTGATCAAATTTTTTCGGCTCTTTTCCAAAACCTCTAAATTGCGTTTGACTGAAACAAATTCTTCGTCCTGCTCAAAGGTTCTTTTCAGCTTTTCGTTCACTTGTTTTGTGATAACAGGGATGATATCATCATTGAAAAAATAGTTTATGAACTGTTCGATGATCCAAGAATCCAGAATGGAGCAACGAATTTCTTTTGTGGCACAGGTGTGTTTATTTGTTCTGTGAGAACATCGATAGGTTGTATATTCTAAGCTTTTGTCTTTGTGACGGCGAATATTCCCATGAAATTTTCCTCCACAGTCGCAATAAAGCAAACCTGTCAGCAAATAAGGATGACGAGCATTTGTATAAGCATGCCGCATAGATTTTATGACAGCATTTGCACGTTCCCACAATGCTTTCGAAACAATAGCCGGACAGCCGTTTTCAATTCGAATAATTTCTGAATCTGGCTTATAGCGATGATTGTTACGTTTGTTGAGAGAATTTGCAGCAGCTCTGCGGTTGAAAATATACGTTCC
This sequence comes from Merdimmobilis hominis, assembly GCF_016901855.1. Classification (GTDB taxonomy): domain Bacteria; phylum Bacillota; class Clostridia; order Oscillospirales; family Ruminococcaceae; genus Paludihabitans. The sequence continues at coordinate 14,423 of NZ_JACJKY010000030.1, read as the reverse complement.
TTTATATCGTTCGTTTCTGATCAATTCATACAAACTGTTTTTTCCGAATGAATTTCCGGCTTTTGTGCGATACCCTAAGAGATTCAGCTTATCGACGATCTTTCCATATCCATATCCGTCTGCCGCCATTTCAAAGATGAGCCGAATGCTTTTTGCTTCCTGTTCATTGATGAACAGTTTTCCGTCTTGCAGATCGTATCCAAGCGGTGCTGGACCACCTGTCCATTTACACTGCAAAGCATTCTCTTTCAATCCTTTCATAACTTCCAGACTGAGGTTGTCGAGATAGTACTGATTGACAGAACTCATCATCGTCAGCATCATTCTTCCTGCTGGCGTATCATCAACATTTTCGCTGATCGAAATGACATCAACTCCATAGTCACGGAATAGATTTTTGTAATGCAGAGTGTCCTCTGTATTGCGTGAAAATCTGTCAAATTTATGGACAATGATCGCCTGAAACTCCGGATGGTCTTTGACATCAGCAAGCAGTCTTTGAAATTCTGGACGATCAACGGTTTTACCTGTCTTTGCATGGTCGGCATACCAGTCGACAATTTCCATATTATGATTGTCCGCATACATAGAAATGAAACGCTTTTGTGCTGTTATAGATTCTTCTCGCTGATTAGAAGAACTGAATCGGCAATAGCCGACTACTTTCACTTTGTTTGTCATGATTTTTCCTTCCTCCTATTGAACTTAATCAAAAAAATAATATATATTTCAAAATGACTTTATTTCCTGTGTGTAAACGGTTTTTGTCACACACAGGAAAAGGTTATTTGCGTATGAGTTCAGCAAAAAGTTCTACAATAGGATTTAGGAAAGTTGAAGATATTTCCTGTTCGTTGTCAAAGATACTTGTATTTTCAGGTTGACTTTTGTCATCGTGAAGTTTATCACGAGGAATACTGAATTCCATTGATTGAATCTTAAACTGCATGATCTGCACTCCTTTTTATTGAGTGCAATATAGTGAAACACTATAAGACGGGGGAGACTGATTTTTTGATCAAGTCACTCAGATTACCCCGTATCCCTTCATATCGTACACGAACGCAGATATGAATTTACAACGAAAGCTTAATTTTCGATTGCTTTCAGTGCCGTAACTTTAGAGCGTACCTGTTCTGGTTCTCCAAGGTCTTTTACAACAAACTGCACTTTTGTTCCAATAAGATTTTCCGTACTGAAGTTTCCGTTTTCATCGACATACTGCAAAGCGAAGTTGTTGAATAACGGCGATTGAATAGAGAAACTACAGGTGAATATTGATTGATCGACAAGGATTTTAAACCAAAACATTTGAGCATTTTCAATATAGCTGATCTCTTGGATGGTTCCTTCATGAGTTCCTTCAGACAAGTGGTTAATAAAGCTTTGAGGCTTAAATGAAAATATCATAGCTGCATCTCCTTAAAAAAGTTCGTCTTCGTCTAGTTGTAAATCTGCCAAAGACGTGGCAGATTTGATATCTGGAGTAGGACGTTCTATCGTAATGACTTCTGTTTTAATCTTAAAGCAATAGCATTTTTGTCTGCCTAATTGTGAAACAAGCGTTATCCGCTTGTAAAGACGATCAGACTCTGTTTGCAAGATGTTTTTTTCTTTTAATTTCTTTAAACGAGATTTCCAATCGAGAATGTTGTGTTTCTTCATAAGGTTTACAAATACTGTATCGATGATTTGGACTTCCACATAGTCATCCGATTGCTCCTGAATATTACCGAAGCACCGTCCTTGAGGAAGTTGATGATCTTTCATATAATTCTTATTTTCGCATGTGGCTTCCTGTAGGACGATTTCTAGCAGATCATCTTCAGAGGAAGCTTCGTCGCATATTTCTTTTTCAATTTCTATTAAATATTCTTTGATACTGCTTTCGTCAAAATGAAAGCCAAAGCACTCTTTTACATATCTTAAAGTGAGCGATATGACAGATAGTTTCGAAATAATTCGTTCTGTCAGCTCTTTCTTTTTCATACAATGAGACATCAATTCCTGTTTGCTGTCTTCATAATCAGATTCTATTATTTCTGTTTTTTGAATGAGATATCTTATGAACTTTTCTCCTGCAACCGCATAGTTTTGCATCACAGTTCGTTTAATATTGTCGCTGTTTTCCGCACTGGAAGTAAAAGCGTCCCTTAATTCAAAAACTCTTGTTCTGATACCGTTTGACATGTTTTGATGAATGAGATCAAATTCCGCTGTAGATATAATGATGGACGAAAAGTCTTTTACATCTTTCTGGGTACTATCTCCATTCAGACGCATTTTTGACCGCCCGTTACAGATCGTGTACATTAGTCTCAAGAAGTCTCTTGAACTGTTGATTGTAACTTCGTCCAAGACAACTGTGTGTCCTTTGCATGAGGAAATAAACTCAACCAAGGAATTTTCTGTTGCATTATAGCTAATCATAGTTCCCTTGTTCATGATTGGACAGGAAAACACACTTGCTCCTAGCATAGCGGCAGTTGTCTTACCTTTAGAAGAGCTGTTGGAAAGATTGAACATGATGGAGCCGAGGTCATAAGTCCTGTTCAAGTAGGCGAGAATAGGACTTGCAAATCCCAACAGCAATACAACAGTCATAGGTGTATTTGGCAGAACCTCTGTTCTCACCATTTCCTCCCATGCATTAAGCGTACCATGCGGCATTAACTCCATACTTCCGGAATAGCTTGCTGTTTCAGAATTCCCACCTATTGCATGACTGCTTTTAAATGGCAATCCGTTCGGTGTATTGCTCCATCCCAGTGTAGAATATATTCTATGAATAGGAGCAACACTTTCGGATTTGATGAGATATTGGAGAATGTGTTCGCTTTTTTTCTCTTCAAATCGTATTCCGTAGTTCAGCAACAGTTTTGCTCCAAATTTGCAAAAAATCTCGCTGTCGAAAATATGGCTGCTTTCACTGCTGCCGTTGTAATATTGAATCTTTACAGTCGTTATCCCTGTATCCAGATTCAATATTCGCTCCGACACTTTTAATGACGTAGCTACGGAATGCAGAAAGTATTGCGTTTCCTGCTCGCTTTCATGTTTTTCAAGCCGTAATAGATACTTCTTGCTTAAAATGAAAGGAAACATTTTGCCACACTTTTGGCTCAAGTGTTCATATAGCGTTCCATCAATTTCTATTTTTTCTAAACCTGAAATTAGATTGTCTGTATTGTATAGATTGATCTCCATACAACACCTCCTCTTCTTATTTTTACGAACAAGAAAAAATTTAAGGGATACTTTCACAATAGGCGTTGTGAATGCACGGTTTTTTGATTACCGTAATTTTATGGTTTCACCTCCCTTTGCTGTGTTTTGCAAAAGATGATACCAACAAAAAAAGAGCTGTCCATACAGCATGAACAGCTCAATAATCAACACAAAAAGCCATTGTACGCACAAGTACAATGACATACATTTTGCAATCAAACTTCTTTAATCTTAATTATACATATTTATTATATTTCCAAAATTGGAATTAAAATTCTTTTTATAAACAACAATCAAATTCTTATTTTACTCATCTTTATTATTTTTAAAATTATTATTATCAAATATAAAAATGCAAAATATATGAAATTGTGGTTGTTATATTGGCATATCATCCATATGCAGATATATAAAAATATCCATTTAACATTATATTGAATCAAAAGCAACTTGTCAAGCATTTTTCAAAAAAACTGTCGGGAGATTTTTTGAGTCATGAATTGGAAGCCAAAAAAACGGGGATGAAAAAGAAAGACGGGGAAAACCGGATTGTGTTTCCAGCTTGAAAGTGCTTGGAAAAAATCCGATTCCCCGATTTCCCGTTTCCCCATGAGAAGCATGGCACACAGACAGATGATGTTTTATTTGCTGATATTCAGCTGCTCCACCTTCCATTCATGAGCCAAAGGTGACAGCGGATGAGAGAAAGGCAACCCTTTCTTGTCAATGATGGTGTGGAGTTTTTCTGAATGGAGTGACAGCATTTGAAGAAACTGTTGCTTTGCTTCTTCGTTGCTTTTATCTCTGCCGTATGCCACAATGATCGTGTCAGCGTTTTCGCATTCCTGCAGGACAATAGAACTGTTCTGCTTGCTCGGCTTCTGAGCATTGCCTCCAATACTGGGAAAGAGATTCACAATAGACACTGAACCAAATCCGTGTTTTACTGCATTGTTTCTTACCAGCATCGTGGTTTGATCGAAAATCAGTTCATCTGCCAATGACGGAAAAGTCATAATGATGACAAGTGATTTACCCGTTGAATCCCATTGTGATTTCAACAGATATCTTTCATTTCCTGTTTTAGAAAATACAGCTGTTGTATTAACGGTACTTGTGCGTTCAATCAGTTCTTTTGCATAGTTCATTTTGTTTCCTCCTGTATTGGTTTGAAATATGAGCTTTTCCCAATAATATTGATCGCCCGATCATTGTCTAGAACGATGCATCCATTTGAATATCCGTATGAAAGTTGTTTTAGCCATTCAAACTGTGATTCTTTCAGTGGTGATGACAATCCCATTTGTTGATATAAGTGTATATCAGATTCTTGTTCCAATAAAAAAATTGCCCCGATCTGCTCCTCTATGGATTGATCAGGACAATAGGAGATATATTCTCTTAGGATATATTCCAATAGATTTTGAATATATAGGGAAATATATGAATCATGTATTTTCTTTAAATCAGCCGGTGAGGTTATTTTTATCATTTTGTCCTCCTGTTTTTTGGAGTTTTCACACCACAATATAACGAAATAGCACAGGTGACTCCTGTGAGAAAAGAATCCACTGCAATTTTAGAAAGTGCAGTTAAAAACATCAGCATTACAGATCCCTCCGCTTTGTTTCTTTTAGTATTCTATCTGTTGTCAAAAGTATTGTAAATGTGCTTAGAAATCCAATGATGAAAAACTTCATTGCTATCCTCCTTTTCATACAATAAAAAAGCTGTCCGTTATTTTCAAAGAACAACGGACAGCACTTATGATTTTTATCTTACAGGTTGACTTTAAATTCATGATCAGAACATGAGTGTAAACCTGCTTTTTCAAAACCGGTTAGATTACAAGTCGCTTTTTGGTATTTACTGAATTCTATACACAAACGATTGCGTATACTGATAGATCCTTCCCAGTAGCGGCAGGTAGCACATTTTTTTGCTGTACGGGGCAGAGGAATTTTGCCTGAATTATATTCAGGCTCGGCGTATGTGGTTATCAATGACAACCAACCTAATTTTAGTGCTGCTGAGCTAACAACAAACGCATACGAAAAATATGCAGCTCTTGACAGCAACGGTCGCTGTGGCACAGCAATCGCTTCTTGTGGAACTGAGATAATGCCGGGAGAAAGTGAAGAACGCACAAGTATCAGTAACATATATCCAAGCGGCTGGAAACAGGCAAAATACAGCGGTATTTCAGGAGGATACCTTTGGAATCGCTGTCACCTCATAGGCTGGCAGCTCTCTGCCGAAAATGCCAACGAAAAAAACCTGATCACCGGCACAAGATACATGAACACCGAAGGGATGCTCCCCTTTGAGAATATGGTGGCGGACTACATACAAGAAACCGGAAATCATGTTGCATACAGAGTGACGCCTGTTTTCGAGAAAAACAATCTTGTATGCAGCGGAGTGCAGATGGAAGCATATTCCGTCGAGGATAACGGTGAAGGAATTTGTTTTAATGTTTACTGCTATAATGTGCAGCCGGGTATAACTATTGATTATGCGACCGGAAAAAGTGTTGGAAAAAGTTCAGAATCACCGTCAAAAACAGAAAATACCGAAAGTAAACTGCAAAATCAAACACCGGTTGAAGATATGGTGTGGATACCGAAAACCGGCAGTAAATATCACAGCAATCCAAACTGCAGCAACATGAAAAATCCTACACAGATTACCATAGAAGAAGCTGAAAACCGAGGTTATGAACCATGCAAAAAATGCTACTAATTTAAGAAAGGAGCCAACGCTCTAAAAGAAAAATTTTTCGACTAATATGTGAAATATTGCACAAACAGATTGACTTTTTCTCCTCCTTTGTTATAATAAAAGCAGAATTATTAACCGTTCAGTTAGTAGTTTTGAAAGGAGGAGCCGGATGCCGGGACCAAAGCCCAATCTTGAACGAAGAATCGAACTGTTGAAGATTTGTTTTGACACATTTTGCGAAAGCGGTCTGGAAAACACCGGAATGAAAAAGCTGGCGGATGCCTGTGGGATTACTAATGGTGCTTTGATTTATTATTTTGGATCGAAAGACAATCTTGTCATTGAATCAACTGCCTACTGCATGGCAAAAGTGGAAGACGATTTTATGGCAAATGCACCGACAAGTTTTGAAGATATTGAACGCTTTCTGCGTGAGATGCCTTATCTTACTGCAAAGATGCACGGAGCAAAATACCGCTTTATGTATCAAGTTTATGCAAGTCCCAAGTATCGAGAATACGGCAAAGAATTTTTTAAAGGTGTAAATGTACGCTATCACGAATATGCCGTACAGCTTTCTAAAAAGCTGGGTATGCCTGCAGATTTCATTCAGGGAATGACCTACATTTTTGTTCGCGCATGCGTTCATTACGCTTTGTTTGAGGACGAAGAATATCTGAAATTACAGCTTGGCGCGATACGCACATCGCTGAGGCTGTTTTTAAAAGAAAGTAAACCAAAGGAGGAAAACTTATGAAACACAAATCAGTAAACAGAGTCTGTGCGGTAATCTTGTCGCTCATGCTCATTGTGGGGATGGTTCCCACGACGGTTTTTGCAAGCGATCCTGTGGAAAACACCGCTCCTGCGGTGGAGAATTTTGCCACGGCGGATGAGCTGCGGGCGAATTTTGATATGGATGATTCAACGGTCGACAAGACTTTTAAAAAGGTCTATTTCGGAAAAAGCAAGACATGGTCTATTGTAGGCGTTGATCCGGTGGGTGGCGGACTGGTACTGCTTTCACAAAATTCTACACCTTCGAGTTATTTTTCCAGCAGCACGGATGTTAAAGACTATGACTCCGCTTGGGATGTTATCTATGAGGATGGATTTGTACCTGAGAAAGTCGCTCCCAACCATTACGGTGCCAGCGATATGCGCGCAGCTTTCCAAAGCTATACAGAATCCGGTAACAGCGCCTGCTGGTTTACAGACGCTCAGCTGGATATGATCATTCCCACAACCATTTATACTGCGGATGTTTATAACACGGATGATAACGGAAATCCCCGCGTTTATCATTCCACAGAGCTTTTGTATCCCACATATTCCACCGATTACAAACCGGTTTCCGAAGGTCGGATCCAGTTTGTAACCGTGGGCTCTAACAGTGCGAAAAATTTGGGAACCGAATTAAAGGTCAGCCTTAAAACCAATGTGATTGGTTCGTTCACTCGTTCTGCTTGGGTCAGTGGTCCTAACAATATTGACCGTGTACTGGTGAACTCGAACAATGGCGTTGATTTAAGGTGGGCAGATGATAAGCGGGACTATCTTCCTGTGTTCCAGCTGGATACTTCTAATGTCCTGTTTGGTTCCATATATGAAGGAGTAACAGCGGAAGGAGAACAGAAAGATTCTTACGACCGCAAGACTTTTACCCTGCGCATGGATGCGGAACAATATAAGGTCGATTTGGGTGAAGCGCATATCACCGCACCTGCTATGGAATATGTGACGGTAAATGATGCGCCAGAGGGAACTTTTCTGGTTGTGCAGTGCGGCGAGGGTGCCTGGGCGAAAGCCGTTTCCGGCGATATGACCTTTTCTGCTTCTGATCTCAGCGGCGGCAAAATCACCTCTTTTGAAAACTGCAAAGTGTGGCTGGAAAAGACAGACGCAGACGCTATGCTGACCTATGCTTCGTATGCTGATACGGTAAACGCATACAGCGTTGGCATCACCAGCAATGCAAAACTGGTGCGGGATGAGAATTCCGGCGAGGAAAATCAGGTTTCTTTAGACAGTGCTCCTATTGAGGATATTGTTTACACTACAGTAGAGGATTACTGTTTCCCGGAGGACTACGGCGATACTTTGAGCAATAACGGCATTACCGTTACAAGAAACAGCGATACCCAAATCACCATTTCCGGTACTCCTACAAGCGATTTCTACCTTACTCTGCCCCTGCCTGACTACTGTGGTACAAAGGATAAGTGGGACGGCGTAACAGTGGCGTCCGGCTATGAAAGCGGCGACGGCACGCAGGACAATCCTTATGTGATTGCCAATTCAGAGCAGTTTGCTTATTTTGCCCAGCAGATGCAGTCAGAAGATTACAACGGCGCAGGAGAATACTTTGTCCTGACTGCTGACCTGGAACTGACCTCCGCCGATTGGAAACCTGTGTTCCAGTTTGACGGCAGTTTTGACGGCAATGGCCATACCATTTTATTTACCCAGCAAGAAGGAATGTTCATAACAAACGATGTCAATCAGCGGTTCTATTATTTCGGTTTGTTTGGCATTCAAAGAGGAACCGTTTCCAACCTGAATGTGTCCGGTGAAATTATTGTGAACATCCCTACCGGCGTTAAATTGGGCTATCTGAATGTGGGCGGTATTTGCGGATATACTGAAGGCACAGTCAGCCACTGCAGTTCGGATGTGGTGATCCGCTTTGAGGATGGTGAAAACACGAAAATCAATGTGGGCGGAATTGCAGGTCAGATATATAGCTACTCCAATTTCCCCGGTGTTGTGGAATACTGCGGCTACAGCGGCTCGATTACCGTAAATGCCACAGTGGTAAATGCAGGCGGTATCGCCGGTCACATGCTCGGCGGCACAATCCGCCAGTGCTTCAATAATGGTACCCTTGACATTACCGCAGGGGATAGTTCACATGGCGGAGGAATTATCGGTTCAATTTATGATACATATTATACAAATACCCGTGTCATTGAAAGCTGTTATAACTGGGGTGCGGTTTCTATCACAAGCAGTTCATCTGTAAATGCAGGCGGAATCGCAGGATATTTCGTAGCAGAAAATAGTACGAGTGATGCTTCCACAATAAGCGGCTGCTATTCCATCGGCACGCTGAGTTCTTCTTCAGGAAACAACTCTCCGCTTTCTCCGAAGGTGAACGGTCATGTTGAAGTGAACAATAACTACTGCTTAGAGAATGAAGACAAAAACACCGAAAAAGTTGCAGATAAAGCGGAATTATTTGAAAAACTCAATGTCTATGCACCGAATACTTGGTTTGCTGACAAAGTGACAGGCGATGTTCGTCTCCTTTGGGAACTGAATGTCCCCGCAGCACCTGAAGCGATATTTAACGCAGACAGCGAAAACGGCGGTATACTGTCAAATGTTGCTGCCGGTATGAAATACAGCCTTGACGGCGGTAACACTTGGTTAGACATTACAGATACAACCGTTGCGATTACCGGTGTCACGGTTGAAAACGGTATTTTGGTTTATCTGCCCGGTGATTTTCACGAGACGAATGATTCCGAAATCCAGTCAATTACAATCACAAAAGCGGCTGCACCGACCTCAGTGGGCGCAAATGGCTGCACAACAACTGAGCAAAATGACGGTATGATTACCGGCGTTGACAGTACAATGGAATACAAGGCTGCTGACGGCGATACATGGATTGCTGTTACAGGCAACAGCGTAACGGATCTTGAGCCCGGTACCTATTTGGTACGCGTGAAAGGAAACGGAACGGAATTAGCTTCTGATCCAGTAACGATTACGGTTGATAAGCACATCTGCGCTGCTCAGGGTGATTGGCAGCACGACGAAAACAATCATTGGAAGCTTTGCTCATGCGGTGAAAAACTGGACGGCGCAGCGCACACCTTTGTATGGGTAATCGACAAAGAGGCAACTGCAACCGAGGCAGGTTCCAAGCATGAGGAATGCACCGTCTGCGGATATGCAAAAGCAGCAGTTGAAATTCCGGCAACCGGCGAAAACACTTCCCCTGAAACCGGCGACAACAGCAATATTGCTCTTTGGATTGCGGTTATGCTGGCTGCGGGTACTGCCCTGACCGGCACCGTTCTTTACAATCGCAAGAGAAAATATAGCAGATAATATTTAAAAATGCGCTCCTTATTAAAGCTGTTCGCAAAAGAAAACAAAACGGAGGAAAAAAATTCATGAAGTCTAAATCATGTAACAGAGCATTTGCGATCTTACTATCTCTTGTGCTTATTATTGCGCTGTTGCCGACAACAGTATTTGCGACCGGCTCAACAAAAGTTACGGAAAAAAACGGCCTTTCAGCAGCTCTGAAAGATTCGGAAATCACAGAAATTCATGTTGCAGGCAACATGACCGTTTATACCGGCGAATTAAATACGGATAAAACAATCGTGATAGATTCCGGTTACACTTTGACAGTGAGTAGTGCAAGTGATTTTCAAACCGGTAACCTTATTATTTCAGACGGTGCTACATTAAAAGTTGTAGCAACCAGTGTTTCTTGGCCGGCACATGTGTATGGAACCGTTGAGAACAATGGTACCATTTTGATGACAAAGCAAACCGATAATGGCGGTAATTTATTCTGGCATGCCAAGACAACGGGAACCGGTATATGCAGTACAGAAACATGTAACAAAACAGTTTGTATCGATTATGGAGCGATTCCCAGCGAAATGTTTACTGCTGAAAGTACGAACTACAAGATCAATATCCTTAAAGATTCATCAAAAAAAGCAACTTTTTCTATAGATGAAACAGATTTAATTCCGGGCAATACGGTTACCGCTACAATCGATAATCTAGTCGATGGGATTGATCCGGCGGAAGTTTTTAAGTTCCAGTGGACAGGAAACTCTACAATATTGTCCAATGAAGCAACTTGTCAAATACCGATAGAAATGGGTGGTAAACAGATTTCAGTCACTGCCAGTTTTAAAACCAACATTCCGTATGTTATGGTTTATTCAGGTTCTAGCTTCCAAACATCAATTACAAAATGGTCCGGCACCGTTGCTTCTGTTGATAAAACAACTTTATATGTTGATATGATAAACGGAAACGACAGTAATGCCGGTACAGAAGATCAGCCTTTGAAGACGCTCGATAAAGCTATTGATAACATTGCGGCAGGCGGCACAATCTTTTTGATCGGAGATTATGACGCAACAGGTGGTTATTATGTCTATTCGTTCTTAGAAAATATAACAATTAAAGGCTCGGGTGCAGAAAAAAGTACGCTGACCACATGGAAAGAAACATACATCGGAGATGGCGTTACAGTCACTTTTGATAACATCGATTTTGCTGTCAGCAGTGATTTGTTTACCAAATATCCAAATTCAACGGGAACCGGCAGCTTGATATTCCAAAATGTTTCCGGCGGAAATATAAGTGTTTCAGATTTGGATTCTGTGACATTGAAAAATTCTTCTTTGGGCAGTCAGAATTTACAAACCAACACTTTGGAAATGGATGAGTCAACACTGAACGGAAAATTTAGCTGTAATGATTTTGTGGCGAAAGGAAATGCAGCTTTAGTTTTGAACGGTACAGGAAGCATTGCAAAAACCAGTACGGTTGAACAGCCTGTGACCGTTACTCCAAGCAGTCTTGCAAACGGTACTCTCGTGATTGAAGTACCGGAAGAAAGTCCTGAATGGGCAGACAATTTCGTGTTGAACGATACCGAAAATGGAAAGTTTGCCCTAAAGTGCAGAACAAGCACTTATGGGGATCCTTGCTTGATTGTTACGGAAAAACTTGTAGCAGGCGGCCCGCTTCATGTTGCGTTCGCTCCAGAGTGCTCCGGTGATGTAGTGGATAAAGAACCCGGTAAGACCTATATTGATGTTCCAAATGAATTTTATGCAGCTGTTACTTCTGCCGTATGGAGCGGTTATTCAGACATTGACGGAAAAACTTGGCAGGCGGGAGATATTCCCGAATTGACAGTTGTCATGAGAACCGATATCAGTGGTACAAATAGAGATAGCTATTATTTTGCAGAGGATTTTGATCCCAGTCAGTTTATCATATACGATTGGCAGGATTTAAATCAATTTGCAGAAAACTTCTATAAAGAAGAATACCAAATAGATGGTGTTACTGCGGTTGTGAAAACAGGACAAGGTGTGTCAGATGACGGAAAAACATTCACCTTCACTTTGCAGTTCCCGGCAGTTACACATAATTTACAAAAAGTGGATTATAAAGCTCCTACCTGCACAGCGGAAGGTAACGAAGAATACTGGTTCTGTAAGAACTGTAACAAATACTTCTTTGATGAAAATGCTACAGAAGAAACCACTTTAGAACAAACTATTATTCCAGCCACAGGACATAATTGGGGCGAACCGGAATGGAGCTGGTCGGAGGACGGCAAGACCTGTACGGTGACCTTTACCTGTGAGAACGATGAAACCCATAAGGAAACTCCGGAGGTAACTGTTACATCGGAGGTCAAGACGCCTGCAACCTGTACGGAAACAGGCGTAACCACCTATACGGCGACCGTCGAATTTAACGGTAAGACCTATACGGATATGAAGGAAGTGGCGGATATTCCGGCTACCGGTCACAGCTATGAAGACGGCAAATGCACCGTCTGCGGCGCAGCTGATCCGAACTACAAACCGACAGAGCCGGGTGATGAAGACACCGATTCTCCTCAGACCGGTGACAGCAGCAATATATTGCTATGGGTGGCACTGTTGTTTTTGTCGGGCGGTGCGCTCAGTGCAGTGACATACAAGAAAAAGAAACAAACGAACTAAAATCTAATAATTAAAGGGGTCGGCAACGGACTGATTTAGCCTGTTGCCGCCTTTTTATAAAGAAACGGGGGTGAAAAAATGAACAGCCAAAAACGCCTGCTCCTCACCTTGAAATACTTATGGGAGAAGACTGATGAAGAACACCCTGCCACCTTAAAGGAAATCGGTGAATACCTCCAGCACAACGGTATTGAAACAACACGAAAGACTCTGCAGGCAGACATCAATCTTCTCACGGGATTCGGCATAGATATCATATGCAATCACAGTACACAGAATCAATATCATATCGGTGAGCGTGTCTTTGAAGTGCCGGAAATAAAGTTATTGGTAGATGCTGTGCAGTCAGCCCGTTTCATAACCGCTAAAAAGAGTAAAACTCTGATTAAGAAACTATCCCTGTTTGTGGGAGAGCCGCAGGCAGATATCCTAAAACGGCACCTCTATGTCGACAATCGGTTGAAAGCAGGAAATGAAAGCATCTATTTCACCGTTGATCTGATCCATCAGGCTATACGGTTAAAAAAGCGTGTGACTTTCCAATATTACTATTACACACCCGATAAAAAGAAAGATCTGAAGCATAACGGAAAAATCTATGTATTCTCTCCTTTTGCATTGATCTGGAACGATGACAGCTATTATGTAATCGGCTACAGTGACAGCCATCAAAAAATTGTGAAATTCCGTATTGACCGAATATATGGCATGAAGATCAGCGAGAAGTTTGCGGCGAGAAAACCGGAAGGCTTTAAGGTATCCGACTACTTTTCACAGGTATTCTCCATGTATGAAGGAACAGAAAGAGCAATCGCTCTTTTGTGCGAAAATGAGCTGATGACCTATGTAATAGACCGGTTCGGAGAAAGTGTGCCGGTTACCCCGGCAGACGAGGATCATTTTTCAGCAACCGTCAAAGTTTCCCTCAGCCAGACCTTTTACGGATGGGTGTTTTCCTTTGGAGGCAGAATGAAGATACAGGCGCCGCAGGAGGCTGTGGACGGCTTTCAAAACCTTCTGCAGAAGTTTCAATAGATAAAATTTACTTGAGGTGGGTTGAAACGAACCCACCTCATTTTTTTGCTATTGTATTAGAACATCTGTTCTGATACAATCAAGGCACAGAGAACAAAAAGTTCTCTGCATGAAAGGATGACAGAATCATGGCAAAAAGTGAGGAGCGCATTCAGAAAATTAAAGAATATATTTTAGAATTTCAGTTTATATATCACAGAACACCGACAATGGCACAGATTGCAGAAGCTGTCGGCACAGTAAAGAGCAATGTGTATAAATACCTCGCCGAAATGGAAGAACGAGGGATCCTAACACGAAGAAAACGGGGAATTGTAATCAACGATACAATCCAAGCAAGCCCTGAACTCAACCGTGTCCCGATACTCGGCAATGTGTCCTGCGGTCTGCCGGAATACGCTGAAGAAAACTTTGAAGAATATGTGCCTTTGCCTGTGGCACTGTTCGGACAGGGAGATTTTTACCTCCTGCGGGCAAGCGGATACTCTATGATTGAGGCAGGTATTGAACCCGGCGATCTTGTGGTAGTCAGGAAGCAAAATACTGCAGAAGAAGGAGATATTGTTGTTGCGCTGGTAGACAACGAAACCACACTAAAGAGGTTTTACAGAGATAAAAAACACCGTTGCTGTCGCTTACACCCTGAAAACAGCA
>NZ_JACJKY010000029.1 GCF_016901855.1 Merdimmobilis hominis | reverse complement strand
GGAATCGTCTCTTCCTGCGTATATTTGCAGATGGAGCAGGTACGTTCTCTGGAACCTGTTTCGGTTGTGGTAGGCTCCTTTGTTATCGTCCAATCACCGAAAGTATGGTCGGCTACAGTATCTTGATTAACTTCTTTGCAGTAGTAGCATACCTTCCAGTGTGTAGTCGAACCGCTACTCCAGTCGTCGGTATAGTAATGTTGGTGTTCCCTGTATTGATCAATCTGCTCATAGCCGCAGGTAAGGCACCGCCTTTCACATACGTCATACTTCGTATTTACATCATAATAGATCAGCTCCCATTCGCCGAAGTTATGGGGGCTCTTTTCAGATATCTCTCCGCAGCTGCACTCTTTCCAATGCTGGGTTCCATTATTTTTCCAGCCGCCGAAGCTGTGTTCATGGGGGGGAGTAGGCCCCTCTCCGCCGCCGGTATTGCCGCCGATTGCCCAGTCGCCCCAGGCGTCTCTCTTCCATACGGTATAAGAGCCGTCCGGATCGCCGGTAAGGTAAATCTGTCTGGCCCGTACTTTAAGCGTATACGCATCCTTCGACTGAGTGATATTCTTCGAATCGAAAAATACCCACCTGTCTATCTCAACGCTTTCTGTCTGGAGTACCTGGCCGTTCAGTACCAGCTGCGCCTCATACTCAAGATACGTGCTGCCTGATGCGTTGGCAGGTTTATCCCACATTACCTGGTTTCCATATCCCGACCAGCGGGGATTTTCCGGCACATATTGCCCCGCAGCAAACACTGTCGCCGGCAGTATTCCTACCACCATGCATAAGGACAGCAGCAGCGCGAGCAAACTCTTTTTTCGAAGCATCTTCATTCTCTCCTTTACAAGTAGAATCAGTTTTTGGTATTTCCGCCGTCCGGTTCGGATGGATCCTTTCCTCCGGCTGGCGGGTTATCCTGTGCCTTCCGCTTTTTCCTGTATAAGAATACAAGCAGCAGCGCCAGCAGGACAGCCGCCGGTATCGCGGCCAACAGAACAATGTAGACGGCGTTTCCATCCTTTTCGTCTCCCGGCAACGGGTCGGGTTGGATGATTGCAGAAACGGAGAAGGGGGTATCGGAACCGAGTACGGCATACCGGCCCGGGCCGCCGGCTTCAAAGACCAGGCTGCCGTCTTCGGCCTTTGCCTCTATGCGCTCCGGCTCGCCGTCCACCCGCACCGCCTGGTAATGGGCGTAGCCCTCCAGATGGCTGTTCATCGGGATGCGCACCGTCATGGCGCTGTCTTTGATTTCCACCGGCTCCCCGTTCTGGCGGATGCTGATCTCATACACCGACAGCAGGCCGTCCAGTTCTTCTTTCAGCTCCGGCTTCTCTTCAAGCAGGCTCTCCGCCTCCATGACGCCGGCGTACAGCTCCACACCCTCCGGAACCGCTTCGGACAGGGAGACGGAAACGCCGGTATTTTCATCGGTCAGTTCCGCGATGCCTTCGCCTCCGGAATCCTGCCCGTTATCCGTGGTTTCCCCGGTGGCTGACGTCTGCGCGGCGTCCCTTGTCTCGGCGTAGCCGCAGACGGTGCAGGTGCGGCTCTCTGTATTGCCATCCGCCGTCCATGCGCCGAAGCTGTGATCCGCCGCATCCTTTTTGTCGCCGCAGGAACACGCCTGCCAGTGCTGTGCCGCGTCGTGCTTTTGGGTATAGCTGTGCTCATGGGGCGGTTCGGCTTCTCCGCCGCCCGACCCCGCCTTGGTCGCCCAGGGGCCCCATTCGCCGACGTCCGCCACCATATACTGGCCGTCCGGGTCGCCCACGATCATGATCCATCTGGCACGCACCCGTATGGTGTACTCTTCCTGCGGCCGCGTCACCACGTCGTTTGTGAAAAACAAATAGGTGTCGATTTCCACTGCCTTGGACTCGACCACATCGTCGCCCAGCAGCAGCTGCGCCTCGTATTCAAAGCTGTCGCCGGAGGCCGCTCCCGCCGGCCGATCCCACTGCACCTGGTTTTGGTAGCCCGACCAGCGGGGATTTCCCGGCACATATTCCCCCGCCGCCGAAACGGACAGGGGAAGGGCCGCGATCATCAGGCATACCGCCAGCAGCATACTGAAAAGCCGTGCGCCTTTTTGCCGCCCCGGCGGTTTTTCCCTGCGCATACGCAATCTCCTCCCTTTATCGCACCGGAGCGCCCTGCGGGGAAAGCGGCGTTCCGCATGCTCCGCAGAAGCGGCTTCCGGGCGGTATCTCCGCCCCGCACTGGGGGCATTTGTTTTCCAGCTTCGCCCCGCAGTTGTTGCAGAATTTGGCGCCGGCCGCACACTGGGTTTTGCAGGCGGGGCAAACCACCATACCCGCGTTCAGTTCCGCCCCGGCGTTTCGCACCACCACCGAGCGGCCGCCGGAGACGATGCACTGCTCAATCACCTGGAAAATCTCTTCCGGCAGCTTTTTCTGCTTGTAGGCGCCCACACCGGCAGTCACCGCCAGCGGCCATGCGATAAACCATCCCAGCGCGCCGGCGCCGATCTTATCCGACCATTCGCCCTGACCCACGGTGACGTTTAAGTTGTCATCCATTCGGATCATCTGCACCGTCGTAGCCATCCTCATGCCGGCAATGGTCTTCCAGCCGTCTTTTTCCTGACGGCCCTGCACCACATAGCCTTCTGTGGTTTCGGCGCTCTGTACCTCCATCCCTTTGGCGGAGGACAGGAACGACGATACGGCGTTCGCCACTACCTGGGTACTCATACCGGCGGGCAGCCGGAATACTCTCGATTCATTTGCCATAGATATCCCTCCAGATATTCAGATTCATTGTCTGTTTATTCGCTCTGCCGGGAGAGCGGCGCCCCGCATTCCGGACAGAATTTCACGCCCGGGGCAGCGGACGCGCCGCACGAGGGGCATACCGTACCGTCAGGCGCGGCCGGAGTTTGTGCAGCAGTCTGCGCAGCCTTGGCCGCTTCCGCACGGATCCGGCCGATTTCCGCCTGTGCCTGCGCCGCTGTTCCCTATACGGCATAATGCCGGTCCGGCACGAAACAGCGGCGGTTGATCATCAGCTCGTTCTCAAGGTACTGGGCAACCTTATCGGCTACGGCGGTCACCGCCCGTTCCTCTCCCTGGGCCGACAGGCCGGGACAGGGTTCACGCATGGAAACCGTCAGTCCGGTCCCCACATCCTGTATCTCTGTCGAAAGGCTGAAGGTGCTGACGTTCCCGTAAACCGAAAGCCGGGCGACCACCGCGCCGCTTTCCTCTTTCCGGTATTCCGCCCCCTCCGCGTCCAGCACGTCGTAAACGGCCATCTGCACATACCGCCGGACATAGGGAAGGAGCCTTTTCACCTGACGCATTCCGTTTCCCTCCTTGTCATGTATTCCTTGTTTGCGGTTTTCCGCCGCTTCCCTATTCGATGTAACCGCTGATGGGCTCTGCATACATTTTGTTTTCAGTCACCGGCTTGTAGCGGTCACTGCCGGTGCTTTCATACCATCCGGCCTCCGCCCGGTAGATTTCGCCGGTCTGCGTGTCGTACACGCGCTCGTAGCCGCCGGTTTCGTCGCTCTGCATCTGGCTGGTGATGTCCTGCTCGACGTTCCGGCCCTCCCAGGCCGCCATGATGATTTCCAGCCTCTCGTTGGTGATGCGGCTGATTTCCTTTGACATCGCCACCTTTTCTTCACCGGCCTGCTCAGTGGCTTTTACGAAACTCTCAGAATAGGCGAGCGTTCCAAGGCATTTGGTGAGGACGCTCTCCCATTCGATGAAGGTATCCTTCGCGGCGGTGACCGCCATGACGTTGTATGCCATGTAGTAGCCGCCGTCCGCCTGGGGGATGATATAGCCCGACGGCGGTCCTGCGGCAATATTAGCGCTTCCGAAGTCCACCACCGACGCGGCAAACATCCCCTCGCCCTCCTTGCCGTTTTCGGTAAAGGACGCCCGCAGCGTCTCTTCTCCCAGAGCATACGAGGACAGGAGGCTGGCCGAGGCAAAGCGGTCGGTGACGGTAAAGCCGTCAAACCGGGGGAAGGTATAGCCGGCATAGCTCGGCTCCCACTGCTCTGCAAACACCGCGTATTCCGAAAACAGCTTGAAAAAGTTTTCGGTGGAGGGGGTTGTCAGCACCGGCGCCTGGGAAAGCATCTGCGCCCATGTGTTCCCCATGGTGACGTTATACGCATAGGCGTCCTTTCCCTCCTGGCTGTGCAGCAGGCCCTCCGCCTTCAGCAGGACAAACATCTGGTTGAGGGGCTGGCTGGGATCCTGCACCCGGATGGAATGGTACATGGCCGTACCGCCGCTGGTGACTGTCCAGCCCTTGGGGATCTGCAGGCTGAAATCCGCCGTTTCATACAGCTCGGTTTCGACGGATTTAGCCGCCGTCTCGGTGATCTTTACGCCGTTTTCCTCTTTCGTGATGGTTCCGTCGCTGTTGACGACAGGCTCCTTTTCGCCCAGCTTCCACGGCAGCTCACATCCGGTAAGGGAGAGCGCCAGCGCCGCCGCCAGCAGCAAGGATAATACGCTTTTCTTTTTCATAGCAGAACGCCTCCTGATCGATTTTTATTAATTTCAATAGCCATCCAGAGCGAGGAGCTTCTCCATCACATCCGGCGGGTATGCGATGTAGCCCGATTCATAGTCCTCGCCTATCGCCTCCGTGGCGGGGAGAAGCTTGTAGTCCGCCGTGATGATATAATCGTGGGCGATGGTGAGCACGTCGCTGTAATACCGGCTCAGCAGCTCCAGCTTTACAAGCCGGTAGCGGTTGCCGCCGCCGAATTTTGGGAGATAGGCGGCGGGGGTGCCGTCGGCGTTGGTGGTCTTTTCCTCATAGCTCAGATCATTCTCGGAGATATCGTCGTACATGATCTGGTAAAACGCCTGATCGGTCGCCAGGATGTTCCCATTTAAGATGGCAACCGCTTTTTCTCCGTCCCCCACGGCCTCGTCCGCCACCTCGTAAACAATATAGCCGTCCTCATCGTCGTCAAAATAAATCCCTTCAAAGTTCTCGGAGGGGAGCTGTCGTTCTGCCGCCGCCTCCAGCTTCCCGTCTGCGATCAGCAGATAGCTGCCTCCGACGTGCACAATCCGCTGGGCTCTGTCCCGCAGCCCGACGTCCTCGGTCAGCGTTTTTCCGTCTGCGCTGTAGCGCCAGGCGTGCGTCAGGACAGGATGGAGATACTTGCTCTCCGTCGCAGTGTACGGGCCGTTGTTGCTGGCAGACTTGACCGAATACCGTTTGCCGCCCCGGTAGACCACCTCCAGGTCGGCGCCGTTGAAATCGTTGGCCTGGAGGTAGACGGGCTGTTCCGCAAGGGGCAGGGTTCCCACCTCCCGGCAGTTCTGTCCCCCCGGCAGGGTCGCGTCGCAGCGGTACTGATAGATTTTTCCGCTGGACAGGAAGACGCTGGACAGATTGCCGCCGGCCTTTTTGGGGTTGAGATCCGAAAAGACGGTTTGCAGGCTCAGCACGCCTTCTGCGCCGGTAAAGGTTTTGTAATCCGACTGGTCAAAGGCGACGCCCCGCTTTTTCAAAAGCTCCTGCTCCAGCGTTTCCGGCTCAGGTTCCGGCTCCGGCGCCGAAGCGGCAGGCGTGCTGCTGGCGGACGCTGTGGAGCTGCCTGTATCGGAAGACGGCTCCGAAGGCTCCGTCCCGCCGGAGCAGCCGACAAGCAGCAACCCCATCGCCAGCAGAAGCGGCAGCAGCCGCCTGCAGAGGCTTCGCTTTTTGGTATATTGAATCAAATCGGTTTGTTCGTTCATTCTCTTTCCTCCTGAAGCTGGTGTGCGGACAGCAGGGCTTTCTCAGCCCTCCAGTTTCAAAACCCCGCGGTTCACCTTCATGGCAAGGATCCGGCGCACACTTTGGTTGATCCGCTCTTCGCTGATTTCTCCCAACGCGACCGCTTCCTCCAGAGCGGAGACGGCCGCCTGCGGGTTTGACGGGCAAAGCAGGATATCTACTCCTGCCGACACCGCACGGCGGGCGATTTCCCCGCTGGTATAGGAGTCGGTCAGCGCCTTCATCTGCAGCCCGTCGGTAATGACCACTCCCTGAAAGCCCAGCTCCTCCCTGAGCAGCTCCGTGACGATGCGGTAGGAAAACGGCGCGGGCTGGGCGGCGTCGATTTCGGTCAGGATCAAATGCCCGATCATCACCATATCGCTGCCGGAGGCAATCCCCGCCCGAAAGGGCAGCAGTTCCTCCCGGCGCAGCTGTTCGAGGGGCTTCGACACATATACAGCGCCGTCATGGGAATCGGCCAGCGTATCCCCGTGGCCTGGGAAGTGCTTCAGCGTGGTTGCCACGCCGCCGCTGTGAAAGCCCCGGACCGCCTCAGGGATCAATTCAGCCGCCTGTGCGAAATCGTCGCTGTAAGCCCGGTCGCCGATGACCGTATTGTCCGGATTCGACCACACATCCGCCACCGGAGCCAGGTCGGCGTTAAATCCCAGCACCCGCATATCCGAAGCAATGGTGTGGGCGTTCTGCCTCGCGGTTTCCGCCCCCTGGTCCCTATACCCGAACATCGGCCCGATATATGTCGTACCCACCGTACTCATCAGCCGGTTGACGCGCCCGCCTTCCTCGTCGCAGGTCAGTATGAGCGGTATTTTGGAATAGCTCTGGGTGTTGGACAGCATTTTACATACCTGCTGCCGGCTTTTCAGGTTGGGACGGCTGTATATCAGGCCGCCCACCGGCATATCAACAAGCGCCTGCCGTGTGGTTTCTCCGGCCGCTGTTACACCGGAAACGCCGGTGAGCAGTTCCGGGCTGAGAACCAGCATCTGGCATATCTTATCGCGCAGAGACATCCCTGCCAAAATATCGTCTATACTGCTCCAGGCGACAGAGGGCCTGCCGCTCTCCGGCGGCTTGCTCTGACTTTCAGGAACGCTTGACGACGGGGCGGACGGTTCGTACGCACTCTCCGCCATCTGAGATGGAGCCTGTGTCTCAGACGTTTCCTGCGACGCCGGTATGCCGGATTCCTGGGAAACAGAACTGCCCGAAGAAGTGCTGGGATTTGCACACCCGCCGGATATGGCGATGAAAGCGCAGCACAAGGCGGCGAGCATTCTCTTCCATTTTATCCCCGTCATTTCTCACACCTCCTGTCCCCTGAAGCGGCGTTTTTTAAGCGTCTTCCTCCCCTTTCGTCATCAGGGTATTTTCCAAATGCCGGACGATCTGGTCCAGCATCTCCTGCAGAAGCCGGTACGCTCTCTGCTCCGGTATCCCGTCGCAGGGGCGGCGCAGCGAAACCGTCAGTTCGGTTCCAAACGCTTTTTCCTCCGCCGTTATGGAAAGGGAGACGTCTGTTCCGTCCTCTCTCCATTCGGCAATAACCCTTCCCGGCTCTTCCTCCCCAAAAGTAATCCCTTCCTGCCGCAGCACGCCGTACACCGAGCGCAGGACAAAGGAGCGCACATAGGGAAGTTCTCTTTGAACGTATTCCATCATTTCTTCTCCTCCTGAATTTTTGGGGAACCGCGGCAGACGCCGGGAAGTGGATTCTTACGCCCTCATTTTAGGTGAAAAGAGGCCGGATTGTCTATGCGTAAATCCCGCCAATCGTATCAAAACAGGTGGCGGTGAACCGCCATTTTTCAAAAAACCGATGGCGGTCAACCGCCATTTGTGCATATTATATAAATCAAAGCAACTATTTTGAGGCTTTATATATGCACAACTTCTAATCGTTCCAAATAGGGGTTGAGGTGTACTTTTCGTTCCTGATTTTTCCTTTCCCGGATGCCGAATGGCGTAAATTTCATTTTTCAAGTGGGGAAAACGATGTTTTTTATCAGGACAATTCGTTACCGCACACAAAAACACCCTGCCTCTCCTGAGAGAAAGCAGGGTGTTCTTTTATCCTGTATGTTAATCGTTACGGTAAAGCAGGTACATAGTGATGCGGGATTTTGCGCCCGTCTTTTCGTACAGGGCGGAGATATGCCGTTCCACCGTCCGCTTGGACAGGAACAGGCAGTCGGCGATCTCCTGGGCGCTGCTGTCCGAAGAAATCATCTGGGAAAATACATCCCATTCCCGTTCGGTCAGCCCGTATTTTGCGATGAACGCCTCCCTGCGCTCTTCGTCCGACTTTTGGGAAGCAGGCGGCTCCTTGGGCTCCATGACGGCGTTCATGCGGGCGGTATACACGGCCATAGCAACGCTGACCGCCACGAACAGCACCAGGGCGATGACAATGGCGGCCAGGCTGTTGCCAGTGGCCAGCAGCGCCACCGATCCGTTGGTGATCAGGGCGGCGCTCACGTTATTCATGGCGCGGCCCATGCCCGCCCACAGCGACGGCAGGCGCATATGCCGGGAAAGCTCCATAAAGCTCGCTGTAAAGAAGACAACGAAAAAGCCCGAGGACAGGTAAAAGACCACCAGTCCGATCAGGAACGGAGCGCCCAGGTTCAGTACCACAATGGACAGAACCGACATCATCATCACGCAGTACATAATAAGCCCCATATACTTCCGCTTGCGGATATCGAAGACAAAGCCTGCGGCGAGGCCGCTGAATGCCAGCAGCAGGCGGGGCCACTGCCCGATATCCGTCCCGCTCGCATGACGGAGAGTCACGGCATTGTCCAGTGTGCTGAACACGCAGGCCATCAGCACTACCAGCAGCGCCAGCATAATGCCCGCCGTCCGTTTTTTCCGGGTGAGGGAAATGTCTTCCGCAGGTTCCGAAGAGGCGCCCGCAGTCTCCGTCATTTCGATGCGGCTTTGGGCGGCCTGTCTCGTTCGGATGACCAGCAGGCTCAAAGCCGCCAGGAATACCGAAAGAAACGCCGCCTCCGCAACCTCCAGGTTGACAAGGTTGTTGTTTGCATACTGGAGCAGAATTCCCAGGGCGTAGGCGATCCCCGCCAGCCGTGCCAATGCATTGTCGCCGTCTATGGTGACGGCAGCCAGATAGTGGACGGCGCTGCCGAAAACGCCCAGCAGCAGGAAGAGCACCATCCCTGCCGTCATGGTCGCCGCATAGGAGATATGCTGCTGGACAATGAAGGTACAGATAATCGCACCCAGCGCCAGGATAAAGGTCAGCGCGCTTTTATAGCGCCTCCCGCCCCAGCGTTCCATGGCCGGATACAAGAAAAAGCCGACGGCGCTGGCGCCCAGCGCATAGTTCTGGGCAATGACAGTTCTCCCTTCCGTCACCGACAGAGAAATCATATTGACAAACAGATATTCCGCCCCTAAAAAGACAAAAGTAAAAATACCGATCAGCAGAATGGCGTTGACAGACGCCGGCTTTCTCAGTTCCCCTTTCATCGTACCACCCTTTCCACAGAAGCCGCTGCAGGCGTCCCGTTATTTCTCCGATTCTTCCGTCAGCTCCACTACATCCCCGATGTCACAGCGGAGCGCCCGGCAGATCCGCTCCAAAACCTCCAGGCTCACATATTCGTCCCGGTTCAGCTTTGCTATCGTAGAGGAGGACACATCTGCCAACTCTGTCAGGGCGGATTTTTTCATCTTTTTATCAATCAGCAATTTCCACAGCCGGTTGTACTGGACAGCCATACGCTTCATCTCCCGCCTTGTTTATGGAAGACAGTATAGCACAAAAATCGTGAAAAGTCAATGAATTTTATGAGATGTCACATATTTTTACGAATGTTAAGCCAAAAAAAAGCAGCCGCTCCTTTTACAGGCTCCTTTTACAGCAATAGACATTTACCGCTTTTTATTTCCAACGAGGTGAAGAAGCTAAAATACAGGGGAAAGGAGTACGATTATTTTCTGTTTACTCTGCAATGTTTATTACCTCGACACCTTTGCTCTTAGCGTAGTTCACTGTATAAAAAGTTCCGCCCTTGTTTTCTGTGAGATAAGAAATACAAGCAGAACTGTTATCAACCAGATGGCGATTGCGTTTATGCATACAGCCCCTCGTGTACTCCTGAGAAGTATATACAACTTTATCGGCCTTCTGTTTGATGTCATCGTATATCTCTATATCTTCCTGCGACCATCCTCTCGTTTGAGAGAAGCAAGGAAGCACGAGGATCAGACGAATATCAGGATAACGTTCCTTCAATTTGAGAACCGCAAAGGCAGCGATTGTATCAAAGCCCAATGCACCTCCAGCTCCAAAATATAGATAGCCTTTTTTATAAGTCCCTCGATTGCTTCTTCGGTCTTTGCGAAGATTCTTCGACGTTGTCCTGAAGGAATTTCCCTATGCCCGGTAAAGCAGCATGTTTTTTCTTTCACATCATCCACTCCTAACAAGTTTCAAACTAAAATGCCCATCGAACTGACACAGTCCGATGGGCTATCTTACAACTCGCTATCTCTTTATGGTTTCTCTTAGAGAAACCATCGGGATGATTCCTGTTCGGCTGTGTTCTACTTAGGATAGGCATCCCATAAATTAAGCATGTGTGTATAGCGGTTGGCAAGACTCTTCCCTCAGTTACATTTGCTCACCTACCTTTACCTTCAGGAAGATGGTTTCGTGGCAGCTTTACCCACTGATACTTCATCAAACATTTCATAAGGGACACCTCCTTTGACTTTTTAATTAAGTTTTGTATAAAAGAAGGGCGACCTCAATGAAGAAGTCGCCCAGCAAGTCTTTCTTTTAAATTCTGACAATCAATCCAGCCAGCTGGTCTGTTTGAATTCCAACAAGAAACCAACCGTCTCTCATTTCTATGCGGGTAGGGACCCACTCACCGTCGATTAGGACATCCAAACATTCGCCACAGTGTAAACCACCATAGTAATCGAGTAACCCAAATCGAATATCCATTCGGCCACTATCTTCATCGGTGACCATAGTACCTTGTCTTTTCATAAGCTCCTTTCCGGAATCGTCAGAGGAGTTTTTCTCCAACTCCTTCTTGTATACCTTTCTTAAATATTCATCAAAAATAGTTCTTCGAATCAAGACCTTCTTTCCAATTTTATAGACCGAACCGGCTTCACGTGCCATACGTGTAAACACCTTCAGGCCGAGTCCATAATAATCGGCGCCTTGATATAGTGTTATAAAATCATGCTTCTGCATCTCGATATCTTCGTCGTCAAGCATATCTGAGAACATCCAAAGGTTTCCACTCATACTGGTTCCTCCTCGGATTTCAAGGTGCTTGGCTCATGAAACCTTTCCAAGTATTCCTCGAAGATATCACGATTGATCAAAACAGTACCATCCATACGGTAAATGGCTCCGGCTGCACTGGCAAGTTCTAATATTTTTTTGTGTTGCAAACTATAGATGATTTCGGCATCTTTATATCGCAGGAACTGTCTGCGAATCCTTTTAGCACTCTCCCTTACATCGTTACGTTTTTTCAGGTCATAATATGCTCTTGTCTCTTCACTAATCATTGTCTTTGTTCCTTTCGGTTTTAATTTTGTCATGACACAAGCAGACCTAACAAAAAAAGAGAACACCTTCTGAAATTACTTTCAAAAAGTGTTCTCTATACAGCAAGTACTGTATTGTGTTTTATCCTTACAACAATTCATTCTGCTTCACAATTCTTCAAAATTATATGAAAAATTGTTGTCAATTTGTTGTCAACTCGGATTTGAGATGCCGAAAACCCTTGATTTTACTGGATTTTTTAGTCCAGAGGCTTCATTGTGGGGAACAACAGAACGTCGCGAATCGATGCACTGTCGGTCAACAGCATGACCATACGGTCGATGCCAAAGCCGATACCGCCTGTCGGCGGCATACCGAGCTCGAGTGCATACAAGAAGTCTTCATCGGTGTGGTTTGCTTCCTCATCGCCCTGTGCCAGAAGCTCTTCCTGTGCGGCAAAACGCTCACGCTGATCAATCGGGTCATTAAGTTCCGAATATGCGTTTGCCATCTCCCAGCCGTTCATGAAGAACTCAAAACGCTCTACATACTCCGGATTCTCCGGTTTTTTCTTTGTGAGCGGAGAAATCTCGATCGGATGATCCATGACAAAAGTCGGCTGAACCAAATGCTCCTCTACAAACTGCTCGAAGAACAGATTCAGAATATCACCTTTTTTATGACGCGGCTCAAATTCGACGCCGTGTGCTTTTGCAGCCTCACGCGCTTCCTCGAGCGTGTGGATCTCATTGAAATCGACACCGGAATACTGTTTGACTGCGTCAAGCATTGTAATTCTGGTAAACGGTTTGCCGAGATCCATCTCAATGCCGTTATAAGTGATTTTTGTTGTGCCGAGCACTTCCTGTGCCACGTGACGGTAGAGAGATTCGGTCAAATCCATCATGCCGTGATAATCGGTATATGCCTGGTACAGCTCCATCAGTGTGAATTCCGGATTGTGACGGGTATCAAGACCCTCATTGCGGAACACACGGCCGATCTCATATACTTTTTCCATACCGCCGACAATCAGACGTTTTAAATACAGCTCGAGCGAAATACGGAGTTTTACATCCTCGTCGAGTGCGTTATAGTGTGTCGAGAACGGACGCGCTGCTGCACCGCCGGCATTTGCCACGAGCATCGGGGTTTCTACTTCCATGAATCCCTGCGCATTCAAATAGCTGCGCACTGCGCTGATGATTTTCGAACGTTTGATAAAGGTATCTTTAACCTCAGCGTTCATAATCAGGTCAACGTATCTCTGACGATAGCGCATATCGGTATTGGTAAGACCATGAAATTTCTCCGGCAGTACCTGCAAGCTCTTCGAAAGCAGTGTCACTTCTTCCGCATGAATCGATACTTCGCCTGTTTTGGTTTTAAACACTGTACCTTTGATACCGATCAAATCGCCGATATCCATTTTTTTGAATGCTTTGTACGCGTCTTCACCAAGGCTGTCGCGTGCCACATACGACTGGATATTGCCGGTCAAATCCTGCAAATTGCAAAACGACGCTTTACCCATGATGCGTTTTGACATCATACGGCCTGCAACACAAACACATGCACCCTCGAGTGTTTCAAACGCCTCTTTGATGTCTGTGCTGTGATGTGTCACATCATATTTGGTGATTTCAAACGGATCGTTGCCCTCTGCCTGCAACGCTGCAAGCTTTTCACGTCTGACGCGAATCAGTTCGCCGTAATCCTGAACTGCTGCATTATCTGCCATTCAATATATCCTCCTTATTTGCCGATCTCGAGTACTTCGTACACGATGACACCTGACGGTGCTTCCACTTCTACCAAATCGCCGACACGATGGCCAATCATTGCTTTGCCAACCGGCGATTCATCGGAAATTTTCTTTTGCAGCGGTGCTGCCTCTGTGGAACCGACAATTTTGTACGTATCCACTCTGCCGAGTTTGGTGTGTTTAATCGTAATCACAGAGCCAACGCTGATGGCATCGGTTGTAATGCCGGATTCATCGAGCACGGTTGCGTTTTTGAGCATCTGCTCAATTTCTGCAATACGTGCTTCCACCATTGCCTGCTCGTTTTTCGCTTCATCATATTCACTGTTCTCGGAAAGGTCGCCAAACGAAAGCGCTACTTTGATTTTTTCAGAAACCTCTTTGCGGCGAACCGTTTTGAGCTGTTCGAGTTCCTGTTCCAGTTTCAAATGTCCTTCAGCAGTCAGAATGATCGGTTTTGTAGCCATTCCTATTTCCTCCTAATTGCGAATATCCGCATATAAATTCCAGTTACAACGAAGACAGGCAGTATACTTGACACTGCCTGTCACTGCCGATGAATTCAAAAGCGCATAGCACCGGCACTATAATATTTAGATTATAGTAAAAAACAAAACAAAAGTCAAGACGAAACTTTTGCGCTTCCCTGATTTTCTACGTTTTTGAACACAAAAAAGCGGCTCAGCAAACACTGAACCGCTTTTTCTTTCATAATAAATGCAATCAGAACAGGTGGAACGCCATAATCACGCCTGCAAAGACGATCGACACCATCGACAGCAGTTTAATCAGAATGTTAATCGACGGGCCGGATGTATCTTTAAACGGATCACCGACGGTATCGCCGACGACTGCCGCTTTGTGTGCATCACTGCCCTTGCCGCCATGTGCGCCGCTTTCGATATACTTTTTCGCATTATCCCAAGCGCCGCCGGCATTTGCCATCATAACCGCCAGAATAAAGCCGGACACGGTTGCACCTGCGAGCATGCCGCAGATACCATTGACACCGAGCAGCAAGCCAACCACGATCGGTGAAACGACCGCGATGATCGCCGGAAGGATCATTTCTTTCTGTGCGGATTTCGTGCAGATATCGACACACGCCGCATAATCCGGATCTGCTTTTCCTTCCATCAGACCTTTGATTTCTTTAAACTGACGACGAACCTCCACAACGATGCTCTGTGCCGCACGGCCGACTGCATCCATTGTGAGTGCCGCAAACAAGAACGGCAGCACACCGCCGACAAACAAGCCGATGAGTACCGGCGGATTGATAATGCTCAGTTCGAATTTGAAGTCTGGATCGATCACCTGTACCTCTGCGATAAATGATGCAATCAATGTCAGTGCAGTCAGCGCTGCCGAACCGATTGCAAAGCCTTTGCCGGTTGCAGCAGTGGTGTTGCCCAAAGAATCGAGTGCGTCTGTCCGTTTGCGCACTTCTTCGCCGAGGCCTGCCATCTCTGCGATACCGCCTGCGTTATCAGCTACCGGACCGTATGCGTCGGTTGCCAATGTGATGCCGAGCGTTGACAGCATACCGACTGCCGACAAGCCGACACCGTAAAGTCCCTGATTAAAGCTCGGATCGCCAATCGATCCGGAACCGCCCGACACCGTATAGCTCACCAAAACGGAAATACCGACGATGACAACCGGCAGAACGGTCGACAGCATGCCGAGCGACAAACCGCCAATGATCGTCGTTGCCGGACCGGTCAGTGAAGTCGACGACAGTTTTTTCGTTGGACGATATGTATCGGACGTATAATATTCAGTGGTAATACCAATGAGAATACCTGCCAGCAAACCGGACAGGACTGCAAAGAAGAATCCAATATTCTCTTTGCCGAGTCCGAAGTAAATGAGCGGGAATGCTGCAACCGCGATGATGGCACCACTGATCCATGTGCCGCGGCGCAGTGCGAACAGCAGGTTTTTCTGGGTTGCACCCTCTTTTGTGCTGACGAAAAAGGTACCGATAATCGAAGCAATGATGCCGATGGACGCCATCACCATCGGAATGGTCACGCCTTTAAAACCGAAGCCTGCCGCAACAGCAAGTGCTGCGGTGGAAATGATCGAACCGACATACGACTCATACAAGTCAGCGCCCATGCCTGCCACGTCGCCAACGTTATCGCCGACGTTATCTGCGATAACAGCCGGGTTGCGCGGGTCATCCTCCGGAATGCCGACTTCCACTTTGCCGACCAAGTCAGCGCCCACGTCAGCTGCTTTTGTGAAAATACCGCCGCCCACACGTGCAAACAGCGCCATTGAGGAAGCGCCCATGCCAAATGTGAGCATTGCAGAAGTAATCGCCTGAATCTGTGCTTCCTGGAACGTCTGTCCTGCAGCAACTGCCAGATGTGCCGGATCAGAATACCAGAATTTTAAGAAGAAATACCAAAATGAAATATCCAAAAGGCCAAGACCAACAACGACAAATCCCATGACTGCGCCCGAGGAGAATGCGATACGCAGTCCGGAATTCAAGCTTCCGCGTGCAGCATTTGCCGTGCGTGCGTTTGCCGCCGTTGCAATCTTCATGCCGATGAATCCCGAAAGGCCCGAGAAAAATCCGCCGGTGATGAACGCAAACGGCACAAACATGGTCAGATAGCCCATGAATGCAAGAACCATCAAAACGACAAAAATGACAGCGAAGAATAAAATAACGCCGATATACTGCCGTTTCAAATAAGCGTTTGCACCTTTTCGTACCGCGAGCGAGATCTTTTTCATCAGATCTGTGCCCTCCGGCGCTTTGAGCACCTTTCGTGCAAGCAGTGCCGCAAACAAAAGCGCCAATGCCGAGCCGATTGGTGCAAGTAATGTCAAACCCATAACATCACCCTCCATGCGTATATTTTATACTCTTTATCATAGCAAAGTTTATGAATAATTTCAATAATATTTTTTCAAAAAAAGTCGTTTTTCAATATTATTTTGACGAAAACATCTATTGGGTCGCAAAATGTCTGTTTTAAAACATCATTCTGATGAATCATTTACTCATTTACGTATCAATAAAAAACGTCCTGCGGAACAAATCGCCGCAAGACGTTTTCTTTTATTCTGTTTGTGCCGCTTTCATCAGCTCAATAAACTGTTTGGCAACACGCGGCGAATATCCGCTTTTTCGAATTGCAAACGCATCCGCTTTCACGCGAAGCTCCTGCGGCTCCATCGTAACGCCGTACTGCTCCGCCAGTTCGCGCACAATCTCTTGATACTGCGTTTTATCCGGCCGTAAAAACGTAATCGTCAGTCCGAACCGATCGGAAAGCGACAGCATTTCCTGCATCGTATCATTATAATGAATCTCATCGCCCTCACGGTCAGAAAACGTTTCACGCACCAAATGACGGCGGTTGCTCGTCGCATAGATCACCACATTGGCTGCATTCGACGAAACAGATCCCTCGAGCATTGCTTTAAGCGCAGAAAAATCGTCGTCATCCCGTGTAAACGACAAGTCGTCAATAAACAAAATGAATTTGAGCGGATTATGCGCCAGTGTATCAACAAGCTGCGGAATCTCACGCAGCTGCTCTTTTTTCAGTTCAATCAGCCGCAGTCCCTGCTCACGATACGCATTCACCACCGCTTTTACCGTGGAGGACTTGCCGGTTCCCGCATCGCCGTACAGCAAAAGGTTCACTGCCGGTTTGCCCTGCACGAGTGCGAGTGTGTTTTCAATGACCTCCTGCCGCTGAATCTCATAGCCGTAAAGCTCGGAAAGCGATGTCTGATCCGGATGAGAAACAGGCATGAGCTCTCCGTTTTTCAAGAAGAACGTGTGATATTTTGCAAACAGGCCGTATCCTTTAGTGGATGCCGATTTCATGCGTTCAAAATAGAGCGCAACAAAATCGCACGGCTCAGTTTTCCATTTTGGCAGATAATCACCGCCGCCGATTGCGTTTTTCACCGTTTCACTCGAAAGCTCTGCCGCCGTTTGCAGCGTCAAAAGTTCCTCTTTTAAGCAGTCCCGCATCACACCGGACGGTTCTTTTCCCTGCGCGCACCGGCGCACATAAGCATTTTCATGCATCAAGACAAGCGAACGGATCTCATTCGTCAAATTGCCGCTGCGGGCATAAAGCTGCTCTGCAAACGCTGCATAATGATCGATTGACTGAATCCCTTGTTCTCCTTTTGCGGCTGTATCAATTAACTGCACAAACGCACACCACAGCGAATCGGACGAAAGCGACCGGAACAGTGACAATGCGTGAATTCGTTTGGAAAGAGAAAGAAAATCCATCATTTCACCTCATTTTCGCTCTGTTCGCGCAAGAACCGTACAGCTGCAAGTCCGGCTTTTGCACCTTTTGCAACCGCTTCGGCAATTTGCAAAAGTCCGCCGGTACAGTCGCCTGCCGCATACAATCCCGGGAGATTCGTTTCACCGTTTTCGTTTGTCACAATGCGGTTGCCCTCTGTCAGCGCACCGAGTTTGCGCGCAAGATCTGCCGACGATGCCACACCGACTGCCACAAATACACCATCCACTGCAATCGTTTTTCCGTCTGCAAATGTCACACCGGACACAGCATCTTCCCCGTCAATCGAAACGATTTTTCTCGTATCCACCGCAATCGATTCCGGCACTTCAACCGTAAGCGGTGCGCCGTTTGTGAGCATCGTCACAGAACCTGCCACCGGCAAAAGCGTCTGTGCCTCATGCAGCGCATATTCGCCGCTGCCGATCACTGCGACATTCTTTCCGCGATAGAAAAACGCATCACAGATTGCACAATAGCTTACTCCGTGTCCCTCCAGTCTTGCAAGACCGTCGATTTTCGGCGCTGTCCGCGACGCACCTGTCGCAAGAATCACTGCCTCTGCTTCATAGGTTGCTTCGGTTGTCTGTACTGCAAGCGTGTTCAAAAACGAAACGCCGATGACCTCTTCTTCCTTTACGGTGCAGCCTAATCGTTTGGCATTTGCAAGGCCCTGCTCATACAGTTCTTTTCCGCTGATCGGCTCTGCAAATCCATAATAATTTTCGATCTTGTCTGCTTTTAAAAGTGCGCCGCCGTCTTTTGACAAAATCGTGACCGACACACCTGCACGCGCAAGATAAAGCGCCGCTGACACACCGGCTGGGCCGCTTCCTACAATAATTGCACGCATGAAAAAACCTCCTTCTATGAAACCGGCGCATGTTTGTTTAAAAACGCGATCATACTATCTGTAACATCGTGTCCAAACGTTCTGCTTTGATACAACACTCTGCCGGTATTTTTCTTATCAGAATTATAGCACAAAAAATTTTTATAAAAAAGGACTTTTGCACTTGACAATCGTATTTTTCAAATATATAATAACAGTAATGATTCTTGTTATTGGAGTGAGACGATGCGATATTCAAAACAGCGGGCGCTGCTTTTCGATTTACTAAAAGCGCACCATGATCATCCCACTGCCGATACTCTCTATCATGAGCTTTGCGAAATTCTCCCTTCGGTCAGTCTTGGCACGGTGTACCGTAACTTAAACCAACTGGCTGACCACGGTGAAATTTTACGTATCGGCACAAAAGGATGCGAACGATATGATGCACAGCTTTGTCCGCATGACCACATTCAATGTACAATATGCGGCGGTGTGTTTGACTGTCCGCACGGCCTTTATACAATCGATAACGAAGCAGTTTGTGCGGCAACGGGCTTTCAGCTCACCGCAAGCAAAATGATACTCTCAGGCGTTTGCCCTGACTGTCAAAAACATTTGTCAGAATCCGCAGAAGCGGTTTCAAAATAAAAAGAAAAAGGAGCGTTTTACACATGAAATCTTTAAAAGGTACCAAAACAGAAGCAAACCTGATGGCTGCATTTGCAGGCGAATCGCAGGCAAGAAACAAATACACCTACTACGCATCGAAAGCGAAAAAAGAGGGTTATGAGCAGATCGCCGCTCTCTTTTTAGAGACCGCAAACAACGAAAAAGAACACGCAAAAATCTGGTTCAAACTGCTGCATGACGGCGCAATCGCTGACACTGCAACCAACCTGCAGGACGCTGCAAACGGCGAGAACTACGAGTGGACCGAGATGTATGCAGAATTTGCAAAAACCGCAAAAGAAGAGGGCTTTGACAAAATCGCATACCTGTTTGAAGCAGTCGGAAAAATCGAGAAAGAGCACGAAGAGCGTTACAAAGCACTGCTCGCAAACGTAAACGGCGGCCTGGTCTTCTCCCGTGACGGCGAAATGGTATGGCAGTGCGCAAACTGCGGCCACATCCATGTCGGCAAAGCAGCTCCGGAAGTTTGTCCGGTATGTGATCACCCGAAAGCATACTTCCAGATCAAAGCAGAAAACTACTAATCCAAAAAAAGCAAAAAGAACGGCAGAATCTGCCGTTCTTTTTTTTCTTTACTTTTTATAAGAATGTTTCGCATCAAGCCCATTCGCTTACCACAATTCCGTCTGTTACGGTAATATCACCGACGTTATCCGCCTGTGCAAACTGCAGCACATCATCACGGTCATAGTATACGACGCCTTCAATCGTGATCGTTTTCAGTTCAACCGGAATAAAAGCGTCTCCCGGTGATGTTTCCTGTTTTGCGTCAAACAACCGGTGAAAATCCTCGCGCGTAAATCCCAAACATTTGATGGCTTGTTCCTCCGTGAGATAGAGCGGAAGCTCCTCCGGCGAAGGCTCGGAAAAGCGAAGCGCGGCGATTCCGCCCATCAGCACACCGCCGGCAATCACTGCAAGCAAAATGAGACGAAGGATCATGACAACGCGGGTAAATCTTGTTTCACTCATCTCAAAACACCTCCTGTTTCATCATAAATTCATTTTATGTGTCAACAGAATAATAAGACTGCTTCGGAATATTCGCGAACTGTGTATAATTATCTGTTCGTTCTTCCGTACGAACAAATTGTTTCTGTCCATTTACTAGGCGATACACATTATAGCGATTCGTATTCCTGAGGACAATTTTATACTGGTCGTAACTGATTGCGCCATAGTAATTTCGAGAAGAGTATGGTGCATTGGGACCTACAAATGTATCTGTACGTACAAAGTTTAATTTCAAATTAAGACCAGAGCCTAAACCAAAAGAAGCTTTAATTGCCGCATCTACTGCTGCTTCTGCGCTACAAGTCAATTGATACTCTATGTCAAAAGACACTTGCCTCGTAATTGTTTGACCTCTTGCAACAGAAAGAAAATGCTTAGGATTTTGATTTTTTATAATATCATATTGCTGAATCGATTTTGATACAACTGTACTTTTAACCGTTTTTACAAACTCAGAAACTTCTGTATATCGAGGCTGTGGCTCAACTGTTTCTTCTGCATATACAGAGATTCCGCTGAAAGAGAACATGGAAATGAACATTAATACTAGAGCAATTATTCTGGTAGATCGCTTCATTACAATAACCACCTTTCTTTACAATACCAATAAAACCAATGTTAAACTAAACTTGTTCATTGGAATCACCCCATCTGCATTTTTTATAATTTCATTTTACTATAAAGGAAATTATTTGTCAATCATTTTCAAACAAAATAGATTTTAAACTAGATTCCATTCTTCTCTGTCCACCGCAAACAGAAAATGCGGTGTATTCTGTCCGCCGAATCCCGACAAAAACGTCTTTTTCACCGTCATGCCGAGCGACTGTGCCACCCGAATGGATGGTTCGTTCGTCTGCTTAACAATCGCATGCACCCGCGGCGCATTCAGCGCAGAAAAGGCATAGGTCACACATGCGCGTGCAGCTTCTCTGGCATATCCGTGATGCCACACATCAAATCGGAGCAGATAACCAACCTCGAGCACCTGCTCCCCTTCGCAGGTTTGATAAGTAAGCCCCGCCTGTCCGATCATCTCACCGGTTTCCTTTCGGCACACCGCCAGCAGGCCGAGCCCCTCCTGCACATTGCGCTGTTTCTGCCGCGCAAGCCATGCTTGCACATCCGCATCCGTGAACGTATGGCAGTACGCGGTCATCACACGTTCATCCTGCAAAATGGCGGCGAGTGCATCAAAATCATTGTCTTCAAGCGGCCGCAGAGTAAGCCGCTCTGTTTTAAGAATCATGTTTCTTCTCCATTTTTTAAAAAAGCAAGCCGGAAAAATCCGGCTTGCTTTCAATACAATATTCACGAACAGGCTTCCGGAAAGCTGCGACTGCATCCATACATCCTATTTTTTTCCGCTTCCGCCGCAAAACGGACAGTTTCCAGAACCAGACGGCCTGCATGACGTACATGTCTGTTCCACGCGCTCTGTCGTACCTGCCAGCAGCCGATATACACGTCCCGTACCATCACATGTGGAACAATCGCCGCTTCCGCTGCAGCTTGTACACTGCTCCTCGCCTGTATTTGCCGCTGATCCGCTTCCATCTTTGTAAGGAGTAAGCGTCCGAGAAGTCCGCGCACCGGTATCCGCTAAAATCAGTCCATCACCAAAGACAATATGAATTTCGCTTTCACCGCCGCCATAATGGCAATCCCAAATAGACACATTACATTTTCCCGCCTCATCGGCCCAACTCCACGTGGGTTCAAAAGACGCAACACTTCCTTTTCCTGTATACGTCAGTACATATGTTGCCGTGTTATCGTCCTCTTCCTTCCACTGCAGTGTAAAATGATATTCATCTTGCAAAAGCTGAACATATTCTAACACTGTTTTTTGATTATAATTCCAAAAATAAACAGACTTCGTATAGTTCGAAAACTCCGTTGACTTATTTTCAACCGCACAGTTATTTGTAAATGAAACGAAATCCGGAAGCACAGGTCCGTCAGGAATCACAATGGTATTCACCGAACTTTCCTGCTGTTGACCGCCTCCAACAGTATCATTCTCAACGTCATCGGTCTGCACATCTTCATCTTCCTGCGCGTGCAAACTTGTGTTTCCTTCGTTTTGAGCGAATGTCTCCGCATTATTCAACCGGTGGATTCTAAGCATATTTGAATAGATAAGAAAACCAATCAATATTAAAATCAATACACCACCGATGGAAGAAAGTAAAATCACCAGCCACGTTTTTTTCTTTCGCACAGGAACAG
This sequence comes from Merdimmobilis hominis, assembly GCF_016901855.1. Classification (GTDB taxonomy): domain Bacteria; phylum Bacillota; class Clostridia; order Oscillospirales; family Ruminococcaceae; genus Paludihabitans. Next base: position 486 of record NZ_JACJKY010000029.1, on the reverse strand, counting down.
TTGAGATCATCGGCGGAACCATACCATTGTAAGTATTCGGATACTGCTGCATATTCACTGCTGATTGGTTAGTACGCTCCATCTTTTCTCCGCATACAGGACAAAAAGAAGCGCCGTCCGGCACTGCATTGCCGCATCTCATGCAAAACATCTTTTTCACCCTTTCTTTAAAAAATTCGTCAAATTCTTTTAACACAAGACACCTCCGATCTTTTTTGATTTCAGCTGATACCACTGTTTATTCAGCAGTGCAGCTGTACGCTACGGAAAAAGTTTATATTATAATTATAAATTATAATATAACACCGCCTATAAAATCAACAACAAGCATCTAAAATGTCATATTTATTGCTCAAAAAAACAAAAAGCAAGCCGTTTTTTTCGGTGCACCTGTAAAATGAAAGTAGACACTCACAAAAGTGTGGGTGTCTACTTTTTTCGTAGTAAAATAAGAGAAAAAGGAGGAATAGGAATGGGAAAGAAAGG
>NZ_JACJKY010000028.1 GCF_016901855.1 Merdimmobilis hominis | reverse complement strand
CCCCAGACCGGGGACAGCAGCAACATGATGCTGTGGATCAGCCTGATGCTGGCCTCCTGCGGCGGCGTGCTGGGAATGCTGCTTTACAGGCGGAAAAAGGCGGCGGCCGGGAAATAGCCCGTCTGCCTGAAACCAAACGGAAAAGCCGGCGGGAAGCGGCGGACGGAAACGGGACTATGTGTCCTGGCCGCCCTTCCCCGGCTGGACCGGAAAGAAACGGAGGCGACTTATGAAAAAACTGTTTGCGGCGCTGCTGACGCTCTGTATGGTGTTTGGGATGGCCGTCCCGGCCTTTGCGGCCGGAGATCCCCTTACCATCCGCTTTTACTACGGCGGCGCGGACTACGGCAGATATAAGGAAGGCTGGATTGACGTCGGCAATATTGATACCGGCGCCGGCCGGTTCTATGCGGCAATAAACTTCGGGGATGAGGAAATTGGAGGGGACATCAATCCTGCGGACAAAAGCATCACCGGCAGCCATGACCTCATCGGTTCAGCGTGGCTGTATTATGATGTGGAGGTTGCGGACAGCTCCAGCTTCTCCGTTGCGCTCCCCAAGGGTCCGAGCTACCACTACCCCGGCAGCGAATACAGCCCGCCCGAGACCACCGAGTTTGCCGCATGGGTGGTGAGCGACGGAAACGGCGGGTATAAGGAGCTGGATGGTTCCGTCACGGCGGAGGATGTTCAGAACGCAATCGTGACGGACGAGGAAGGAAAAAGAGTCGCCGTGATCAAGGCGGCTTTTCCGGCGGTTGTCATAGACAAAAACGCGCTGACCTATGAAGAGACCGGACATCCGAAATATGCCGTCATCCTGCGAGCCAATGGCGGAACCTTTGCGGAGGATGGCAGCGACCATTTGTATGTGTGCCCGCAGTCGCTGGAATATTCCGCTCTGAACGACTTTTTCGTGGAGGCATCCTGTCCTAAGCCGTCAAACGGCGATATGGTGTTCGCCGGCTGGTACAAGGACGAGGCCTGCACCGACGGGCCGGTCACCTATCTGAACATTAACGATGATTTGAAGGAAGAACCCGCCTATGTCGCGCCCTATGTGCCGATGGATTTGTACGCAAGGTGGGAGCCGGCCGGCTTTGTGCCGGGCAATACCTCCACGCCGGCGGATGAGCCGGGCGGGCCTTCGGAAAACAATACCCCCGCCCCTTCGGACAACAGTGCCCCCGTCCCTTCGGACGAGGGAAACAGCAACCTCCCGTTTGCCATCGGCGCGATTGCCGCCATTCTGCTTTTGGGCCTGCTGACTCTGCTGTTCCTGCTGTGGAAGGGACCCGTTACCCTGAGCTTTTACTACGGCGGCGCGGACTACGGCAGTTACAGGGACGGCCTGGTGAATTTGGGCCGTGTGGATACAAAGGCCGGCAAGCTCCAGGCGGTTTACCGCTACCTTGACCCCGAGACAAAAATGTGGAAAACACTGGTCGGGACGATCAATCCGGAGGATAAGAGCATTGACAACGATGACCCGCGGCTCCTGAAGGGCAAGCTCTATTACAACAGGAAGCCGTTTCTCAGGCTTAAGTTTTCTGTCCCCCTGCCGGATGGCGTGGACTATCACTTCCCTGGCGGCGAGGGCGCCGAGCCGGTCACCGTAAGCTTTGCCGCATGGATGGTAAAGGACGGAAACGGCGGCTACAAGGCCCTGGAAGATCCCGTCACATCCAAAGCGGTAAAGCCTGCCGTGGAGACGGAGAAAGTCAAGCGGCGTAAGGTTCTCATCACGGCGGCGTTCCGTTCGGAAATGGCAGATGAGTATGCCCTGAATGACGAGAACGGGAACCCCCGATACGCCGTCAGGCTGCATGCTAACGGCGGGGCTTTTGAAGCGGACGGGACCGATCTGCTGTATATGAAGCCGCGGTCGCTGGAATTTGCAGACCAGGAGCTTTTCTATGTGGAGGCTACCTGCCTGAAACCGACGAGCAGCGGCAAGGTATTCACCGGCTGGTACAGGGATAAAGCCTGCACCGCCGGCCCGGTAACAGGGCTTAAAATCCTTGAAGAGCTGAAAGAGCGCCCTGTCAGGGAAGCGCCCTATGCGCCGATGGATCTCTACGCCAAATGGGAGACGCAGGAAAGCTGAAAACGCAGAAGGGATATCCCTTCTTTATGCTTTGGTATTCACCAAAGCATAAAGAACTTTAACTGCGGCAAAGAAGGTTATTCGTTCCGCCCTGGCTGCCTGAACCGGCGCACCGGGGAACGGATGGCATAGAACACCGAGAAAAAAAGGGGGGGTGACACACCAAAAAGAACGATCAAACCCGTGTATTCACATAAATGTTATCTTGAAAGGAGAAAAATCAATCATGAAATTGAAGCGAAAACTGCTTGCAGGACTGCTGACGCTTTGTATGGCTGTTGGAATGGCTGTGCCGGCGTTTGCGGCGAACGGCCCCTCGTCCGGGGACTACAGTTATGCATACCTCAGGCTCGGTAATTCGGAGGATGGGTATCAGACGCTCTTTGCCAACAGCGGCCAGATTGACGATGTATCAGGTGCTGTTTATGATAAGGCGAGCAACACCGTTACCCTGACCAACTACAACAACCCGACCAATATCCTTGTCGCCAACGAGATGGGTGATGATCTGAAGCTTCATCTGGTGGGAGACAACCATATCTCCGAACTGGTTGTATACGGCTTCGGCTGGGGCGGCAATCTGGAAATTACCGGAGACGGCTCCCTGACCATCAATGAAAACAAAACATCTCAGACTGCGGCGATCCGCTTTATGGCTGAGGGAACACAGGGTCTGCTCAAGGTCGGCTCAAACGCTTCTGTGACAGCGTATAAGAGCGCAGGTGAAAACACTTATTCTGCGGCCTTTGTATCTACTACCTCCTCAACCCTTCCCTTCCAAGGCAATCTGGAAGCAGCCCTTACCATGACCCCTGACTCCGGCGTGGAAGGCGAATATGCAGTGGGTGCAACTGTTATTTATGAAGATGAAGAAAGTTATGCTAACAGAACATGGCAGCTTGCCACAAAGGACAATGACGGCAAACTCTACGGCATTTACTTCTTCGAGGCTAATGAGTATTCAGAGGGTCAAACTGATGTGTTTGAGCTTGTAAAGGTTGACGGACTTGCCAGTGGAAATGAATATCTCGCGGTAGCTGTCAGCCAAACCGCCGGCGTAGCATGGCCCGAGGGCTATACTAAGGACCCCGAGGGAAAAACCGTTGACGCAAAAATTTCAAATACAATGAACATGACCTTACTTCAAAAAGACGGCGAAACCTTCTATTGGGGTCCGGATAAGATTGAATATCCTCCTGAAGGCGGAGTAGGAACATCTTGGTATTCCGTTTACAAGGGACTTACCGACAAGATGGAGATTGTGGATCATTGGGGCGATAAAAAAGAAGCTGTAATTGCAGCTCCTGTTGAGGGTATGAGAAATCTTACCAAGGATCAGGAAGGCTATCCGGAGGGATATAAGACAGTCATTGAGAAGACCGGCATGTATAGCTACTACTGCACCAATGATGTGATCAAGGCAGTGCCCGTTAAAGACCCGGTAGAGCCGACTCCGACGCCCGGTGATGAAGGAAAAATTAAGGATCTGACCAATTCCGATACCGGCGTTTCCATCTCCCTGACCGACGGCGTACCGGAGGGTGCAGAGCTTTATGCCGACACCATTGCACAGGAAAGCGTGCTGGGAAGCCGTCCGGAACTGAAAGAGGAGCTGCCGGGCCTGCTGTCCATTTACGAGATCAGCGTTAGAAAAGACGGTAAAGCTCTGGAAATCAAGGATAACCCCATGACGGTCAAAATCCCGATGAACGACCACCTGAAGGGCTACAAATACTACCAGGCGGTATATCTGGGTGACCCGCTGGAACGCTTTGATGCAGTGGTGGAAGGTGACTTCCTGGTGTTTGAGACTACCCATCTGAGCCAGTATGCTATCCTTGGCTCCAACACACCGTTTTCAACCAGTACGGTTCAGGACGGAGAGCAGACCGGCGCGGGCGATCAGTCTTCCGATACAACTAATCCGCAGACCGGGGACAGCAGCAACATGATGCTGTGGATTGGTCTTCTGGCTGCATCCGGAGCCGGCGCTGTTGGCATGACGCTTTACAGCAGAAAGAAAAAGGAACAGAATATATAACATTTTACGGCCGCCATCAGACAGATGGCGGCTGTTTTAGAAGGAAGGTGGGACTATCAAACGAATTGTGATTTTGGAACTATCAGACCAGGATAACGTTGCTTTAGAGGAAATTTCAAAGATTTTGGAGCGTCATCCTGATTTGAAGCTGATTGAAATGGTAGTTGAACCGACATTGATTTTTAACCACCTCATAATTGACACAGGAAAAAGAAAGGTATACTATAATCAGCAGGAGGTATTACTGACAACAAAAGAGTATGAACTACTTTACCGACTGGCCTTGTATGAAGGGCGGGTGTTGTCATACAGGCAGCTTTATGAGGCTGTATGGGGAGAAGATCCAATGGGAAATGAAGCCAATGCGGTAAGCTGTCATGTATACGGCCTGCGCAGAAAATTTCGTGAGATAGCACTCAGCTTACCTTCTGCTATCCGTTGTGTTCGAGAAGTTGGCTTTTGTTTTGAGGATATTACGGAATAAATAGGGGAAACGACCTGATAGCAGGTCGTTTCCCCTATTTATTTGAGCCATAAAGTCTTTTCTTACGGTGCAGTATTCAAAGGGCGGTAAAATTTGACATTATACAGCATTTTGTTGTTTGTTCTTGTCTAAACTTGCGACCGACTACGAAAATTCTACGGAAAATCTCGGAAAAATCTACAAAATTAGACGGTATAATCCCTATATCAACAATTATGAACGGGGATAAACATACCGGGCGGTTGTCCTATCCCCGCAGGGGGATAAAATGCCGGGGATAAAAAAGCAAACGGAAGCGTGATCTCAATTGGAGCGAATCTGAAATGAGGGCAACGAGCGAAAAGTATCGCCTTAATTCCTATGACGGCGAAGAACTGCCGTTTGAGAACTATATGAAACTTGACAATACAAATCCGGCTCCAGATGAAGTTGCAAAAATGATTAAAGCACTCTTTTCAATCGAGGAGTAATTTACCGAAAGGAGTATCGAAATGATATTTGAAGAAAAAACAATCATATTGAAAGATGGCAGGACCGCCATCTTAAAAAGTCCATGTGTTGAGGATGCGGAAAAATTACTGAACTACATAAAGAAATCTTGTAGTGAAACTGATTTTCTTGCACGCTATCCCGAAGAATGGACAACAACTATCGGGCAAGAGGAAGCATGGGTAAACCGCTTGCGCTCTGCCCCTGATACATTGGGTATCACCTGTTACGTTGACGGTGAGGATGCCGGCAACTGTGAGATCAGCTTCAGAGGAGACATGAAAGTATCGCATCGTGCAACCATTGCCAATGCTATTCTCAAAGACTATTGGAACCTCGGTATCGGCTCTGCAATGTTCGAGGAGCTTGTATCGGCGGCACAGAACCGAGGAACCGAGATTATGGAGCTGGAGTTCATAGAGGGCAATGACCGTGCAAGACACTTGTACGAAAAATTCGGATTCCGTGTTGTTTGCGAAAGACCGAATATGTTTAAGCTCAAGGACGGCACTTACCGAAGTGAGTTCTATATGCAGAAATACTTATGATAAAAGGCAGGATTGTCAATTACGACAACCCTGCCTTGAATATTATTTATTGCTGAAAGCCAACCATTTGACTCCGTAGGTATCGAGCGAGAAGCGATTTCCGAAATTATTCTCTACCCAGTGTTCGTAAACCCGATAGGTTCCTCGAAGTTGTTCTCTGAGTTCCGTATCGTGAGAGATTGGTTCAAGCCAGATTTCCCCATAATTTTGAAGATCCGGTTTGCTTAACGGTTTTGAATCTGGAAGTGATGCTTCATAGAACGGAGGCTGTGCCACATAAACAGAACCGGCGTTATCAAACGGTACCAAAGAACCATCAACACAAACCAGTACATTCTTTATTGAGTTTACCAATACCCATCCGAAATCGGACGACCAGACTGATTTACCATGATATATCTTTAGCAATTCACCTGGGAGGGGAAGAGAAGTTGCTGGGGGCGTTTCCTCTCTGCCAAGAAGATAATCAGTAGAAACCTGATACAGATCTGCCATCGCTTCTAAGCTTTCAATCGAAGGTGCCTTGCGTTCAGACTCCCATGCGCTGAGAGTAGATGGTGAAATATCGAGCTTGGAAGCTGCATCTTTTACAATCAGCTTTTTGCTTTTACGTGCATTCTTATATTGTCTTGCCAATCTATCACCACCTTTTTTCGCTGCAAATATTGTGTCAGAAGCGAATGTTTTAAGTTGCTCATTACAGAGCATTAATCTCATTTTCGAGGGTTTGAATATAGTCCATCAAGTCATCAAACGAAGGATATTGTCCAAACATCATTTCAGCCATATCCTCATAATCGGTACGTAGGCTATCAAAACGAAAAGCCGGAGGAACAAGCTTGATTGTTCCGGGAATTGCTTCTTCGTATTTTGCCCATTTGCGAGGGAAGAACTTCATTTTGAAGTTTACAACTTTTTTGAGGAGTTCCAGATCTTCAAAAGCAGCATTTTTGTTTTCCGAATGTGCTATGCAGTATAAATCATAGTAGTGTCTCGAATATCGTTTGGGCATTGCCAAATTTTCAGGACGGTTTGCCTCGTGATGAAGAATCGTAACCTTTTCCCAGAAGGTTCGCTCGGCTGCAGCTGTAAGGATCGTACTTGTTGCTTGGTCGAAGGCTTTGGGATAGCATTCAGCGGTATAAGGAGTAACGGATTTCTCCCTCGCAGGAGTCCAGGCTGCCAATGCACCAATCTCCAACCGGATTGCCTGCAGAATAGATTCGGTTGTAAAGATATGCGGATATTCAAAATTTATCGTCTGCGGGTCTGATTCCTCTATGTAGATGGTTGCCTCCTGCCCTATGATCTCCGAAAGATCACGCTTAAAGATAGGAAGCAAAGTGTCACGTAAGAAAACTTCTGCTCGGGCATTTGCCTCTTTGTTAAAGGCATCCTGTTTTGTGTTAGATCTATCTTCCCACGGCTCGTTGAGAGAATAACCAATGGCGCGCCAGTCTAAAATCAAATCGATGTCTTCTGAAAAGCGTGTGATAAGACCATAGCATTTAGAAAGACTGGTGCCGCCTTTGAATGTGAATACATCTTTCCACTCACATCGATGGAAAAGATAGTCCAAGGTCAGGCAGACCCAAAAGTCCTTTTCGATGATGGCTTCGTTCATTCCCATCTTTTGAGCCGTATTTCTAAAAAGAATTCTGCGCTCATCTTCAGGTAATCTCGCTATTGAATACATTTACTTCGCCTCACAAATTTTTCGGATTACAGAATAAACCCAAGCGGTTGTTTGTCTGGCCTCTTTTATGAGATTATCCTTTTCTTCTGAGGATAACTGTTTTTTGAGTTTAGTAATGACGCTTTCGTCTATATTGTCTTTCCCCAGCGCTTTGAGGGCCTGAATAACGAGCGCTGTTTTATAGGACATACCGGAGATTTCTTTGTTACTTCTGTGCTTAAAATCAATCTCGATGTTTCCGATTGTAAATTTATTGTATGGTCCATCGCTAATGTATGTCCAGTGTGCTGTTACCTGTGTTGAAAGCCCTAACTGGTTTAATGCCGTATTTCCTGAAGGAGCAATATTCCAATTAAATTTACGAGCCAAGGCAAGAGCGACATTATGAGGAGAAGGTGCTTCATATTCGCCGAGGAGCTCACTAAATTTGGGATTGTAATAGACACCACGGCATATCTTTTTTATTTTTCCATAACTATCAAGACGGTTAAGAGCTTTACGCGCAGTCTCGTAATCGGCTATATCAAGAAAGTCGGTTGCAATAAAAACAGCCTCATTTCCTGCCTCTACAATTTTTTCATATATCATATCAGAATAGAACGAACTCATAGTCACACCTCCTGTGTCCCAAATATTATATCATATTTGGGACAGTTTTGCAATAGTTATTTATATTGTTTCCAAAGCACTCTTTTTTATGCAAAAATCAAATGTCCCAAAAATAACATAAAATTTGGGACAAAATTAATTCGACTATTTTTTGATGCTTATTAACCCTTCTTTGCTCTGGAAAGTGCGATACAAATAAGTTAAACATAAGAATAATTATGTTTAACCCACAAAATGCACACGATTGAAATACTTATCTGAGTTAAACATAATCAAAATGTTTTTCTGCCAAACCGAGTTAAACATAATCTTTTTGTTGTACGGGATTACGGGTACAGACGATCAGATCGTAACCGTTGCGCTTTCCCAAATCGGGACGATGGGCGGCGATCCGTACTGGTCTTGGTACGGTTTTAATTCCCGTGTCGAGTGGTGCGCTTGCTTCGTTTCGTGGTGCGCTAACGAGTGCGGGTATATCGACGCTGGCGTAATTCCGAAATACGCAGGCTGCGTCAACGGCGTACAATGGTTTAAGGACAGAGGGCAATGGCTGGATAACAGTGCAGAGCCTACGCCGGGTATGATTATCTTCTTCGATTGGGCGGACGAAAGCGGTCAGGACGGATTATCTGACCATACGGGTATCGTCCAAAAAGTGGAAAACGGAAGAGTTTACACGGTCGAGGGCAACTCCGGGGATTCTGTTCGTCAGAACAGCTATCCGGTTGGATATTATGAGATACTCGGCTACGGTGCGCCTGCCTATTGATCGGAAGGAAAAAAACGAGCCGCTTGCTTAAAATGCAGGCGGCTTGATTACATATAAACGAACTGAATCTGAGATAGGCGTATATTTTTGAATGCACTTCATTTTTTTATTGACAATATAGTATGACATACAGTATAATAACATCAGGAGGTAACGCTGATGGGAGAAGAAAAAGATTTATTATCTACTTTGCTTTTGGAACTTCGCAGAGGGACATTGACAATTAGTGTACTCAGTCAGATGAATAAGCCGAAATACGGTTATGCTTTGGTGCAGAGCTTGGAAGAAAAAGGCGTTGCCATTGATCCCAATACCCTTTATCCGCTGCTTCGGCGTCTGGAGAGTCAGCAGCTTTTAGAAAGCAAGTGGGAAACCAGCGGAACAAAGCCGAGAAAGTATTATCAACGAACAGAGTATGGAACACAGGTCTATGAAAAGATGAAAATATATTGGAAGAATCTGTCTGCCGGAATCGAAAGGTTATTAGAGGAGGAAGAAGCGTGACACCGAATGAGAAAGATTATATGGATCGATATATTTATCAGGTAATTCGTCGGCTTCCCAAAGCACAACGAGAGGAAGTTCGTATGGAGTTGGAAGAACTGATCAGTGATATGTATGCTGATAAAGGCTCTATGGAAGAAGTGCTGACTGAACTTGGCGATCCTGCTGAATTTGCAAAGCAATATCAAAACGAACAGAAATATTTGATTGGACCTGAATATTTTGACACTTATTTGTGGTTTGTAAAAGTTGTCTTAATCTGTGCTGCCGTACCAATTTTGATTATTTCGCTGATAAATGCGATAGGAGAAATACCCGCAATCACTTCGCAGAACGCCGCCTCTGTTATTATTCGAGCTATTGTGGACGGATTGATCGTCGGAATTACCGACGCTATGCTGTCCTGCATATCCGCTTTCGGTGCAGTAACCTTGACTTTTGCCATTATGGAGCGGAAAAAGATTCAGATCGAAATGAAGAAGGCAGAGAAATGGTCAGTAGAAAGCCTGTCTGAAGAACGAAAAATTCCATCCGCCAGATGGACGCCAAAGATTTTGGAGCCTGTACCGGATAAAAAAGCAATTATAAGTCGTGGAGATAGTATTGTGGGCATTGTGTTTATCGTTATTTTCAGTGTATTGCTAATTTTTGCCCCTCATTTCTTTGCTGCGATTTTTACGGAAGGCGAAGCCATAACAACCGTACCCGTTTTCAATTTGGAACAATGGGGAATTGTTCTGCCTGTTTTTGTAATCAGTCTGCTGATTGGTCTTATAGATGAGATTTTGCGTCTGATCATCGGCGTTTATTGTAAGCTGGTAATGATCAGCAATATTTTGTGTGGGGTAATTCAGATTGTGTTAAGCGCCATTGTGCTGAAAGTTTTACCTATCTGGAATCCGAATTTTGTACTTGAGATTGAACAGGCGTTGGGTGCTAATGCAGATTCAAGCGCAAACTTTTTCACTTACTGGAACGCTGATATGGTATCCAATGGACTGCTTGCGTTTATTGTTTTTATTACTCTGTTTGAGATTGGTGTGACGATTTACAAAACGCTCCGTTATGGGGTTTCCGTAAAAAACGGTATAAATTCCAATACATAAAAATTGTAGTTTTTAGAATATTTTGATTATGGAAATAGTTTATGATGAAACAAAAATACGGTGCTGCCCATTTGGGGTAACACCGTATTTTTTCCCGCTTTTATTGATTTTTATATTTATCCATTTCAACTAACATCTTATATAAATGTTCTTGCTCGGATTTACTTTTTGCTGCGACCAGCTCGTAACATTTCATAGGATAGCTGTCGGTGCTGCTTTCGCCTATCTTCTCAAAAAGCTGAGCAAGCGAGACATTCATAGCTGAAGCAATCTTTTCGATACTTTCAAGAGTAGCGTTCTTTTCCCCTCGTTCCACTTGCCCGATATAAGTAGGGTGGCAACCGGATAACTCAGCAAGCTTCTCTTGGCTCAATCCCTTATCAATTCTATAATTGCGGACACGCTGTCCGATTGTTTTTGCAATTTCACTCATAGTTCCAGCCTCCATTCATAGTCTATAAATATTGTTTCCGTAGTTCCACAGACTATTGATATTTATTGTTGACTTTGATATACTATGAGTATTATAATTGGATTTTTTGTGCTTTTAGGCTTTGGATTGGCTGGTGATCTTTAATGAGGGAAAAAATGGCTTGCTTTACCGGACATAGAAAAATACCGCCGGAGAGCATACCGGAACTCTCTCAGCGGTTAAAAAACACCTTGCTTCGACTGATAGAAGAAGGATATATGTACTTTGGCGCAGGCGGAGCATTGGGCTTTGATACGCTGGCTGCTCAATGCGTTTTATCCTTGAGAAAGCGATATTCACATATCAAGCTGATTTTAGTCCTTCCGTGTACCACACAGACGAAAGGCTGGAGCAAAAACGACATAGCGATCTATGAGGAAATCAAAAGTCAGGCAGATAAGGTAGTATATACTTCTCACGACTATTTTCGGGGCTGTATGTTCAAAAGAAACCGCCATTTGGTAAATGGCAGCAGTGTCTGCATAGCCTATTTAACACAGGAGAAAGGCGGGACTGCGTATACGGTAAATTATGCTCGGCAAAGCAATGTGCAAGTGATAAATTTAGCTGCTCAATAGATGTGAAGAATGGGAAGATTGAAAAAAGCTCATCTCCGAATGGAAAGTATACTTGACATTTGCGCCCTTTTAGCTATAATAGAGATATGGAAAGCTGGCTTTCCATAGAAAGGAGGCGCACCGTGAAAAACCGTTTAGAGGAAATCCGGAAAGAACGGGGAATCAAGCAGGAAGAACTGGCTGCCGCACTGGAAGTATCTCGGCAGACTATCGGCTCGTTGGAAAACGGACGATACAATCCTTCAATTACATTGGCGTTTAAGCTTGCACGGTATTTTGATATGAGCATTGAAGATATTTTCATTTACGAGGAGGAAAAGCAATGAAGAAGAAAACCGGAATATATCTTATAATCGGTATTATCGGCATTGCTTTAGCTCTGATCGCAAAGTTTCTTTTACAGGACTGTTTGAGCGATTCGCAAAGCGGAGCGATGATCGGGATAGGTGCCGGATTGTTCGGCTATGGGATTGCGAAATGGTGTGTCGGTCTGTGGGGCGCAAAAAATCCTGATTTGATGAAAATCAATGAAATTGAAGAAAAAGACGAGCGCAATCAGCTCATTCGCAGCAAAGCACAGGCAATATCCGGCGAGATACTGCACTGGCTGCTGATGGCAGGCGCTTGGGTATGTATTTTTTTCGACGCACCACTATGGATTGTTCTTACTCTTGTAGGCGCTTTCCTGCTTAAAACAATCCTTGATTTTATTTTGATGGCATATTACCAGCATAAGATGTGACGGAGGATATTATGAAATTTGTAATTGAGCATTTGTCAAAAAGCTTTGAGAAAAAGGAAGTTCTCAGAGATATTGATTTTACTTTTGATGAAGGGAAAATTTATGGGCTGCTCGGCAGAAACGGCGCTGGAAAAACAACGCTGTTTAACTGCCTGAACAGGGATTTGAAGGCGGACAGCGGCAATTTCTATATAGAAGATGAAAACGGCGTCCGCCGTGAGGTGTCCGCAGAGGACATCGGATATGTACTCTCTACCCCGACCGTGCCGGAGTTTCTTACAGGCAGGGAGTTTTTGAAATTCTTTATGGACATCAACGAGAAGTCTATCAAAAATCCGAAAAGCATTGACGAGTATTTCGATTATATGAGTATTGAGCCGGAGGACAGGGATAAACTGCTCAAGGACTACTCCCACGGTATGAAAAACAAAATGCAAATGCTCATCAATATCATCGCTCAGCCGAATATCCTGCTGCTCGACGAGCCTTTGACATCCCTTGATGTGGTTGTGGCGGAAGAAATGAAACAACTGCTCCGTTCACTGAAACAAGACCGCATTACCATTTTCTCCACTCATATTATGGATTTGGCGCTTGACCTCTGCGATGAGATTGTGTTGCTTAATCACGGCGAACTGGAGGTCGTGGAGAAAACCGATCTGGACAGCAGGGAATTTAAGGATAAAATCATTGCGGCACTCAGGGAGGAAGGAAATGAATAAGACGCTTAAAATATCTTTTTCCCTGAAAAATACATACCGTGTCAACGGTGTCCTGTTTTCCTTAAAGCAGATACCGCTCGTAAAGCGGCTGCTTCCGGCAACGCTGTATCAGGTAAAGGGGCTGAAAATCTTTGCAAACATTTTGTCCGTGCTGTGGGAAATCGTTTCTGTATTCCTCGGCAAGTTCCTTTACTTTATCACGATGGTATGCGGTATCGGTATCCTTTATAACGGACTGCCGGAGAATGAGGTGTTCCTGCATATCCTGCTGATTCTCACGGTAATCGGCAGCTTTGTAAACACACACCTTTTCAATCCGACAAAGGATAAATATTATGCGATGATCCTGATGAAAATGGACGCACGAGAATATACGCTTGTAAACTATTTCTACTCCATCCTGAAGGTCGTTGTGGGCTTTTTGCCCTTTACGATTCTGTTCGGTATGGACAGAGGCGTACCTTTGTGGTTTTGTCTGCTCCTGCCCCTTTGCATAGCGGGTATGAAGCTGTTTGCGGCGGCTGTTACCCTGTGGGATTATGAGAAAAGGGGATTTGGCTACAACGAAAATAAGCTGTCCAAATATGTGTGGTGCTGTATCGCCCTGCTTTTAGCCGCAGCCTATGCTCCGCCCGCCTTTGGTTTTGCTTTGCCTGCGGTCGTACCAATGGTTATATTTTTAGCGTGTATTCCCCTTGGTATGGCAAGTATCACAAGGCTCACTACCTTCCGTGATTATTACGCAATCAACAAGGAATTATTAGCCGGATTGACCAATCAGATGGACAGCACGGCACAGACAAAGCTTATCAAACAGGCAAATGAAAAGAAAATATCCGCAGATACTTCCATTAGCAGCAACCGCAAGGGCTTCGAGTATCTGAATGAGCTGTTTATCAAAAGGCATAAAAAGATACTCTGGAACTCGACAAAGAAGATTTCCTATGTGTGCGCTTTCCTTGTCGCCGCCGTGCTGGCAGGCGTCTATCTGCTGCCCGAAGAAAAAACCGTCATTAACGAAATCGTGATGACTTGGCTTCCGTACTTTGTATTTATAATGTACGCTATCAACCGTGGCACGAACTTTACACAGGCGCTTTTTATGAACTGCGATCACAGCCTGCTGACCTATTCGTTTTATAAGCAGCCGAGCTTTATCCTGCGGCTGTTTCAGATTCGCCTGCGTGAGATTATGAAAATCAACGCTGTTCCGGCGCTCGTGATCGGTATCGGACTGGCGCTGATCCTGTTTGCCACCGGAGGGACGGACAATCCGCTGAACTATGTAGTGCTGGTTGTTTCCATCCTGTGTATGAGCCTGTTTTTCTCGATTCATTACCTGACGATTTACTATCTGCTCCAGCCTTATAACGCAGGGACGGAGCTGAAAAGCGGCACATACCGGATCGTTTTGTCAGTAACCTATGTCATCTGCTTTGCCCTTATGCGGCTGCGTATGCCGATTATGATATTTGGAATAATGACTATCGTATTCTGTGTGCTTTACAGCATTGTCGCCAGCATTTTGGTATACCGCCTTGCGCCGAAAACCTTTAGACTTAGAACATAACGGGGCGGCTTTACTGCCGGAAATCCATAAAAAGAAACGGAGGATTTATTTATGAGAAAGTGTCTCAGATGTGGAACGGAAATGAAAGAAAACTGCGCCATCAAGGTAGAAGGCGCAGGATACGGAATTATAATGTCATCGGACGAAAACAAGCTGTTCGGCGGCAGGATCGGCAAGCCGAAGGTGGCAATCTGTCCCAAGTGCGGCGAAGTCTCCATCTATGTGGAAGATGTAGAGAAGCTGTGATATGTGAAAGGTACAGCTATGAAGATCGAGATTGAAAAGGATTTTCCCCAGTATTTTAAGCCAGCCTATCCGGAAGAATTTGAGCTGTTCTCTCACTTTGAAGTAACAGCAGGAATACCGACCGTTCTCTTTGCTATCACGACTTGGAAAGAGAACGGAAAACCGAATGTGTGCTTTCATTCGTGGAGCTGCTTTCACGGAGATAAGACCGCTTTCTTTGCCGTGATGGGCAACCTGTATCAGCATACCCACACCTATGCCAATATCCAAAGAGAAAAATGCTTTTGCATTAACTTTCTCCCGATAAGCTGTTATGACAGGTTGGTAAATACCATTCATCAGAATGAATGGGACGATGACGAATTTGCCGCAGGAGGCTTTACTGTTTCCAACGCCAAAACCATTCACGCACCTGCGATCAGCGAAGCGTTTCTCACGATGGAATGTACCCTGAAAGAAATACAGGATTTAAGCGGTGCAGGTATTACGGCTATGGTCATCGGACAGGTACAGCACATCTCTGTGGAAGAAGCGTATGCACAAGGGTATGAATTAAGATATGGCAAGGACGGATTTATGCTGCTCGTGCCTGCGCCGCAAGACCTTGTTACCGGAGAGCCGAATCAGTCGGCGATTGCCACCGTGCATATTGAGAAATACGACTGATTCAAGGAGAGAGCAAAAATGGCGGTTTCAAATATAAAAGCGTTGATCACCGGCGAACTTCAAAAAGTGTGGGAGCTGGTGTTGGATATTGAAAATTACGGAGCTTGGAGAAGCGATTTGAGTAAAACAGAAGTTATCAGCGATAAGAAATTTATTGAATACACCAAAGAAGGCTACCCGACGACCTTTACCGTGACGCTTGTTGAGCCATACAGACGATGGGAATTTGATATGGAAAACAGCAATATGACAGGTCATTGGACTGGCATTTTCACTGCCAAAGGCGACGAAACAGAAATTGATTTTACAGAGCGAGTGGAAGCGAAGAAATGGTTGCTGAAGCCCTTTGTGAAATTATATTTGAAAAAGCAACAGGCACAGTTTGTTGCAGATATAAGAAAAGCATTGGGAGGAATGTAATTGTGAAAAAGATGACCGGATACTGCGGATTGGACTGCGAAAAATGCGACGCATACATAGCGACCGTCAATGATGATCAAGCATTGCGGGAGAAAACGGCAAAGCTGTGGGCAGAGTTAAACAACGCTCCTATTCTTCCAGAGCATATTAACTGCGAGGGCTGCCGTATGAATGGGGCAAAAACGGTATTTTGCGATAGCCTGTGCAGGATTCGGAAGTGTGCGTTAAATAAAGGTGTTTCCACCTGCGGAGACTGCCCGGATTTAGAAACCTGCCCGACTGTCGGGGCGATTCTTGAAAACAATCCGGCTGCTTTGGAAAATTTGAAAGGATAGAATAAATAGAGTAACAAATTTGAATTTGGAGTGAAACAGAATGATTATAATAATCGAAACCGTAATTTTATGTATCGCGTTTTTTCTAATATGTTTTTGGGGAACAGGTACAGATAACAA
Organism: Merdimmobilis hominis; assembly: GCF_016901855.1. Lineage (GTDB taxonomy): Bacteria > Bacillota > Clostridia > Oscillospirales > Ruminococcaceae > Paludihabitans. The sequence goes on along the minus strand of NZ_JACJKY010000028.1, from coordinate 7,613 downwards.
AAATTTAAAAAGCTATTCATCTTATCCAGATGAAGTGCAAAATCGAATAAAGAGTATTGCAGAATATCAAGGAAAATTTAAGGAAAGCAATAAAGTAGTTACATTTATATCCAATTTTCTGTTATTTCTGTTCGTACTATTTATATTAGGGTTGTTTATCAAAGAAAATGGCTTCACACATAATTTTCTTTGTTTATGTATTATAGGACAGGGATTGAATATCTTTGACTTATTTATTGTAGACCTTTTATGGTGGCGGAATACAAAGCGTGTTCGTTTAAGAAAAATACCAGAAAAGGAATTGTATCAAAATCCGAAAAAGCATATAGAAGCGTTTATCAGAGCCTTTATTATGTATCTGCTAATTGCTCTGATAGACGGATATATATTGACACTTTTATAGGAATAGATATAAGTAAATCCTAAGTTGTCGAGCTGGAAAAGGAGCGAATGAAATGGCTTTTGACTACAAGAAAGAATATAAGGAATTTTATATGCCAAAGAACAAGCCCGGTATTATAGAGATTCCGAAAATGAACTATATCGCAGTCCGGGGGAAAGGCAATCCCAATGAGGAAAACGGAGAATACAAAAACTCAATCGGCTTGCTGTACGGTATTGCTTTTACCATAAAAATGAGCTATAAGGGGACGCATAAAATTGAGGGATTCTTTGAGTATGTCGTGCCGCCCCTTGAAGGTCTTTGGTGGCAGGAAAACACACGGGGACTTGATTATGCAAGAAAAGAAGATATGCACTTTATATCTATGATCCGGCTGCCGGATTTCGTAACGAGGGAAGATTTTGAGTGGGCAGTTCAGGAAGCGACGAAAAAGAAAAAGCAGGATTTTTCAAAAGTTGAGTTTTTCCCTTATGACGAAGGATTATGTGTTCAGTGTATGCACATCGGCTCTTATGACGATGAGCCTGCCACTGTTGATTTAATGCACGACTAACATTTATTGAGTATGACTATCCTTTGGAATAGGGAAAGAAATTGTAACGGTAAATCCACCTTGTTTACCGTGATCGAAAGACACTGTACCCTTATGGGCGGAAACGATCTGTCCGACAATCAAAAGCCCTAAGCCGTGCCGTGGCTCGGTTGTCCCGCTGTCACTCATCATATAGTGGGGCGTAGTCCTGAGTTTCTCTAACTTTTCATCGGTAACGCCGACGCCGTTATCTTCTACGACTATTTTATATTCTGTATCGCTTTTTCGGACGCATACTGAAATCGTACAGCCATCAGGATTGTGCGTTTGAGAATTTGTAATCAGATTTCCGATTGCCCGCCGCAACAACTCTTTATCTCCATTTATGGCACAGGCAGTCAATGCTTCATCTGTATTCCATTCTATCGGATACTTTTCTTCCATATCTAAATTGATAAAGTCAACAACGCTTTGTCTTGCGATTGCTACGAGATTGACAGGCTCTGGATGGATCGGCTGCATATTATATTCTAACTTCGAGGCAAGATTCAGGTCATTGATGAGATTTTTCATTTTTGTACTTTGCTGACGGATAATCCGTGCCTTTTTCCTTTCGCTTTCCGGCAGGCTTTCATTGTCCTCAATCTGTCCGGCATATCCCATTACCATAGAAAGTGGTGTGCGAATGTCGTGAGAGACTCCGGAAATCCAGTTTGCTCTTGCTGTTTCCTTTCTTTGCAGGTTTCGCTTCTGTTTTTGGAGAATATCCGATGTTTGATTGATTTTAGCGGCAAGGTCTGATAAAAGTCCTTTTTCCCTGACATAAACAGGCTCGCCTGAAGGCAGCGCCTGTATGCCGTTTGTAATCGGTTTAACGGATTTCAGCAGCTTGGAATTGGCGATCATATAAATCAGGAAAATCAAAAAAACATTCACACCGATTACAATCAGGACAGTATACGGAGCGTTTTTGATGAAATCATAATCCCAGCTCGGAGACATATGTTTCCAATATCGGTCTTTCGGATAGCCTACAACGACCAATCCGTTTTCACATTCTCCCGTATAGGTAGGGTATCCGTCAATATATCCTCGTGTCAGACTTGCAATGTCGGAGATCGTATAGTGCAGAGGAACGGTATCCGGCAGATTTTCCGTGTGCCATTTTACCTCTAATGTGTCATTATCTATATAGATTGCCCACGCATTCTCCCCGCTTAACCGCTCCGTCATATCGCCGGATAAGATATATCCCGTTTCTGTTTTCTGTAAAGCTTCAGCAGTTTCTTTTGCAGTCGTCCACGGTCTGCCATTTGCCGTTTGACTTGCGGAAATAGCAGCAAGAATAATAATGTTAAGGACGATGACCAAGACTGTGCTTAACAGCAATATGCCTACAAACCGCCGAATGAGTTTCGTAATATCTTTCATATCATTTCCCCGCTAATACTAACTTGTAGCCTAAGCCTTTTACCGTAATGAGGGATACTGGCTTTGACGGGTTAGCTTCAATTTTTTCTCGGATTCTGCGGATATGCGCCATCAGCGAGTTTTCATATCCGTATGGATTATCTCCCCACGCAGCTTCGCAGAGCTGATCGATGGTTACAATTCTTCCCGCATTGCGGTAGAGCGCCAGCAGTATATCGTGTTCTTTTGCAGTCAGCGGGAAATGTTTATTTTCTTTTATCACTTCGGCACGGTCAAAGTCAATTTGGCTTCCGGCAAGTTGGACGATAGGATCTTCGCCTTTGTAGTACCGCCGCAGAATGATTCCGATACGCAGGGATAATTCTTTTGGCAGGAACGGCTTTACCATATAATCATCTGCACCAAGTCCCAATCCTTTCAGCTTGTCCTCATCTTCTCCACGGGCAGTTAAAAAGAGAACTGGGACTTCGGTAAAAGTCCGCATTTGTTCAAACAGAGAAAAGCCGTTCCCATCGGGCAGCATTACATCGAGAATGGCAAGATCAGGCTCCCAATCCCTGCATATTTTCAGAGCTTCGGCTACTGTTCCAGCAGTCTTGATTGTTTTGAAACCGTCCTGCTCTAAAATAGATGTTACCATTTCACGCAGATCAGCCTCATCATCTACGATGAGGATTTTTTTGTATTTTAAGTAATCATAGTCCATAATGCAATTCTCCTTTTTCTATATTATAGCATATCATTCCTGCATTTTCGCAGTGCAGTTCAAATGTAAGGTAAATGTAAGGTAGAGAGAAGGTTGACACAAGGTTGCGCCTTTATACTAAAGACAACAAAGGAAAGGAGATTTCACAATATGAATATAATCGAAACTCAAAATCTGACGAAAACCTACGGCGATTTCACGGCAGTATCCCATCTGAATCTCCATATTCGCAAAGGAAGCGTTTATGGATTTTTAGGTCCGAACGGGGCGGGAAAATCCACAACGATGAAAATGTTTCTCGGTTTGACGCAGCCGACAGAAGGAAGCTTTCATATTGACGGAAAAACATACCCTTCAGACCGAGTTCCCATTTTGAAGGAAGTTGGTTCATTTATTGAAGCACCCGCCTTTTACGGGAATCTGAGCGGAGAGGAAAACCTTGAAATTATACGGAAAATTCTTGGGCTTCCAAAAAGCTGTGTCGATGACGCTCTGGAGCTTGTCGGCTTAACTGAATTTAGAAAAAGACTGGCAAAAAAATACTCTCTTGGTATGAAGCAGCGTTTAGGTTTAGCAGGCGCATTGATCGGCAGACCGCCGATCCTGATTCTCGACGAGCCGACCAATGGGCTCGATCCGGTGGGTATTCACGAGATACGCACCCTGATTCGTTCCCTGCCGCAGAAATATGACTGCACGGTATTGGTTTCTTCTCACTTGCTTCCTGAAGTAGAACTTATGGCTGACGATATTGGTATTCTGAATCACGGTCATCTACTGTTTGAAGGAACAAAGGAAGAATTGAAAACAAGCGCTCGTGCCGCCGGATTTCCAACGGATAATCTGGAAGATACTTTCCTTGCTATGATTGATGAAGATAATCGCAGGAGAGGAGGTACGGTATGAGTCCCTTAATCGAATCTAAAAAGCTGAAGCGCACAGGCTATCTCCCTGCGTTTTTGGCAGGCGGCTTTCTTGCAGCAGCTTTTCCGGTTGTCTATATGATGGTAAAAGCAGAGGAAATGACTGCACTCTCAGGCAATCCGATCAACATACTGATGTCTGCGAACTGGCAGATGATGGCGATGTTGAACATTCTCATTTCCATTTGCGGTGCTTGTATGATGTACCACACGGAATATGCCGATAACGGTATGCAGAAAATGTCGGTACTGCCCATTCGTCAAGGCAGTATGTTCTTTGGAAAATTTCTAATTGCCGCTTTGGTATTATCCGCAATGGTGGTCATAGAAATGGCAGTCTTAGTCGGCTGTGCAAAGTATTGGTTTCCAAGTTATGTGTTTGACCTGACCGAAATATTGAAAACCGCAGGTTTCCAAATTATAGTTACGCTGCCGACCGTAATGCTTATGCTGGTTATTGCGTCTGCCTGTAAGAATATGTGGGTATCCCTCGGTATTGGCGTGATTTTAGTATTTACGCTTTCCATTCTTCCGCAGGATAATATTGTGCTGAGCCTGTTTCCGTTTGCTTCCCCGTATCAAATGCTCTCTGCGGCAGTGGAAAATAGCCGTACAGCCTTATTTTTAGCTGTTTGCGGGATTGAAACGGTCGTGTTCGGTATTGCAGAAGTCCTTTATCTGCAAGTAAGGAGGTGTTTTGAATGAATTTCTTATCATTAGTCGGAGTGGAACTCAAAAAAATCCGCCGCTCCAAAATCTTATTGATCTTGCTGATCCCTGTTATTATGATGTGGATTCCAAGCATTATCAATGCGGATATGAACTTCGACCTGAGAGGAATCCCGATTACGCCGGAAAACAACTTTTTCATTCAGGGCTTTATGGGTATGGTTTGGTTTATGATCCCGGCATCGCTGGTCATCTGTACGGTACTGCTGAATCAAACGGAACGCTCCAATAAAGGAATTTTGAAAATGCTGTCCCTGCCGATTAGCACAACGAAACTATGTCTTGCTAAATTCACAGTCCTGATTTTGTTGGCGGCATTTCAGATGGTTATGTCCATAGGAGCGTACTATATCTGTGCGGCAATCGTTACCCATACGCAGGATTATAATTTTATCCTTGAGCCGTTATATGTCTGCAAAAATGTATGCAGTATCTATGCCGCTGCAATTCCAATGGCTGCTGTATACCTTGCGGTTTCCACTTTAATTCAATCTCCCATTTTTTCGGTCGGTATCGGTCTGGCTTCGATTGTACCTTCCGTGCTTATGATAAACACAAAAATCTGGTTTGCCTACCCGATGAGCTACCCGTTCTATCTGATAATGGTGGCGTATGGGAGAGCTGCTGAAGGTGTTTATGAAACACAAATCGTTTGGCTTCCGTGGTTGCCTGTTGCAGTCGGAATCACTATTTTGGCACTTGTCGTATCCTGTATGCGATACGGCGCATCTGAAAGGAGATAACTACAATGAAAAACAAAATTTTAACTGCGATTTCTACCATTATGCTCTTTGTCCCATGGACGATCCTGCCACTGCGTACCTTTGATTGGGCGCTGGAATCCCCGGTAGCGGAGATTATGGTTTACAGTTACGCCGCCTTTATGATTTTTTCAGGTATCTTTTCCATTCTCAGCTATACCAAAGGAAAAGTAAAATCCAAACTTATGCAGGTATGTGTCGTGATTAACAGTATTTATGCGGTTGGCGCAATCGCAATTATCGGTATGAATATTGTAACGAGGATTGGCGGGTGATGATATGAAAAAAATAAAAATTCTGACTGCCGTTTTGCTTTCCTTATGTTTGGCTTTTGCTGTTACAGGGTGCAGCGGCGACAACCTGAAAGATAGTGTTATAAACGGCTTTAATGATATGCTCCAGCATTTCAGCAAATATGCCCTTACGGACGAAAAAGATTTGCAGGGCGATAAGACCAAAGGGGAAGATACCTATACCGGCTCCTATACAGCAGATTATGAGGATTTCAATGATAAAGAATATATCTTTGGAGGTACTGCGTTAGAACGGGATAAAGGAAGTGAGCTTACTGTAACTTACGAGTTGACGGTTGATTCCGGCACGGCAAGGCTTTACTGGCTTGACAAGGGCGAGGAAAAAATGATTGCCGATACAAGTAAAAATGGAACATATTCCGTTACCCTTGATGAAGGCGACAACTATCTTACTTTAGAAGGCAATGATTTTTGCGGCTCATTGCAGGTGGTTGTGGAATGATTGCAAAAGCAAGAACAAATCCGCTAAATCTTTGTGCTATGCCTAATACTTTGGAATGTTCGATAAACCGCTAATTCACTCTTGTTCAGATAAAGCAGAGCCGGATTTAATTCGCCATTGTCGTCATTTAACTCGCCATTTAATTTGCCATTCCGTATTGTCGCATTGAGCATAAAAGCGTTATCAATTTTATTTACCATTTTATAGCATAACATTGAGTAGCGAAAAGAACGAAAACCGCAGGACTTCGATATATAGCTCTGCGGCTTTCAGCTTTTCGATACTTTAGTCTCTTTTGATATGCTTTTGTATATCTTCCACAGACGGGAGTTGTTTGCTCAAAGCTTCAGGAAGCTCACTTGTAACTTTGTATTCGCTGACACCGATTGGCTTTGACATATCTTTTAAGGCATATTCAGCGACTAATGCGTTTTTGCTTTTGCACAGCAACAGACCGATAGAAGGATTGTCATTATCCTTTTTCAAAATACCGTCAACGGCTGCGAGATAAAAGTTAAGCTGTCCAGCATATTCCGGCTTAAATTCTCCGGTTTTCAGCTCAATCACAACATAGCAGCGAAGATTAAGGTTGTAGAACAGAAGATCAATGTAAAAATCATCGCCGCCGACATTGAGATGATATTGATTGCCGAGAAACGCAAATCCCGTTCCCAATTCTAAAAGCAGCTTCGTAACATCCTGAACAAGAGCCTGCTCTATATCCCGTTCTACCATATCTTCCTTGAAAGGGATAAAATCAAAAATGTATGGATCTTTCATTGTTTGTACGGCAAGCTCACTCTGCGGCGAAGCAAGTCGGCTTTCAAAGTTTGAAATTTTATCAGCAATAGCCTGCCGTTCATATAAGCCGCTTTCAATCTGATGAATCAAGACATTATGCGACCAGCCATTTTCTGCGGTCTTTCGTATATACCACTCTCTTTGCTTTTCTCCTTTAACCTTATCCAAAATTGCAACATTGTGCGACCACGGAATTTGTGCAGACACCGTCTGCACAAATTGCTCATCAGGATAAGTGCTTGCAAATTTTGACATATATTTAAGGTTGCGAACAGAATAGCCCTTTGCGTTCGGGAACGAGAGCTTAATATCAGCCGCCAGATTTTCAATAAATTTATTGCCCCAAGATTTATGCTCGTTTATGATTTTTCCGATATCTTAACACGGCGATAGCCATAGGTTCTATGTGCTTTCTTGTGGCATTCCACGATTAAATCTGCAATCACTTTGTCCTTGTCGGGCTCGTCTTTTCGATTCAACCATTTGTAATATCCGCTACGGGATACTTCAAGCAGCTTGCAGAGTTCTTCGACCGTGAAACGATCTCTGAACCGATGAATTACTTTGTACC
>NZ_JACJKY010000027.1 GCF_016901855.1 Merdimmobilis hominis | reverse complement strand
TCTTCGTAACTAAACTGGTATTTTCCCATTTTTCTTCAACTCCTTGACTCTTTTATTATACATCAAGGTGTCCTATATTTTAATGTCTACTTTTTAGGTATCATATCAAGCGTTATTTCCGGTATTTTTTGGGAGTGTACTTTTTATTCTTCTCTTTGGCGATCCAGTACGCTTCCTGAATGCCTTTCATCATCTCGTCCAAATCCTCATCTGCAAGCTCGCCGCCTGCAAAAAGCCCCGTAACCTCTGCCATAAGCTCCTTTGCCTGTCTTGCGCCTTTGCTTCCGTATTTGGATTCAGCGTTCAGCAGAAATTCCTCGTCATCGGTAAGCAGATAGTTGACATCGACCTTCAGGACTTCCGCCATCTTATAATAGGTTTCCCTTTTTTTCGGGTAGCGGGTGCCAGCCTCATAATTCGATACTGTCCGCAGAGAAACGCCGATTGCTTTTGCAAACTCATCTTGCTTTAAGCCTGCCTTCGTGCGGGCTTCTTTTACTTTCTCACAGAATTTCATTTCATCTGACCTCCAAATTATCCCACCTGATTTGAAAATATCTTGCGTATCTATATTGACAAGCGCAAGTAAATTTCGTATAATGTCAATACGCAAGTAAGTTGCGTATATATAATACCTGAACTTGCGTGTTTTGTCAAGGGAGTTCAGCAAATTAGCTTGAACTTTTATCTACCAACAAATGATACCCGTTTTAAGGATTGAGGCGAACAGATGGGACGGAAAGATACACTCGCTGCGAAAAGCATTCGGAAAATGTATGAGCAGCTTAATTTGAATCAATCAGATATATTCTCGAAAACAAAACTGCTTCTCAGCGTATACCGTGATGTGGTCTGGATTACGCTGAGCGAATCTGCCTGTGTGAATGAGGAGCTGGCATATTACGGAGAAGAACTGAACAGCGCCCTTGTTTATTTGGAGCTGTTTGCGCCGGATACCGAGAAGCAGGAGTTTGAGAGCCGTATCAGCGCCTTGTTTGAAAACAAGTGGATGGTTGATCTGATTGATACCGCTATGGCGAAAATATATGGCTACCATAACAACGGCAGGCTGTACCACGAAATCATATCAAAAAGCTACCTGACAGCGTTTCGGTATAGACCTGTTATGAGATATAAGGAGGTTTAGGAGAGATTGAAAAGATGGTTGCTTTCGTCCCCACAATGAAATCGCTTGATAAATAATCATAACTAAAAAACAGATCCGGCTATTTGTCGGATCTGTTTTTGCACTTAGATGATAGTTTGTTTTGATTCCTTGAAAGGATAGAGTAGCATATGAAAAAACAAAAAATGTTTGCCATTTTCTCTGCAATCGCAGCAGCTGTATTTTATGCCATCAATATGCCGGCTTCCAAGGTTCTGCTTCAGCATATTGCACCAACTACAATGGCAGCCTTGCTGTATTTGGGCGCCGGTATCGGGATTGGCATTCTGTTTTTATTCAACCGAAAAAATGGTGGCGAAAATCTCAGCCGACAGGATCTTCCTTATACACTCGGAATGATCGTCCTTGATATCATTGCACCGATTTTTTTGATGTGCGGTCTTTCGTTTACCACATCGGCAAACGCCTCGCTGCTTAATAACTTTGAAATTGTTGCGACTTCACTGATCACGCTCTTTATCTTTAAAGAGATGATTTCGAAACGACTGTGGATTGCAATCGTTCTGGTGACGCTGTCGAGTGCGATTTTGTCGTTTGAAGATCTTTCAAGCCTGTCGTTTTCGTTTGGCTCCCTGTTTGTGCTGTTGGCGGCACTGTGCTGGGGTCTTGAAAACAACTGTACGAGAAAAATCTCCTCCAAAAACACCTATCAGATTGTGATGTTAAAAGGTGTTTTTTCCGGTATCGGTTCATTTCTCGTTGCGAGAGTGCTTCATGAACCGCTTCCTGCCGTTTCGCTCGGCGGGTGCGCGCTTGTATTAGGATTTGTCGCTTATGGATTGAGCATTTTCTTTTACATTAAAGCACAAAGTGTCATCGGCGCTGCAAAAACAAGCGCATATTATGCGATTGCACCGTTTGTGGGGGCATTGTTATCGTTTCTCTTTCTCAAAGAACCATTCACACCGAATTATCTGCTGGCGCTGGTCATCATGCTTGCCGGTTCTTTGATCATTGTGCTCGACACGCTTGCTGTTTCCCATGAACATGTCCATACACACACAATCGCCTGCGGAAACGATGTATCTACCGTTACGCACGAGCATCTGCACACGCATTTGTGGCATACGAACCGCCATCATCACAGACATGCATCCAACCAAGCGCTGCATGGATGAGCGGAATGATAGGGATTCGCAGAAATAAGGGACGGATTTCTTTTTGCTAGTCACAGTTTTAAAGTTCCCAGCTGATACAGTTTAATACACCACCTTCTTTGGGGATCGCATGCAATTCAACCGGAACGATCTTTTTTTGAAAAATTCGAACTGCCGTATTTTGTGCATTGGTGTCGCTTTCGATATCGAATATTGGAAGAAAAATATAACGTGATGTTTCGATATAGTTTAGATAACACCCTTTTGCATTTTCAGTTCCACATTGATCATACGGAAATTCAATCACATGAAATCCATGCTGTGAAAGGCAGCGCGCTTGTCGCTGCTCTAATCCGTTTTTCCATTCTGTTTTGTTGATTAGAACAGTGTCTTCGGATAAAAAGCGTACCATTCCGTCAGCGTGCCCAGTCAAATCTGATTTCAGAGATTCGATGATAATGATTTCCGCTTCTAAAAGTTCAGATAGTTTTGCTGTTAATACGGATCTTTTCCAATTGCTGTTTTCTAAAAAAATCCGATCGCTGATGATTGCTTTTTCTTTTGACGGCGAAAATACGACATTTCCGCCATCAAGATTGATATCTGAATATATCACCGAAAGCTCAAATTGCGAAGAAATATCTCTCCGGTAATCGGTACATCGCTGCGGCGTATCCATTGCATAGCTTGGTTCATACCGAAAAGAAATATGTGTTCCGGATCGTGTTTTTACGGGCATGTAATCTCTTGACCAGATATCTTTTGTTTGATGAAGAAAACCGAAGAGTTCCCCATGCGTCGATAATGCAGAGAATAGATTCTTCGCATCACTCAAATACTTTGGCGTGTCATTTAAAAGAGAGGAAAAGTAAAGCATTATTCACCAAATTCTTTTTTGAATTCTGTTTTACTGCCGTTAGGATATATTTTTTTACGCATTTCATCCAATTCAGCGATACTCACTTCAGGATGAAGCACCTTATATTCTTTTAAGTAAATAACAACTGCTTTATCTCCGCCATATCCGGTTTCAAAGTTATATTGACGGGAAGTATGCTCTTTTAGTTCAATAAATGAAGAAATGAGTAAATGGCTGTATTTAGCCTGCTCCTGTTTTGTGAAATCAGAACGTTCGGCAATCTTAGATAGTCCGTTTCTGACTGTTTTAAATACAATGCAGTCAATCGGCTTTTCTTTTTGGTATAGAACGCATTCATTGTAATCAAGTGGAATACCGTGTTTTTTTAATATTTCCGCTATACCATACTGTTTCAAAAATGGAACAACAATTTGGTTATTTATTAAAGCACGTGAGTTTTTAATCAAAAACGAAAACGCATAACGATCATCGGTTGATAAAACGATATCTACTCCAGAAAAACCTTTATGAATATATAATTTACCCCGACGGTTTCGCTGATGTTTTCCATAGACATCATCTTCCAAATGAATAAACTTGTCTTCGAAAGAACCTTCTTGATACAAATATGGCTCTACACGTAATAGTTCAATTGTTAGATCATTTACCCGGATTTCGTAATTGGTTAGCAGCTCTGCGCCAATTTTTTGTAATAGCTGGATGATAACATCGTTTTTGTGTGAATTGTTTTGAAGTATTTCTTCCAATTCCTTGATCATGCTTTCTAGTTTTTTCATTGTATATTCTCCTTTTATCTATTGTTTAATTTATATAAAAATATAATTATATTATTGGTATAGATAGTATATCATAAACAAAAAGACTTTTCAACAAAAAAGCTTTTCGATTCTTTGACTTTTAACCCTATCTTCATTCTATGTGAAGGCATGTTCGTTTTTTAGGACACGGCAACGTGTATGCTGTAAACATATACAAAAATTATATGATCATTACTGACAGTAAGCTGAATTTGCAGTATAATAATTGATATTATTCAGGATAGGAGTGAAGATCAATGTGCAAAACATATCTCGAAGAACAACGGCAGAAGTTGTTGCAAGTCTATTGGTTGTGGGAACAAACACTCTGTCCGCTGCTGCGTACAAAAGCATTTTCATATCCGTATTATCTGAATATTCCAGATCATTGGTATGAAAGTACGTATCGTATACTCATTGTGGGAGAAGAGGGCCGCGGAAAAAAGCAATACGATCTTCCTATCGAAAAAGTGCAGGAGTGGATTCAGGGGTATTTATCGGCACAGTTGAACGGCGAAGATCGCACGAAACGATACAAAAAGAATGGAAGCCGTTTTTGGCGCCGCGTGCAGGAAATTGATCGGTTGTTTGAAGGTATTTCCCATTCCATTGTTTGGACGAATCTGGATAAGATCCATCATTCCGGTACACAAAAATGCACACTGAGCAAACGGGAGCGGGAAAGGCTGCACAATATTTCAATATTGTCAAAAGAAATCGAGATATTGAATCCTACACATGTCATTTATTTTGGATGGTATGGATATTCTCTTCAGCAGGAACTGCCGGATGTATGTAACAAGTTGTATCCGAAAGGTCTAAGCGATCATTCGGAATGGAAAACCGAAAAAATGGCGAAGTATGTTGTTGACGGCAGACATCATATATTTACATATCATCCGAACTGGAGAAGACGGCCGAAAGATTATGAGGAAAAGTTTTTGAACCTTCTGCGTCAAACGATAACAGATTGATATGTCGCCTTAAAAAGAGATTCTTTGTTGTATACGCAGATATGATAGACAATAGGTTATGAGGTGATCAGGATGTACACAATACAGCCCAAAAAGCTGCTGATCGTTAATATTTTAGAGATTCTAAAAAAGTATACGGATGAAAATCACAGACTCAGTCAAAAAGACATCGTAGATCTGTTAAAATCCGAATACAATATGACCGTCGACCGCAAAGCAGTCAAGCGTAATTTGATGGATCTGATTGATTTTGGTTATGAAATCGAATACAGCGAATCCGTCAGAATGATGCGAAATTCGAAAACCGGACAGTTGGAAGAAAGCTATATTTTATCAGATTTTTATCTGGTGCGCGATTTTACAGACAGTGAACTTCGCCTGATGATCGACAGTCTGCTGTTTTCAAAACACATTCCCTATAGCCAATGTAAAAACCTGATCGAAAAGATCGAAGGGCTCTCCAATCAGTATTTTAAACCGCATATAAAGCATATTCAGCTGATGCCGGATATGGCGCCGGAAAATAAGCAGCTGTTTTACACCATTGAAGTGCTGGATGAAGCAATCAGCAAAGGTCGGCAGGTCGCGTTTATGTATAACGATTACGGAACCGATTTTAAACTGCACCCGCGGAAAAACAGTACCGGAGAAAATCGGGAATATATCATCAATCCCTATCAGATCGCAGCGGCAAACGGCAGATATTATTTGATTTGTAATTATGACAGATACGACGATGTTGCAAACTATCGGTTGGATCGGATTACAGAAATCCGACTGCTGGACACGCCCGCAAAGCCCGCACGACAGGTGCGAGGACTGCAAAACGGATTTGATTTGCCAAAACACATGGCGGAACATATTTATATGTTTGCCGGAGAGAGCGGCGTCGTGACATTTCGGGTAAAAAAACGTCTGCTCAGCGATGTTGTTGACTGGTTTGGAAAAGAAGTTGACTTTTTTGATGAAACGGAGGATGAGATCACTGCGAGAGTACATGTGAATCTTGCGGCAATGCGGAAATGGGCGCTTCAATATGCGCTGTATGTAAAGGTATTGTCTCCGCGGTCACTGGTAGATGGAATCAAACAAGATATTCAAACCATTGTACAGACGTATGCGGAATAAAAAATAATGGATTGTGATAAAAGCGCACCGCCTATGATTTAAAATCATAGGCGGTGTATTTTTGTATATTTGTTCATCAAAGCATTGAATCGCTGTGAAGCATAACTCATATAAAATATACGCAAAGCCGCATATGATCTTACAGTCAAAAAGCAAGATCGCGTGATTGCTGCGATGATCTCCGTTTTTTGGTACATGGTATGTGGTAAAAGTAAATATGACAGAATGGTCTTCCAGCGTATGCAAACAGAAAGGACGATGCTTTATGGATCAAAAAATATTTCAGCTGGCAGCAAGCGTTCCGGTGATGTTATTTGGTGCACCCGGAATTGGGAAAACGGCGGCAGTCACGCAATTTGCACAAGATATCGGTGCGGATCTGATTGATATTCGCTTATCGACAGAAACGCCGAGCAGTTTTGAAGGAAAAGATTACATTTGTCCGCATTCCGGTCATTTGAAAAAAGCACGCGCTTGGTGGCTGCAGCGAATAGATGAGAATAAACAAAAAGACCTTCCCACTATTTTGTTCTTTGACGAATATACGAATGCGCCGGATGCCTTACAGCAGCTTGCCTATTCTCCGTTTCATGAGCGGAGACTGCGTGGCCAATCTTTTGATTATCGGCTCAGCGACAATCGACCGGGGTTATATGTATTCGGTGCGGGAAATCGTGTGGAGGATGAAACAGGAGCGCGTGAAATGGTGTATGCTTCAAAAACGCGTGTGTTTACTGTAGATTATGAAGTTTCAGCGACAGAATGGTTGATCTGGGCAGAAAAAAATAATATCAATGCCAAAATACGAGCATTTATTTATGCAAATCCTGATGCATTGCTTGAAAAACCTGCTACCGGCACTGCTTGTCCGAGAGAATGGGCGAATTTGTCTGCTGCGATCGCATTGGGCATTCCTTATCAGGAGGCGGCGCATGGAACGATCCGCGGCGCAAATGAGCGGAAGTTTTGTGCGTTTTATAAGGACAGTACGTTATGCCCAACCATCGAAGAGATCGTGGAGGGTCGGGCAAAAAGAGTATCCTCCGTACATTTGGCATCATTTACTGTGGTGTTGGCAGCAGCGTTGAGCGAGAACGCGCAGGTAACAACATGTTTCCCTATCGTATACCAATGGATTGCAGAACAAAGTGCGGAATGCGAGATCCTTTTTGCAAAATATGCGATCGAACTTTTAGCTGAAAAACTGCTTTCCAGTCAAACTTGTCTGCATGTTTTGAATTCTGCTGCAAAAAAAATGGGGATGTATGTAAAATGAATTTCTTTCAATTGATTTGGCGCGAACCGTGGCTTGCTCCTGTCGTGCTGAATCTTCGGAATGTCATCGAAACAAAACGTATTTCGACTGCGGGTGTTACACCGGATGGAAAAACACTTTATTATAATCCGGTTTTTTGGAAGAGCTTAAGTCAAGAAGAACAGCTTGGCGTACAAATCCATGAAATGCTCCATATTGTAAACCGCCATGCAGCACGAAAGGGTGCCAGACATCATATGCTTTGGAATATTGCTTGTGACATGACCATCAACGATCAGATAAAACGTTCCGGATACATCCTTCCCTCCGGTGCATTGAGCGGTGAACAGGATACGGCAGAAGCCATTTATAATCGACTGCTGCAAAAAAATGATTTGAAGTCTTCCGGAAAACGCCATGGAAAAGCCGTGCGGTACAATGAATTCGGCGATCAGTACGACTCTGATTTCAGCAATGATTTGCTGGAGCACAATGCGGACGGAAGCAGCTGCTGTAAAGATGACTCTACCTTGGAAGCAATCGAAGATGCGCGACGGCTTGCAATGCAAGGAAACGGAAATAGTCCTTTGACCAAGCAGTTTATGGCACAAGCTGCAAAGGCGAATTGGCAAAGTGTTTTGCAAAGCATGGTGAAAAGTGCGGTTGGCGATGATATGGATTATCTTTCCTATGAATTTGATGAATTTGGGATTTGTGAAGATGTTTTTTCTGCAAAACCGCAGTCCAAAATTTGCGTGCTGGTAGATGAAAGCGGCAGTATCGATGATGATTTATATGAACAGTTTTTGGGAGAACTTTATAAAATGTCGCAGTTTGCTTTGGTATATGCCTCTGGGTTTGCCGACAATACACAACTGCACGCTGTTCCGGTAAAAGCGTATCGTCGAACGATGACTGGCGGAACAGATCTGACAATATCCTATCAACAAGCATGTGAAAAAGATTTTGATTGTATTATTGTCCTGACAGATGGCTATTTGTCATTTCCGAATAAGGAGCCCAAACCAACAATTTGGGCAATGCCCGAAAGTTTCGGGAGAAAACAGGAGGTGATTTTTTGAGGAAACTTGGAAGTATAGAATCGTTTGATGCGTTTGTTCTTGGAATCGCCGGTGGTGCAGATGTCAACAGCACTTGGAAAGGCTATCCTTTGGTACAGTTTATTTTTCGAGAACTGATGCACATTCACGAACTAAAAAACGATCAGCACAAAACCCTACTGAAAAAATATCAGGCATTGGTCATGGCTGGTGCAGATGTCACCACAATTGTGTACGGAAGTCCTGGAGATTATGATAATTTTTTTGATCTTTCAAGATATATCGTTTTGCGGCTGAAGCTGTTATCGATTTTATTAAGCAGTCGACAGGCGAAAGCATTGATTCTGCAAGATCGTTGGTATTCCGGTGCACTGCGGGAACTTCAAACCGAACTGCGGACATTGTCCAATCAGCTGGACGAAATGGAGAGTGTAGAATGAAAAAACTTGGTGCAATAAAAGATTTGGATGCATTTCGAGCAAGCCTTGCTTCTGATATAGATGTAAATCAGACTTGGTGCGGGCGACCAGTGATTGAATACTACTTTACTGAATGCATGCGTTATATCAATAGATATCGGAACGACGCGAATTGTTTTTTACAGTTTTCAATGCTGATTGAAGCAGAAGCAGATGTTTTTCCATTGTTTCAGACTGTGTACGCGGAATATGGTCTTAAAAATCTCATGGAGATTTTATATTTGGAATTGGAAATTTTAATAATTACGCTTAGCGGTATGAAAAAGATCCCTGATATCGCATTTCCCTTTGCAAAAGAACGCATGAGGCTGAAATCAGAGGTAGAAGCATGGATTCAAAATATCATCTTAACTGATGAAAAATATAATGAATAAAAATTTGAAAACTTAAATTGCTTTTTCAATCGACAGAACGTATAATGAAAATATAAAATTTGGTTCTTTGCAGTAGTGTACATCTTAAAGCATTCTTTAAGAAAGGGCAGCGAGTCGCTGCTTTGGTGATGAAACTGAGTGACGCCTTTTCGCTGACGAAAAGCGCCTACCTGATAACGCTTCAACGAATACCGATTAACTGCGTTAATAAAAGATTCGTTTTCGCTTATATCAGGATATTTTGTACTGCAAAGAACCTATTTTATTTGAGGTGAAAATAATGCTGATCAAGAAGAATCGCATAATTTTTGAACAGAGTGATATGGCTTTCGTTGAAAAATTCGGTGTTTTGGATGCTGCCGAAATGGTGATGAATTATAAAACGGTGTGCACGCTTCCGTTTGTGTATGATGCCGATCAGCTGGCGGAGTTTTTGAAAATCGGCAGAAAAGATTTTTTTGATCTGATAAAAAACTGCGATACTTGTTACCGTCCGATTTCACTTAAAAAGAAAAGCGGAACATACAGACAGATTTATGCACCGAATGATATATTAAAACGCATTCAAAAAACAATTCTTGATAAAATCCTTTCCAAATTACCGATATCCCAATATGCCAAAGCCTATCGAATGGGTGGAACACTTATTGATAATGCCGCTGCGCATATTGGCAAGCGATATGTATTAAAGCTTGATATCACAGATTTTTTCGGAAGTATTTCTTTTGAGCAAGTTTACAGTGCGGCATTTCATACAAAGTATTTTCCAAAGCAGATTGGTGTACTGCTTACGATGCTTTGCTGCAGAAAAGAGGTTTTACCGCAGGGCGCTCCTACTTCACCGGCACTTTCCAATATTGTGATGTGCCATTTTGACAATTATATCGGCAGTTGGTGTGAAGCGCGTGCCATTGCTTATACTCGTTATTGTGATGATATGACGTTTTCGTCCGATAGACCCCTATTTGGCGTTTATCAAAAAGTAAAAACAATACTTGGAGAAATGGGATTTGAACTGAATGAGAAGAAAACGCATTTTATTTTAAACACCAGCAGACAGAGTGTAACAGGAATTACAGTCAATGAAAAACTATCTGTGCCTATTCATTATAAGCGGAAGCTTCGGCAGGAAATATATTATACGCTGAAGTTTGGCTTAGTAGAACAGATTGTTCGTTTGGGTAAAACAGAGTTTTTTATGGATGCGCGGCCAAATGTCCAAAAATACTATAATCATTTACTTGGACAGATTGGATTTGTACTGCAAATCGAGCCTGAAAACAATTGGTTTCAAAATGCAATGATTAAATTAAAATCGTCATCGTTTTTACAAGGAGAAATGGAGTTGTGGAGAAGATAGGTAAGATGAGAGGTTTTTGAGCGTGCAGTTTTCTGGATCAAAGTCAAGGAAGTATACCAAATAATATCTGCTTGCATGGCTCGGTAATAAAATTGTTTTTAAGCCCTATGAGTTTGACAACTTGTATGGGCTCATTTTTATATTTGTGCAATGTGATGAAAACAAGAGAGAAAAATTGTGAATCTTTGCGGATAGATTTTTCGATAATACTATGGTAATATAAAAACAACAGAAACCGGTTTCCAAACGCATCAGGAAACGAATCGATTCCCCCGAAAACAATGAAATGTTCATTGACGGGGTTTTCTTTGGAATGTATTAGAAACCGGTTTCCAACTGGGGATAAAAGATAGAGTAAAGAAAAGAGATATCCGACGTTTATTGCGTACGGGTTTTCTTTGCAGACAAATAGAAACCGGTTTCTATACCGTGAATAAAGAGAGGAACAGGATATGAAACAGAAAATTCTAATTGATCAAGAGACTGCAGGAAAAACGTTCAAGCCGCATTGGAACCGGCTGATTACAGCAGGTCGCGCACACGAAGGGTTGTATGCGCCGTGGCGTAAGCAGCTTCGGCAAGTTCAAAAAGAAATTGGATTTTCCTATATTCGTTTTCATGGGATTTTCAACGATGAAATGATGATTTATCGTGAGGACGAAAACGGGAATCCGCAGTATAACTGGCAGTATGCGGATGATCTTTTGGATTTTCTTTTGGAAATCGGATTGCGCCCGATTATGGAACTTGGATTTACACCGACGGCAATGCGTACGGGCGAGCAAACGATTTTCTGGTGGAAAGGAAATGTGACGCCGCCGGTTCATGAAAAGTGGGAAGCACTCATCACTGCATTTATCCGTCACTGTATGGCGCGATACGGACGCAGTGAAGTAGAAAAATGGTATTTTGAAGTGTGGAATGAAGCGAATATCACACCGTTTTGGTCTGGCACACAAGAAGACTATTTTGCGCTCTATGAAATCACAGCGCGCGCAATCAAGCGCGTTGATGCGAAACTGCGTGTCGGCGGTCCGGCTACATCGAGCTCTGACACAGTAGAATGTCCATGGATTAAGGAGTTTTTAGCATTCTGTGAGGAAAAAGATCTTCCGGTTGATTTTGTTTCAACGCATCCATACCCGAATTCTTATCCGCTCTATTGTTACGGACGTCCATGCTATAAGGATGAAAACGGAACATACGATTCGTTTGTGTGGCTGAATAATGCAATCCGGGAAACGCGTTATCGCGATGCGGAAATTTATATTACGGAGTGGAACTCATCGCCGAATTGCCGGGATCTGGTGCATGACACCGCTTTCATGGCGCCGTTTATTGTACAGAACTTTGTGAAAACGATTGGCATGGTGGATATGCTCGGGTTCTGGACGTTTACCGATATTTTTGAAGAGGAAAGCCTTGGACAATCGGTTTTTCACGGCGGATTCGGAATGCTTACCGTGCAGGGACTTAAAAAGCCGTCGTACCATGGATTCTGGTTTTTGTCACGCCTTGGTGATACACTGCTCGACCGCGGTGAAAATTATATTGTCACACGTAAAGAAGATCGGATACAAGTGCTTTTGTGGAATTACTGTCATTATAACGACGTTTATGCAAACGGCGATCCGACGTGTATCTCTCAGTTGGATCGATATGGTGCCTTTTTGGAAAAAGACGATGAAACAATGGAAATTTGTTTTAAAAACCAAACAGGACAGATGCGTATGATTTCGTATTCATTTGATCAGGCGCATGGCTCGGTCTATGACAGCTGGGTCAAAAGTGGTGCACCAGAGACGCCGGACGCAGAGGAACTGCGAATTTTAAAAGGAAAATCCGAACTTGACGCACAGATTTCCCATGTGGATGCATCGGAAACGATTTCTGTTAAGATCAAACCGCATGGTGTCACATTACTGGAATTCACACCGGTGGAATAAGCTAAGTCGGTGAGAATGATATTCTATTATTTAGTGGGAGGAGGAACGAATACATTTTATTTTGATGAAAAGCGGTCAATTAAAAAATAGAAAGCAAGGAGGTAATTGTTATGCAAAAGTGGAATAAGCAAAAAAGCGGAAAAAGAATCGTAGCAGTCGTTCTGGCGATGCTGTTAGTACTTATGTCATTCCCGCTTTCCGTATTTGCAGCCGGTGCGTCGGGTGATGCAGTCGTATTTGAAGCAGAGGACTGCGAACTGGGCGTTGTTACAGTGAATGGAACGATTGTAGAAGGCATGCACAAAGCGGGTGCATATGTACAGCTCAACAACGTTGATGGCGGTGCAGAAGGCGGAGAATTTACGTTCACAATCAGCTATTCAACTGGTATGCCGGACGTCTTCAAAGCACTTTATGTCAACGGGGAATATGTTGAAGACATCGAATTTTTGCCGACAGATAATATGCTGTGGCAGACATACGGCGATATGGAAGTGACTGTTTCGCTGAAACCCGGCGCAGAAAATACCATCCGAATTGACAACGGTCCTGAGGAAAACCCATATGGATTAAATTTTGACTATTTTATAATTTCTCCGAAGGATATGGAGCATGACGGAGAACGTTTGGTTGAGTACGAAGCAGAAAACGGAATTTTGGGCGGCGGTGCAAAAGTCAGCGGCAATGCAGTCGGTGATATGCATAAGATCGGTGCTTACTGTGAGATTCCGGGATTTGACGGCGGTGCCGAAGGCGGTGAATATGAGCTGATTATTCGGTATGCGACAGATAATGATGTTTCAAAACAGGTGCTCTATGTAAACGGTGAACGTAGTGTGATAGAGTTCCCCTCCACAGGTGGATGGGATACGTATGGAGAACTGAAGGTTCCTGTGACGCTCAACCGCGGATACAACAATACCATTCGCATTCAGCGCGAGGACGGCGTAGACGAAAAAGAAACAGGAATCAATATTGATAAGTTTTCCGCATATGTGGTAGGAAAAATTACAAACGGGGATGGCCCGCGTTATGAGGCTGAATATTGCGATCTTGGTCGAGGCGCACGTATTGCATCCGATGCACAGGCATCTGAAGGCGCATATGTTGAGAATTTATCCGCAAGCGGTGCATATCTGACAGAATCGCATGTAAACGGCGGTAACGGCGGAATGTTTGGACTGACTGTTTTCTATCAGTCACAGAGCAGTACAACAAAATCACTTTATATCAATGGGGAAAAGGCTGCAACGCTTTTCTTTGACGCATCGTCAAACGGATATCGCAGCCTGACAACCAATATTTCGCTGGAAGCTGGCAAAGACAATGTTCTCACAATTAAAAATGACGAGAATACTGTGGATGTGAAAATCGATTGCTTTGAGATTTCTGAAAGCAAGCTGCTTGGCCTTTTCAAATTCAATGAAAAATACGATCAGAACATTGCAGATTGGTCTGGCTTCGGCAATGACGGAACCACATATAACGGAGCTGATTTTAAACCGGCATTGTTTGATAACGGACTTTATTTTGACGGAACGAGTGGATTTGCAAAAATTCCGGCAGAAACATCTGTCAATGGAACAGGTTTTGCTGCTTCGATGTGGGTAAAACCGGAATCGAACAAAGATCAGACCATCTTCTTGAAGACGATTGAAGGAAATCCGGCGGCATATTCTCATATGATTCGGATTCGCAATGGCGTATTTGAAGCACAGGTGTATGACGGCGATGACGTTCAGGCGCCGCAGGGAAAATTTGTAGCAGGTACAACAAAGGTTCAGTCAAACACATGGTACTTTGTGACACTGACACTCACCGATAACGGCGAGATGGCGCTTTATGTAAACGGAAACAAAGAAGCAAGTACTGTAATTAAAACGGCATGGAAAGACGGAGATATTTACCAGTTAGGCTGTGCTGCAGATCAAACATCTTATTTTAAAGGAATGATTGACGAGCTTTCGATTTATGCGAATGCGCTGAGTGAAGAGGAAATTCGTTCTTTGTGCAATACGCCTTTGAACGGAAAAACAGTCGATTTGAGTGAGGCATTTGATGCATCGTATGAATTAGACGAAACATTTACAGCAGAAAATCATGTCTATGACGGCGCAAGATTTACGGTTTCCGATCAGGAGAACAATGCAGTATCCTGCAATGGACAGGAATTGACCGGATTTGAGGGCGTGTACGATTCGCTGCGGATTTTGGGTACAGGCGGCAGCGGAAAAGTAACTGTCAACTATGTTGACCGCACAGTGGATGAATATGATTTCACGTTGTCTGAAACAGGCATTTCCAGTGCGAATATCGAGATTTCGTCTGAAAAAGTCGTCAAGAGCATTACTCTTCCAGAATCATCTGAAGTAAAACTGTTGGCAATGACGCTTGTAAAAAATCAGTTTGCTGAGGTAAGCCGTGCGGAGCGGATTATGATTGAACGGGATACGCTTCCGATGGGTGCATGGAACTACACATGGAAACGTCCGGATCATCCGCTTGGTGAAGACATCGGCAATCGCGATCGCGCAAATGCGTACATTGCAACAGATCAATTCATGGGAATGGGACTGAATGCGCCGGTGTTCTTTGAGGAACACAATACCTATGACGAAGGTCTGATGTCCGGTCCGATGGCAAATTCTCTTTGGGGCATTACAAAAGTTCCGATGTTCAACGGAATCATGCCGGGCCTTGGCGGAACGATTATCGCAGATGGTCCGACCGAAGAACAATGGGAAAACGGATATTTAAGAGAAGATCAGAAACCGCATACCGATACGCTTTATTTTGCAACAATCGGTGACGAGGAAGGCTATTCGGATGGACTTGTAGACGGTATTTCTGAATGGTTTGATCTGACTCGAAACAAATATCCGGATGTATTGGTGAGCACAAACCAGTGGGGATATCAGTGGTCAGAATCGCAGATGCGGCATTATATTCAGACCGCCCGTCCGGATTTCATTACATTTGATCATTATGCATATGACAGCGGCCCGGATTGGGATGCAGCAGCCAGACTATTAAGCAACACCGGATATTATCGGACACTTGCAATGGAAGGTTGGGATGGCACCGGTCGAGAGCCGATTGCATTTGGCCAGCATGTCAATGCAGCGGAGATTGACGGTACATACAGAACAGAGTCCACAACAGCAGCAATGCCATTTACAACCGTTGCAATGGGCGGCAAGTGGCTCAACTTGTTTACATTCTATACGCAGGGCGGATATGACGGCGGTCATTTCTTTGATGAAGACGGTAATCCGACAAAAATGTATGAGTATGGTGCAAATACGTTTAAACAGATCGGCAACCTTGAGCAGCATCTGCTTCATTTAAGAAGCTCCGGTGTCAGTGTGCTCTCCGGTCAGCATATGGTAAATGGTGCGCCGCTGAAGAATTCGATCAGTGCACCGCAGTATACACCGGCGTTTTCTGAAAACCTCACCTATTATATTAAAGATATTAAAGCGGAAAATACAGGCGATACAAACGACGGACTGCCGGGCGATGTATTGATTGGCTATTTCGATGCGATTCCGGAGGAAGAACAGTTCTTCTCCTGTGAAAATCCGAAATATTTTATGATCGTCAATCTTTTGACACTGGGTGCTGGTAATCGCGATTGGCAATGGGCACTGGAACATGGCACAAGTGAAGAAACCGCACAGGAAATCACTGTTACCTTTGAACTCCCGAGCGCTTCGCTGGCAAACAATCTGTACAAAGTCAACCGGGATACCGGAAAGACTGAGAAAGTCGAACTTACACACGTAGATGGTAATACCTATACCTATACCATCACAATCGGCGGCGGTCAAGGCGACTTGTTCTTCTTTGAAGAAGAGGACGCAGTTCATGCAGATGATGTTGTGATCACAGCAGACAAAACAGAGGCAGAGCGCGGCGAAGAAATTTCGCTCGATGCAAATGTCGATGTGAAATGGAGCGTAAAAGGCGGCGTTTCGGACACAACAATTGACGAAAACGGCAAGCTGACCATTTCGGAAAAAGAAACATCGACACAGCTTGTGGTAAAAGCAGTTTCCAAAGTGGATGGTACAAATTATGCAAAAACAATCATCCATGTGGATGCAGGTGTGACTGAGGTTACGATTACACCGGAAACCACCACTGTGACAAGAGGCGACAACTATCAGTTCAAGGCAAAAGTCAAAGGAGACGATCCGGTAGATACCGTTTTGTGGGAGGTCAAAGGCGGAACGGTCGGAACAACGATCACACCGAATGGTTTATTGACTGTGGCAAAAGATGAAACAGCAGATACACTGACTGTCATTGTAAAATCGGCAGCAGATCCAACCAAATCGGCAAGCGTAACCGTTTCCCTGTCGGATGAGCAGTATTATGCAATTTCTGTGGAGGAAACACCAAACGGAACTGTGAAAGCGGATCGCGGATCAGCGAAAGCCGGAGAAACGGTGAACCTCACCGTCACACCGGATGAGGGTTACACACTCAAAGAAGAAACGCTGATGGTCAATGGTCAGCCGATTGAGGGAACCAGCTTTACAATGCCGGCCGAGGGTGTTGTCATCTCGGCGGAATTTGAAAAAGTTGTTATTGCCGTTGACAAAACGGAACTTAAAAATCTGATTGAGCTGGCACAGTCGCTTGATTTGTCTGAATATACAAAAGAGAGTGCAGATGTACTCAAAGATGCATTGGCAGCGGCGATTGCTGTGTATGAGGACGAAAACGCACAGCAGGCTGAAATTGATGCTGCGGCAGAAGCACTCGAACAGGCGATCAACAATCTTGTTTTGTTGGATAAAGGCACAGAGAATCCGGATAAACCACCGGTACCGGATACGTCAGATACAATTCCGTTTACTCTGCCGCTGGCAGCATGCTTGCTTATGGCAGGTATCACGTATTTGATTCGCAAACGAGTAATCAGATAAGCTTCTTTTCATTCTCTTCCTTAACCATAAAAGAAAAAGCGGCGGCATGTTCCGCCGTTTTTTCTTTGAATAAATTGCGTTTTCAATCAATTTTAGATATACTCTGAATCAAAAGGAGGTTGTTTTATGAATTTGGAGGAATTTAATGCACAGTATAATCATCCGTGCAGCGAGGAAGAACAGTATGTTGCACCATCTGATCCGGAAGTTTTAAAATCACTGCAAACATTTCAGGACGAAAAGTTCGGCCTGATGATGCACTGGGGACATTATTCTCAGTGGGGAATCATCGAAAGCTGGCCGCTTGTTGATGCGGACCAAAGCTGGGCTTGGAAAGAGATTGACCGGGATACACCGATGTCTGAGTTTAAACAGCAGTACTGGGATTTGATCAAAACGTTTAATCCGGTGCGGTTTTGTCCGGAGGAGTGGGCGCAGCTGGCGGTTGACGGCGGATTTCGATATGTGCTGCTCACAACGAAGCATCATGATGGATTCTGTATGTGGGATACCAATTATTCGGCGTATAAAATCACCTCACCAGACTGCCCGTTTCATCATCATAAACATGCAGATGTCTGCCGCGCACTGTTTGATGCATGCAGAGAGAAGGGACTGAACGTTCACGCTTACTTTTCAAAACCGGACTGGCACAGCGAATATTATTGGGCCAAAGGGTTTGCAAAAGACGAATATATGACACGAAATCCGAGTTATGATACGAAAGAGCATCCTGAATTGTGGGAGAAATTCTGTGCGTTTACCAGAAATCAGATTCTTGAACTTATTCGGGGATACGGAAGGATCGAGTGTTTGTGGTTGGATGGCGGGCAGGTGTGTCCGCAGAATCATCAGGATATTCATCTTTCCGAAATCGTCAAAGAAGCGCGTAAAATCCAGCCGTGGTTGATGGTCGCAGACAGAACTGTGGGCGGTGAAAATGAGAATTTCATCACACCGGAGCAGACTGTTCCCGATCGAGCAATTTCAGTTCCATGGGAAAGCTGTATCACATTGGGCACCAGTTTTTCTTATCGCTTTGATGATGAATATAAAAGTGCCAAGACGGTGATTCATATGCTGTGCGATATTGTGGCAAAAGGCGGAAACCTTGTGCTGAATATTGGCCCGCGTCCCGATGGGAAACTGCCGCAGAATACGATTCCGATTATTCGTGAGATTGGAGAGTGGCTTAAGGAAAACGGATATGCGATTTACGGAACGCGCCCGGTTGTACCATATCGGGATCAAAATATCGCGTATACATCAAAGCAAGATGAAATTTACGCCATTTATCTGCCACAGGATGGACATAACACCCTTCCAGATCATCTTGTGTTTACGGTGTTTGCTCCGGTTTTATGCGTATCATTCCGCGGGGAGAGTCTGCCGTTCACTTGTGACGGAACAACTCTTACCGTGCATGTTCCTGACAATGTTCCAACCAGCAGTGCTTATGTATTTACGCTGAAAAAAGGTTAGACATCATAATAAAAGCAAACAGCATACAAAGAAAAACTTTGTATGCTGTTTGCTTTTGTATAAAGAGAATCAACCGTGCCGGCAGTAAAGAGAATTTCAACGATGAGAAAGAATCAGCTTGGCGTTCGGTGAAAAACACTCTAAAATAAAAGAAAGCAAAAATCAACACAAAAAAGAGTATTTGCGTATTGCGTTTTGTCGTATATTTATGTAGACTTGTATTAACAGAGCAGGAATAAACCTGCCTTTTTGAAAACATTGACTGTATTTCAGAAAGAATCATAAAGACGGAATACAGGCAAGATGGAAAGGAGTATGTTATAAATGGGACTTATTAAAGCAGGAATCGGCGCATTAGGCGGCGTTTTGGCAGACCAATGGAAAGAGTTTTTCTACTGTGAAGCCATTGATAAAGAAGTACTTGTTGTAAAAGGAAAAAAACGAATCGGAAATCGTTCTTCTAATACGAAAGCGAGCGATAATATTATTTCAAACGGTTCTGCGATCGCGGTGGCAGACGGTCAGTGTATGATTATTGTCGAGCAGGGCAAAGTGGTTGAGGTTTGCGCAGAACCGGGCGAGTTTATCTATGATTCGTCAACAGAGCCGAGCATTTTTGCCGGAAATCTCGGTGAGAGCATCATCTCTACCTTTATGACCATCGGAAAACGGTTCACCTATGGCGGTGATACCGGCAAAGATCAGCGTGTATACTACTTTAACCTGAAGGAAATCGGTGACAATAAATTCGGTACGGCAAATCCGATTCCGTTCCGCGTGGTTGTAGACGAAAATACCGGTATGAATTTGTCGGTGGATTTGCGCTGCAACGGTGTGTATTCGTATAAAATTGTGAATCCACTGTTGTTTTATACCAATGTCTGCGGAAATGTTGCCAACGTATTCGAACGTTCCGAGATTGACTCGATGCTCAAAGGCGAGTTGATGACTGCGCTGCAGCCGGCGCTGGCACGTATTGCGGCACAGCGCGTCATGTATTATGAAATCCCCGGCCATACCACGGAGATTGTCGCAGCGCTTCGCGATATCCTGTCCTCTGAGTGGCGCGAAAAGAGAGGCATTGAAGTCTTTTCGATGGCACTCAATTCTGTTTCGGTTCCTGAGGAACAGCGTCAGAAAATCACACAGTGGGAAGAAAATATGATGCTGTCGAATCCGAACTTTGCAGCGGCACATTTGGTTGGCGGTCAGGTGAGCGCAATGAACAAAGCGGCAGAAAATACAGCGGGTGCAATGACCGGATTTATGGGCATGGGCATGGCAATGAATGCAGGAGGCGCCAATCCGCAGGGATTGTTTGCGATGGGACAGCAGCCAGCGCCCGCGGCTGCTCCGGCTCCGGCTTCTGCACCGGCAAATGCTTGGAAATGCAGCTGCGGTGCAACCTCTACAGGAAATTTCTGTCCGGAATGCGGTGCGAAGAAACCGACGGACGAAGGCTGGGTTTGTGCATGCGGAAATGTAAACAAGGGAAAATTCTGTTCAAACTGCGGTGCGAAAAAGCCGGCAGGAATGCCGCTTTACCAGTGTGATAAGTGCGGCTGGAAACCGGAGGACCCGCATCATCCGCCGAAATTCTGTCCGGAATGCGGCGACCCGTTTGATGAAGCAGATCAGCAGTAATAAAGGCTGCTTTGATGCAGAGAGGAGTGAATATTGTATATGGCGGATTTGCAGGAATATAAGTGCCCATGCTGCGGCGGTGCCATTCAATTTGACAGTGCGCTGCAGAAGATGAAGTGTCCGTATTGTGATACGGAATTTGAGATGGAGACACTCAAGGAATATGATGCAGAGCTCAAAAACGATACAGAGGATGATATGCAGTGGGAAACTGCTGCGGGCAGTAAATGGAGCGAAGGAGAAACGGACGGACTTCGGACATATATCTGCGAGTCGTGTGGCGGTGAAATTATCGGTGACGAAACAATGGCGGCAACCATGTGTCCGTACTGCGATAATCCTGTTGTAGTGATGAAGCAGTTTTCCGGTATGCTGCGTCCTGACTGTGTGATTCCGTTTCAGCTTGACAAAACGGCGGCAAAAGAGGCGTTTAAACGGCATCTGCTCAAAAAACGGCTGCTGCCGAAAGTGTTCAAGGAGGAAGCGCACATTGATGAAATCAAAGGAATCTATGTCCCGTTTTGGCTGTTTGACACAGATGTGCAGGCAAATATCCGTTATCGTGCAACGCGTGTACGGTCTTATAGTGACGCACGGTATATTTACACAGAAACGAGCTATTTTTCAGTGCTTCGCGGTGGCAGAATCGGATTTGACCGTGTTCCGGTGGATGGTTCTACCAAGATGGCGGATGATTTGATGGAATCGCTTGAACCATATGATTTTCGCGGTGCTGTGGACTTTCAGACCGCGTATTTGGCAGGATATCTGGCGGATAAATACGATGTGGATGCACAGCAGAGCAGCGGAAGAGCCAATGAACGCATCAAGCATTCAACAGAGCGCGCATTTGCAAATACGGTGACCGGATATGCCACAGCCGTTCCGGAGTCGAGCAATATTCATCTTTCAAACGGAAGATCATCATATGCACTGTATCCGGTGTGGCTTTTGCACACAACATGGAACGGTCAGATGTATACGTTTGCTATGAACGGTCAAACCGGAAAGTTTGTGGGCAATTTGCCTGTGGACAAAAAAGCGGCTACCCGGTGGTTTTTTGGATTGGCAGGGATTTGTTCTGCTGTTGCATATGGCGGCGCGTGGCTTTTGTGGCTGCTTGGTATATTATGAAGGAGGCTGCATGATGAAAAAACGATGGATCGCTTTTTGCCTTGTGCTGGCTTGCTGTTTGTTTGCCGGAGTGCCGGTACCTGCAGCGGAAAGTTCCGCATTGGATGAAGAAATCACACAAGTACAGGAAATGACCGGAAATGATACATATCGGCGGCTGATGGATGAAGCAGATCTGCTGACAGAGGCAGAAGAACAACAGCTGCTTTCTGCATTGGATGAAATCAGTGAACGGCAGGGAATGGATGTCGTTGTCGTCACGGCATACAGTTTAGGCGGAAAGTCTGCGCAGGATTTTGCGGATGACTATTTTGATTATAACGGCTATGGACAGGGAAGCAGCAGAAGCGGCGTGCTTTTGTTGCACAGCCCGCAGTATCGTGATTGGTGGATTTCCACGCGCGGTGCAGGCATCACAGCGTTTACGGATGCCGGAATCGATTATATCGGAAAGCAGATCACACCGCTGCTTGCAGACGGAGAGAATGCAGATGCATACATGATGTTTGCACAGCAGTGCGATCGGTTTATTACACAGGCGAAAACCAGCCAGCCGTTTGATGTCGGTACACTTCCGCGCGCACCGCTGCCGCTGTGGAGTATTCTGGTCTGTATTGGAATCGGCTGTGTGATTGCTGCTTTGATTGTCGGCGGAATGCGGCAGCAGCTTCGTTCCGTACGGCTTCAGCCGGCGGCAAATGATTACGTCCGTCCGGGAAGTATGCAGGTCACACAACACAATGATATCTTTTTGTACCGGCATGTCAGCCGGCGGGCAAAGCCTCAGGGAAGTTCAAGTTCGGGCGGCAGCAGTACGCACAGAAGTTCTTCGGGTGCAACCCATGGCGGCGGAGGAGGAAAATACTGAGCGGTACAGTTGTTGTCTAGGCGACAGATTACACATAAAAAAGGGTGGTATCCATGATACGGATACCACCTTTTTGCGTATGGGGGGATTTCATGCATCAAATTACAGTGAAACGTACAGGGTTAGTTTGACTGCGGGAAGAACGGCCGCAAAGCAGCTGCAACGCCGGAAATCGGCATGGTCTGAAGCCAGACTTTTCCCGGACCTGTCAAAACGGTGAGAAACAGTCCTTCACCGCCGAAGAAAATGTTTTTTACGCCCGAAACCTGCTGGATATCGATCGAAACACTCGGTTCGAATCCGGCAACATTGCCGGTATCCACAAGAATCTGTTGTCCCGGTGCCAATACATATTCTACAAGTTCGCCGTCAATTTCAGCAAATGCCATACCATTGCCGGACAGCCGCTGCATGATGAATCCTTCGCCGCCGAAGAATCCGACACCGATTTTTCTGTTGAAATGAACCGACAGCTGTACGCCCGATTCAGAAGCGAGAAATGATTTCTTTTGCAGAATCATATCGCATCCCGGACGAATTTGAATGGGCATAATACGGCCCGGAAAGCTTGAGCCGAATGTGATCATGGCGTCACCCTGCGCGGTATAAATATTCTGAAACAGATTTTCTCCCGAAAATGCACGCGAAAAAATATTTCCAAAGCCGCCGCCGGAAGTTTGCATATTGATGTTGGGTGACATCCATACCATGGAGCCGCTTTCTGTAATCATAGACTCGCCGTTTTGCAGATGACACGTAACGATCGGAAAGGAACCACCTGAAATTTCATACTGCATATGTATGACCTCCTCTAAAATACCTATTGAGTAAGTGTTGTGATGAGTTTATTGTATCATAGTTTTTCGATACTTTTCAATAAAAAATTCGTATTTGCAACATCAAAAATGATTGACTTTTTTATTTTGCGGTGCTATCGTAAGGATAGCAAAGCGGATCAATTTCGCATAGAAAGGGAGAAGAAAAATGAACAAAAGAGATCGTGTGATGGCGGCGCTCCATGGAGAAACGCCGGATCGGATTCCGGCGGCATTCTGGTTCCATTTTACCGGAGAACGTACATTCGGACAGTCGGCAATTGATGCACATATCGACTATTTTAACCAATGCGGCTGTGATATCATGAAAATCATGAGTGATCATTATTTTGATTATGCGGCATCAATGGAGATTCACACACCTGCGGACTGGTACCGATTAAAACCACTCGGAACAGATCATCCGTTTTATGCGGAACAGATTGTACGTGCAAGAGAGATTGCGAAGGCAGTGAAAAAAGACGCATTGGTGTATTACACGGTATTTGCACCGTTTTCCTCGATTCGTTCCGGATATGGTGATGCGCGTGTTATGCAAATGATCAAAGAAGATCCCGATGCGGTGCTTCATGCATTAGATGTCATTACAGAAGATACGCAAATGTTCATGAAAGCGCTGTTTGATGCGGGGGTAGACGGCATTTACTACAGCGTGCAGGGCGGCGAGAAAAGCCGTTTTTCCGTGGATGAATATCGGCGGCTGATTACACCGTCGGATAAAGCGGCGCTTGACTATGCGAATACATTGGGGGATTTGAATATTTTGCACTGCTGCGGATGGGCAGGGGAGCAGAATAATCTTGAAAACTGGAAAGACTATCGTGCAGCTGCAGTAAACTGGGCTGTTTATGTTGAAAAGATGGGATTGCGTGAAGGACGGGCCTTTTTTGAAAATGTCCGGTGTATTCTCGGTGGTTTTGATAATACGCCCGACGGCATTTTGTATCGTGGCACAGATGAGGAAGTTCAGGCGGAAATTCGCCGTCTGTGTGAAATGAATGGACCGAGCGGATATATGATCGGCGCAGATTGTTCGATTCCTTCGGATACCTCGTATGACCGTATTCGCATGGCTGTATCTTACCGATAAATTTTCTCAATTAAAATAAAAAAGCAGCACGCTGTTTCAGGGTGCTGCTTTTGTTTTTAAAATCATAAAAAAGATATTGACAAATGAAATTTTGTATGGTATTATAAATAAGCTTTCACAAGAAGATTCGGAGAGGTGTCCGAGTGGTTTAAGGAGCCGGTCTTGAAAACCGGTGATCTCGCAAGGGACCGTGGGTTCGAATCCCACCTTCTCCGCCATTTTGGCCGAATTCCGATTTCGGTGAAAAAATTGAATCGTTTTATACGACGTCACGAATGGAGAAGTACTCAAGTTGGTGACGAGGCGCCCCTGCTAAGGGCGTAGGTCGGGTAACCGGCGCGGGAGTTCGAGTCTCCCCTTCTCCGCCATAAGAGGGCACTAAAAAAGATGCCCAAACGAAAAGCCTTGATATATCAAGGCTTTTCGGCATTTTCAGGGCAAGTTTTTCAGCATAGATTCTATAGATGCCAAACGGCAAAAATCCTATACTGACAGGACTTGAACCCACAAATAGCAAAAA
>NZ_JACJKY010000026.1 GCF_016901855.1 Merdimmobilis hominis | reverse complement strand
TACAAAACAGGAGTGGCGCCGCTCACGCTCCGCCACTCCTCCTAAAACTCAATATTTTCCTACCAGGGGCTTTTTTCTCCTGTCCGCTCAATCTGGGGCAGTTCAACGCGTACACGGGGCTTTTTGTTCTCGTTTTTAGTTTTGTTCGTCAACCACATAATCTGCAGAAAGCAAAATCTCGCGCTGGTTCTTTCCGACAAGAATCCGGAACCGTCCCGGCTCGATCACGCGCTGATAATGCACATCAATGAGCGAAAACGACACCTTCGGCAGGCAGACAGTCACGCGCTGTTTCTCATGTGCACAAAGCGCCACTCGTGTGAAGCCTTTTAAAAGCATCGGCGGTGTGACCACTGAGCTGTCAACGTCATCCACATAGACCTGTACAACCTCTTCGCCGTCCATATCGCCGGTGTTCTCGACATCACAGGAAACAAGCACGTCTCCATTCGGCTGCGGTGCGATGTCCAGTGCAGAATATTCGAATGTGGTATAGCTTAATCCGTAGCCAAACGGATACAGCGCGTTCTTTTCACCCTCGAAAAACATCGGATCGCCGCCCGGCAGCATCGAATAATAACACGGGATACGAGTTGAATGACGCGGCAGTGAAATCGGCAGTCTGCCCGACGGATTATAGTGTCCGAGCAAAATTTCTGCGATTGCACGGCCGCCTGTTTCTCCGCCGAAAAAGCTCATGAGCACAGCATCGCACCATTCACTCTCTTTTGAAATCTCAAGCGGCTTGCCGTTTTCGAGTACAAGCACCAGCGGCTTTTTGAGTGCAGAGAGCCGACGGATCAACTCGCGCTGTTTTCCGCTGAGCGTCAGTTCGCAACGGTCGCGTCCCTCGCCGCTTGTCACGGTGTTATCGCCGCAGACCGCGACAATCACGTCGCACGAAGACGCCAGCGAAACGGCACGTTCGAGATTCTCCTCGACTGCCGTATCAGCCGCCTCATAGAGATGCGCCTGTCCCTCGACAATGCGTTCCTGTTTTGCTTCCTCGGTGATACCACAGCCGTCGCACTGGACAATGCGCACCTGCTCGCTCATCATATCACGCAGTTCCTCATATACCGACGAAATATGAAATTGCGGCAATGACGAATAGCCGCCGATTTTCTGTGCATTTGACGACGGACCCACCACTGCAATCGAAGTGATTTTCTCACGATCAAGCGGCAGCACGCCGTTATTTTTTAACAATACTGCCGACGAAAGCGCTGCCCGATGGGAAATCTTACGGTGTTCCTCGCAGTGTACTACCGATTCATACGCTTTCTCGTCCGTATACGGATGTTCAAACAGTCCGAGTGAGAATTTTACGAACAGCACGCGGCGTACAATCTCATCAATGCGTGCAAGTGAAATTCGTCCTTCGTCCACAAGTTCCATCACCGTTTGTTTAAAGAAATCCGGTTCATAGTCACAGCCCTGCACATCGAGTCCGTGTGTAACTGCCAGGCAAATCGCGTCTTTGTCGGTACTGACAACGTGGTGGTCACGTTTTAATTTGCCGATGCCTCCCCAGTCTGAACGGGTATATCCTTTTAAGTGCAGCCGGTCACGGAGCACATCGTTTAAATAGTAGGACGAGCACATCATCGGATCACCGTCTATCGAGTTATAACTGACCATGACGTTATATGCGCCGCCCTCAGTAATACCTGCCTCAAACACCGGCAGATAGCAGCCGTCCACCTCGCGCCGTCCTGCACGTGCAGGCGAACAGTTCGTACCGCCTTCTGCAATACCATGTACGCAGTAGTGCTTCGGCTCGCTCACAACGGCGTCCGGACGGCTGACGTCACCCTTTTGCTCACCGCTGACGATGGCAGCCGCCATCCGCGATGACAAAAACGTATCCTCGCCGAATGTTTCCTCAATGCGTCCCCACCGCGGTTCACGTGCAACATCAAGGTTCGGCGCTAAGATTTCGTGCATACCGAGTGCACGCGTTTCTCTGCCGATGGCTTCGCCGACTTCTTTGACCAGTGCGGGATCGAACGTCGCACCTAAGTTAATGGGACACGGAAAAATCGTGCCGCGCAGACCGCTCACGCCATGAAGCGCTTCTGCGGTAAAGATCGCCGGAATCGGCAGTCGCTGTGTCTCAAGCAAAATCCGCTGCATCCGGTTGAATGTTTCCGGTGTCGAATACATATCATGGACAAAGCCGATACCGTCTGTTCCGAACGTGCCGAAAAGCCGCTCAGTGTCAAATTCTGTGTCGGACTCCACACAGCACGGATGCTTCGGTGACGGCTTTTTGGCATACTCGACGCCGCGCATCATGCACATCTGCGCAACCTTTTCACCAAGTGTCATGCGTGGCAGCAGATCTTCGATCCGCTCATTGATTGGCAAGGACGCGTCCTTATACCGTTCGTTCATATGAAATTCCTCTTTTCTTTTGATGAAAAAACGCGCCGTTTTTCCTTTTTGTCTCTTGTTCAAAAGAAAAACGACGCGCCTTTTTATACATTACAGTGCGCTCAAGCTCTCGTCAATTTTAACGAGCAGTTCCTGTGCTGTTTTTAATTTCATGCGAATTTCGTTGACCACTTTTTCGGGTGCTTTATTGACAAAGTTTTCGTTTTTGAGTTTGTTCTCATGAATCGAAATCTCTTTTTCGCATTTTTCACGCTCACGGGTCAAACGTGCGCGCTCTTTGTCTTTGTCGATCAGATCGTCCATCGGCACAAAGATGCGTGCGCTCTTTGTTGCAATCTGTACCGCACCGTCTATCGACTGCGTGGAAGCGACAAACACTTCAGATGCAGAAGCCAGCCGGACAAAGAACGGTTTGCAGTCTTCAAACACGGTCTGATACTCTGTTTCGATATAAACAGCCGCTTTGCGGGATGGCGGCACGTTCATTTCGGTGCGTGTGTTGCGGATGGCTTTGATTGCTTCCATCACGCGGGCAAATTCCTGCTCCTCTGCAGAAAAATCGAGTTCATCAGAGAAGGACGGCCAAGCGGATGCCAAGATACTCTCGGTCTCCGTCGGAAGTGCCTGCCAGATTTCCTCTGTGATAAACGGCATGAACGGATGGAGCAGTTTGATCGTATTCGAAATGACATAGACGAGCACACGCTGTGCGCAGACTGCGGTTTCGCCGCCTGCCTGAAGACGTGCTTTCGACAGTTCGATATACCAGTCGCACAGCACATCCCAGATAAAGTCATAGATTTTCTGCTCTGCGATGCCGAGTTCGAATTTATCGAGGTTATCGGTCACTTCACGCACCAGACGGTTATACTGCGACAAGAGCCATTTATCCTCGAGTGTCAGTGTCTGCGGCAGAGCGGTGTCGGTAACCTCGTCGGACAGATTCATCAAAATGAAGCGGGTTGCATTCCAGAGTTTGTTTGCAAAGTTACGTGCCGCTTTAATCTTGTCGTCAGAGAAACGCATATCATTTCCAGGGCTGTTGCCGGTAACGAGCGCCAAGCGGAGTGCGTCTGCGCCATACTGGTCAATGATCTCCAGCGGGTCGATGCCGTTGCCCAAAGATTTCGACATTTTTCTGCCCTGTGCGTCACGTACGAGGCCGTGGATGAACACGGT
Organism: Merdimmobilis hominis; assembly: GCF_016901855.1. Taxonomy (GTDB): domain Bacteria; phylum Bacillota; class Clostridia; order Oscillospirales; family Ruminococcaceae; genus Paludihabitans. The sequence goes on along the minus strand of NZ_JACJKY010000026.1, from coordinate 24,927 downwards.
GTTGAACGGAACGGTGCCGGTCTGCTCCAATGCGGAGAACATCATACGCGCCACCCAGAAGAAGATGATATCATAGCCGGTGACGAGTGTGTTTGTCGGATAGAAATATTTTAAGTCCTCGGTATCGTTCGGCCAGCCGAGTGTGCTGAACGGCCAGAGTGCCGATGAGAACCAGGTGTCAAGCGTATCCTCGTCCTGATTCATATGAGTGCTGCCGCATTTCGGGCAGACAGTCGGCGCCTCTTTGGCAACAACCATTTCGCCGCAGTCTGCACAGTAATATGCAGGAATGCGGTGACCCCACCAGAGCTGACGGGAGATGCACCAGTCTTTGATGTTCTCCATCCAGTGGAAATAGATTTTGTCAAAGCGCTCCGGTACGAATTTCGTTTCACCGCTGCGGACCGCTTCGATTGCCGGTTTTGCGAGCGGTTCCATTTTGACAAACCACTGCTTGGAAACGCGCGGCTCGACAGTTGTATGACAGCGGTAGCAGGTGCCGACATTGTGTGCGTGCGGCTCGATTTTTACAAGATAGCCGCCTGCTGTAAGATCGGCAACGATTGCTTTTCTCGCCTCGTAGCGGTCCATGCCTTGATATTTTAAACCGTTTTCGTTGATTTTCGCATCATCAGTCATGACGTTGATGATCGGCAGGTTATGACGCAGGCCGACTTCGAAGTCGTTCGGGTCATGTGCCGGTGTGATTTTAACCACGCCGGTACCGAATTCCATATCGACATAGCTGTCTGCAACCACCGGGATTTCTCTGCCCACGAGCGGCAGAACAACGGTCTTGCCGACAATGTCACGATAACGTTCATCGTCCGGGTTGACTGCCACTGCGGTATCGCCAAGAAGTGTTTCCGGACGGGTGGTTGCAAGTTCTACATAGCCGCTGCCGTCGGAAAGCGGATAGCGCAGATGCCAGAAGCTGCCCTGCTGCTCTTCATACTCAACCTCAGCCTCGGAAATTGACGTTTTACAGGTCGGGCACCAGTTGATAATACGCTCGCCGCGGTAGATGAGTCCTTTTTCATACAGACGGACAAACACCTCTTTGACCGCTTCGGAACAGCCCTCGTCAAGTGTAAAACGCTCACGGCTCCAGTCGCATGCGGTACCCAATTTTTTAAGCTGCGAAACGATGCGTCCGCCGTACTGCTCTTTCCATGCCCAAGCACGCTCTAAGAAACCTTCACGGCCGAGCTCTTCTTTTGTTACACCCTCTTCACGCATTGCGGCAACGATTTTTGCCTCTGTTGCAATCGACGCGTGGTCCGTACCCGGAACCCAAAGCGCCGAAAATCCCTGCAATTTTTTGTAACGGATCAAGATGTCCTGCAATGTTTCGTCGAGCGCATGACCCATGTGAAGCTGACCCGTGATGTTGGGCGGCGGAATGACGATTGTATACGGGGTTTTGTTCGGATCGCGCTGTGCTTTAAAATAGTCGCCGTCCAGCCAGAACTGATAAATGCGGTCCTCAAAGCTTTTCGGCTCATATGTTTTTGCCAATTCTTTTCTCATGCAAAAATTCCTTTCTTTGAAAAATAAAACCGCCCCAAGCAAACGCTCAGGGCGGAAAAGTTCCGTGTTACCACCTGAATTCGGAGAAAATCCTCCGCACTCAATCGACGCAAAAACGCCGTCTTCCGATAACGGCGGAAAAACCGTTGAAGTCTACTGTGCTTTTAAAAAAGCGGTTCGGTTCAAAGCTCAAGGGCTACCTTCCGCACCGTCTGCCCGAAGATTTACACCAGCCATCTTCTCTCTTTGCGGCAAAGCGGCACATACTCCTCCCTGTCAACGCTGTTTACTGATTCAATGGTATTATACCGTTCTAAAATTGCTTTGTCAAGCCGCTTTGCAAGCGGTTTTTGAACGAAAATACAGCTTGTTTTCTGCTTTTTCAAAATATTTTTTGTCCAATGCAAAAAAAAATGAAAAAAAGCTTGATTTTATAAAAGGTTTCTGCTACAATATTTGATGTTAGCCTTTTGGCAGTCAAATTCGGTAACATAAAGGAGGTGCAGATCATGGCAAAATGCGATATCTGCGGAAAAGGTGTTACTTTTGGAATTAAAGTTTCTCACTCTCACAGACGTACAAACAGAGCGTGGAAACCGAATGTAAGACGTGTTCGCGCCATCGTTGACGGCAAACCGTGCCGCATCAATGCCTGCACCCGTTGCTTGCGTTCAAATAAAGTGACCCGTGCCGTATAATTTTTAAAAACGGTAAAGAGCCTGTTAAAAAAACAGGCTCTTTTTTCTTTTTATTTTAATTCATAGCGAATCGTCGGACCGCCGCCGCCTTTATTCGAATTGTTTTTAGACGGATTATATCCGCTTGATGCATTCGATGACGATGTATTTGTGTTCGACGATGGTTTAGATGAGGTTTTATTTGAAGAACTGCTCGATGACGACTGTTTTTTTGCTGCTTCCGCCGCTGCTTTCAGCTGTGCGGCACGTTCCTGCTCGAGCAGACGTGCACGCTCTTTTTGATACGCAAACGCCAAATCAGCATATTTCTTTTCATAGCTTTGACGGCTGCTTAAAAGCTGTGCCGATTTTTTTTGAAGCAAAGACTGAAGCTTTCCTGAAATTTCATTTTGCTCCTGCGAAAGCAGCTTGCTCGCCTGTGTATAAGCTTGTCCATACTGATTCGCAAGCTGAATATATGCACTTTCGGTCAATCCACCGTTGTATCCCTGATACGCAAGTGCTTCTGTAAGCATTTTCTGTGCCATCATTCGCTGTAAATAGGCTGCTTGTGCTTGCTCTTCAAATGTCTTTTTCGCTTCTGCGCTCTCCTGATTCAGCAGCTGTTTCTCTGCATTTGTCTGCAGCCGAATTTGTTCTTCTGCGGCAAGCTGCTGTTTGCGAAGCTGTTCTTCATACTGCTTGTTTGCCGCTTCAAGATCTTTTAGATATTGTGCTGTTGACATAACATCCTCCTTTTTTCTTTATCAAAACCGCCGGAAAAATCCGGCGGTTTTTTTATGGCAGTTTCAGCACCTGTCCCGGATAAATCACATCATCTGCACGCATTCCGTTATACGCTGCAAGTTCCTGATACCGTGTACCGTCTCCAAGCTGCTCCTGTGCAATTTTCCAAAAGCTATCGCCCTTTTCCACCGTGTACGCTTTATTCGGCACAGCAGTCTGTGTTCCGGCCGGCAGTTTCAGCACCTGTCCCGGATAGATGACATCGTCTGTACGCATTCCGTTATACGCTGCAAGTTCCTGATACCGCGTACCGTCTCCAAGCTGCTCCTGTGCAATTTTCCAAAAGCTATCGCCCGTTTTCACCGTATACGTTTTTTCCGATGGTTTTGACGGCGGTGTGATCGTTTCAACGACAGAAAAACCATTTTTCCCTGCCTCTTTGATAATCGACGGAAAATCCTTATAACACTCATTCAAATCAACGTTTCCTGCAATGCCGGATACTGTTCCTTTGCTGGTATACTGAAACATATCACGAAGCAGTGTACGGTTCGCATTTTCGGCACGATAGTCGGCAAGCCACAGCGTATATTTTTTTGCAAGACGTGCATGATCAAGTTTATTCTGAAAATAATTCGTATTCGCATACACGCCGACGAAATATCCTGCATTCTCCATCTCTGTACAGAATGCTTCCACAACACTTGTCAGCGTTGCTTTGGAAAGCGGGCCCATACGCTGTTCATTTTCCACATCGTAATAAACAGGATACGCAAATTGTTTCCCCTTCAAAATCGATTTAACAAACGCCGCCTCTTCCCGCGCCTTTTCCACGCTGTCAGCCGCACTGTAATAATATACGCCAACCGGCATGTTTACCGCACGAAATCCCTCGTAATGCGTTTGAAAACATGCATCCTGCGCCGGATTCTGCTTTCCCCAATACGTCAAGCCGCATCGCAGAATCACACCGTCAATCCCGCTGTTTTTCACGGTCTGATAGTCAACCTTCGGCTGATACGCCGAAATATCAATGACATTTTTGGTTGTCACTTTGACTCGCCTCCCGCGTAAGGCTTTGTATACGTCATTGCACGATCGCTGTCAGATATTCCGACTGTTGTAGGATCAATCACCGCATTATACGCACTCACCACCATCATACCGATCACATACGGATTCAAGAATGCCTTTCCAACGGTTTCAAATACAGTCGTCCATGTTGTCAGATCACTGGCTGAAAGGCCGAAATATCCCAAAACGGGAACGGCAATCGCCAGTAAAATCTGTACCCAAAAATACGGATTTTTCACACGCACTTTCCAGTTGATTTTCATTGATACTCACGCTCCTGTCAAATTCATGTGTTCTTCTTTGCATTCGTCAATGCGATGATGCGCCGATTTCACACTTTCTTCCAAGCGAAATACACGCTCCACCACCTGATTGTGTTTCTCAACTTTTTCCTCAAGCTTGGATAATCGATAAATTGTGAGCCTTGAAGATGTCATGATGCCCGCAAAACTGCCGATGATCGTTCCTGCCACTGCAATGACTGAAGCCAACAATTCTTCTCCCAATACATTTCCCCTCTTTTATATATCTGTGCTGCCGACTGCAGAATTTATTAAAAAACTCCCTGCATCCACGACAACGACATGCTGACATACTGCACCTTGACCGGTGAATTCACCAAAATATTTCCGTTCCCATCAATGTTAACACAAACCGGCATCAATTCTCCGGATGCTGTGCGTCCCATTCCACAGCAGGTAATCCAGTCCTGAGGCGCAAACTGCCTTGCAATCTCAGCAATTTTCACTTCTGTTCCACTCGCAAGGTCATTGATAAAAAACATCGCATTTATGCTCACCAAAGGGCCCCATTGTCTGCAGATCTTACTTGCAACCGAAACACCTTCCATGAGGGTCAAATCAAACCCCAAGGGAGTAAGCTCCTGTCGGGTGAGTGCACCGATCTGCTGTGCAGTTACACCATGCGGATTCTTCTTGTCAGCTGTGTGTGCAGAAAAAACCTGATTAGATACTGCACCAACATCTTCGCTCGATAACATAATATGCGAACCGCTCTTTTGATTGACACTCATTACGGCATTGGTGTCGATAAACAGACGATCATTTTGCGAATCGTCTGTCACTGTTGCATTTAAAAACGCCAGCACTTTTCGGTTGGGGAGATAAACAGTATCTCCCTGCTGAATACGATACCCCACCGAAGATTGCTGTCCGTTTTCTTCAAGAAGCAAAACACCGCCGAGCGTTCCATAGAGCTTCGAAATATTCTCCGACTCCACACATGAGTCCAGTCGTTCTTCCACTGTTCTGCCGTCACCGGTGCCGATTTCGGATGCACCTTCATTGCCTGAAAGGGTATCAATCAAATCGTTAAAATGACTCGCAATGACTTCTTCACCGCCGCGGTCAAACGCCGCCTTGAGCTCCGCAGCCGTCATACCCGCTTCAGACGGACGATCCGGCAGAGAACTCACGTTTTTCCCCAAAAAGTCTGCCGAATCAAGTTTGTATTCTGAAAGCATGTTGTTCCTCCTTTATCTGCGCAGTACTTTCGACTTACGATACCTTCGGATAATGCCGAATACACCGAACCCTTCATTTACTGCGTTATTTTCGACAATCACCTGAATTGTCACATACCGCCTGACACGTGCGGAAAACGGTATGACCTGCGGCCCATCGTTTACTGCAAACACGAGCCGTGAAAAATCAAAATCATCAAACGAGAAGATATCCGTTTTGACAGAACGAACATCTTTTCCGAAATCCTCTTCCGTGCGCAGCCGGATCGTACAGCCCGAACGTGTATACGGTTTGATCATCACGCCGCATCCACGGCGAAGCAGTGTTTTATACGTCATAAAATCACCGTCATCGTCTGCTTTGGTACTCCAGCTTGCAACAATCGGCGCACCGTCATCATTGAACCGGTCCATTGACAAAATATCGGTATTGAACTTGCAGATCCGTCCATCCTGCGTGCCGAAGAACAGCTCCTCTCCCTGCGGCAAAAAGCAAACAGCAGGGATATTGGTCCAATAAAAGCACTCATATACCTTTTGACCGTCCGTCGGACGAACCGCCGCCTGCCTTCCGTCAAGAACGTACACAATTCCTTCCACCGCGATCAAAAACCGACCATTCCATTCTGTACACACAGCACTTGAAAGATTCTTTTGTGCACATAAGGATGCATCTACAAAGTAGCTTCTGTTTTCCACGGTTCGTTCTGCTGTAATCTGATTGGATGTCACCGCATACACACCTGACTGTGACAAAAACAGCGGTTCATCCGCCATATGTCCGACCGCGCGCGGTGCAATCATACCGGCACCTGCAGCGCCTGCCTGCAGCGGAAACGTCGTCTTTGACTGTGTGCCCCCAATGGAATCCATTTGACACCTGCGCAAAAAAATCGTACTGTTTTCCTCATCGCTCTCTTTTAAGATCAGCAAATATTCTCCGGTCCGCGCATATCCCATAACAGCGGTTGCCTCACTGCCGATCAAGCTGTATCCGTTATCCGGAAAATAGGACGGATCGCGCAGCGCACTGTGAAAATCCTGCGCAGGATATTGTGGATTGCCTGAAAGAAAAACAAATCCGTCACCGCCGCTTCCATACAGTGCTGCAATCGTGCAATGTGCAATTTTCTCATAAGCACCTGCAACTGTTTTGGAAAACCGAATGAATACATTGTCCTCGCCGGCAACCTGCGGCTGTGCAGGCGCGGTGGTAAAGCTGACAATGCCCGATTTTCGATCGACAGTAAACCCGCTCCCCTCGGCAAGCGACTGACCGTTCACTGTAATTTCCACAGCATCCGCGTCAAGATCGGTTGTATCAAGCTGATATTTTTTCGCACTTCCATCCGCCAAAAACCGATTTTCCCGATATTTGCTCAGCAAGTTGACATCGTCATATACCTGTCCGCCGCCGAGCGGATCTCTGCCGATGCTTGTAACAGGACGCGTTGCGATTTCCGAAACATGTTTCACCGACTCGCCGTCATACACCAAATACTCGCGCCCCGTTAACAGCCAAAACTTCCCGCAGGTCGAAAATCCGATGGAACGCGCATTGTGAATATCCTCTTTGAGCACCTTCGGGTGCAGTACATCGGTAATGTCATAAAGCTTTGTGCCGCCGTGCGCCAAATGCAATCGTTTGGGCGGTTCACCCTCTTTTTGAATGGAGGCCAAAAACAAACCGTTAATCGGTGCATCGATGGTCAAAAGGGTACGCCATCCCACACGCTTTTCGGGAAATCCGCCGCTGTCCGAAATCAAATTCGGTGCATACGGCGAACGTGCCGACTGTACTTTCGTAGGGTCTGACGACATGTCCACACCGCAAAACGCCGTATATCTGGCTGTTTGTTCTCGATTTGACTGAGATTCCATCTGTACAGCATTCATCTGTCGATTCCTCCCCAAACCGCATCGTCAATCGGATGACTGAATCCCGGTGTACCGGAGGAAAATGTCTGCATATACATACCGTTTAAATAATTAAACTTGGCAGGATCATCGTCCTCCATCGTCAATTTTGCCGCAACGCCATAGGAAAGGCACGTCATCAATAGCCGCGTATCATACGGGATTGTATCGGTCAGTTCTTTCATCACAGGCGCTTGAAGAAGCAATTCTTCTTTCTTCACTTCACGCAGCTGATTTTCAAGCGGAAGTGTTTCCGAAAGCACAATATTGACCGCTGTCACCGCATAGCTCCGATAATCGGAAACGGCATCCGCCGGCTCACCCATGAGCGCGAGTGATGTAATCATCAAATCCTGTACCGTCAATTCATCCCCTCCTTTCGTTCAAATAAAAACCCACCCGCCGCTCCCTTTTTTACATGATTACGCAATGGTATACGATGTCACACCCGACGGGAAAGCGCCTTCCTTGAACGCATATGCACGAATCATGGTACCCGGTGCCGTAATGCTCGAGGAAGTGCCGACACGCGCCGAAGCCGAATAACGCGGATCGGAACCATCCGTGGTATAGCGGTAGCTGACACCGGAAGTGTCACAGGTAAATGCACCCACGCTCGAAATCTTCGGTGCCGCACAAACGGTTCCCTTGCCGGAACCGGTATCGACCTCAACATAGACACCGGCCGCACGGGACGCAAACACAAACAGATCGTAAATCTGACGACCCTCGAGCAGATTGCCGGAAATACCCGGCGGATCTCTGTGCAGCTTTGTTTCGCTGAGTGTCACAGGAAATGCCGCGCACTGTTTCTGCACAATCATAAAGTTGACGTTTGCCGGCCAGCGGCTAGCCGGTACTTTTACAACGGTCATATTGTCATACAAGCCCACCTGACCTTTTGCGAGCGCCTTTTCGCCGAGCGATTCAACACGCATAAACTCGTCGGAATGCTTGAGCAGTTTATATACAGGTGCCGGAACAAACAGCGTACGTCCCTCCTGCGGAATTTCGTTTTCGTCAAGCGAAAGTGTGCCTTCGGAAATGCGGTCACAGATATTCGATTTTGTGAGCGCTTCTGTATTTGCAACGATGGTGCCCGCACGCTCAGAAAGCTTTGAAAAGCCGTACGTATCGGACAGCGGAATCGCACGCTCACGCACCTGCAAGCCGAGCATTTTACCTGCCTCTTTCACACCGCCCTGTTCAAGATTGTTGCCTTTGTCAATCGTCAGAGAAAATGCCTTGTCCTGGGTGAGCGTCATCTCCTGGATGCTGTCCTGCATCTCCTGCGGATCGCCATAGCGATTTGCGCCGCTTCTGACGTAATCCACCATCGGCACCGTCTGCGGAATGGTCAGCTTGACGGTTTTTGCGCCTTTGAACGAATATTCACCCGAAAGTCTGCCGTTTAACAGCGAAGCTTCTCTGAATACCGACTGAATCTTCTTCTCATACTTTTCATGCAGATTGACTGCCATAATAAAATCCCTCCATTATCCTGTTTATCTGCCGAACAAGCCTTCCAAAAACGGATCTGCGCCCTCATCCGTTTCATCGCTTGTAAGGCTGCCCGGTGATTTTTTCAAAATATGTGCGCGTTCTTTGAGCAGATCAAGCTGACAGCGCAGCTGCTCGTTTTCATACATCGCGTATGCATAACGAAGCGGCTCACCGCGCTCTAGACGCTCAATCACTTCCCGCGGAAGCTCTGTCACCTCCGGATGTGTGCGTACAAATAAGCGCCACTCCTCTTCTCCGCCGCCGAATGTATCGGCTTTTTCGTCAGGAATCGGCGTTTTTTCTGTGCTTTCCTCCGCCAAATCGGTCAAGAGCTCCGCATCTCGTTCTTCCTCGTCCTTCTGCGCAAAAAACTGCACAGGCAGAAGGATTCTCTTCGCATTACTGTTCATTCTGCACTCCTTTCTCATCCTCATCCACTGCTGTGGATACCATCCGTTTTTGATACGATGCACACTGCGGATTTCTGCATGTAAAATGCTGAACCAGCTTGTCTGCTTTGTTCACCGCATCCACCCGCATCTCAATCCCGCATTTCGGGCAATTCATTCTGCCGCCTCCTCACCGCCAAGCGATGCTTGCTGTTTTTTGATCGACTCAATGATTTTGTCTTTGTTGCGGATGTAAGACGACGGTACACTTTCAAGATACAGTGCGGCATCCGACAAAATTCCGCGTTCAAACAACCGGTCAAGCGTCTGCACCTGCATCAGCTCGCTCCAATAAGATGACGCACCCACATCCACATTGGTGCGCAGCTCCATGCCTGCAAGCTTTGAAAAGTCGGTTTGAATGGGCTGTCCCTGTTCCGATCTCGTCATCCGCACACCATAGTCGCATGCCATGATGTCTAAAATGATGCGCACCACATCCTCCATATAGCGGTAAAACGCCATACGCTGCAGCTCAAGCGGCACAATCGCCGATTTCTGCACCGCAAGGATGGCTGATGTGTTATCCGGCTGAACATTGCCGAGGATCACATCATTTGCACCCATCGTTTCGCGCGTGTAGGAGATGACTTTGTCGATCATCTGTAAAACCTGTGCCGACATGTCCGGTGCACGAAATCCCGATGCCACCGCACGGTTCGGATCACCGCTCACCGCAATCGCCGCGCCGATATCGTTGTTCCATTTTCCGGCAACCATGTCGCGGTTGTAGATGACTTTCGGAAACGCCATTGCCTTGACGTGCTCCATACTCATCGCAAACAGCTTGTTGACGAAAATCTGGTTGGGCAAAAGACCGGTCACTGCCGCCTGTCCGTGATATGAATTTTTCACCTTATCCCACGAAAACCAAGCAAACGGATATCTGCGGTATCCGAGATTTGTCGGCTTCATGATCACCTGATCACCGACTGTTTTCATCAGATGCACGCGCGGAATCCCGTTTTCGTCGCGTTCTTTCCAAAAGCGAACCAGCATCGTCGCACGTGTATCATCCGCATCTGTTTCTTCGCCGTTCGTGTCCATATCGCTTTGAATCAGCATGGCATCTTCGCGGCACATCCCATGGCGCATCGCCTCTGCACGAATCTCCGGCAGTCGTCTGCGGACGGCTGCGATCAAATACGGCTGTTTTTCCACTTCATCGCAGTACGGATTTCCAAAATGCAAATTCGTATTGTCAATGACTTCCGCCGCAATCGCGCCGCGCACCGCCTGTCCCGTTTCACGATCCGGATCAAAGTAAAGATACAAGCATCCGTCTCCATCGACAGCCGCATTGCGAATTACATCGCGGTTTTTGTCCTTGATGGAAGCCGTTTCAATCACAGCCGTGAGCTGACGGCTCACATCCTCAAGCGAATCCTCCCCGTAAAGATCCGAAATGGAAACTGCAACATCGTCAGACACAACGGTTGCGACAAAATAGGCGACGACACGCTTTAAGATGTTGAACACCGGCTTGTCCAAATCGCGCGGCGCATTGACACCATACCATTGATCCCCGATGAAAAAGCGTTCATTGCGCTGTGCAGTGTCATATACGCCGATGCGCTGTTTATATGCACGTGCGGCTTCATACTCCGCTCTCAGCTGTTCCGGTGTAATCTTCATGCGTCCCACCCCTCCTGCGGCGATCCATCATACGCCCAAAAATTATGCATTTGCTGCTGTCTTAAAACCTCTGCCCGTTCTTCCTCTTGTTTTTGCAACAGGAACGTTTTAAGCTGCTCGTTTTCTTTCTTAAGCTGCTCAAGTTCCCGCCGATGTTTTCCGGTAATCATTGGCATTCCTCCTTTGCAGCCTTTATGATAACGGGCAGATTTCGTCATTTTCGTCCAAAATAAAAAAAGCAGTTTCGTATGAAATGCATTCATACGAAACTGCTCTAAATAAAAAAACCCGGAGACGAAGCTCCGGGCTTTGTGTTTCTTATTCGCCTTTCATTTTAGCGAAGCAATCGCTGCAATAAACCGGGCGGTCTTCTCTCGGCTTAAACGGAACTCTTGCTTCTTGGCCGCAGGATGCACATACAGCAGTGAACATCTCGCGGGAAGTTTTTGCGCCAGCATTGTTTTTGCGTGCATTGCGGCACTCTTTGCATCTCTGCGGCTCATTCTCAAAGCCTTTTTCCGCATAGAACTGCTGCTCGCCTGCGGTAAACACAAATTCTGCGCCACAATCTTTGCATACCAGGGTTTTGTCTTGATACATGATAAATAACCTCGCTTGGAATAAATTTTTCTGCCCGCCGACGATTTGACCGCCTATTGGAAACCAACGCTTGAAACAAAGCTGACAGGGCGTATAACTAAACAGCATTCGCTGTTGTGGGTAAAAAACGCTGTGAATCATTTCACAGCTCAAACAGAACCGCTTTCAGCTTTCTTCTAGCGCGTTGCAGGGCATTATCCACTGATTTTGGCGAGGAATGAAGCTTTGACGCGACACCGTCATAGCTGCAGCCGTTTAAGTATGCAAGAAGCACTTCGCGTTCATAGGAGGAAAGTTCCTCATGAATGGCGCGAACCACACGATTCATCGTCTCTTGTTTTGAAACGATCTCCTGCGGATCCAAACGACTATCGGAGCAAGGGAGCTCACCCATCTCGTCAAACGATACCGTCTGATTCAATCCCTGTGCCTTTTTTGCAGAAGAAGCGGCAATCATATTGGAAAGCCGGTTTTTAATGCAAGTGGCCGCATAGGTTGAAAACGGCACCGAACGAGTGCAATCATACGTGCGCACAGCCGACAAAAATGCCATACAGGCCTCCTGCCGCAGGTCATCGCGATCCGCACCGGGCACAAACACCCGTGCAGTTCTGCTGTTCATAAGAGCGGCATACCGTGCAATCAGCACGGCAAGCGCCTGTTCGTCGCCTTCACGACATCGTGATATGAGCGATACGTCTGACGCATCCGCATATGCAAAAACCGAAACCTGACTGCACATAGACCCTTCCACCGATTTAGCTGTTTCCTACAGTATAGCACATATTCAAAAATTGTCAATAGGATTTAATGCAGATTGCACAAAAATATTTCTCATAGCGCAGTACAGTTGACACAAAAACCGCGAAAACGAGAAAAAGCGAAAGATGGTTTCTGTTTTTGACACCATCTTTCGCTCTGTCTGTCGATATTTATTACCGAATCGAAATCTTCTGATAGAATCCGACTTTTTTAAGTGCCGCACGCAGCGGGAACACCAGAACAAATGCCAGCACAATCGCTACAATCGCATTGATCGACGAAGTGACAAGCTTTGGTACACACGCAACAACCGCAGCAGAAAAATCACTGCCGGCAATCATCAGTTTGCATACCGACTGGATTGCGTAAAGGAACACGGACATAAAACCGCCGACAAATGCGCCGGCAAGATTAAACCATTTGTTTTCGCCCTTTTGACCGTTCATATATGCAATTTTTCCGCAGATATATGCGACCAGGAAGAACCGGATGAGCGTCAGCGGCGCATCGGAAATAAAGCGCGGATCAAGCAGATCATAGATCATCGAGCCGATTCCGGCTGCCAAACCGCCGCGCAGTCCGCCGAACAAAAGTCCTGCCAGCAAAATGAAAATATTTGCCGATTTGATCATCGTCTGTCCCGCCGGTGTCGGAATCGGAATCTGCACAAAATACGTCAAAACGAAAATGATTGCCGCCATGACGCCGACGACCACCATGTCATACAGTGAAAATAACTGTTTCCCCTCTGTTTCCTGTTTCATCAAAAAAGCCTTCTTTCTTTCGCAGTACACCTGCAAATTCAAAAGCTCTCATATCCGTTGAATTCATGGGCTTTCACAAGCCAGCCGAGATTTTTCTCAAGCAAAATCCCCTGTTTCGGATCGGTGCCATAGCTGTAGGTTGCCTTGATCGTCATTTCAAGGAAACGGGTTGCCCGCTCCATTGCAATGGCCAAGCTGTCACCGTTTAACAGCGAACCGACAACGATACTTGCGAAAACATCGCCCGTACCCGGATAGCTTTGCGGCACATAATGGCAAACGACACGCCAAAATGTGTTCGTATCACGGTCATAACCGATGTTGCTGACTGTCATATCCGCAAGCTCCACACCGGTGACAATCACCTGCTTGGGTCCAAGTTCGGAAAGCTTCACAAGATAACTTTTCGCACGTGAAAACGTCAGCGGCATCGGATCGAACGACTCTTGAAGCAGCAAAAACATCTCTGTTTTGTTCGGTGTAATCACATCCGCACGATGAACGAGATCGAGCAGCCGTTTGCACATCTGATCGGTATATGTCCGATACGTACGGCCGTTGTCGCCCATAACCGGGTCCACAACCGTCAGCGCATTAGGATATGCCTCAATAAAGTCGACACAATGATCGATCTGTTCGCTCGATGCCAAAAACCCCGTATAAATGCAGTCAAACGAAAGGGCAATCCGTTTATAATGTGCAAGCGCCTGCGGAATATAGGAGGTCAAATCCTCCATCACCACATCGCCGAATCCGCCTGTGTGGGTAGAAAGCACCGCAGTAGGCACTGCGACCGACTGTACCCCCATCACAGAAAGTACCGGTGAAATCACCGAAAGTGAGCATCTTCCAAAACCAGACAAGTCATGGATTGCCGCAACACTTTTAACAGCCAAAGCCATGAACGTTTCCTCCTCAAACGAAAGAGAGCTGTTGTACGGCTCTCAGTATACAAATAAAACACCCCGGCTGCAAACCGGTCAAAAAGAAAAAATCATTTTTTCTTTTACTCTATTTTTTAAAAAACAAGTATATTTATTGTATCATATCTGCGCATCTTTCACATCATAAAATCGTATAAAAGAAAGACAAAACCCGGTGTTTTGTCATATAAAATAAAACAAAAAAGAAAATGAAGATTTTTCTTGTGCGAAATACAGAACTATTTTTCCGATTTGGGGACATACTAAATCTGAATTTAAAGAAAGGAATGATTCAAATATGCGCAAACAGCATCCTGTTGCAATGGCAATGGTAACCGGCGCTGCGGCCGCTGCCGTAGTAGGTACCGCTTCTTATATGATGACAAGCAGCAAGAAAAAAACCACCACAATGATGAAAAAAAATGCCGGCAAAGCGCTTCGCGCCGTCGGTACGATGATGGAAAACGCCTCATATATGATGCGGTAAGAAACAACACGCGGCTTTGTACAGACAAGGCCGCGTGTTGTTTTTTTACTTTTATTTTTTCGGTTTCATCCCCCAAAACACAGCGTTCATCAAAATCACAATCAACAAAACAGCTGCAAGTGAAACCCAAAAACCAATATTCAGCCCAAACAATTCGCTGCGATGAAACAGCTTCATAAAAATCTCTGTCATCATTGTTCTTCCTCCTTACAACAACTCGCCATAGTGACGAACATACGCTTTTTTCATGCTGGTCGCCAACATCATATAAAGCAGAATACACGGAATGAGATATACAAAGTAAGAAAGCGGCAGTGCCGTAAATCCAAGCAACGTGCCGAGTGTCGTAAACGGAATGACTGTCAGCACAGCAATGCCCGTAAAGGTAAGCAAGCATACCGGTGCAGAAGCACGGCTTTCGATAAACGGAATCTTCGGTGTGCGAATCATGTGGATGACAAGCGTCTGGCTCCACATCGACTCCACAAACCATCCTGCCTGAAACATTGCCGCGTATAGATTCTGCATCTGCGCAAGCTGTGCGCCCGAAAAATGATTCGGCAGATCGTTATACAGCACACCGTTTGACACAAACAGCGGGCAGAACACAAAATACATAAAAATATACGTTGTAAAATCAAAGATGGAGCTGGTCGGTCCAATCCAGATCATAAAGCTGCCCACCGACGACGCATCCCATCTGCGCGGAACTGCGAGATACTCCTCATCCACATGATCCCATGGAATGGCTGTGCAGCTTAAATCATAAATCAGATTGAGCACGATCAGATGAATGCTCATCATCGGCAAAAACGGCAGCAGCGCAGAAGCCGCCAGCACGGAAAACATATTGCCGAAATTTGACGATGCCGTCATCTTGATATACTTAATCATGTTGGCATACGTTTTGCGTCCCTCGATGATCCCTTCTTCGAGCACCATAAGGTCTTTTTCGAGCAGAATGATATCTGCCGATTCCTTTGCAACATCGACCGCAGTATCGACGGAAATCCCGATATCCGCCGCCTTCATTGCCGCCGCATCATTGATGCCGTCGCCCATAAATCCGACGGTATGACCGTTTGTCCGGAGTGCAGACACCACACGTGCCTTTTGATCCGGTGTAAGCTTTGCAAATACATCGGTATGCTCAGCTTTCTGTGCAAGCTCCACATCACTCATCTGCTCCACTTCACTTCCGAGCAGCATGTTCCGCACTTTGAGCCCCACCTGTTTGCAGATGGTACGTGTGACCTTCTCGTTATCACCGGTGAGAATTTTTGTTGTCACACCGTGTGCTTTGAGCGCAGCAATGGCCTCAGCAGTCGATTCCTTCGGCGGATCGAGGAACGCAAGATATCCCATCAGCACCATCTCACATTCATCAGCCGCACTGAATGACTCTGCGGGCGACGGATTGCTTTTCTGCGCGATGCCAAGCACACGGAATCCTTTTTCATTCAGCTGTTCTGCCGTTGTGAGAATCCGTTCACGCACTGCGTCTGTAAGCGGCTGAATCAAGCCGTCACACTCGGCAAACGTGCAAATCGAAAGCATTTCTTCCACAGCGCCTTTTGTGACCATCTGTGTTTTGCCGTCTTTATCCTGCACCACAGTCGTCAGCCGGCGGCGCGCGAAGTCAAACGGAATCTCATCGATCTTTGTATAGTGTTCAGAAAGATCGGTGAGCATGGGATTTTGCGCTTCTTCCTCCTCCGTCTTGCGGATGATTGCCACATCCATCAAGTTTTTGTATCCTGTCTGAAAATAGCTATTCAAATACGCGTGACGCAGCACACGCATATCATCTTTGCCGTTTAAATCAAGATGATATTCGAGCACGACCTGATCCTGTGTGAGCGTTCCGGTTTTATCGGTGCACAGCACATCCATCGCACCGAAATTCTGAATGGAATTTAAATTCTTGACGATTGTCTGCTTTTTGCTCATGGAAACCGCGCCTTTTGCAAGACAGGTCGTCACAATCATCGGCAGCATTTCGGGAGTCAGTCCCACCGCAATCGAAATACCGAATAAAAACGCCGACAGCCAGTCGCCTTTCGTCATGCCGTTTACGAAAAAGACGAGCGGCACCATCACGAGCATAAACCGAATCAGCACCCATGAAACAGCATTCACGCCTTTCGTAAAGCTTGTTTTCACGGCTTCCCCTGCAACAGCTGCCGTCATGGAACCAAACAGTGTGCGGTCACCCACCGCAACGACAACCGCCATTGCACTGCCGGAAATCACGTTGCTTCCCATAAACGCAATGTTCCGATAATCTGTCACACTGTCCGCTATCTCACAGACATCCGGCGTTTTTTCGATCGGTTCGCTCTCACCGGTCAGACTTGCCTGACTGACAAACAAATCGTTTGCATCCAGAATGCGAACATCCGCTGGGATCATATCACCCGCCGACAAATGAACAATATCACCCACAACCACCTCATCGAGCGGAATTTCCTCTTTTCCCTGCTCCATACGTGTGACGGTGCAAGTCGTTGTAATCATCGCAAGCAGTTTTTGCGCCGCATTGCCGCTTCGCGACTCCTGCACAAAGCGCAGGGTACCGGAAATCAGTACCATTGTGAGAATAATCACAACGGTCAGGAAATCAAATGATTCGGGATCACTGCCAAACAGCGAAAAATACGGAAAAATCATATCCGTCACAGTCGAAACGAGTGCCAGACAAAATAAAATGGCAGTAAACGGATTGACGAATGCGCCAAACAGTTTTGCCGCAAGTGATTTCTGTTTTTCGCGGGTCACTTTGTTCTCGCCATAGGTCTCGCGATTTTGTTCAACCGTTTCCGGACGCAGTCCGCGAAGTGTCGCCTCCAATCGGCCGAGTACCTCTTTGACCGAATGGGTTGCCGCAAATCGAATCGTTTGTTCGTGCGCATTGCGTACAAGGGATTTTTCTGTTACTGCGCGTGTACGCAGTCCTTTGTTCTGATTCATTCAAAAGCGCCTCCCTGTCACAGAACAGAACAGGAAGAAAAAGACGGATCTTCCGGTTCTGTCTGTTTTGTTGTCGTTTCATTGATCGGGGAACATCCCGCCCGGAGCCTGTCTCCATCTTTCTCACCATCCTTTTGAATTCTTTCGTCTGTTTAAAACACTGTGGACTATTTCACCTGATACCGCCGGCTTTTTCCGATATACAGCACATCCAGTCCCGCTGTTACCATCCAGCCGATCATCGCCCATACAAACGCATAATTTAAAAACCACGCAAACACACCGGCAGTCAAAAATAGAATACCTGACAGCGCAATCAGAAAGCCGATATTCCGGCAAAGCGGCCGAATTTTAATGTTCTGCCGTTCGTTTTCGGGCATATTCTTCCACAATGACAGACGTCCGTGTATTTTTCCGCAGAAAAACAAAATCCCCGCTGTCAAAAACAGCAATCCGAATACGATACATGTGCCATTCATCGAAACACCCTTCTTCCCTGTTTTCTTATGGACGGCAGCAATTCTGTCCACATCTACAGTATAAAAAAATCGCAAGGAAAATCCCATGAAGATTTCCTTGCGATTTTCTTGCGATTTTGCAAGAACTATTTATTGATTCCGATCGTTCATCTTATAACCGATTCCCCAAATCGTCAAAATATATTCGGGCGCATCGGGATTCGGCTCAATTTTCTTGCGCAGTTTACGGATAAACGCCATGATATTGCTGTCGTCAAACAGATACTCGCCGACCCACACCGCTTGATAAATCTGTTCTTTTGTGAATACCTCACCGCGGTTTCTGGCGAGAAAGTATAAAATATCGAACTCCTTCGGTGTTAAAAAAATCTCTTCCCCATCGCGAACGACACGCCGTGTCTTTGCATCAATGGAAAGCCCGCCGCACTGGATCACGTCAAAAAACACATCGCTTTGTCCCGATTCAGACAGCTCGATCATCAACGACGTGCTTTCATTATGTATCAGGGCACAAATTGCGTCTGAAAACTCCTGTTTTCCCGAAACGGAAGCAGGTGCCGTCTTTATTTTTTCAACAAGCCACTGTGCAAGTGAGGGCTCCAAACTTACAAATCCAATTTTCTTTTTCATTCGGCACCCTCCTGTCAAAGCAGATTGCGATATTTTTTGACATAAATCGCCTTTGCCGCAGTGACGCACAGCAAATACAGCAAAACGATCCCCACAAGAAACACAAAATAGACACCCGGCATTGCACAAAGTCCCATCAGCCTGCCAATCGGCGTGACCGTAAGCACCGTAAACGCCAAAATCCCCAATACGGTGACAATCACCACAGGCAAAGATGGCCGGCTTTGTAAAAACGGAAGCTTTTGCGTCCGAAGCAAATGGAGAATCGAAATCTGTGTCCACATCGATTCCAAAAACCATCCTGTCTGAAACAATGCGATAAACAAAGCTTGGCTTTCCGGCGGCAAAGAGAAAAACGGACCGCCGCACACAGCCGGACACAGAACGAAAAACAAAAACGCAAATGTCAGCAAATCGAACACCGAGCTAATCGGACCAAACCGCAGCATAAACCGACCAAGCGTGCGCCCGGACCAATCAAGTGGCTTTTTGTAAAATTCCCGATCCACATGATCCCACGGAAGAATCAAGCACAAACTGTCATACAGCAAATTTAAAAGCAGCAGCTGTACAGACGTCATCGGGAAAAACGGAAGCAAAATACTCGCGATCACCACTGCGCAGATATTTCCGAAATTAGACGATGCGGTGATCTTTACGTATTTGAGCATGTTGACAAAGGCTTTTCTGCCCTCCAGAATGCCTTCTTCCAATACGTTTAGATCCTTTTTCAGCAGAATCACATCAGCACTTTCATTGAGTGCTTCGGTTGCCGTATCGACTGAAATTCCCACATCCGCCTGCACAACTGCCGGCAAATCGTTCATACCGTCCCCCAAAAAGCCGACAGTGTGCCCATTTTCCTGTAAAACCTGGACAATCTGTGCCTTTTGTTTCGGTGAAAGCGCCGCAAATACCGTCGCTTTTTCGACGCATACAGGCATTTCGTTTTCTGATAATGCTTCAAGCTGTGCACCCGTAAGTACAAACGACGTATCAATTCCAAGCCGTCTGCAAATCGAGCATGCCACTTCCTTCTGATCGCCGGTCAGCACTTTAATATCCACATGCAAATCCGAAAGTGATTGCATCGCACTGACAGCGCTCTGTTTCGGTGCATCAAAAAAGGCAAGATAGCCAAGCAAAATCAAATCGCGTTCATCCGCCGGCGTGACAGTATCCGTTTCTATCGGCTTATATGCCACCGCCAGCACCTTCATGCCATCCTCGAGCATCTCGTCCACAACTGCGCGAACGTGACGGGAAGCGTCTGTGCCAATCGGATAGCATATTTCCTGATGTTCCACGGCTCCACACCGTTCGAGCACCGCATCAACACTGCCCTTCATGATAAGCAAATGCGTCGTTTGATCGGAAAGCAGCACGCTGACCGCTTTGCGGCTGTAATCAAACGGCAATTCATCAAGCTTTTCGTGCCGACCGATGAGCGATGTGAAATACGCTTCTTTTCCGGGCATTGTTTTATAGTGCATCACCGCTTCATCCAAATGATTGTATACACCCGTGTGATAGCAGCTGTTGAGCATCGCATAATCGAGCACCTTTTGACTTTCGTTACCCAGTATGTCCATATAATATTCGAGCTGTACATGATCGGACGTCAGTGTTCCGGTTTTATCGACACACAACACATCCATACTGCCAAAGCCCTGCATCGCATTGATATTTTTGACGATGGTCTGTTTTTTCGCCATATTCGCACTGCCTTTTGCCAAGCAGGCGTTAATCACCATTGGCAAAAGCTCCGGCGTCAGTCCAACCGCCACAGACAGCGCAAATAAAAACGATTCAACCCAGTCTCCTTTCGTCAAGCCGCACGCAAGAAAGACCGTCGGCACAAGAATCGCCATAAACCGGATCAGTACGAGTGCAATCGAATTAGCACCCCGGTCAAAGCCGTTTTTCCGCTTTAAGATCATGCTTGATGTCGTACCGTAAACGGTATCTTCGCCGACCGCCAGAACAATACCCTCTGCGCTTCCGGCAGTGACTGTCGTTCCCAAAAACACCGTATTTTCAAAACCTGCCGGTTCAGCAGGCACAGCAGACAGGGGTGCCGCATTCTTTTCAAATACACCGCTTTCCCCCGTAATCACCGACTGTGATACAAACAAATCATTGACGGATGTCAGCCGGATATCTGCCGGAACACGATCACCCGCACGCAGCAATACACGATCGCCCACCACGAGATCTTCGGAATCAACAGCTTGCACCGTACCGTTTCTGCGTACCAATACCTGATCGTGCACCAATTTTGTGAGCCGGTCTGCGATTTTTTTCGAACGAATCTCCTGCACAAACCGAATCCCGCCGCTGACAATCAGCATCACAGAGATAATCAGTACCGTCGTAAAATTCCGCCGCACATGGGACACCAAGAACACATCGGTAATGAGTGAAATGACCGCCAAAACAAACAGTGTGATCGAAAACGGGTGAATAAACGCACGGCGCAGCCGAAACCAAACCGTATCGTGATGATTCCCCGCCATCTGATTTTCACCGTACTGCACCCGGTTCGCTTCAATCTGCTTATCACAAAGCCCTTTTGCCGGACTTGACAGTATTTGTGCAATCGCCGCAGATTCCATGACAGAAAACTGCCGGATGCGTTCATGAATGGAATGAACTGATTTCATCTGTTTTCCTCCGCCAACTGCATATCAAAACAAACATTTTCGCAGAAAAAATACTTCTCCTGCCAAAAAAGCGGGAAGTCCATACTCCCCGCTTTTTTACTCTTATTATAAATGGGATTTTCAAAAAACGCAAGCCACGTAAAAATACAAAAAAACGGTACAGCAAAACTGCCGTACCGTTTTTTTAAAGTCAATGATTACAGCGGATGAACTGCACTTTCTTTGTCAGCGTGTTCTGCATCTATGTTATACTTTTTTGCGCGCCGTTTCTCAAAGAATTTCACAGCAACCTGGCCGAACTGTGCATAGCTCAGTACGTCCTCTTCCTGCTCGATCCACTCTGCACACTCTTTGCGCAGGGTATCAAGCTCCGGTTTTAACAGATCTGCCGGACGGCAGTCGATCGGCTGTTCATCGCCGAGAATCTTCTTACGGAATTCCGGATCAATCGGAACCGGTGTTTTGCCGTATTCGCCGCGAACGATGCCTTTGAATTCTTTGGTAACCGTTTTATAACGCTCGCCCATGATAACGTTGAACACAGCCTGTGTGCCGACAATCTGGGAGCTCGGCGTAACCAGCGGCGGGTAACCAGCGTCTTTACGTACACGCGGAACCTCGTTGAGCACTTCCTGGAGTTTGTCCTCTTTGCCAGCCTGTTTGAGCTGCGACAAGAGGTTCGAAAGCATACCGCCCGGAACCTGATAAATCAGTGCGCCGGTATCGGTTGCAAGCATCTTCGGATCGAGCAGACCCGATTTGATATATTTGTCGCGCAGTGTCATGAAATAGTCGCGGATCTCATTGAGTTTGACAAGATCCAAACCGGTATCATACTCTGTGCCCTGCAAAGCAGCAACGATGGACTCGGTCGGTGCGTGCGAAGTACCCAGTGCAAGCGGAGACATTGCAGTATCCACAATATCAGCGCCTGCTTCAATGCCTTTGAGCAAGCACATCGAAGCCAAACCGGAAGTATAGTGGGTGTGAATCTGAAGCGGCAGATCAACTTCCGATTTGATTGCACGAACGAGCTGTTCGGTTTTATACGGAGTGAGCAATGCAGCCATATCTTTCAAGCAGATCGAGTCTGCGCCTGCATCACGGATCTGTTTTGCATAGTTTACATAATACTCATCGGTGAATACTTCGCCGGTGGTGTAGGAAATTGCAATCTGTGCATGAGCGCCTTCTTTTTTCGCTGCTTTGATTGCAGTTTCCAGGTTGCGGATATCATTGAGCGCGTCGAAAATACGGATGATATCCATGCCGTTTGCGACGGTTTTCTGTACAAAATATTCGAGCACATCGTCTGCATAGTGACGATAGCCGAGCATATTCTGACCGCGGAACAGCATCTGAAGTTTTGTGTTCGGCATTGCTTTACGGATGGTGCGCAGACGCTCCCACGGATCTTCATCCAAAAAGCGCAGGCATGCGTCAAATGTAGCGCCGCCCCAAACTTCAGCGGAATAATAGCCGACCTTGTCCATTTCGGAAAGGATCGGAATCATATCGGAAATCGGCATACGTGTTGCGATCAGCGACTGATGCGCGTCACGCAGAACGGTTTCCGTAATTTTAACCTTTGCCATTTGTTTTCTCCTCCATCATAAATTCAGTCAAGATGCGGTAGTCACCGCAGTCATATTTTTATGCAATGGTTGCCAAAACGTCGCCGGAGTTGACAGAATCGCCTTTTTTGACGAGGATCGAAGTCACTTTGCCGTCTACCGGTGCAACGATATCGTTCTCCATTTTCATTGCTTCGAGAATCACAATCGGCTGACCTGCTTTGACAGTATCACCAACAGCAGCTTTGACGTCCAGGATGGTGCCCGGCATCGGAGCTTCCATTTTGGTGCCTTCGCCTGCAACCGGAGCCGGTGCAGCAGCCGGAGCCGGAGCGGCAGCCGGAGCCGGAGCGGCAGCCGGTGCCGGTGCAGCTGCGACAGCTGCTGCCGGAGCAGCAACAGGAGCCGGAGCAGCGCCTGCGCCCAATTCTTCCACGGATACGTCGTATGCTGTGCCGTTTACTACAACATTAAATCTTTTCATCTTGATGTTCCTCCTGCAAATTTAATCGGATCAAAAAATAGATCAAAAAATCTGTTTCAATTAAAATGTCATATGTTTTTTCGGCAGTGTCGATTCGCGTTTGCCTGCCAACATATCCAGAAGATTGATGAGTGCTTTGCGGGTCTCTTCCGGTGCAATCACAGCTTCCACATGACCGTCTGCCGCAGCAGTGAACGGGGAAGCAACTGTGTTTTCAAATTCTTCGCGCAGTGCTTCACGGGTTGCTTTTACATCTTCCGTACCTTTAAAGCGGTCTGCCCACAAAAATTCAACAGCGGTTTTCGGATCAAGTGCGCTGATGACAGCCTGCGGCCAAGCAATCGTCACGTCAGCGTTTGCATTTTTCGAACCGAGTGCCAAATATGCCGGACCGAATGCTTTACCGGAGAGAACGCTGATTTTTGGTGTGGTTGCCTCTGCATAAGCGCCAGCCAGACGAACTGCATCTTTCACGACAGAAACGTTTGCATCTTTGACGAAGCCTTCGCTGTTTACAAAGGTGACAACCGGAATATTGAATGCATCGCACATTTTTACAAAACGTGCTGTTTTATCACAGCCGTTTGCATCAATCGGATTATTTTTGCTGGTTGTCACAAAGCCGGTTGTTGCACCTGCAACAGTACCGAGGAAAGTGTACATGCTGTTTGCATAGCCTGCATAAAGCTCAACGAGCGAATCAGCATCCGCAACAGCAGCAACAACTTTTTTCGGGCAGCCTTCTGCATCCAGCACTTCGCTGCTCTCTGCAAAGTCGAACAGCGGCAGGCTTGCGAGGTTGTTCTGCGGCAGCATGGTGAGCACTTTTCTTGCACAAGCCAGTGCTTCATCTTCGTCAGCTTTCACAATCGAAGCCACACCGGCGCTCTGTGCTGCTTTTGCACTGCCTGCGTCCTCAGCGGAATCGCCGTTTGCAGCCGAAATAAACGGTGCAGTCAGGAAGAGTTCTGCATTCTCGCTCATGATGAGCACGTCAGCAGCGCCTGCGAGCAGTGCGCTTGCACCTGCACAAGTGCCCAAAACGACAGCAATCTGCGGGACAACGCCGGAAATTCTGCCTGCGCAGGCAAGCATCTCGGAATATGCAGCGAGCATATCGTTGCCTTCAGAAATTTTTGCACCTTTTGAGTCATACACACAAACAACCGGGCAGCCGGTTTTTGCAGCAAGCTCATATACTTTGATGATTTTCTTTGCGTGTGCAGCGTTGACTGCACCGCTGTCAGCGGAAACATCCTGCGAAAACGCGTAGACAACAGCGCCTTCCACCAAACCATACCCAGCCACGACGCCGGCTTCGTTTTCGCCTGCTTTCACAAACGCATCCAGCTCAACAAAGCTGTCCGCATCAAACAGACGGAGCAGTCTGTTTCTCGCAGTATTGTCTGCTTTCAGCGATGCATTAAGCGCTGTGAGTGTTTCGATCTTGTTTGTCGAACCCATTTTTGTTCCTCCGTTTCTTTATCTAAAGCAAAACAGTCCAAAAAGGCATTACCGTTATGGACTATTTTGTGTTCATGCGTTGCTGTTTTCCGAAAAGGAAAGACGGCATACG
>NZ_JACJKY010000025.1 GCF_016901855.1 Merdimmobilis hominis | reverse complement strand
TGGTGTCCCTTTCTTTCCCATTCCTATTCCTCCTTTTTCTCTTATTTTACTACGAAAAAAGTAGACACCCACACTTTTGTGAGTGTCTACTTTCATTTTACAGGTGCAATGCATCAACACGCATCGTGTGTTTTTTTATTTCTTTTCCACTGACACCGTTTGGTATATACGTTCAAAGAACGCGCGTGCCTCAGACAAGTCCTGTGCGTCCGGGTGGCCTTTCGCCGTGCCGCCTACAAGCTTAAACGGGCCGAACGTGTCGTATCCCTTGCATCCATATTCTCCGAGCACCACCGCATCTGCCGCCGCGGCCGCCGCTTGAAGCGGTTTTGTCCCAGTCCCTTTTTGCAAGCCGTACGTATACACAAAAAAGGTCGGCGTGTGCGGCAAAAGAAACTGCTGTGCAAACTGTGTCACCTTTTCATGCGGCGCAAAGCCGTAAATCCCCGATGCAAATCCGACCAAGTCATAGCCGGACAAATCGACGCTATCCGTTTTGGTGACATCAATGAGATCGACGTCATAACCGTCCGTCATTGCGCGAATGACTTTTAAGGTATTATGATGGTGCGCCGAATAGTAGCAGATTGCCGTTTTCATTCCGATTGTCCTCCGAATGTCCAGCCGCAGTCGCCATGATAAATCATCTGGCGTGTCATGCCGCCGTCGATGTAAATCGTTTCGCCGGTGATAAATCCTGCCTGCTCCGAGCACAAATATAGCACCATATTCGCAATATCAAGCGGATTGCCCACACGTCCTGCCGGATGCTGTGATGCATCTGCGCCTGTATAGACCGTGCCCGTTGTGTCAATCCATCCCGGTGCCACGGCATTGACGCGCACCCGTCCGGCAAAGCTCACGGCAAGCGCATGGGTGAGTACGGAAATGCCGCCTTTTGCCGCGGAATAGCTCTCGGTCTGCGGCTGACTCATACGGTCGCGCGAGGAGGAGATGTTCACAATGCTCGCGCCCGGTGCAAAATACGGCGAAAACAGCTTCGCAAGATAAAACGGCGCCGCCACGCCGACACGCTGTGCATATAAAAATTCATCATAGGTGCAGTCGTCGATGCCCTTCATGAGCGGCAGTGCGTTGTTGATGAGAAAATCAACCCGTCCGTATGTGTCGATTACCGTTTTTGCAAACGATTCAAGCACTGCCTGCTCGCCGATATCGCCGACAAATCCATCGTTTGGCAAAAGGTCGATCACGCACACATGTGCACCTGCTAAAGAAAACTGCTCGGCAATCGCTTTTCCGATGCCTTTTGCGCCGCCTGTCACGACGGCAACCCGATCACGAAACATCCTCGATCGTTCCTTTCTTATTTTTAAATCAGAATGCCGTCACAGTGGTCGATCTCATGCTGAATGATCTGCGCACAAAATCCGGTAAACGTTTGAAACCGCGTTGCAAACGACTCGTTTTGATACTGTACCTTGATCGACGCATAGCGTTTTGTTTTCCGTGTGCCGGACAAAGACAGACAGCCTTCCTCCGCCTCATACGGCGACTTGTGCTTGATGATCTGCGGATTGAACATCACCCGGTAGCCGCCCTCGTACTCAAATGCGATGATCCGCTTATTTACACCGATCATGTTGGCCGCCATGCCCACGCATCCTGCCTTGTGCGCTTTGAGTGTTTCGAGCAGATCATCCGCCACCGCACGGTCGGCCTCTGTCGCCGGCACCGATGGCGTCGACAGCACCGCTTCATCTTTGCAAATCTCTCTTACCATGTGTCCTCCTGCAAATTTGTGTCGTTTCTCTTATTGTAATCCCGTGAATCCAAAAAAGCAATGATGTTTCTGGATGCCAAAAGGCAAAACCGGTGAAAGATTTCACCGGTTTTTTATCACACAAAGAGCATACAGCCCGATTCTTTAAACTGTTTGATTTTCTCACGCAGGAGCGCTTCGTCACAGGAAAACGTCTCTGCAAGACACCGAATACACAAAAAATCCTCTGCGCGGCGGCTCACAAGCTTTTTGTAAAGCCCGATTTCGTCGTTTGAAAGCGGTGCGCCGCACGTTCTGCACACAGCACTCATGCGTCCACCACGCTTGCACGGTATACAACGCATTCATGCGCTTTCACCGCATGGGTAATACTGCCGTTTACCGGACGGGACGTTTCCTTGCTCCACACATCAAACAGCGAGAGCGTTTTGCCGCATCCGCTGTCGAATCCGAGGTCATACAAGCTCACCGTCATGTTCGTATCGGTTTCGCCCATGTTGAAAAATCCGATGGCAAGATCGCCGTTTTGGAGTGACCGTACCCAGATATAATCCTCGTTTGCATCCGGCCACGGATGTCCGCCTGCAACATACGGCTGTGCGCACAGCGGGTCCTGACTGATGGCGATCATGTCTTTGTTTAATAAGATCTGTTTTGTTTCGTCGGTCATCGTGCGCAAATCGCATCCTGCCATCAGCGGAGAGGAAAGCATTGCCCAGAGCGAAAAATGCGTCTTGTACTCCTCAAACGACATGCCGGTCAGTCCCACATGACCCACACCGTTTAAGCCGACGACGAGCATGTCCATATCGTTAAAACAGCCTTTTACACCGTACGGCATCAGCTTTGTCTGCTGTGCGTGCAGATCATGCACCGATTTCCATGCGTCCACGATGTCGAGTGTCGAGCGCCACATGCCCGCACCGGTCGTATGAATCCACTGCGCCGTATCATCGGCGCCCCAGCTGCATGCCGAGAACAAAATATCCCTGCCGCAGTTTCTGAGTGCCGTACCCATGCGGCGGTAGAGCATTGCACCGTCCGCCTGTGCAGGTTTATAGCAGTAGTCGTATTTTAAGAAGTCAACGCCCCATTCCGCAAAGGTGGCGGCGTCCACAAATTCATAGCCGAAGCTGCCCGGATAGCCGGCGCACGTCATCATGCCCGCGCAGGAATACATGCCGAACAGCAGTCCTTTTTCATGCACATAATCGGCGACATAGCGCATGCCGTGCGGGAATTTCTCCGGATCGGGAACCAGTCGGCCGTTTTCGTCGCGCTCGCGTTTTGCCCAGCAGTCGTCGATGACAAGATAGCGATATCCTGCATCGCGCATGCCGCTTTCGACCATGCGGTCCGCGCTCTCGAGAATCAGTTTTTCATCAATCTTGTGCGCAAATGTATTCCAGGAATTCCAGCCCATCGGCGGGGTATTGGGGATCATAAAAAGACCTCGCTGTCCGTTTCTTAAAATTTCACCCTGAGTATAGCATAAGCCCCTGCGCGTCGCAAGGGCTTATTGGTTCCATGATTTGATTTTTAACAGCCGGCAAGCTTGCGCATGCTCTGGTCGCCTGTAAACGTACCGACGTTATACAAAAACAGTGCCTGCTGATAGTCGTTCATGTCCACATAATCAGAGAGCGGCACGTTTAAGTACCGCAGATCGACAACGGCAATCTGTTCATAGTGAAGCGTCAAAAACTGCATCATTGAGTTTGCATAGCTGTCTTTAAACACAATGAGCTTTTTGCCGTTTTTGACGTTTGTGTTGATCGTGACAACCGGTGTGTTCTGTCCCAAAAAGACGGTATATTTGTCTTTTCCCTCGAGATTTTCACGGAAAAAGATGGAGGAGTAAGTCTGGGTGTTTTTGCCCATATACCGCACCACCTCATTCACCGGATCGCCCTGAGAATAGGTGTACAGATCGATGGTATCGGCAAAATCCTCGTGGCACAACGCTTTTGAATAAAGCGTGCCGAGAAAATCGTTTGCCACATGCTCGATGTTGAACATATCATGCGAAACCGCTTTGAAGTTGAGCGGCTTTGCAAGCGCGGTATAGCCGAGATATGCACCGTAGCTTGTCCAGTGGTGGTCGGTGCGGTAATAGATATACTCCTTCTGGTGTGCCGAAAGGACTGCATATGCATCGACGGTGTTCACGTTCTGAAGGGTATCATAAAACGATTTGATATAGGCGGTCTGATCGATATACGGTGCAGACATCGGCAGTGTCGAGGAGTAGATCGTTTCCGCCGTCGGCACGAGCATCACCGTTGTATCAATTTTTCCGCTGTATTTTTGTGCGAACTTGTTGATTTCCTCTGCGTTTAATGCAGTGACGGTTTCGTCCGGTTTTGCGATATGCTCGACCAGTTTGTCCTCGCATACATAAGCACCGCCCAGTTCACGTTTGCCCGCCGCGAGTTCGATTGCCGATTTTGCCTTTGCAATTTCATCGCGCAGAACAATGTGGTCGGCAAGATACGATTCCGTACCGTCCATGAATGATTTATCGAGCACGGTATCCGCCGAAAACGTCGGTGCTGACTTTAATGCCCTGTTTTCAAGCTCGGAAAACGTTTTGTCCGGCACAATGAGCGACGCAATCGGGAACAAAAAGATTACGGCAAAAAACAATGCAAGCAGAATTCGTTTGGAAGCCATCAAAACACGTACTCCTTTCCCTTAGAAGTTAAAGTATAAAAACGGATTGTAGGTGGATGTGACAACATAGCAGATCGACACGGCAAACAGTGCCACGTCGAGTCCCAGCCGCATGGTATTTGCGCACCAGAGTGCCCATTTGTCGCGGACAAAGTGATAAATCCGGCGGGAGAGATTCGTCGAGCAGAATGCACACACCACAAACAGCAGGATATTTGACAAGAACAGATAAACAGACTGGCGGTCGAACAGCGCCGCGCCGTTTACGCCGAACAGTGCACCGAAGAACGAGCCGATCGACGAAAGGCTTGTCATCTCAAACAGCACCCATCCGAACACGACGAGCAAAAACGCGTAAAGCCACTGCACAACGCGCGGAAGCTTCTGCAAGAGTTTCCCTAAGAACAGTTTTTCTAACAGAATGAGCACGCCGAAGTAAAGACCCCACAGCACAAAGTTCCAGCTTGCGCCGTGCCAGAGGCCGGTGAGCATCCAGACAATCAGCGTGTTGCGCACAAGCTTTAATTTGCCGACACGGTTGCCGCCCAGCGGAATATAGACATACGACAAAAACCACGAGCCGAGCGTCATGTGCCAGCGGCGCCAGAACTCGGACACGCTCTTTGAAAGATACGGATGGTTGAAGTTTTGCGGGAAATCAAACCCGAGCATTTTGCCAAGGCCGATTGCCATATCCGAATAACCGGAGAAGTCATAGTAGATCTGGAATGTAAACGCCAGAATGCCGATCCATGCTGTGAGCACCGGCAGTGTCGCATAGTCCATGTCTTTGACAAGCGTCCACACTGCGCCGATGTTGTTTGCGAGAATCAGCTTTTTGGCAAGACCGCGGATGAAAATGCTGATGCCGTCAGCTATTTTGTTCATCGAGATCTCACGCTCGTTGATCTGCTCCTCGACATCGCTGTAACGCACGATCGGGCCGGCAATCAGCTGCGGGAACAGCGTCACATAGCCGGTGAAATTGACGATGCTCTTCTGCACGCGGATACTGCGGCGATAGAGGTCGATTGTATACGACATGGCCTGGAACGTGTAAAACGAAATGCCAATAGGCAGCGGCAGCTGCGGATCAAAAATCTGCGTGCCGAACAGATCGTTTATATTCTGAATGAGAAACGAGCCGTATTTAAACACACATAAAAAGCCGAGGTTCAACACAACTGAGCCAATCAGCACTGCAAGCCTTCGCTTTGGAAATGCGTCGAACCGGTCGATCAAAAGACCTGCTAAGTAGTCGACGACAATCGTTAAAAGCATTACGAACACATAAAGCGGTTCGCCCCATGCATAAAACAGAATGCCCGAGATCATGATGATCAGATTCTTCACCTTTTTGGGTGAGAGATAGTAGACGAGCAGTACGATCGGCAGAAAGCCGAATAAAAACGTCATGCTTGAAAAAACCATGTTGTTATTGTTCCTCCTTTATTTGTTTGCAGAATGCACGGTATTCTTCGTAAGTAATGAGCCCGTTGATGACATCGAGCAGGCTGTTTTGCGAAAGATAAGTGGGCAGTCCGAGCTTTTTTAACAGCGATTCCCGCTTTTTCTTAGCGTCCGCGCCGCCGGAAAGCCCGTCCTCAAAAAAATCAAGCTTTGTGATCGGACGGGAGCGTTTGGGCTCCTCGCGGTCGAGTGCGCCGGCTTGCTCGATGAGTGTGCGCAGGCAGTCGGCGTCAATTCCCTCGACCCCCAAAAGATGCTCTTTGCCGGGGACGGCTTTTCGCTTTTCCTTGCCTTTTATCTGCGGAATATACACATGGCGGATATCCGCGCCCTTTGCAATCGAACGGATGAAGTTCCGAAGCTGAAAGCCTGCCCGGTCGGAGTCGGTGAGAATCAAAAGTCCGCGCTGGTTTGCAAGTGCGCGGATCATCGCGATTTTTTCGCGGTCTTTATAGATCCGAAAGCCGTCGGTTTGAATAATCACCCCGTCAATCAGCGAGGAAAGCTTTGCTTTATCATAGCGTCCCTCCACGATGACGGCGCGCGATACCTTTATTTTGTCCATGAGTTCCTTTCTGCACGCATATGCGCGGCAATTTCACCGATCATTTGTTCCAAAATCAAACGGTTATCTGCCTTTGACGATTTGATGGCGCGGTCTGCGCGGTAAAGCGCATCGACACACGCATGAATCTGCGCAAGTGAAAAGCGGTTTGCATCGCGGCACGCATTTTTGACCGCAAACAGCCGGTTTTTCGGATAGGCAAAGTCGGCTGCGATCTGATCGGCGCTTTTTCTTGCCGCCATGCCGGCCTTTGCGCGGTAAATATCGGAAAATGCCATCGAAAGCGCCGCCACAATCCGCACAGGCTCTTCTTTTAAATAAAACAGCTTATCAAGTGAGCAAAACGCCTGCGTATACTGCGACAAAAGCAGCTGCTTTGCCAACGTAAACGCACCGGCTTCAATCGACGGCGGACAGCACAGCACAATATCTTCTTTTGTGATTTCGCCTTCATTTACAAAGGCACACAGCTTGTCCACCTCGTTTAAAAGCGTGCTGTAATTTGTGCCGCACCGCTCGATGAGTGACTGCGCGGTGTCCATATCGAGTCTGATATACCGCTTTGCCGCCCGCTCGCACAGCGCACGGCAGATGGTTTTTTCGTCCTTTGGGTCAAACCGGCACACAACACCCACTTTTTTGACGGCGTCGATGAGCTTTTTGTTTTTTGCGGACACCTTTTTGTCTCCCGGGTCAAACACTGTATTGCAAAAGACGAGCACGGTCGTTTCCGGCAGAGAAGAAACGGTGGTGAGTATCGTCGAAAGCGATGCTTCCGCAAGCTTTTCCGCATTCAAATTCCGGATAAGCACAAGCTTCTGCGGTGCCATCATCGGCAGTGTTTCACAGTGCTCTGCCACCGCATCGGCAGAAAGCTTCTCTGAGTCAAACGCGATGCGGTTAAACTCGTCAAACGAGCCGGTATCCACAGTGGCAGAAATTTTTTTGAGCGCAGTCTGGATGAATGCCGGTTCCGAGCCGTAAAGATAATACACATTTGCAAGCTTTCCTGCTTTGAGCGCGTCCATGAGCGCGCGATCCTCCAAAACCGGCATTTCTTCACCTCCATACAGAAATTCTGCCTGACTTGTCCACCCGCACGGTCACAGACGGCGGTGCGGAAAAGACGTGATCGCCGCCTTTTAAGACAAAATCAGGCGGTGCATTCATTATTATAGAATAAATTCCCTCTGTTGTATAGAGTGTTTTCAAATTGTTTACATGCAGAAACTGCACATTCGCACCCGATATGCTCTGATCGGCCGAAATGCCTGTTTTGATGCCGTTTTTCTCGATCATCACCGTCACCGTTCCCGTTTCACTGCACCGCACGTCGATTCCTGCATAAAGCGGCAGGTATTTTCCGTTCGAAAAGGTGAGCAGATCGTATCCCGCACGAAACAGCGGGGTGTAGATCGGGTTATCACGGTGCATGATCACATGCGAAACGCCGAGTGTTTCATTGAGCAGATGAATCGGCGTGACGGAAGCGGTGGCACGCTCCGTAAAAATGAGCGAGCGGATGGTATGCACATTCCGCGCTTTCAAAAATGACAGAAGCGGCAGTCCGTAGTCCCGGCTGTCGCCAAGAACCGTGATGTCGGCTGTGCCGTTTTGCACACTGATGACTGCCTGCAGTTCATCCGAATACGAAAAGGTATAAGACAGCACGGCATCACGATCCATATACTGCATTCCTGCGAAAAACACGGTCATCCCTGCAAGCATCACGCATAAAAACCGCACGATATAACGCCGCATCTGTTTGCTGACGATCAAAGCACAGGCAATACTCACCAAAAACACCGACAGTGCGATTACACCCGCCGGCGAGGAGAATCCGAAAAAGGAAGCCGGCAGATCGGAAAGTGCCGCGATCCCTTCGCAAAGCAGGTGAAGAAGCGATGACGCACATGCACAAAACATCTGCATCCCGGGCAGACATCCAACAAGGAACAGACCGCCCGCGCACCCCGCGATACAGCAGACAAACAAATTCGCAAGCGGGGAAACAAGGCTTATGCCGCCAAAGAAATAAGCCGAAACCGGCAGAATCGAAACGGAACACGCCGCCGAAGCACACACCGATGTAATCAGAGAATGCACTGCGCGGTTTTTAAACGGCAGGACAGATTCGGCCGCATCCAACAGCTTCGGTGCGAGCACACACAGCCCGAGTGTCGCGGAAAACGATAAAAGAAAGCTCGCGGAGGTGAGTGCGTAAGGTGCAGAGAGCACAATGAACAGCGCCGCGCCGAACAGGCTGTTGAGCGAATCGCTCCGGCGTCCGAACAATCCGCCTGCCAGCACAAAGGAAATCATGATGCCGGCGCGCACCGCGGGAATTTCTCCGCCCGAAAAAAACACATATCCCCATGCGGCAAACAGCGCAATGACGGTGGACTTGCGGTTTGAAAGCCGAAATCGTTTAAGCTGCCGTTTGAGTGCAAGGGAAACGAGCGTGATATGAAATCCCGACACGCTGAACAGATGCGCCACACCGGCAGTACGAAACGCATCGGTTGTCCGGTCGGAGATTCCGTCGGTGTTTCCCAGAAGCATCCCGCACAAAACGGCACCTGCTTCACCCGGCAGACGCGTTTTGATTTGTGTACAGATCCAGTCGTTTGCCCGCTTTGCCAATGAGTCCGGCGGGAGCATTCCTGTTTTTTCAATCGAAATGCTTTGCGCAAAGACGCTTCCCGCGAGATTTTCTTTGGACAAAAACTGCACAGAATCAAATCCATCCGTCTGCTCTGCAGAAAGGATCGTTCCGCTGACTGTCAGCGTATCGCCGTCGTTCCAATCGGGTTCGCCGCGCAGGTAGATCATCACACGAAACGATCCGTCGATTTGCGTACACTGTGCATTGTTCAGCACGCACGAAGCGAGCGTGCCGTTCTGCACCGTCTGCTGTGCCTGTCCGGACAGTATGACCGTTTGCCCTTGCATCGAAGACAGATCGATGCGTCCGGACAGAAAGCAGAAGAAAAACACTGCTCCCAGTATCGCCGAAGCAATCCGCAGGGATACCCGCGGCGCCGCACGAAACAGCAAAATTGCCAAGATGGCTGCGATAAAACAAATTCCGACAAAAATCGACACGGAAATGTCAAAAAAAGAAACGACCAAAGCCGCAGCCAGAAAAGACATTCCGACTGCGGCTAACGGCCGTTCTTCCAAAACGAAAAAATATGCTGTTTTAGCAGAGCGATTCACTGAGTTTTACGCCGCCAAGCACATGAAAATGCAGATGTTTGACCGACTGTGCGCCGTTTACACCCGTGTTGGTAATCACACGGAATCCGTCCTCAAGATGCTGCTCGTTTGCGAGTTTTGCAATCACTTCGCCGATTTTTGCAAGAATGCGGCTGTTTTCTGCTGTGATTGCAGCCATGCTTTCGATATGCGCTTTCGGAATCACCAGAAAGTGAACCGGTGCCTGCGGCGCAATATCAAAAAACGCCAGCACATCCTCGTCCTCATACAGCTTGTTGCACGGGATCTCGCCCGCGATGATTTTGCAGAAAATGCAGTCCATCGAAATACACCTTCCCTTTATGCTTTGATAAATTCTTTGAGAATTTCCGGCAGTGCTAAAAATGCGTCGTCGATTTTGTCGAGTTTTGCAATACCAGCCATTGCGCTGTCCGGACGTCCGCCGCCTTTGCCGCCTGCAACTGCTGCTGCTTTGCCGACGATTTTGCCTGCATGTGCACCTGCTTGAACGGCATCTTTGCCGCAGACACACAGCATGGTGCCTTTGCCTTCATTGACGCCGACGAGCAGTGTCACGCATTTCGGTGCACGCTCTTTGATCTTGTCGCCGAGCACACGCAGAGAATCCGGTTTTGTGCCGCTGAACATTGCGGTGACATAGCCGATTTCACCGATGCGCTGAATATTTTCAAACAGGCCTTCGACTTTGCTGTCCGCGATTTTCTGAGTGAGTGCGGACACTTCGTTTGCCTTGTCTTTTAACTCTGTCATAACCTGTGCAGCACGGTTTGCCACTTCCATCAGGTTCGGTGCTTTTAAATTCTCAGCCGTTTTCTGCAAAAGCGATTCCTGTGCAGAAATCAGATCAAGCACGCCGTAACCGGTGACTGCCTCGATACGGCGGACACCTGCTGCAACCGAGCTTTCGGAGAGAATTTTGAACAGACCGATTTTTGCGGTATTTTCCACGTGCGTACCGCCGCACAGCTCGATCGAGAAGTCGCCGACTTCGCACACGCGCACGCGCTCGCCGTATTTTTCGCCGAACAGTGCCATTGCACCTTTGTCTTTTGCCGACTGGATATCAGTTTCATAACGCGCAACCGGTGTTGCATTGAGAATCACGCGGTTGACTTCCTGCTCAACACGATCGAGTTCTTCGCGGGTAAGCGCTTCAAAGTGCGAGAAGTCAAAACGCAGTTCGCGGGCATTGACCAGCTGGCCAGCCTGATGCACATGGGTGCCGAGCACTTTGCGCAGTGCGGCATGCAGCAAGTGTGCACAGGTGTGGTTTCTTGCAATCGCATCACGGAGCGGATTGTTGACGTCCATGTAAACACGGTCGCCGACGTTTACGCTGCCTTCTGCGACTTCACACAGATGGAGAATCTGTGCACCTGCGTTCGATTTCTGTACGTCGTATACATTCAGACGCACACCCTCTGCGGTGATGACGCCTTTGTCGGAAACCTGTCCGCCGCTCTCTGCGTAAAACGGGGTATTGTCGGTAACGACGACGACTTTCTGGCCTGCAAGCGCAGTGCCGACGCGTTCGCCCTCGAACAGGATGGCACGGATAACAGCATCGCACTCGGTCTGCTCATAGCCGACAAACACGGTGTCCTCGGTCAGATCGGAGAGGGAATCGTCACCCACGCCGAATGCATCGCCGGTTGCACGCGCATTGCGGGCACGCTCGCGCTGCTCGTTCATCAGGCGGACAAACTCCTCCTCGTCGACTTTGATGCCGTGCTCTGCGATGATTTCGCGGGTCAGATCAAGCGGGAAGCCGTACGTATCGTACAGACGGAATGCCTGTGTGCCGGCAAGTGTCGGCTCCTCGACAGAAGCGGTGTCGATCTCGTCGATCATCTGATTCAAAAGCTCAAAGCCTTTTTCGATTGTTTTTGCAAAGCTTTCCTCTTCGTTTTTCACCATACGGCTGACGTATTCCACTTTTTCGGAAAGCTCCGGATATGCGGCACGGTTTTCGTGCGCAACGGTTTCGACGACTTCATACAAAAACGGCTTGTTGATGCCGAGCAGTCTGCCATGGCGGGCAGCACGGCGCAGCAAACGGCGCAGGACATAGCCACGGCCTTCGTTCGACGGCATAACGCCGTCTGCGATCATAAATGTGGTCGAACGGATATGGTCGGTGATGACACGGAGCGAAATGTCTTTTTTCTCGTCCTCATGATAAGCAACACCGGCGATTTTGCTGATGTGGTTCATGATGTTCTGGATGGTGTCAACCTCGAACAGGTTGTCCACACCCTGCATGACGCAAGCCAAACGCTCAAGACCCATGCCGGTATCGATGTTTTTCTGTGCAAGCGGTGCATAGTTGCCGTTGCCGTCGGAATCAAACTGCGAGAACACGAGGTTCCACACCTCGACAAAACGGTCGCATTCACAGCCGACATGGCAGTCCGGGCTGCCGCAGCCTTTGTCCTCGCCGCGGTCGAAGTAGATCTCCGAACACGGACCGCACGGACCGGTGCCATGCTCCCAGAAGTTGTCCTCTTTGCCCATGCGCACCATGTGCGATTCCTCAACGCCGACTTCCTTTGTCCAGATGTCATATGCCTCGTCATCCTCTAAATAGACGGAGACATACAGTTTTTCTTTCGGCATTTTTAAGACTTCGGTGAAGAATTCCCATGCCCAGTTGATTGCTTCGCGTTTAAAGTAGTCGCCGAACGAGAAGTTGCCGAGCATCTCAAAGAAGGTGCCGTGGCGTGCGGTTTTGCCGACGTTTTCGATGTCCGGCGTACGGATACATTTCTGGCAGGTGGTGACGCGGGTGTTCGGCGGTGTTTCCTGACCCAAAAAATATTTTTTCATCGGCGCCATGCCGGAGTTAATCAAAAACAAGCTGTTGTCATTGATCGGGATGAGCGGGAAGCTCTTTAAGCGCGTGTGGTTTTTGCTTTCAAAAAACGAAAGGTACGATTCACGCAGGTCATTGAGTGATGTCCATTCCATGAAAAGGGTTCCTCCAATATAAAATAAAATTTGCTCGGATGTGTGTATCATTAAAAAAAGCGTCTTTGTCCCAAACACTGGGACGAAGACGCTTGTGCGTTTCCGTGGTACCACCCGGATTGCACTGCTTTTTAAACAGTGCCGCTTTGTCTGCCCGATAACGCCGGCAAAGGCGCAGCGGCTTTCACCGCCGGACTCCCGGAGAGCAGGAGCATGCCGCATTCCAAAGCTTTCACCGTCCGCTTTGTCTCTGCTTGCTGAATGGGTGGCTGTTCCGTTCCGTTCACAGTCGTTTTTTCATCCGATTTGCCTTTAAGTATACGCGTCAAACCGCGGTTTGTCAAGCATTTGCGCCCTTTGTTTCAAGGATGCGTTTTGCTTTTAAAATAGCGGCGATTGTTTTGCCGTCGATGAGTTCATTATCCATTGCCATGCGCACAACTTCATTGAGGTCATACACCTCGACGCTTAAAAATTCGTCGTCGTCCAGATGCTGCACCGACTTTGTAAGTCCCGTTGCCAGGAACATATGAATGACCTCGGTGTCATACGCAACCGACGGGCAGAACTCGCCCATATAAATAAGCTCCGACGCACGCATGCCGATCTCTTCCTCAAGCTCGCGGTTTGCCGCATCCGCAGGCGATTCACCCGCATCAAGCTTTCCTGCCGGAATCTCCAAGACCATCCGCGCAAACGGATAGCGGTACTGCCGCACCATATACACCTTGCCGTCGTCTGTCACCGGCACCACACAGGCTGCACCGTTGTGCTCGACAATTTCGCGTGTTGCTTCGTTTCCGTTTGGCAGCAGCACGTCGTCGACTCGCACATTGATGATTTTTCCCTCATAAATCCGACGCGTTGAAACATGGGTTTCCGCAAATGCTGACTGATCCATTCTTCGTCCTTCCTCTCTTCTATATAAAATGTATGTTTTCTTTATCATACCGCACAAACAGGCGGATTGCAATCGTTTTGACAGCGAAAAAAGGAAGAACTTTCATATTTCTGAATAAATCCGGCTGTTTTATTTCTGATTTTGCAGTTTTTGTTGCGCTCTGTTGCAAAACATGCCCCTATTCTTTCAGTTTTACGCTGTTTTTACAAATCAATACGAATTTTTTTCAATAACCTCTTGCATTTGAAAATGAAAATCGCTATAATAAATAGCAATATACCGCAAACGGTATGTGCAGCACGGTTTGACCGCTGCAACCATTTTTTTGAGAGGAGAATCCATAATGGCATTTAAAAGCGAATATCTGCAGCGTGTCTATGAGACCGTAGAAAAACGCAACGCAGGCGAAAGCGAATTTTTACAGGCAGTCAGAGAGGTTCTTGAGTCGTTTGAACCGGTTGTTGAGCAGAACCCGTCGATCATCGACACCGGCGTCATTGACCGCATTGTGGAGCCGGAGCGCTTCATTCAGTTCCGCGTTTCCTGGGTAGACGACAACGGCAAAGTTCAGGTCAACCGTGGTTTCCGCGTACAGTTCAACTCCGCAATCGGTCCGTACAAAGGCGGTCTGCGTCTGCATCCGTCCGTTTGCGCATCGGTTATCAAATTCCTGGGCTTCGAGCAGTGCTTTAAAAACAGCCTGACCGGTCTGCCGATGGGCGGCGGCAAAGGCGGCGCTGACTTCGATCCGAAAGGCAAATCCGACGGCGAAATCATGCGTTTCTGCCAGAGCTTCATGACAGAGCTTTCAAAACATATCGGCGCTGATACAGACGTTCCGGCTGGCGACATCGGCGTCGGCGCACGCGAGATCGGCTATCTGTTCGGTCAGTACAAACGTCTGCGCAACGAATTCACCGGCGTTTTGACCGGCAAAGGTCTTTCTTACGGCGGCTCGCTCGCAAGAAAAGAAGCAACCGGCTATGGCCTTTGCTACTTCACCGACGAGATGCTCAAAAACATGAAAAACGATTCGTTCAAAGGCAAAACCGTTGTTGTTTCCGGTTCCGGCAACGTTGCAATCTATGCAACTGAAAAAGCAACCGAATTGGGCGGCAAAGTTGTTGCACTGTCTGACTCGAACGGCTATATCTACGACGCAAACGGCATCAACCTTGACGTTGTCAAACAGATCAAAGAGGTTGAGCGCGGACGCATCAAAGAGTATGCTGACCGTGTTGAAGGCGCTGTTTACACCGAAGGCTGCCGCGGCATCTGGAGCATTCCGTGCGACATCGCACTGCCGTGCGCTACCCAGAACGAATTAAACGGCGAAGAAGCAGCTCTGCTCATCAAAAACGGCGTTATGGCTGTTGCTGAGGGCGCAAACATGCCGTCCACACCGGAGGCAATCGAAGCATTCCTCAATGCAGGCGTTCTGTTTGGCCCGGCAAAAGCTGCAAACGCAGGCGGCGTTGCTACATCCGGCCTTGAGATGTGCCAGAACTCGATGCGTTATTCCTGGACCTTCGAAGAGGTTGACGCAAAACTGCACGACATCATGGTCAACATTTTCCACAATGCATACAATGCATCCAAAAAATACGGCATGGAGGGTAACCTCGTTGCCGGTGCAAACATTGCAGGCTTCGAGAAAATCGCTGATGCAATGATCGCACAGGGTGTTGCATACTGAGTTTTTTTGATATATGCTTTCTTAACAAAAAGAAACACCGGAAGTTTTCCGGTGTTTCTTTTTTTGCTGTTTTTTTAAATTACATCACGCTTCTTTGAGCGCGCGGTGCAGCCAAACGTCTGCAATATCAATGGCAGAATACAAATCCGATTTCTGCGCTTTTTTGACAACCATATCCTGGGGTTTCACGTCTTTTCCGGTTCTTAACAGCTGAATCATCACATCGCTTGCCACTTCTTTGCTGTCCGATGGTTTCGTAGAAAGCACCTGCATGCAGACCACATACGGATCTTTCATACTGCCGTAATATAACGTATTCCCGCAGCGAACAAGCGGTTTGTCTTTATAACAAAAAAATGTCTTTTTCACAGACACTGACCTCCTCTTTTTAAAATCTCTTTTTTATGATACCACACAGCATAAATTCTGTAAACAGATTCTGTGCGATATTTAGAAACTGTTCACCATTTTGACGAAAAAAACGTGCAAAAAAACGCACTGTCCATTCAGACAGTGCGTTTTTCTTCAAATGTTCTTACAGGGAGATGATCTCGCCGTAAACTTCGCCGACGCAGTGTGCAGCGTTTGCTTCGTCGGTGTCAAGGTGCATTGCGGTTGCGTATTTTTCAGAAACACGAACAACCACGTCGCCGAATACGGTCGATCTGCCGTCGGTGTTCACTTTCACCCAGACGATGTCTTTGTCTTTTACGCCTAACACTGCAGCGTCTTCCGGTGTGGTATGTACGTGACGCTGTGCAACGATGACGCCCTCGCTAAGCTCCACTTCGCCGCACGGACCAACGAGCTTACATCCACAGCTGCCTGCAACGTCGCCCGACTCGCGGATCGGCGGAACAAGGCCGAGTGCGCGAGCATCGGTAAACGAAACTTCGATCTGTGTCTGCGGACGCTCCGGACCTAAGATCGACATGGTCAGCTGACCTTTCGGGCCGACAACGGTGACTTTTTCGTTTGTTGCAAACTGACCCGGCTGGGACAGGTTTTTCTTGTTCGACAGGGTGAAGCCCTCACCGAACAGAATATCAAGGTGTTCTCTTGTCACATGGAGGTGACGAGCGGATGTTTCTACTAAAATGTTCATAATCCTGCTGCTCCTATCTTTTACAATCAGGGAAATCCCTTTTTTCTTTTATTATACCGCAGCAGTCATTGATTTTCAATCTTTTTTGTGATATACTGAGCCATTCCCGGCAGTCACTGCCGGGTCGAAAGCCCAAAACTGACCGAGAGCGCATTGTCAATGCGATTCATTGCGCTTTCATCCAAACGGCCCATTCGTTCTTTTAAGCGCCGTTTGTCAATGGTACGGATCTGTTCGAGCAATACAATGGAATCTTTTTGAAGCCCGCAGTTTTTTGCCTGCACGGCGATGTGAGTGGGGAGC
Organism: Merdimmobilis hominis; assembly: GCF_016901855.1. Classification (GTDB taxonomy): domain Bacteria; phylum Bacillota; class Clostridia; order Oscillospirales; family Ruminococcaceae; genus Paludihabitans. The sequence continues at coordinate 12,263 of NZ_JACJKY010000025.1, read as the reverse complement.
TTTGCCTTGTCGCACTGGCTTGTAATTGCCGCGGCAATGACGGTGGGGCTGTAGCGGTTGCCGATGTCGTTTTGTACGATGAGCACGGGGCGCACGCCGCCCTGTTCGCTGCCCACCACCGGGCTTAAATCTGCATAATAAATCTCTCCTCTGTGCACGCTTGTCATATTGATTCTCCTCCGTTTTTTGTTCCGTTGCTTCGTCACTATTTTGGGTGAATTTCTCCTGTTTTATACAGTCAAAGCAAAAACTGCTTCATTCACAGCATATGCACCGAAAAAAAGGGAGGTTCTTATTCCATGGAATTCATTTGGAAACAGCCAAACGAGGATTTAAGCGCGTGCTTTTCGTGCCGCAAAACCGTTTTCTGCGAGGAGCAGGGCTTTTCCGCAGACGGCGAGTTTGACAAAATCGACGCACAGGCGGTTCACGTGCTGTGCCTGCATGACGGTGTGCCCTGCGGAACGGCGCGGCTTTTTTGGGACAATAAGCCCACGATTCACGCAGGACGCATCTGTCTTTTAAAGGAGATGCGCGGCGACGGCAACGGGTTAAAGCTGTTAGACGAGCTCGCGAAAAAGGCAAAGGAGCTTGGCGCATCGCGGATGATCCTGGGCGCGCAGTGCAGGGCAATGGGATTTTATGAAAAGGCAGGCTACCGCCCGTTCGGCGAGGTGTTTGATGATGAGGGATGCCCGCATCAGATGATGGAAAAGCTGCTTTGAGGGAAGAATATGCGAAATAAAAACAACAAGCATCTGGGCATTGAAGTAGACCCGGAACTGCATCGGAAACTGCACTACATCGCAAAATATGAGGGTCGTTCTGCAAACGGACAGATTTTATATTTGATTCGTCAGTGTATCCGCGATTTCGAAGCAGAAAATGGTCCGATTGAAGAGGAAAATGAGCAGCCGAAGTAAAAAAGTCCGCACAGTTGTGCGGACTTTTTTACTTATTCTTTTGTATCGGCGAACGGGTTTGCGTTTTCTAAAAATTCCGCAAGCGCCGCTTCGTCAAGTTTCTCCAGTTCTTCGCGGGAAATCTGTGCGGAAAGTCCCTTGTCCTGCGGATTTTCCGGTTCGAGTACAAGATAGTAATACGGCGGCTGATAGGCGTTTGCTTGCAGCGTTTTTTGCACCTGTTTTAAGAGTGCCGCGCCTGTTTTCGCATCCGACGAAGACACGGTCGTGCGCACCATCAGCTCGATGCCGCAGCTGTTCACGGCTTGTTCTGAGAGTGCCATGCCGTGCGTGATTCCTTCGGTCGGAACTGTTTCAAAAAAGTGCGGGGAGATATATGAGGTATGATTCTCTTTTCCCATGATCTGATCGAGCAGCGGGCGAATTTCTTTGTCGTATTCCTCGGCGATCCGCCAGCGCACTGCACCGTATTCGACGATATCTTCCTGATACGTGTCCGACACGATTTCGCCGCCGCGCACCTCTACGGTGAATCGTTCGTCGATGTTCTCGCCGGACGAAAGCCGCACCACATAGGCGCCCCACTTAAAATTATAATTCGATTCCTCCGCCGTCCAGCTGCGTGCCGGGTAGGTTTTGTTCGCATACGACTGCGCCGTGTTTTTTGAAAGCCATGCGCTTAATGGATTGCCGAGAAAACTCATTGCCGCAAACGCACAAAACATAATCAGTAACAACGCGCCCACACCGGCGGTGATTTTTAGTGCCAGTCGTTTTTTCGTCATAATCGTTCACTCCTTTTTAAATGCAATGTGCAAAAGCCATCCAATCAGCACGCCAATTCCTGCAAATACCGCATAGAACAGTGCCATTATACCGCTCGCTGCAAAAAAGCTCCACCACGGCGCCGACGTAACCCCATCCGAAAACAGAGAAGCGAAGATTTCGGGAAGCTGCCACAAAAACGCAAGAACAAAGACGAAGATCGGCACAGCAAAGCTCCGCTTTCGAAACAAAAAGTAACCGAGCGCGCCGAGCAGAGGCAGGCCAATGAAATTATAAAACATCGAAGCCGTATTGATCACCGATGCCGCCAGCAGTGCACCGCACAGCAAAAGCAGAACGCCGCTCCAAAACAGTGCGCGCCGCGTCCGCTTTAATACCGTCTGCTTTGCGGGAACAGGCGGCATCTCACCGGGAAGTGCGCCCATTTTCTCGCGGCAGCGGTCACACGTTTTGATGTGTTCGCAGACAAGTGCTTTCGACGATTCACTTGCCGCGTCGTCTATGACCAGCGGGATCAAATCCTCGATCACTTCGCATGGAATCTGTTTCATAAAAATCCCTCCTTTGAAAGTGTATCGGTCAGCCATCGTTTGACGCGTGAAAACAGCACACGCGCTGTGTTTTCATGAATATTGCATCGGGCGGCGATCTGTGCATATGCGTATCCGTCCGCGCGCATCCAGAAAATCGTGCGTTCCGTTTCACTGCGGGTGTTCATGAGCGTTTTGATCCGATCAATCAATGCGCGGTTCTCCGCAATCTCCTCGACCGATACGCTTAAACAATCGGCAAGCGGTTCGTCGCCGCTTAACTTCTTCGACTTTTTTAACTGCGAAAGCCAGACGTTTCGCGCAATGCCAAAAAGCCACGTCTTTTCGCTCGATTCGCCGCGGAACGCAGACAGCGCGCCGATCGCCCGCATAAACGTCTCCGAGAGAAGATCCTCCGAAAGGGCGGCGTCGTGCGTCAAAAAGAGCAAATACCGGTATAGATCCGCCGCATACGCATCGTACAGTCCTTCGATTGCCTGCATGACCGCCGCCTCCTTTTGATTGATTCCGTTCATCCAATGAGTTCCGTTTTTCTGCATTTCGCAACACAGAATCCGAAAATTTTTTTGAAAAAAATCCGCTTTCCATAAACGAGAAAGCGGATTTTGTTTTTATAATCGAAAAATTAGTACTGTCTGCCCCAGACGACCATATGTTTCGCCGGTTTGCCGCAGCAGACGCAGACGTCGGACACCTGCTCTTCCTCAAACGGGATGCAGCGGGATTTCACACCGCCGGTTTCCTCTTTGAGCTGTTCCTCACATTCCGTGCAGCCGCACCACATTGCGCGGATGAAGCCCGGATGATTTTTGGCGATGTCCAAAAATTCCTCGTGGGTTCTTGCGGTGAATGTTTTGGAAACGAGGTTTGCCTTTGCTTTTTCATAAAGCGCCTGATGAAGTGCTTCGAGCGCTGCTTCGATTGCTTCGTCGAGATTATCGAGGCTTACGAACTGTTTCTCGCGGTTGTCGCGGCGAACGAGTACGCACTGGTTTTTCTCGATGTCTTTAGGACCGATCTCCAGACGCAGCGGCACGCCTTTCATCTCATATTCGCTGAACTTCCAGCCCGGCGAGTTGTCCGAATCGTCAAGTTTGACGCGGTATTTTGTGCGCAGGGAAGCGAGCAGTTCGTTTGCTTTGTCGAGCACGCCCGGTTTGTGCATTGCAATCGGTACAATGACAACCTGAACCGGTGCGATTTTCGGCGGCAGAACCAAGCCGTTGTCGTCGCCGTGCGTCATGATGATCGCACCGATCATACGGGTCGATACACCCCAAGAGGTCTGATGCGGATGTTTTAATTTATTGTCGCGGTCAGTGAAGGTGATGTCAAACGCTTTTGCAAAGCCGTCGCCGAAATAGTGCGAAGTACCGCCCTGGAGTGCCACACCGTTGTGCATCATCGGCTCGATGGTGTAGGTAGCCTGTGCACCGGCGAATTTCTCTTTTTCCGTTTTCTGACCGACAACTGCCGGAATGGCGAGCGTGTCACGGTAGAAATCCTCATAGCAGTGAAGCATCTGCAGTGTTTCCTCGCGCGCTTCCTCCTCGGTTGCGTGCATGGTGTGACCTTCCTGCCACAAGAATTCAGAGGTGCGCAGGAATGGGCGGGTTGTTTTCTCCCAGCGCATGACGTTGCACCACTGGTTATACAGCTTCGGCAGGTCGCGGTAGGAATGGATGATGTCTTTATAGTGCTCGCAAAACAGTGTTTCAGAGGTCGGACGGATGCACAGACGCTCGGTCAGTTTGTTTTCGCCGCCGTGTGTGACCCATGCAACTTCCGGTGCAAAGCCTTCCACGTGGTCTTTTTCGCGCTGCAACAAGCTCTCCGGAATGAGAAGCGGCATATAGACGTTTTCATGTCCGAGCGCTTTAAAGCGTGCATCCAGGTCTTTCTGGATATTTTCCCAAATCGCATAGCCATACGGGCGGATGATCATACAGCCTTTGACGCTCGAATAATCGACAAGCTCCGCTTTTTTGATAACGTCCGTATACCATTTTGCAAAGTCAACGTCCATCGCGGTGATGTCGTCGACCATTTTTTTCTGTTCAGCCATAAAAATGATACTCCTTGCATTTACATTCGTACCGATCATTATACCATTATTTTTTTTGCTTTGCAAGAAATCAAACGGGCGATTCTGCCGAAAACAGGCAAAAATCCGGCCGTTTTCGCCTTATTCTTTTCCGAAGAAATGACGCGCAAACGCCGTTGTCTGACCATAAAGGCGGGCGAGCGATTCTTCCGCCTCCTTGTCTCCTACGGCAATCCGGCGCATCAAGCGGCCCTCTTCGAAGCAAAGCTCTGCTTTGAGCGGGAAATACGTTTCATACAAAAACTGCGCATAGCGCACAAGCCGGAACGACCCGTAATAGCGCGGCTCCTGTCCGTCATATTCCTCCATGGCAACGCTTTTCTGCGCTTTGACTGCGTCGATGATCGCGTCTTTTTCGTTTGCACGAGCAAAGACAATCGTTTTCATCTGGTCAAAGTACACGCGGTCAACCGTGCCGTGCGAATCGCTGTTGCCGACCACCGGAATCTGTGCACCCTGTGCACGCAGTTCCTGATACAGCGCCACCTGGAGCATATTTTCGTGGTTTGTCTGACCACCGATCAGCTCGAACGCATCGGCATAGCCGTTTTCAAGATACAGCCGGGTGAACGAATCGGTGACGTTGTGCACATCGGCGAGCCAGAACGGATGGCAGAAGATCGCCATGCCGCCCGCCTTGTGAATTTCGTCGATCACATGAAGACAGCAGGCGTGCACATACGGGTCAACACCCTCGGGCAGATCGGTGAAGGCTTTGGCTTCCGCTTCGCGCGCTGCCACCCATTCCGGTTTCCCGGGATCTTCCCACGGGTTTTTCGTGATTCCGGTTAAGCACTGCTCGTTGACCGATGTATTGCCGCCGAAATGGACGATGTGCACATGATCCATCGGAGGGTGGACTTCCTCACCAGGGTACAGTTTAAAATCCATCGGAATGTGCGCAAAGCGTTTGATCGCACGCAATGACGAATCCATGCGGCCGTGATCGGTGATCGGAATGAAGTCATAGCCCGCCTGGCGGTACATCGCCGCCACAAATTCAGGCGATTCCACACCGTCGGAAAAACAGGTGTGCACATGGAAATCACCGAGGAGCGGAGTGAGCTCATACAAATCTTCTGGGACGGAATAAACGACGGTTTTTAACACCGGCACATCACTGCCCTCGCAGAATATGCGCACGGAATGCTCCTGCTCGCCGCAAAATGCGTGCGAAAAGGTGAGTGCACCGTTTAAGAGCTTGCAGGAAGCGGAAAAGACCGCCGGTTTTGTCTTTGTATACACATCCGATGTCATCGGAATGACGCGCACAGTATACGTTTTTGTTTCGTCAAACGCGGTGTGCAAGTCGAGCGGCCGGATGGTGATAACCGTTTCACGCGCCGACACCACAACACGCGGAAATACGTCAAAGTAATAATCTTCCCGTTTGATTTTCAACATGAAAAGCACCCCTTTGTTTAAAAAAAGTCTTCTTCGACTGCTATTATAGCAAAGGGAAAAGGCAAGTCAAGAAAAAACGCCGTTTTTCATAAAACGGCGTTTTTCGTTATTCTTTTTTCTTTGACGGGCGGAACACCCACTCGCGCTGAATCTGGAAGCTGAACAAAAACAGCACCGTATCGACAATCACCTTGATAAATGTTTCGTTTAAGTGCGTGAGCATAAATCCGCCATAGACGAGTGCGGCAGACAGCGACAGCTGTATCACACACAAAATGATATAGCGCATGAGCATCCGCGCGGACGGTGCGGTTTGATCGAATACGTTATGTTTATTGATAACGAAATTAAACAAAGAGGATAAAACACGTGCACCGACAGTTGCCAAGACGATGTGCATGCCGGGCAGAACACCGCGCAGAAGCGCTGTAAGAATCGAAAACAGAATGATGTCGACTAAGAATGACGACAGCGACGACAGAATAAATTTCAAAAAGACGGAGTAAATCCGAATCGAATCAAGAAGCGGATTAAAATGCGATGACGCGTTTTCCTCAATGTAAATCGTGGAAATCGGCACTTCAAAAAAGGAAATGCCTGCGCTTTTTGCTTCAATCAGCATATTGAGTTCAAATTCAAATCGTTCGCCTTTGACGCTTAGAAGCTTTTTCATGAATTCCTTGGAAATGCCGCGCAGACCGGTCTGCGTATCGCTCACTTTAATACCGCACAAGAGCCGGATTGTGTGACATGTCACAACGTTTCCGAACCGGCTGCGGGGCGGAATGTTCGCTTCTTTAAAATTGCGGCAGCCGAGTACGAGTGCATCGGGATGCTCGACAAGCGCCTTTGCACAGGCAGCCGTATCTTTGATGGTGTGCTGACCGTCGGCGTCGACCGTCACCGCACCGATACAGTCAGGGAATTCCGTCAGAATCAGATTGAACGCATCTTTAAGCGCACGCCCTTTTCCGAGGTTTACCCCATGCGTGAACACACGGCAGCCGTATTCGTTTGTTGCAGTATCAAAGTAATGCGTGCAGTCGTCGCGGCTGCCGTCGTTTATGAGTAAAATATGAGAAAATCCATGCGCCTTTAAGTCAGATAACAGGCGCAAAAGCTTTTCGTCCGGATTGAGCGCAGGGATAATGATCGCCACACATGCGCGATAATCCATGGAATCACCTCGAAAACATAAAAATTCACACGTTGTTTTTATCATAGCATATTGTAAAAAATAGAACAAGGCAGTTTTCGACATTTGACAATAAAAACGGTGCACGGTACAATAAAACCAAAGAAAAACGGGAGGAATGAACATGAACACTGCGCGGATTCGGCGGATTGTGCAAAAAACAGGCATCACCAAACGGCAGGGAATCATTTTTTGTGCGGTGATGCTCTCCTTTTTGCTGTTTTGGCTGTGCACAAACAGCCGCTCTGTCTGCAATGCGGTCACATTCTGCACCGATTGGCTCAAATGGGGACTTGCACATCTCTGCGCACTCGTTTCATTCTCTGTGACAGAGCTTGTGATTGTTTTGGCGGTGCTCGCCGTCATTGTGTGCTTTATCCGGCTTGTGCGGCGGGCAAAAAAGAACAAGGGCCGCCGGATTGCTGTGATGATAAACGGGATTTTCTCCGCAGTGCTCGCGGTTTTGATTGGTGTGAGTGCATTTGACTGGATGTACGGTGTAAACTACTACGAATCGTCACTTCAGGAAAAACTCGGCATCTACGCGCGTCCGGTCAGCGCAGACGAATTATACAAAACAGCATCCTATTTCCTCACGCAGGCAAACGAAACAGCCGCCCTCATTCCGCGGGACAGCACCGGCGATCTTTTGCTTTCTCCACAGGCAATCGCGGCGATGAGCACCGATGCATATGCGCCGTTGTTTTCAAAATATGAAGTGCTCCGCACACCGCTCACAGTGCCGAAAGTGCTTGTTCTTTCAAAAGGGCTTTCCTACTTAAACTGCACAGGCTTTTTCTTTCCGTATCTCGGCGAATCGAACATAAACGGTGATGTGCCCAAAACGACGATTCCTTCAACTGCGATGCATGAGCTTGCGCATCAGATGGGCGTTGCATCCGAACAGGAGGCGAATTTCCTTGCCGTTTTGGGCTGTGTGGAAAGTGGTATTGATGCGTTTTCCTATTCAGGCTGGCAGATGGGGCTTATCCATCTGACGAATGCCTTGTACCGCGCCGATCAAACGCTGTGGGAATCGCTCATGCATGAAATGAGCACACAGGTGCGCGACGATCTTGTCCGCATCAACACCTATTGGGCGCCGTTTGACACACCGGTCGGCGATGCGGCAAATGCAATCAACAACGACCGCCTTTCTCACTACGGACAGGATCTCACCACACAGAGCTACGGCGCCGTTGTCGACCTGCTCGTCGTCTATTTTTCGGAAGTTGTCGATTCGGCGGCATAACCTCTTGATTTTTGTCAAAAAAACAGCTACACTGAGGGAAAAATCAAGACAATGAGGTGATATTTGATGCAGATCGGCGTATGCGTTCATCATAACGCAAACAAAACACGGGAAGCATTCAAAAAAATGACGGAGTCGGGTTTTTCCTGCTGTCAGCTTGTCAGCTGGAATCCGACACTCTGGACAGACGAAGAGGCAAGCCACATCCGCGCGGCGGCAGAGGAATTCGGCGTGACGATCACGGCGTTCTGGTGCGGCTACACCGGCCCGGTAATCTGGAATTTCTATGAGGGACAGGAAACACTCGGCTTAGTCCCGGCGGCTTACCGCCATCAGCGCATGAACGAGATTCTCGCAGGTGCATCCTTTGCGCAGAAGTTAGGCGTCAAAGACGTGGTGACCCATGTCGGCTATCTGCCGGAAAATCCGTATGATGAAAATTTTGCAGGGGTCGTTGTGTGCATCCGTCACATCGCAGACAAGTTAAAAGAAGCCGGTCAGAACTTCCTGTTTGAAACGGGACAGGAAACACCGGTCACACTTCTGCGCACCATCGAAGAAATCGGCCGCGACAACGTTTTCATCAACCTCGACACGGCAAACCTGATTCTCTACGGAAAAGGAAATCCGGTCGACGCGCTCGACGTGTTTGGCAAATATGTAAAAGGCGTGCACTGCAAGGACGGTAAATTTCCGACAAACGGCAAGGACTTGGGCGAGGAAGTACCGATCGGCGAGGGCAAAGCAGACCTTTGCACCGTGATCAAAAAACTGCATGCGCTCTCTTACCCGGGAACGCTCACAATCGAACGCGAGATCGAGGGCGCACAGCAGGATGTTGATATTCTGAATGCATATAAACTTCTTACATCATACATCAAAAAAGCAGAGGAGGATGCAGAATGATTCGTGTATTACTCGTTGGCGCCGGTGGAATGGGAAGCTGTCACTTAGACTGCTGGCGGCGCATGGACGATGTCGAAATTGCCGGCATCTGCGACGTATTCGAGGGCCGTGCGGCAGAGAAAGCACTGCCGGGCGAAGCGGTATTTACTGACATGGACGAAGCACTCGCCACGCTGACCGATCTTGATATTGTCGACATTGCAACGCCGTCATATCTGCACCGCGAGCTTTCGTGCAAATCGCTTGCGCGCGGCATCCACACCGTCTGCGAAAAACCGCTCGCACTCTCAAAAGAAGACGGCGAGGCAGTATTCAAAACGGCAGAAGAAGCAGGCGTGTTCTTTATGACCGCGCAGGTCGTCCGGTTTATGAAACCGTATCTTGCACTGCGCGAAATGGTCAAAACGTCGCGCTTCGGAAACGTTCTCCGCGCACGGTTTAACCGCCTTTCGGGCACACCGGACTGGTCGTGGGAAAACTGGATGATGGACGAGAAAAAAAGCGGCGGCGTGCCGTTTGATTTAAGCATTCATGACGTCGATTATATCGTGAGCGTATTCGGCAAACCGGACCGCGTCGAAAAAACACGCACTGTTCACCGTGAGGACGGCCGCTTGACCGATGCATACCGCGCCGATCTTACTTACGGCGATGCATGCATTTCCGCGGAAGCCGGCTGGTACAGCGGAAAAATGCCGTTTTCCGCAACGTTTACCGTCGTATTTGAACAGGCGGTCGTATCGTTTGACGGCGCGGCACTGCATGTGTATCACGCAACCGGCGAATCGGAGGAAATCGATTTGACAACGGACAGCAATGCCATCTCGGGCATCAACATCACCTCGGGTGACGGCTATTTTGAAGAGCTTTCGTATTTCAAACGGTGCGTGCAGACAAACACCGCACCCACAGCTGTGCCGAAAGAGGAAGTTCTCTGCGTTCTTTCACTCGCAGAGCAGAAATAATCATCAAACGAAAGAGGGAATACCGTGGAATCACTTCATTACTGTTTTGTTTTAAACCCGATCGCCGGAAAGCGCCGGGCGGATGTGTGGGAGAAAAAAATCAAAGCCGGGATGGAATCATCCGGACACCCCTTTTCGATTCACCGCACAAACGCACCGGGTGATGCAGTACGCATCACAAAAGCACAGGCCAAAAAGAAAATCCCGGTCTGTGTGATTGCAGTCGGCGGCGACGGAACGCTCAATGAAGTGATAAACGGTGCAGCATTTGCAAAAAACATCATCGTCGGCGTGATTCCTGCCGGAAGCGGCAATGACTTTATCCGAAGCTTTGAAAACGGCGGGCAGTTTTTATCCATCCCTGCACTGCTGTCGGGTACCGTTCATCCGCTCGATTTAATCCGTGTAAACGGCCGGTATGCGGTCAACCTCGTAAACATCGGCTTTGACTGCGATGTCGTCGAGCAGGCGTCAAGATTTCACTCTCTGCGGCCTCTATGCGGACCGATCGGTTATTTTGTGAGCGTGTTCATTGTGCTCTCCCGCAAGATGGGCAAGCGCATGACTGTCACGACTGACACCGAAACGTTCCCGATGGACGACTATCTGCTTTCCACCATGGCAAACGGCCGTTATTACGGCGGCGGCTTTTTAGCATCGCCGAAAAGCTGTGCGGACGACGGCAAAATGGATGTCGCGCTCGTAAAAAAAGTGGGACGCCTTCGGTTTTTATCGCTTCTCGCGTCCTATAAAAACGGAACCTATCAGGACAGGGAAGCACTTAAATCCCTGCTGGTTTTGCGGCGGGTAAAGACGCTTCGCATTCGATTCTCGGCGCTGACCGGCATTTGCATTGACGGTGAAATCACCCATGCGACCGCCGTTTCGATTGAAACAGCGCCGCGTGCCGTTCGGTTTTTAATGCCAAACGGTGCTGTCCCGAAGGACGGATTTTTAAGCGGCGAACCGCTTTAAAAAACGATTTGAAAAACACCTCCAAATTCATTTGATTTTCGCATATTTTGTCAAAATTTCGCAAGAAAACAGTGGCAAAATAATGCCATCTATGGTATTCTGAAGATAGATGCAAAAGGGCGGAACCAAATGATTTTTAGGAGGTGTTTTCTTATGAAAAAATGTTCGATTGCCGTTTTGCTTTTAACAATCGCAGCAGTTTTGGTTGGTGTGGCGGCTTGGTGGTTCAATTTCGTTGATGGCTTTGGCGGGCATCCCCCGGTCGTGACTGTTCTGGCGTGTGTCACATCCATCGTACTCTTTGCGCTTTGTTATGCCATCTGCTTAATAAACCGAAGCAAAGCCGTTTCCATCGTCATTGCAGTTTATACCGGTCTGATTGCTGTTCTCTGGATTGCGGCGCTGATCGCTGGATGCTTCAGTGCGTCGGTTGATTCCATGCTTCCTATTATGGCCCTTTTCGTCATACCGTACTGCGGAATCGCTGCGCTCATCGGAAATCTTGGCAGTATTCTCGGTCTTGCTTTCATCATCGCGCTGTTTTGCATCAATCTATACTGGTATCGGAAAAAATGTACGTCGGAAAAACTGTCACAGCGTTCGCTGACCGTCTTGTTCTTCATACTCATAGCGATCGTTGCCGATTTGGTGGCCAGATCGGTGAATTTTGGCTATTCCTTCGGCGTATCGTCCCATGAAGTACCGGTTCTGGCGTGTGCGGCTTCGGTTTTGTTCATTGCGCTGTGCTATGCCGTCTGCTTGATTAACCGAAGCAAGGCTGTTTCGATCGTCATTGCCGTCTATACCGGATTGACGGCCGTCATCTGGATTGCTTCTTACATCTTTTACATCATATCGCTCTCGGTCAAACCGGGTCAGTTTTTGGGAGGAGGGGGATTCTCTTTGCTCTCACTTGGAAACATGTTCATTTCACCGTATCACGGAATCGGCGCACTGGTTGGAGATCTTGCGGGTGTGATTCTCGTCCTTGCATCCGTTATTGCGCTGTTTTGCATCAATCTTTACTGGTATAAGAAAAATTGCACGTAAAAAAAACAAATCCAAAAGAAAAAGAGCGGCAGGGAAATTTCCCTTGCACCTGTAAAATGAAAGTAGACACTCACAAAAGTGTGGGTGTCTACTTTTTTCGTAGTAAAATAAGAGAAAAAGGAGGAATAGGAATGGGAAAGAAAGGGACACCA
>NZ_JACJKY010000024.1 GCF_016901855.1 Merdimmobilis hominis | reverse complement strand
TGTGATAGCATGTCTATAGGTATAGCGAGCATCGGATTGAGATACCACAATCTGAAAAGAAGTTAAATACAAAGCAGTTGGGGCACCTTCCTTACGGAGGGTGCCCCAACGCCTTGTTCTTTTTTTGTGTGTATCGTAAGGAGATATTCGGATTATGCGTTCATGAGTTTTTCGAGCGAAGCCATTTTTACACACAGACAGAACAGTGTGACTGCCTGCGACAGTTCTTCGATCGACGGGAAAGTCGGTGCAACACGGATGTTTTTGTCCTCCGGGTCTTTGCCGTACGGAAAGGTTGCACCGACAGTTGTCAGCACAACACCTGCCTGTTTGCACAATTCACCAACGCGGCTTGCACAGCCCGGCATGGTGTCGAACGAAATGAAGTAACCGCCGTTGGGACGGGTGTAAGAAGCAATTCCAAGTTCAGACAGCTCTTTATCAAATGCATCCAGTACGACGTTGAATTTCGGTTCGATCAGCGCGCGGTGTTTTTTCATATGCTCGCGGATGCCGTCTGCTGTATGGAAGTAACGTGCATGCATGAGCTGAACGACTTTGTTCGGGCCGATTGTCTGAATGGTACGTTTGCTCTTTAAATCTGCCATATTTGCTTTGCTTGCAGCAACGACTGCGATGCCTGCGCCGCTGAAGCTGATTTTCGAAGAAGATGTAAATTCATAGACAAGATCTTCGCTGCCCTGTTCTTTGCAGGCGGTGAAGATGTTTAAGAGCTGATCCGGTGTATCGGACAAATGATGGACGCAGTATGCGTTGTCCCAGAAGATACGGAAATCTTTTGCAGCCGGTTTCAATGCGGCAAAAGCGCGGACAACGTCATCCGAATAGGTGATACCGGTCGGATTCGAATATTTCGGCACACACCAGATGCCTTTGACGGAATCGTCGTTCTCGACATATTCGCGTACCAAATCCATGTCCGGGCCGTCTTCTTTCATCGGAATGTTGATCATTTCGATGCCGAACAGCTCGCAGATGGAGAAATGACGGTCGTAGCCCGGTACCGGACAGAGGAATTTGACTTTATCAAGTTTTGCCCACGGAGTGCATCCCATGATGCCGAGTGCTTCTGCCCAGTTGATGCAGTCGAACATCATGTTAAGGCTCGAGTTGCCGCCTACCATGATGTTGTCCGGTTCCACTTCAAGCAGGTCTGCAAAAATCCGTTTTACTTCCGGAATACCGTCGAGCTGACCGTAGTTGCGGATATCCACGCCGCCTTCTGCACGCATGTCATGCTGACCGTGCAGAACGTCGAGCATCGGCATTGAAAGTTCAAGCTGTTCGTTGCTCGGTTTGCCGCGGGACATATCGAGTGAAAGATGTTGGTCGCAAAATGCGCGATATTCATTGAGCAGGCGGTCATATTCCGCTTTCTGCTCTGCGTGTGTCATAGAAGCATACTGTTTCATGCAAAGACCTCCGAAGTTCATGATCTGTCTTGTATAGTGTACACCATCTTATGCGATTTTGCAAGAATGAATTCGAATTCTTGCAAAATTCATCGTTCTGTAATATAGAAAGCAAAAAACAGGCTTGTTTTTGGAGGAAAAATCAGAAAAAGATTCATTTCATCAAAAAAGCCATTACACATACGGTGTAATGGCTTTTCTACTTAAAGGAATAAGTCGATTTTTTTGTCCTTATAGTAATATGTGCGGTCGCGGTCGCTGATCTCGCGCATCACGCGGCACGGATTGCCGACAGCAACGACATTCGCCGGAATATCGCGTGTGACAACACTGCCGGCGCCGATGACACTGTTTTCACCAATCGTAACGCCCGGTACAATCACCGTACCGGCGCCGATCCAAACGTTTGCACCGATGTGCACATCTACATTATACTGTGCCGCATGACGGCGAAGTGTTGGTTCAATCGGATGATTAGCCGTTGCAACCGTCACATTCGGACCAAACATCACGTTGTCGCCGACATAGATATGTCCGTCGTCAACCAATGTCAAATTGAAATTTGCATACACATTGTTTCCGAAGTGAACATGCAGTCCGCCGAAGTTTGCATGAAACGGCGGCTCGATGTAACATCCTTCGCCGATTTCGGCAAACATTTCTTTGAGCATCTGCTCGCGTTTCGCAAGCTCGGTCGGGCGTGTTTGGTTGAAATCATATAATCTGTCGAGGCAGACAAACTGTTCGCTGGTGATTGTTTCGTCGTTCGGAAGATACAATCGGCCCTCTTCCATACGGACTCGCATTTCACTTTTATTCATCATACATTCCCCGCGGTGACTTATGCTTTCTTTTTGCTGTTTGCTTTTGCGCGCAGGTTGTTGTCGAGGATTGCTTTGCGGATACGGATATTCTCCGGTGTGATCTCCAAAAGCTCGTCCTCTGCCATGAATTCCAGGCATTCCTCAAGGCTCATGCGGCGCGGCGGAGTCAGACGCAGTGCATCGTCACTGCCGGATGCACGGGTATTGGTGAGCTGTTTTTTCTTGCAGACGTTTACTACCATGTCCTCTGTTTTCGGAGAACAGCCGATGACCATACCCTCGTACACGTCAACACCTGCATCAATAAACAGTGTGCCGCGCTCCTGTGCATTGTAAAGGCCGTATACAACAGAAACGCCGGTTTCGTAGGAGATGAGCGAACCGTTTGCACGGCGGGTGATCTCGCCTTTATACGGCTGGTAGGAATCGAAAATTGCGTTCAAAATGCCTTCACCTTTGGTGTCGGTCAAGAATTCGCTGCGATAGCCGAACAAGCCGCGGGACGGAATCAAAAATTCAATGCGCATACGGCTGCCCTGCGGGCTCATCTGCAAGAGTTCGCCTTTGCGGCTGCCGAGTTTTTCCATAACGCTGCCGACGCAGTTTTCCGGAACGTCGATCATCAGTCGCTCCATCGGCTCGCATGTTACGCCGTCGATCTCTTTCATCAGAACACGCGGCGGGTTTACAGAGAATTCATAGCCCTCACGGCGCATGTTTTCAATGAGAATGGACAGGTGCATTTCGCCACGGCCTGCGACTTTTAAGCTGTCGGCATTGTCGGTTTCGGTGACACGCAGCGAAACGTCTTTTAACAGCTCACGGAACAGACGGTCACGAATCTGGCGGGAGGTGACGAATTTACCCTCTCTGCCGGCAAACGGACTGTCGTTTACCGAGAATGTCATTTCGACGGTCGGTTCTGAAATTTTGACGAACGGCAGCGGCTCCACGCACGACGGTGCACACAGTGTATCGCCGATGGTGATGTTTTCAATGCCGGAGAAGATGATGATATCGCCGACTTTTGCGGTATCTGTCGGCACACGTTTTAAGCCCTCGATCTGATTGAGCGAAACGATGCGGCCTTTGTACGGCTGTTTCGACTCGTGGTAATCCGCAACCATGACGTCCTGGTTTTGACGGATCTCGCCGCGCTCGATGCGTCCGATACCGATTCTGCCGACATAGTCGTTATAGTCGATTGCGGAAACAAGCACCTGAAGCGGGCCGTTTTCGTCGCCCTGCGGCGGATCAAAGTGGTTGATGATTGCATCAAACAGCGGTTTTAAATCGGTTCCCATGTGATCCGGCGACAGCGAAGCGGTGCCGTCACGACCGGAGCAGAACAAAACCGGGCTTTCGAGCTGTTCTTCGGTTGCGTCGAGGTCCAAAAGAAGCTCGAGCACCTCGTCCACGACTTCGTGGCAGCGTGCGTCCGGACGGTCGATTTTGTTGACCGCGATGATGACTTTGTGACCGAGTTCGAGCGATTTCTGCAATACGAAACGGGTCTGCGGCATCGGGCCTTCTGCTGCGTCAACGAGCAGGACAACGCCGTTGACCATTTTTAAGATACGCTCCACCTCGCCGGAGAAGTCGGCGTGGCCGGGGGTGTCGATGATATTGATTTTGACGCCGTTATAGTGTGCGGCAGTGTTTTTTGCGAGAATGGTGATGCCGCGCTCACGTTCAATGGCGTTCGAGTCCATGACACGGTCTGCAACAACCTGGTTTTCGCGGAATGCACCGCCCTGTTTTAACATTTCGTCGACCAGTGTCGTTTTGCCGTGGTCAACGTGTGCGATAATTGCAATATTACGAAGGTCTTCACGAATCATTGTGAAAAAAACTCCTTTCAATGAGTCAAACAAGATGATAGAAATGTCGGCTCTTATTATACAGGCTTTTTGCGGCAAATTCCAGCGTGCACAGTGGTTTTCAGTAGTTGCGCCAAAAAAACAGGATGGAAAACGACTGAAATTGGCACGTTTTCAACAGTCGTTTTCCATCCTTGTGGAATCATAATCGAATTTTCGGGCGAATGACGGTTTGATAGATGAAAACCAATCGGGAAAGTGCGAAATCATAGATCAAAAACACGCCGTTTGCTGCGATCCAGAATACGGCAATGCCCCATGCAAAGCCCATGCTCATCTCTGACAAAAGCTCCTGCATGCCAAACAGGAAAATGAGTACAGCGTATCCTGCGGCACATGAAACATTGAACAAGAGAAATTTGAGCACCCATTCGGCGGTGCGGCTTTTTAGCTGTTCAAAGCAGCTTTTGGCAATGGGGTAGTAGCCGAGAAATACCAAAAACAACATGGCGGATTCTTTGTTCGGTGTGATGAATAAAGAGAGAAGTGCCACTGCTCCGTAGGCAATCCATGCGGTTTTTCTGCCGAATTCGAGTACCAGCACAATTAAAACAATCCCCGCCAGCGCCGGGCAGGTGTATTCCGCAAACGGAAACACACCCGATAAAAACATGCAGACAAGGCTTAATGCACAGATGATTCCGCCAAGCGCTGCGCGCATACTGATTCGGTTGTTTGCGTTCATGCAAAACGTTCCTTCCTGTCATGAAAATAAAGAGAAAACCGGGGGAGTCCCCGGCTTTTGTTTGCTTAACAGCAGCTGATCAGATCGCCGCCCATACATTCACAGCAGCAGTCTGCACAGATTAACCCTTGGCATACATCGCAGGCACTGCAGCCGCCCATCGATCGCTGCGAAGTCGGGGTTCGGTACATACCGCCGCCGAAGCCGCCCATGTTGCCCTGACGCTGCCAGCCGATGCGCGAATAAGCCGCCCGGTATTCTGCGTTGTTCGGGTCCATGCGGCATGCCGATTCAAAATGGTTCGCCGCATCCTCAAGCCAGCCGCGCGCATAGAAAATCGAACCTTTCAAGAAATACCATTCGGCATTTCGCTGATTGATCGGCGTGCCGTCCAAAAGCTCCTCTGCTTCCACCAAACGGCGGCTCTGGATTAAAGTACGGACATCCGCAAATGCAGAAGAAGCACCATACTGCCGGTTGGCATACGGATTCTGTGAACGTGCGCCGCCTGCACGCCGCTCGTCCATGATCTGATCGAAAGCAGTGTTTATTTCGCTCATTTTTTCACTTGCAAATTCTGCGAGCGGACTGTCAGCATAGTTGTCCGGGTGATATTTTTTTGCAAGCGTGCGGTAAGCGGATTTTACTTCCTCATCGGTTGCAGAAGGGGATACGCCGAGTACGTCATACGGGTTTTTCATTCAGTTTCTCCTTTTTTAAAAGAATGACTTGCAGCTGCTCTTTGAAGCCTTCGTAAATAATATTATCGAGAATCGGGATGTATCGTTTGCGGTCAAGCAGCTCATATGCCCGCGCGATTTCGCCGATTGTGAGATTGATGATTTGCTGTGCGCGAAGATACTGCGCATCTTTTGTAAGATTGCCGTCCGCTGAGGCCAAAAACGGATTGTAACCGCCTCGCTTTTCGTCTTCTTCCAAATCGTCAAGCGCGTCCATGAAATAGACATACCGGCCAACCAGATAGCCGAATCGGTTTAAAATGACTTTTTGGCGCTCGTCAGCGGAAAACGATTCGCACAGTTTCGCGAGAGCGGTCGCTGTCGGATCGGCGGCACGGTCGATGCTTTTTGTGTTTGCACGTTCGAGCTTTGCCTGTTCACGCATGGTATCGGATAAGATACGGTCAGCTTCCGGATATGCTTTTTTTGCTTTGTTTCTCGCCAGAGCGGCAAAGGGCAGAAGAAAAAGCGGTGCCGCTTTTTTGAAAAACGGTGCGTCGTGCAGATTGTCTTTTACTTTATAATAAAGCATCAGCATCGCCGCGGACGCACAGTAGCGCATTGTTTCGCTTTCCTGCACGCAGGCTTTTCGTTTGAGCGGGTTGCCGGGACAAAAGCATTTGGTAAATCCCGTGCAGTTTTCCTCCATCGATAAGCCAACCACCGCCATGAACGTGAAATCGTAGCTCAGTGTCAAACTGGCAAACGGACCGTAAGAACGGCGAAGCTGTTTGCATAACCCGCAGTACACGGATTGGAAGGTGTCAAATTCTTTGACCTTCATCTCCGGTTTGTGGGGTTTTATATATCCAAACAAATCAACACATCCTCACGGTTTATTTCATCTTTTCTATTTTAGTCGAAGCGGCATGCGGATTCATGACAAAAGTGTAAATTGTATGCGGATTTTGCGCAAAAAAATACATTTTTTCTCCTAGGTGTTGTTTTTTCAAGGTGCGTGTTGTATTTTTATCAGATTTCTGGTATGATAATCATGGGTAATTTTGATTGATGAAAGGATGGGCCTTTTTTGAGCAAGGAACTGAACATTGTGCTGGTTGAACCGCAGATTCCGCAAAACGCCGGCAACATTGCAAGGACCTGTGCGGCCACAGGTGCGCGGCTGCATCTGGTCAAGCCGATGGGTTTTTCGATTGATGATAAAAAGTTAAAACGTGCCGGGCTTGATTATTGGCATTTGCTCGATATTACGTATTATGAGAGTTTGACGGACTTCTTTGAGAAGAACAAAGGACCTTTTTATTATTTTACAACGAAGGCACATCATACGTACAGCGATATTTCTTATCCGGACGGTGCATATCTTGTGTTTGGCCGCGAGGATGCAGGACTGCCGGAATCGCTTTTGTGCAAACATCCGGCCGAGTGTGTGCGTCTGCCGATGATTGAAGGTGCACGCAGTTTGAATCTTTCGAATACCGTGGCCATCGGCGTCTATGAAGCACTGCGTCAATGGGGATTTCCGGCGCTTTCCGCTGCCGGAAGACTCCGCGATTATGTTTGGGAGGACGAAATTGTATGAAACACATTAAACTCATGACAGATTCCGCTTGCGATATTCCAAAAGAACTTGAAGAGCAGTATGAGATTCGGATTTTATCGTTCCCGGTGACGGTCGGAAACGACAGCTATTTGGAGCGCTTCGATTTTACGAATGAAGAGTTTTACGATATGCTGCTTTCGGCGCCGAAAATTCCGACCACCTCGCAGATCACGATGATCCAGTTTGAAGAAGAGTATCAAAAGGTGTGCGATGAGGGATACACAGAACTCATCTACGTATCCATTAACGGCGGCGGTTCGAACACATACAATGCGGCATGCATGGCAAGAGAGCAGTTTTATGAGGCGCATCCGGAGAAAAAAGAGACGTTTTTGATTCACATTGTCGACTCGAAAACGTATACCGTGGCATACGGTCATCCGGTTGTGGAAGCTGCAAGAAAAGCAGAACGCGGCGCTTCTTCTGCAGAGATTATTGCATATCTTGAAGATTGGTTCGACAGTGTCGAGATTTACTTTGCACCATACACATTAAACTTTGTTAAAAAATCGGGACGCGTGCCGGCTGCTGCTGCGTTTGTCGGCGAGCTGATGGGCCTTCGTCCGATCATCACGATTATTGACGGAGAGACAAAGGTGATTGAAAAGGTGCGCGGCGACAAAGCGGTGATTCCGGCGCTGTTAAAACATGCCCAGACGGCGGCTGTTCCGCATACGCCGTATCTGACGGTGACAGGTATGTGCACCGAGCAGGGCAAGGAACTTTTGGAAAAGGCGCAGAAGGCATTTGGTGAAAAGGCAGTCGGCTTGTTCAGTATCGGCGCTGCGATTTCGATTAACGCAGGCCCGAAAGTTGTGGGCATTATTGTGAAAGGTCAGCGCAGAGGAATGAAATAAGCTGTGCGCGTTCCTCGCAAAAAAGAAAAAAATTGGTTGTTTCCTCTTGCAAACAGTGCCCGGATAGAGTACAATAAAGATGAATTGTTAAGGGGTTAACAATACATTATTCCGATAAACGAAAGGAAGAGTCCAATGAATGTCATGAATAAAAAAACAGTTGATGATCTGCACGCTACCGGCAAACGCGTGCTCGTTCGCTGCGATTTCAACGTTCCGCTGAAAAACGGCGTGATCACAGACGAAAACCGCATCGTTGCTGCACTGCCGACCATTAAAAAACTGCTGGATGACGGCGCAAAAGTGATCCTTTGCTCGCACCTTGGCAAACCGAAAGGTGAGCCGAAACCGGAGCTTTCTCTTGCACCGGTTGCAAAACGTCTGTCCGAGCTCCTGAATAAAGAAGTTGTGTTTGCTGCTGATGACTGTGTTGTCGGCGAAAATGCAAAAAAAGCAGTTGCTGAGATGAAAGACGGCGATGTTGTTCTTCTGCAGAACACCCGTTACAGAAAAGAAGAGACCAAAAACGGCGAAGAACTGAGCAAAGAGCTCGGCTCGCTGTGCGATATTTTTGTAAACGATGCATTCGGCGCTGCACACCGTGCACACTGCTCGACTGTCGGCGTTGCTGCTTATACAGAGGAAGCTGCTGTCGGCTACCTGATGCAGAAAGAGCTCAAATACTTGGGCGGCGCTGTTGAGAACCCGGCAAGACCGTTCGTCACCATCCTGGGCGGCGCAAAAGTTGCAGACAAACTGAATGTTATCGAGAACCTGCTCAACAAAGCAGACACGCTGATCATCGGCGGCGGCATGGCTTACACCTTCCTCGCTGCAAAAGGCTACAGCGTTGGTACTTCTCTGCTTGACAACGAGAAAATCGACTACTGCAAAAACATGCTCGCAAAAGCAGAAGAAAAAGGCGTGAAAATTCTGCTTCCGATCGACTGTGTTGTTGCAAAAGAGTTCCCGAATCCGATCGATGCGGAGATCGAAGTACAGACCGTTGCAGCTGACGCTATCCCGGCTGACTGCATGGGCCTCGACATCGGCGAGAAAACTGCAGAGTTGTTTGCTGACGCAGTAAAATCCGCAAAAACCGTTGTTTGGAACGGTCCGATGGGCGTGTTCGAAAACCCGATCCTCGCAAAAGGCACCATCGCAGTTGCAAAAGCACTGGCTGAGACCGATGCAATCACCATCATCGGCGGCGGCGACTCCGCAGCAGCAGTCAACACCCTGGGCTTCGGCGACAAGATGAGCCACATTTCGACAGGCGGCGGCGCTTCTCTCGAATTCCTCGAGGGCAAAGAGCTTCCGGGCATTGTTGCAATGAACGACAAATAATCAAGCCGAAAAGAGTAAAGTCGCGTACAAGCCTGTGCGCGGCTTCTCTTTACAATTTATGAATGTATTAGGAGGAGATTCCAATGAACAAGGCACTCAGAAAAGCAGTTATCGCAGGCAACTGGAAAATGAATAACACTCGCGTGGAAACCAAAGCATTGATCGAGGATCTGATCCCGCTGGCAAAAGACGCTGGCTGTGACGTTGTGGTTTGCGTTCCGTTCACAAACCTTGAGACCGCAGTCAACCTCACCAAAGGCACAAACATCAAAGTCGGCGCACAGAACTGCCACTTTGAAGCAAAAGGTGCATTCACCGGCGAAATCTCCGCTTCCATGCTGACCGAGATGGGCGTTGAGTACGTTGTCATCGGCCACAGCGAGCGCCGTCAGTATTTCGGCGAGACTGACGCTACCGTCAACAAACGCCTAAAAGCTGTCATCGACGCTGGCATGACCGCAATCCTCTGCGTAGGCGAGATGCTCGAAGACCGTGAAAACGGCATCACCGAGGAGCTCGTTGCAATGCAGACAAAAATCGCTTTGGGCGGCGTTTCCAAAGAGGATCTGAGCAAAGTCATCATCGCTTACGAGCCGGTTTGGGCAATCGGCACCGGCAAAACCGCTACTGCCGATCAGGCAAACGAGGTTTGCGCACTGATCCGTGCAACTGTCGAAAAACTGTACGACAAAGAAGCATCTGACGCACTGACCATTCAGTACGGCGGTTCGATGAACGCTGGCAACGCAGCAGAGCTTTTGAGCAAACCGGACGTAGACGGCGGTTTGATTGGCGGCGCTTCCCTCAAAGCACCGGACTTTGCTACCATCATCAACGCAGCAAGCAAATAAGAAGCTTTTGCAACCCAAATAAAAGGAGAGAAGATCCAATATGAATAAACCACTGGCTTTGATCATCCTTGACGGATTTGGTATCAATGAAAGTGATTACGGCAATGCAATTCACGCAGCAAACACACCGAATATTGACCGGTTGTTTGCAGCAGGTGTAAAAACACAGATTGGCGCTTCCGGTATGGACGTTGGCCTTCCGGATGGTCAGATGGGCAACTCTGAGGTTGGTCATACCAACATCGGCGCTGGCCGTATCGTGTACCAGGAGCTGACACGTATCACCAAAACAATGAACGAGGGCGGCTTTGTCAAAAACGAAGCATTCTGCAATGCAATCGAAAACTGCAAGAAAAACGGCAGTGCGCTTCATTTGATGGGCCTGCTGTCGGACGGCGGTGTGCACAGCCACAACAGCCATCTGTATGGTCTTTTGGAAATGGCGAAAGAAGCAGGTCTTACCGAAGTGTATGTTCACTGCTTCATGGACGGTCGTGACGTTCCGCCGTCTTCCGGCAAAGACTTTGTTGCAGAGCTTTCCGAGAAAATGAAAGAAATCGGCGTTGGCCGCGTTTCGACTGTGATGGGCCGTTACTATGCAATGGACCGCGACAACCGTTGGGAGCGCGTTTCCAAAGCATACGCAGCAATGGTATACGGCGAGGGCGAGCATTTCGGCTGCCCGACCTGCGCAATGCAATCTTCGTATGACAACGATGTGACCGATGAATTTGTCGTTCCGTGTGTCATCGAAGGCGGCAAACCGATCAAAGCAAACGACAGCGTGATTTTCTTCAACTTCCGTCCGGACCGTGCGCGTGAAATCACCCGTACTCTGGTTGACGACGCATTTGATGGATTTGAGCGCAAAAACGGCCGTTTCCCGCTGTACTTTGTCTGCATGACACAGTATGACGCAACAATGCCGAATGTTGACATCGCATTCAAACCGCAGTCGCTCAACAACACCTTCGGTGAGTATATCTCCAAAAAAGGTCTGACCCAGCTTCGTATTGCGGAAACCGAGAAATATGCACACGTCACCTTCTTCTTCAACGGCGGCGTGGAGGCAACATTTGAGGGCGAAGATCGCGCACTGATCAACTCCCCAAAAGTTGCAACCTACGACTTGAAACCGGAGATGAGCGCATATGAGGTATGCGACGAAGTGCTTAAACGCATTGATTCGGACAAGTATGACGTGATCATCTTAAACTACGCAAACTGCGACATGGTTGGTCATACCGGCGTGTTTGACGCAGCAAAAGCAGCAGTGGAAGCAGTGGATGCCTGCGTTGGCAAAACAGTTGATGCTGTGCTCGCAAAAGGCGGTATTGCACTCGTAACCGCTGACCACGGCAACGCAGACAAGATGTATGAGCCGGACGGTTCGCCGTTTACTGCACATACTACCAATCCGGTTCCGTTTGTTGTATGCGGCGCGGATGTGAAACTGCGTGAGGGCGGACGTCTTGCTGACATCGCTCCGACCATGCTCGAATTCCTGGGACTTGAAAAACCGGAAGAGATGGACGGCGAAAGCTTAATCGTGAAATAAGCAAACTATAAATATTACAATTTGTAACCGAATGGGAACGAAAGATTCCCATTCGGTTCTTTCTTTTTGGAGAGAATCCTTCATAAAAACAGGAATAATCTCTGAGGTTTCCGACAAAAAATCAGGAAAATACAGGAAAATGACGGATGTTCATTTTCTGTTCACACATTTTTGTAACCGATATGTTACAATTTGTAACAAGTTGATCTGCAGTTGTCTGCATAGAAGCGCAGTTTATGCGTTTTTGTAATAAAAATGCTCTTTTCTGTTGCAAAATTCAGCGGTTTTCGGTAAAATAAAACTAAGTGGTTATCTTAAACTGCATATTCGTTATGAAAAGAGGTTTTATTATGTCTAACAGACTGTTCCAGGGTGTTGTCCACCAGATGCGTGATACGATCAATCGTGTGATCGGTGTTGTTGATGATACTGCAACCATCATTGCGTGCAGTGAACTTTCCAAAATCGGCACGACAAACGAGTATATTGCGCTGGATCTGGTTGAAACAAACGATGTGTTTGTGCGCGATGGTTACAGCTATAAACCGTTCGGCTCGCTTTCCAAACCGGAATATGCTGTTTTTGTTGAAGGAATCGATGAGCAGGCTTCTAAATTTGCACAGCTCATTGCCATCTCCTTGACGAGTATTAAGCAGTATTACGACGAGCGGTATGATAAAAATAATTTTATCAAAAACGTTGTGCTTGACAACATTTTACCGGGCGATATTTATATCAAAGCACGTGAGCTTCATTTTTCCAATGATGTCAACCGTGTAGCGCTCCTGATCCGCATTTTGTCCACCAACGAGGTGTCGGCATATGACGTGATTCAGAATCTGTTCCCGGATAAGCAGAAAGACTATGTGTTCACAATCAACGAGAGTGACATCGTGCTGGTGAAAGAGACAAAAGCCGGCATCGAAGCGCGCGATCTTGAAAAGCTTGCCGGTTCGATTGTGGATACACTGAGTTCTGAGTTTTACACCAAATCCGCTGTGGGCATCGGTACAACTGTAACCGGTGTCAAAGATCTGGCGCGTTCGTTCAAAGAAGCACAGATCGCTTTGGAAGTCGGAAAAGTGTTCGACACAGAACAGAATATTGTATGCTATGAGAATTTGGGTATTGCACGGCTGATTTATCAGCTGCCGACCACCCTGTGTTCGACTTTCTTGAATGAAGTGTTTAAGCACGGATCGATCGAGTCGCTCGATCAGGAAACGCTGTTTACGATTCAGAAGTTCTTCGAGAACAACCTGAACGTTTCGGAAACATCGCGTAAACTGTTCGTGCACAGAAATACGCTTGTATATCGTCTTGAGAAAATTAAAAAATTGACCGGTTTGGATCTGCGTGAGTTTGATCATGCAATCGTGTTCAAAATTGCACTGATGGTCAAAAAATATTTGACTGCAGTTCCGACGAAGTTTTAATAGAAGTTGACACAGGTGTTTTTTGACAGCAGTTGGGTCGTGCTCTGCCGGAATGTGTTTTGTTTGGGAGAGTACAGGCTATGATAGAGTTAAGTCATGTGTCGTTAAAATATGACAGACAGACATCGGCGCTTGAGGACGTTAATCTTTCGGTGGACGAAGGAGAATTCGTTTTCATCGTGGGACCGTCGGGCGCCGGAAAAAGTTCCATTATTAAGCTGCTTTTGCGCGAGAAAGTTGCAAGCAGCGGCATTGTGACCGTTGATGGGGTGAACGTCGGCCGCTTAAAACAGCGTCAGATTCCCCAGTATCGACGGAAACTCGGCGTTGTATTTCAGGATTTCCGCTTGATTCCGAATATGACGGTGTATGACAATGTTGCGTTCAGTATGCGTGTGACCGACGCGGCGAATAAGGTGATTCGCAATCGAGTGCCGTATATTCTGAATTTGATGGGACTTGAGAAGAAAGCAAAGCGGTTCCCGCATGAGATTTCGGGCGGTGAGCAGCAGCGTGTGGCATTGGCACGCGCGCTTGTGAATGATCCGCCGATCATCATTGCGGACGAGCCGACGGGAAATATTGACCCGGAGCTCTCCTATGAAATTGTGGAGCTTTTGGAAGGCATCAATGCGTGCGGAACAACGGTACTGATGGTAACGCATGAGCACGAAATGGTGCATCATTTCGGCGGCCGTATTATTACCATTGAACATGGTACGATTGCGCGGGATGAGGTTTTAAAGAAAGGTGGTGCTCGCGGATGAGAGCTTCCAGCTTTCGATATTTGCTCAAAGAAGGGCTGCGCAACATGTGGCGCAATCGTGTGATGTCGCTGACGTCCATTGGCGTGCTGACCACGTGCCTTTTGATCGTAGGTGCTGCGTTTTTGCTGACTGTGAATGTGAACAGTATGGTCAAATACGTGGAAGGTCAAAGTGAAATGTGCGTCTATATGAAAGAAGGACTCACAGAAGAGGATTTGACTCAGGCTGAAGAGGCCATCCGGGCAGTTCCGAATGTCAAAGAAGTAACGTTTATTTCTAAAGAAGAAGGACTTGAAAACACAAAAGAATCGTTCGGTGACGATGGATATCTTTTGGAAGGCTATGAGGGAGAGGATAATCCGATTCCTGACAGCTTTGTTGTGAAAGTGAATGAAATCGATCAGACGCGTGATACGCAGAAAGCATTGCAGGAAATTGCAGGCGTGGATGTTGTCAATGCGTCCGGCGAGGTTGCAGATACGCTTTCGTATGTGCAGAATACGGTTGTGACACTTGGCACTATCGTGATTATTGCGCTTGCAGTCATTTCACTGGTGATTATTTCAAACACAATTCGTGCGACCATTTTCACCCGCCGCAAAGAAATCAATATTATGAAATTTGTCGGTGCAACCAATTCGTTTATTCGTGTTCCGTTTGTTGTGGAAGGATTTATGCTCGGATTTCTTTCTGCGCTGATTTCCTTTTTGATTATCTGGGGTGCATATTCGTATTTGGTCGGCGCTTTTTCGACGGATGTATCCTATTGGCTCCAGTCGGCGTTTGAAAGTGTTGTGCCGTTTAAACAGGTGGCACTGCCGCTTGGCGGTTTCTTTGCCGGAACCGGCATTGTACTTGGTGTGATGGGCAGTTTGATTAGTATTCGAAATCACGTGAAGGTTTAAAAATCCAAATGACAAAAAGAAACGGTTTTTAAAAAAAGAAGCCATGACTTGAAAGGGGATTTGTTGACGTATGCAACGTTTTTTTGCGCATAGATACGGAAAAAGAATTGCCGTATTTATGGCAGTACTGATGACCGCATTGTTTTTGAGCGGACCGTTTGGCCAGATCGACTTTGTACAGGCGAAATCAGTTTCGGATATGCAAAATCAAATTGACCAGATCGATCAGCAGATCAAAGATCTTGAAGATCAGATGAACGCAAATGAGCAAAAGCTTGAAGATGAACAGGCACGCCAAAAAGAACTGACTGATCAGATTTTGAATGTAGAACAGCAGCTTTCGCTGTATCAGGAAAAAATTGATATGGTTGAGGCTGAAATTACACAAAAAGAAGAAGAGATTGCTACAAAGCAGGCTGAAATTGCAGAAAACGAAGAATTGTTTGCTGCACGTCTGCGCAGAATGTATATTACAAATACCTCTTCTTCTGCACTCACAACATTGTTGAGTGCAAGCAGCTTTTCCGATTTTTTGAATCGGTATGAGATTTTAAAACGAATTTCTCAGGAAGATCAGTCGCTGATTGAAACACTGACGCAGCAAAAAACAGATCTTGAATCGCTTCGTGAGGAACTCGCAGGTCAGAAAGAGGATTTGCAGGCTTCTTATGATGAAATCAACGTGAAGAAAAAAGAACTCGACGGCTTATATGCACAGAGCAAAAACATAGAATCCAGTATTTTGGATGCAAACCGTGAGTACATGGAAAACGTTGAGAAATACAAAGATCAGCAGGCAGCGCTTGAAAAAGAAATCGAAGAAATGCTTCAAAACGAAGGCAATGACGAGGCATACGGCGACGGTCAGCTGAAATGGCCGGTGCCGAGCAGATCGTATATTTCGTCGTATTTCGGATGGCGTACCTTGTATGGTAAGCCGAACTATCATACAGGTATTGATATCCCGGGCGCTGCCGGAACAAGCATCGTTGCAGCAGATGCCGGAAAAGTGCTGAGTGTAAAATATTTGGACTACGGCTATGGATATCACGTCATTGTTGACCACGGAAACGGTGTGGCAACGCTGTATGGTCACTGCAGCAGAATTGACGTAGTGCCTGGCCAGATGGTTCAAAAAGGCGAAACCATCGCAGGAATCGGTACCACCGGCAACTCTACCGGCAACCATTTGCACTTTGAAGTTCGTATTAACGGTGCAAAGATGAATCCGCTCAATTACGTCAGACAGCCGTCATAATCGTGAAGCCGGAGAGTCGTTTCTACTTATCGAATTGGCATTGAAAGGAAGTATTCCTGCTTTTGCAGGAATACTTCGCGTTTCTGGCTCAAAACAGGAGGATATGTATGAATAAAAAAATCTCGTTGGGCGCTGCGATTACGTTTATGGTAGTGATTGCGGGAATTACATTCTGTATTACCATGATGGTTGCGCTTTCGCATTTTAACAACATGGTACACAATGTGAACGAGCGTGAAGCAATGTATAATAAACTCAGCAATATTGACAATGAAGTGCGTCAGAATTATGCGGGTGTAGGAAACATCGATGAGGAGTATTTGAATAATCTGATTGCAGCGGGATATATCCGCGGAATCGGCGATTCGTATGCTTCCTATTATACGAAAGCAGAGTACGAAGCAATGCTTCAGGAAGAAAAAGGTGAACTGGTTTCTATCGGTGTTCAGACATATCAGGATCAGACCGGATATCTGGGCGTGTTATCAGTAGAAGCTGGCTCTGCGGCAGAACAAAACGGCATTCAGCGCGGCGACTTGATCATTTCTGTGGATGGCACAGATTTAAAAACGCTGTCTTATACACAAGCAGTTCAGTTGCTGAAAGGTAAAATCGGCACAAAATGTACGGTGGTATATCGCCGCGACGGTGTGGATACAACCAAAGAATTGCAGCGTGTCGCATTGACGCCTACTTATGTGGAGAGCCGTGTGATTGATGATCTCGGCTATGTGCAGATCCGTGCGTTCAACAGTGAGGCTGTTGCACAGTTTAAAACTGCTGTGGAAAAAGTGATGAAAAGCAATATCACCGGAATCATTTTAGATGTGCGCGGTAATAACAGCATGTCGATCGATGCGGCAAATGAAATGCTCAACGTTTTGCTTCCGTCGCATGATTTGGGTTATATTGTAGGAAAAAGCGGCGAAATGGAGCTGAGCGGCACATCGGATTCCTATTATATCAATTTGCCGATGACCGTTTTGGTCGATGGCGGCACGGGCTGTGCGGCGGAGTATTTCGCGGCAATTATGCGTGAAACAAGTGAAACCAAATTGATCGGCAGTCAGACCATGGGAAAATCGGCGATTCAGGAAGTTCGTCCGCTGACAGACGGCAGTGCGATTTCGATTACAGTTTCTCATTTTCTGACTTCGACACAGCTTGATATTGAGGGCGTTGGACTGAAAGCGGATTATGATATCACCTTCTCCGCGGAGCAGATGCAGAATCCGGCTTCTGTGACCGATCAGACAGACCCGCATATCCATAAAGCACAGGAAGTTTTGCATTCACAAACTGAAGACAACACACAGACTGCAGAGTCTTCCGAGGAATCTGTATCATCAGAAGAATCCGCGGCTGCTGAATCTTCACAGGAATCCAGTCAAGCAGCTGAATAAGCAAACAAAAAAAGCCTCACCGTACGGTGAGGCTTTTTTCATGACAATTATTTATTATGCTTTGCCATTTCTTTTACGTTTTTAACATGCTGAGAAATGACTTTTTTATCGGTGATTTGATATTTTAACAGGGCATGATAAATCTTGTCCACATCAATGTTGTTGTCTTTTGAAAAGCGTTCCTGATGCAAAAATTTATTCAAACGATTGAACGAAATGATTGGAAGCTTTTTCGGAATAAACAATTCTACTTTTCGGTTGGTGAATACCACAAGGCTTTCAATCGGCACGTTGTAGATATTCTCTTTTCCGAGCAAATGACGGATGCAGTCGACATGGGTCTGATTCTGCATCAGCGGGTTATACAGTTTATAGCGCGATTTTCCCATGATGTGCAGCCAGTCTTTTTTGCGTGGTTCGCCGTATACTTCGCCGCCGATATTTTTGGTTTCAATCACGAGCAGTCCGAAAAATCCGATCAGCACATGGTCGACCTGTGTGGTTTTGTCATACAGCGGCAGGTACAAGTCATTGATGACTTTAAAGCTGCGGATGGATGCAAAACGTTTTAATTTTGCGGCTACCTTTTTCTCACCGTCAATACCGAGTTTTCGGCGGTGTGCTTCTCGTACGGCACGAACCGCTATCAGAATCAATACCAACAGTAATACGATACCGCCGGCAATGATGTACGGAATGTATTTTTCCATGTTGTCCCTCCAAAATGAATTGATTATTTTTATTTTATCATATTCGAATAAAAAAAGAAATAGCGACAACACTATATTTGCAAACTGTTCAGAAAAACGGCTTAGCCAGAACGGGATGCAATTTTTGTTCCGTTCCGGAACGAAAGCTTGGAGGTTTTTCATTATGCTTGATCGAATCGCGCTGATCCTTGTGATTATCGGTGCGCTCAACTGGGGCGGAATCGGTATTTTTGGATTTGATACAGTGGCGTGGATTTGCGGCGGACAGCTGAGCATTTTTGCCCGCATCATCTACACACTTGTTGCGATCGCAGGAATTTGGTGTATCTCGCTCCTATTCCGACGCTCAAATGAAGTATTGGGCGACTGATTGGCCAAACTGTGGAATAAAATCGGAGAGAAGATTCTTCTCTCCGATTTTATTTATGCATAAATAACAAAAATAATCATCAAAAAAACAACATTTTGTTTTTATTCAAATTGACAATCTCATTGAATGCTCTTATAATAAAAGTAAGAGAAGAAAATATTGTATTTTCTTTGCAGAAGGATCATTCGAAAGGCAGATGAAGGGAGGCGTCAGTATGACAAAGAAAAAAGGAATTTTCATTGGTGTTGCTGTGATTTTGGTGGCGGCAGTTGGTGTTCTTTTCGCTGTGTATTTTACATCACCGTCAGATATTATTTCATTTGCAAACCCAAACGATGCTGAAGTGGAGACGATTACGCTGATTGTTGACCGGAGAAGCGGCGAGCTACCCAGTGGAGAACAAAAAGTCTTTACTGAGGCACTTCAAAAATTATCAGGGAAGATTGCGGAGAATGAGGCAAAAACCTTGTTTGAAGGATATTTAGGAAGAATTACAGGGCTTTCTTATCGCTTCTCTGACGGTCATACGGCAACCTTTGTATTCTCTCCTGAGGATGAGAATTTGATTCGCGTCACTGTGGCACCTGGCGCTTCGGATGTGGCATCGGCAGAGGCTTATTTCCGTGTGGAGTCGAAAGATTTTTCACGAGGTTCGATTGAAGCGCTTCAGGACCGTGTGGCGCTTGCGTATCCAGATAGTGACGGCACACTTCCTGATGGTGCGGCATAACCAAATGTGTAAAACAGAAAAACGCTTCCGCGAATTTCGCGGAAGCGTTTTTTCATCTTACGTTATAACACAGAGTCACGCAGCGGATCAGAAAGATCGGCTTTCTGTTCTTCAAACAGCGAGAGCAGCGAAACCACGCCGTGCTGTGCACAGTAGTCCGATTCCTTGTCCGAAAGAAAGATTGCAGTGAGCCAGCGCACGTTGAACGGTTCAAATGCAACGGCTTCCAACCGCTCGTTCCAAAACGAAAACTCCGTGAACAGCAGATGCGGCAGTCGGCTTTCGGGAATATAGGTGCGGACAATGTCCGGGAACACTGCGCCGTCAAAACAGCGGATTTTTGTTCCCATGACAGCGATTGCGCAGCGGCTTAACAGATCCGGAAAATTTTCGTTCGGACCTTTGCACGCGCCTGCAAGCTCAAACCGAAGCGGTTTTCCGCCTTCCCGCAGTCCAACCGGGTAATGCATCATACCAAGTGTGGCGCAGGAAAGCGTTCCTGCCTGCGGTGTGTCCTGTTCTGTTAAAATATCAATGCTCATTTCGTTCGAAGGGTCATAGTGCCGAAATACACGCGCTGAACCGCCGAACACATCATGCGCCTGATGATATAAAAATTCATTTTGACGAAGCTGTGCTTCTAACGTTTGAAAATGTTTTTGCATCATGTCTTCTTTTTTCTCCAAGGGAACGCGTAAAAAAAGTCCGCCAAAAGCGGACTTTTTTCATCATCAATTAGCGGGAAGCTTCCACGATTGCTTTGGTATCCTGTGCGATGGCAAGTTCTTCGTTGGTCGGGATGACCCAAACTTCCACCGGAAGTCCTTCTTTTGAAATTTTGTGATCGGTGCCGGTGCGTTTTGTGTTTTCTGCCGGATCAAGCTCGATTCCCATGAATTCGAGGCCTTCGCAAACTTCTGCGCGGAGCTCGCCGGAGTTTTCGCCGATGCCGCCGGTGAACAGCACTGCATCAATGCCGCCCATTGCAGCTGCATATGCGCCGATGAATTTTTTGATCTGATAACGAACGATCTCGCAAGCGAGTCTTGCACGGTGATGTCCTTCGTGGGAAGCGTTTACAAGGTCACGTGCGTCAGACGACAGTCCGGAAATGCCCAAGAAGCCCGATTTTTTGTTGAGAATATCGCTCATCTCGTCCGGTGTGAGGTTTTCTTTGTTCATCAGGTAGGTCATGACCGACGGGTCGATGCCGCCCGAACGGGTGCCCATGATGATGCCGTCCAGCGGAGTAAAGCCCATGGTGGTATCCATACATTTGCCGTCTTTGACTGCGGTGATGGAGGAGCCGTTGCCCAAGTGGCAGACAACAACTTTTGTGCCCTCTTTCTTGCCGATCATCTCAAGGTAGTGACCGCTGACATAACGATGGCTTGTACCGTGGAAGCCGTAACGGCGGATGTGATATTTCTCGTAGTACTCGTACGGAATGCCGAACATATACGATTTTTCCGGCATGGTCTGATGGAACGAGGTATCGAACACTGCAACCATCGGCACATCTTCGCCGAATACGCTGCGGCAAGCACGGATTGCAGCTGCCTGCGGCGGGTTGTGAAGCGGACCTAATTCGCTCAAATCTTCGATTGTTTTGACAACTTCCTCAGTGATGAGGGTGGAAACTTTATAAAACTCGCCGCCATGGAGAACGCGGTGGCCGACTGCGCCGATTTCGCTGACATCGTCTAACACTTTGCCTTCGCCGCTGGTCAGTACTTTAACGACTTCGAGGAATGCTTCTTTATGGGTCGGGAATTCGACTTCATACGAAACAGTTATGTCGTTTGTTTTGTGTGTGATCAGACCACCGACGCCGATGCGTTCACAGTTGCCTTTTGCGATGACGTGTTCATCTGTCATGTCGATCAGCTGATATTTGAGAGAAGAGCTGCCGGCATTGATGACGAGGATTTTCATGAAATTCATCCTTCCAAATAAAAATTTTATTTTGAATCATTGACAAAGAATATCCACATTCTATATTATTACGTTAGCAGAAAAATTTCAAGTGGTAATTCGTTTCTTTCGGGAGAATTTCAGGAGAAAAGTGCAAAAGGAGGCGCAAATTTTGAGAATTGCGGGTGTTGTTGCGGAATATAATCCGTTTCATAATGGGCATGCGTATCAGATTGAACAGATGCGAAAAGCCGGTGCGACGCATGTAGCAGCTGTGATGAGCGGTGCATTTGTTCAGCGCGGCGAACCGGCAATTCTTGATAAGTGGACACGCGCAAAAGCAGCTGTTTTGGGCGGTGCCGATTTGGTGATCGAACTGCCTGCACCGTTTGCGCTTTCGTCTGCGCCTGAATTTGCATTTGGCGCGATGTCGGCACTTGCGTTTATCGGTGTGTCCATGATTGGTTTCGGCAGTGAATCGGGTGATATAGAGGCACTGAAACAGGAGCGTTGCGCACTGGAAGCGCTTGAGCGAGCGGGTGCGTTTGCGCCGTTTTTAAAAGAGGGCATGTCATATCCGCGGGCGCGTCAGGCGGCGTTTGAGCAAGCGTATCATCGGACACCTTGTTTTGCAGACCCGAACGATTTGCTGGCGCTTTCGTACTTACGTGCAGCGGGGCGGCTCGGCGTTTCGTTTGAATGGCTTGCGGTGAAGCGGGCAGGTGCGGCACATGACAGCACGACTGCTGCGGGCGCATTTGCAAGCGCTTCATTTTTGCGGACACATCTCGAGCAGCCGGAAATTCTTTCACAGTATGTGCCCGAAACGGCGTTTGCGCTGTATCAAAAGGAAATCAACGAACAACGCGCACCCATCCGCATGATAAACGGTGAACGGTATCTGCTCGGCGTATTGCGCAGTCTTTCACGCGAGCAGTGGGCGGCGATTCCGGATGTGACAGAGGGACTCGAGCATCGGCTTTGGCGAGCGGTGCGTGAATCGGGTTCTTTATCTGAATTTTATGATGCTGTCAAGACAAAACGATATCCGCACGCGCGGATTCGGCGGATTGCATGCTGTGCTGCGCTGTCGATTACACAGAAAGAACGTGCATCATCGTGTGAAGCGTTTCGCGTGCTGGCGTTTAATCGTCGGGGTGCGGAAATTCTCGGACGGATTCCGAAGGAACAGCGGCAGAGAATTGGTGTGAATTTTGCTGATTTATATCGCCGGTATCCGCAGGCATTTCAGGCAAGTGTTCGTGCGCAGGAGTGTGCGTCGCTGTGTATGCCGCAGATTGCACCGTGCGGTATCGATTTTACAAAGAAAGTGACAATGGAAGAATAAAAACACCCGCAGCGACTGCTGCGGGTGTTTGTTTGTGAATGGGTTGTTGGTCATTATCCCAAAATGAAGATGCTTGCCATGCCGACGAGCAGAGAAACGACTGCGGCGACACCGCAATAAAGCAAAACGACCCGAATCCGAAGCGCACGGGTTAAAAGAATCGCCGATGGTACCGAAATCACCATGGATGAAAGTGTGAAGGTGAGCGCTACTGCCGGTGAGATTTTTAACAGCAGAAGCAGGACCGGTGCAATCGAGAAAATGTCCGAGTGAATCGGCAGTCCGATCAATGTGACAATCGCTGTAGAGAGCAGTTCGTTGTCGTTGACGATTTTTGTGATTGTATCAAGCGAGAAAAATGCCATGACAGCCGACGAAAGTGCAACGCCCAGCAAAATGAACACGGCACATTTGCGTAAAACAGCGAGCATATCAAGCAGTGCATGATGAAACCGTGCGCCGGCTGTTTTTTCGTGCGCATGATGTTCGTGCGGGTGTTCGCATTCGTATCGTTTGACACCCTGCTCCAACGGGAACAGCTTTAAAATGAGCGCTAACAGGATTAAAATGACAAGCGATGCCGCGACATATGCCGCACCGAACGACGGTCCTGCAATCGCAAAGACGGAGAGAATCGCCGTGAGGTTTAAAAGCGACGAGGACGTCAGATAACAAAGGCAGATACGCACCGGCACACCGACGGAAATCAGTCCAATGAGTACCGGCAGGATGCTGCATGAGCAAAACGGTGAAATCGTGCCTGCGGCAACCGCCAGCAAAAATCCGGGCACACTGTTTAACCGTGCCAATGTGTGATGCAGCTTTTCCATGTTGATATAGCTGCTTATAAAATAAACAGCTGTCATGATGACGGCAAGCAGAACGAAAATCGTCAGTGTGTCAACAATAAAATGCGTGATAAATTCCGAAACGGTATGCGGAAGAGAAAATCCTTCGATCAGCGATTCGATCCATTCGCCTAAAAATCCGTGGTTATGGCCTGCGTGGACGTGCATGCTCACGCCTCCTTTTTTAAGAATCTACTTATTTAGTATAGCATAGCCGTCAAGTGGGGAATACGTCATGATTTTACGTGCGTTTATTTAAAAACCGTTCACAAAATTCATAATCCATCTACTTGACAACCGATCAAAAGGGTGGTAGAGTATAGTTAGCACTCAGGGATATGGAGTGCTAAAGCAAAACCGAAAGGAGGCGGTTGAATGGGTGCAGTGGATGAACGCAAGCGTGCGATTCTCTGTGCGGTTGTCGATGAATATATCCGCACCGGAGAGCCGGTTGGTTCCAAAGCAGTGCTTTCGTGCATCGGGATGAATGTTTCGTCTGCGACGATCCGAAATGACATGGCGTTTTTGGAACGCGCAGGACTGCTAGAACAGCCCCATACTTCCGCCGGGCGGGTTCCGACGTATCAGGGATATCGGTATTATATTGATCATCTGATGTGTCCGAAACCGCTGAGTGCAAAAGAAAAACGGATGATCGACGAGCTGTTGTCGCATAACGATGCTACGGCGGATGCGATCGTCGAAAACGCCATCACGGTGATGTCGGAAATGACAAATCTCGCCGTGGTTGCCCGCAGCAGTGCGCCGTCGTTTTCGGTGATCACACGGGTGGAAGTCATTCCGGCCGGCCGCAGAGTGTATGCACTCTTGATGATTACGTCTTCGGGAACGATCAAAAACAAAATCTGCCGGATCGCATTTGATCTGACAAACGAGCAGATCGCGTTTTTTGAGCAGTTCATCAACGACAATCTGACGGGCTTAAACTTAGATGCGGTGACGCCCGAACGGCTCACAGAGCTTGCGGTGGCACTCGGCAGTTACATGGTATCGCTTTCGCCGCTGTTAAACGCGGTGTATGAGCTTTCGGAAGAGATTTCGCACACGCAGGTACATCTGCACGGCGAACAAAATCTTTTGACGAGCGCGATGCTCCGTGCCGACGAAGTGGTTCAGCTGCTTGCACACAAGAACGAACTGGAAGCGCTGCTTTCGGGTGCGTTCGACGGAATTTCGGTGGTCTTTGGGCAGGAGGATGAGAGCTTCGCCGTTACCAATTCGAGCATGATCTTATCTCCGTTTAAAGCAGGAGGTCAGCGTGTGGCTTCATTTGGTGTGATCGGGCCGGTTCGGGTCGATTATGCACAGGTGATTCCGCATATCAAATATATCACAGACAGCGTCAATCGTTTGTTAGAGGCTGCAATGGAGCCAGACGACGAGGACGGGAAAGGAAGATCGTTTTGAGCAACAAAGAAAACGAAAAAGAAATGACTGCACCGCAGACGGAGCAGGAGGAAGCTGTAAACGAAACACCGGATGCAGCGGATGAAATGCGTGCACAGCTCGAAGCGCTGAAAAAAGAAAACGAGGAGCTCAGCGACCGGCTTTATCGGACGGCTGCGGAGTTTGACAACTATAAAAAACGAACCGCGAAGGAAAAACAGGAGCTTTCCTCGTTTGCAAAAGGCGTTTGCATCAAAGAGATGCTGACCGCCTCCGACAACTTTGAACGGGCACTGGGTGTACCGTGCAAAGATGAGGAGTTCAAAAAAGGAATGGAGATGATCTTCAACCAGCTTTGCGAAGCGTTTTCACGCGTCGGTGTCAAAGAAATTGAAGCACTCGGTAATCCGTTTGACCCGAATTTCCATCACGCCATCAAACAGGTGGAGGACGAATCGTTCGGCGAAAACATCGTCTGCGAAGTGCTTCAAAAAGGATATGAACTGGACGGTCATGTGATTCGCCACGCGATGGTGGTCGTTGCAAATCCGTAGAAATCGAAAAATAGCGAAAATTCCAACAATCTTGATTTTATAAAACAAACACATAAGGTTCTGTAAGGAGGAACACATCATGGGAAAAATTATTGGTATTGATCTTGGTACAACAAACTCTTGCGTCGCTGTCATCGAAGGCGGCGAGCCGGTCGTCATCGCAAACTCTGAGGGCGCAAGAACCACACCGTCTGTCGTCGCTTTCTCGAAAACCGGCGAGCGTATTGTCGGTGCAACCGCAAAACGTCAGGCTGTGACAAACGCTGACCGTACGATCAGCTCGATCAAACGTCACATGGGCAGCGACTACAAAGTAAACATCGACGGCAAAGCATTCACTCCGCAGGAGATTTCCGCAATGATTCTGCAGAAACTCAAAACAGACGCAGAAGCATACCTGGGTGAAACCGTAACCGAGGCTGTCATCACTGTTCCGGCATACTTCACCGACGCACAGCGTCAGGCTACCAAAGACGCAGGCAAAATCGCAGGCCTCGAGGTCAAGAGAATCATCAACGAGCCGACTGCTGCTGCACTGGCTTACGGTGTTGACAAAGAGCAGGATCAGAAAATCATGGTTTACGACCTGGGCGGCGGTACATTCGACGTTTCTATCATCGAAATGGGCGACGGTGTGCAGGAAGTTCTGGCAACTGCCGGCAACAACCGTTTGGGCGGCGATGACTTCGACGCACGCATCATCGACTGGATGGCTTCTGAATTCAAGAAAACAGACGGCATTGATTTGAAAGCTGACAAAATGGCACTGCAGCGTTTGAAAGAGGCTGCTGAGAAAGCAAAAATCGACCTGTCCGGCATGACCCAGACACAAATCAACCTGCCGTTTATCACAGCAGATGCAACCGGTCCGAAACACCTTGATATGACACTGACCCGTGCAAAATTCAACGAACTGACCGCAGATCTCGTAGAAGCTACCATGGGCCCGGTTCGCCAGGCACTGTCCGACTCCGGTCTGTCTGCTTCTGACTTGAACAAAGTGCTGATGGTCGGTGGTTCTTCGAGAATTCCGGCAGTTCAGGACGCTGTCAAAAATATCATCGGCAAAGAGCCGTTTAAAGGCATCAACCCGGATGAATGTGTTGCTGTCGGCGCTGCAATTCAGGGCGGCGTTCTGGGCGGCGAGGTCAAAGGCCTGCTGCTTCTTGACGTTACACCGCTGTCCTTGGGCATTGAGACACTCGGCGGCGTTTCCACAAAACTGATCGAGAGAAACACCACCATCCCGACCAAAAAATCGCAGGTCTTCTCGACCGCCGCAGATAACCAGACTGCTGTTGAAATCCATGTCCTGCAGGGTGAGCGTGAATTTGCAAAAGACAACAAAACACTGGGCATCTTCAAACTCGACGGTATCGCACCGGCTCCGCGCGGCATCCCGCAGATCGAAGTTACCTATGATATCGACGCAAACGGCATCGTTCACGTTTCGGCAAAAGATCTGGGTACCGGCAAAGAGCAGCACATCACCATCACTTCTTCCACCAACATGTCCAAAGAGGACATCGACCGCGCTGTGAAAGAGGCTGAGGCATTTGCAGCAGAGGATAAGAAGAAAAAAGAAGAGATCGATGTCAGAAACGGCGCAGATCAGATGGTATTCCAGTGCGAGAAAGCACTCAAAGATATGGAAGGCAAAATCTCCGATTCCGAGAAAACCGATATCACTGCAAAAATCGAAGCACTGAAAGAAGAGCTCAAATCCGGTACAGTTGATTCGATCAAAGCAAAACAGGAAGAGCTTGAAAAAGCATTCTATGCAGTTTCTTCGAAGATGTATGAAGCAGCACAGGCTGCTCAGGCACAGCAGGGCGCACCGAATGCAGGCGCTGCACAGTCGGGTAATGTTGGTCCGGACGGCGTTGTCGATGCGGACTTCACAGAAGTAAACGACGATAAATAATTGACACAGTTTTTTGAGAACATCAAATCCGGATTCGGGACGAAGCGTTGGTTTCGTCCCGTTTCGGGTGTGTGCTCATAACGACAAGACAGAGGAGGACGAACGGATTTGGCTGAGGAAAAACGCGATTATTACGAGGTGCTCGGTGTTTCCAAAACAGCAACGGACGACGAGCTGAAAAAAGCGTATCGCAAACTCGCAAAACAATATCACCCCGACTTAAATCCAGGGGACAAAGAAGCTGAAAAGAAATTCAAAGAGGCCAATGAGGCATATGAGGTGCTTTCGGACTCCACAAAGCGTGCGCGCTATGACCAGTTCGGTCATGCAGGTGTCGATCCAAACTATGGCGCAGGCGGTCCGGGTGCCGGCGGATTTGGTGGGTTCGGCGGCTTTGATATGGGCGATCTCGGCGATATTTTTGAAGGATTTTTCGGCGGCGGATTTGGTTCGTCCAGACGTGCCAATCCGAACGCACCGCGCCGCGGCGGCGATTTGCAGACGAGCTGCACGATCAGCTTCTTTGAGGCTTGCAAAGGCGTCAAACGTGAGATCAGCATTCAGCGCATGGAAAGCTGTCCGGATTGTTACGGCAGCGGCAGTGAACCGGGACATGATGCACAGACATGTCCGGATTGTCACGGTACCGGTCAGGTGCGTGTGACCCAGCGGACACCGCTTGGCTCTATGACATCAAGCCGTCCGTGTTCGCGCTGCGGCGGCAAGGGTAAAATTATCACAAACCCGTGCAAAAAATGTAACGGCAACGGCAGAATCCGTGTTACGAAAAAAATCGAGGTTTCGATTCCTGCCGGCATCGATGACGGTCAAACACTCGCAGTCCGCGGTCAGGGCGACAGCGGCATAAACGGCGGACCGGCAGGCGATCTGCATGTCACTGTGACGGTGCGTCCGGATACGCTGTTTAAACGCGACGGTTATGATATCTGGTGCGAGATTCCGCTGACGTATATGCAGGCAGCACTCGGCGATGAGCTGACTGTGCCGACGATCGACGGTAAAGTGAAGTACACGATCCCCGAAGGCACACAGCCGGGAACCGTATTCCGTCTGCGCGGCAAGGGCGTGCAGAACTTAAACGGTCGAGGACGCGGTGACCAGTATGTGGAGGTTACGGTGGAAGTACCGAAAGGACTTTCAAAGGCGCAGAAAGAAGCACTTAAAAACTTCGATAAGCTGCTGACAGACGAAAAGCAGTACACGAAGCGCAAAGGGTTCTTTGACAAAGTAAAAGAAATGTTTGAATAAACAGAATAAACAACAGGCAGTGCCTTTTAAAAGGCGCTGCCTGTTGTTTTTGTGTATAGGGAGGGGGCATTATTTATCTATCCCAAGCTGTTCTTTGATAAAACCAGCGGTGAAGAGTTCGGTTCCCGGGACGGTGAAGATATAGTCTTCCGATTCTTTGACCTCTTCCTGAATGCCGCGTGCGCTGTTTTCCTCAAACTTCTGGCGGCGATAGTCCATGGTGTAATCGTAGGAGAGAAACACTTCCGGGTAATCGCTGAAATCGAGATAACTGTTGCACGAGATGGTGAATGTCCTTTGCTTTGGCGGATAATCTTCGCCGACATTGGTGACAGTGATATAGACGTTGGCTGTAGTCAAATAGTTTTGACCCATGCCGACGAAGCCGGTGTACTTCACATCCTGAAGCGCAACGGGCTTTTCAAAGATTGCATCGATATACTGCTGTGCAAGCGGAGTGCCGGTGATCTCTTTGTGAGCGGAATGTATTTTTTGCTGCTGTTCCTCCGTACCGACTGCATCGCGAAGCATTTGGTAAGAAGAGCTAATCGTTACTGATTCAATTTGACTTTTTGAGGTGAGATACAAAAGATCAGCGATCGTTTTTTTCGGGAAAAAGACGGAAACGCAGACTGCTGCGATCAATGCGACCGACAAAACAACGGCGACAATGATAAGATTTCGTTTGTTTGTTTTTGTCATGGGAG